>JBBDWK010000031.1:0-34901 GCA_040902885.1 Bryobacteraceae bacterium | reverse complement strand
GGGGACATTTCTAATGAACGCTCAAGGGGACATTATCAAAAACGCGCAACAGCCGGGCTCTATACCGGTATGCTCATGGTGCTGTCCACCGCAGACCAATTGGGCTTTGGAACATGGAAACTTGAAGTTCACCGGCGGCTCCAGTACGATCTGATGGTAATGATAGCCGCCCGGCTTGCCTTCGCTTGGCTTGTCGGCACAGCCTTGTCCGCGGCGGCCGAACCAGGCTTCGAGCAGGACGTAGTCCCCATCCTTACCCGCCACTGCCTGCAGTGCCACAGCGACGCCGTGAAAATGGGCGAGTTGGACCTGCGAACCCCCGAAGCGATGCTGCACGGAGGCAGCAAGGGTCCCGCACTCGTACGCGGCTCCGCCGAAACCAGCCTGCTGTACCAGCGCATCATCGACAGAACTATGCCGATGGGACCGAAGAAGGTCCCCGACACCGAGGCGAAAATCATCCGCGAGTGGATTGACAGCGGAGCGGACAGCGGCCCAGCCGCCGCTCAAACCGGCCAGTCCAAAAAGAGAGGCGAGCATTGGGCTTTTCAACCTCCGGAGCGGCCCGCGGTTCCCACCGTAAAGAATCAAGCGTGGGTACGCACACCGGTGGATGCCTTCCTGATGAAGGCGATGGAAAGCAAGGGCATCGGTCCGGTGGCGCCGGCGGACCGCCCGGCGTTGCTGCGCCGCGCCTACTTAGGCTTGATCGGCCTTCCGCCGACGCCGGCCGAGCAGAAGGTGTTCCTCGCCGACCGCTCGCCCACTGCGTGGGACAAAGTAGTGGAAGACCTGCTGAGCCGGCCGCAATATGGCGAACGATGGGCGCGGCGCTGGCTGGATGTGGTGCGCTACGCCGAGTCCAACGGGTACGAGCGGGACGGAACAAAGCCGAATGCATGGCGGTACCGCGACTATGTGATCCAGGCGTTCAATAGCGATAAGCCATACAACCGCTTCATCATGGAACAGCTCGCCGGCGATGAGATGGAAGGATCCAGCGCGGAGACGCAGATCGCAACCACGTTTCTCCGGCTGGGCACATGGGACGACGAGCCGGCCGAGCCGCAACTGGATCGCTACGACCAGTTGGACGATGTGCTGGGTGTGACGGCAACGGCCTTCCTCGGCGTGACCCTGCGCTGCGCCCGCTGCCACGATCACAAGTTCGAGCCCTTCAGCCAGAAGGATTACTACCGAACGCTGGCAATCTTCACCCCGCTCAAGCGGCCGCAGGACGACCGCAAGGACCTCGATCGCCTGGTGGGTACGGAAGCTGAGTTGACGGCCTACCTGAAGTCGAAGGAAAAGGCCGACGCCGAAGTGGCCGAGCGGGAAAAGCAGTTGGAGGAGGCACGCCGCGCGGTGATGCGGCGCATGTTTGCCGCCAAGGACAAGGCGCGGGGCGAAGACGTCGCGTGGCTACGGCATGCCGAGGTCGTGCTTGCGTTTTCGACTCCCGCCGGGAGGCGGAATAAAGAGCAGAAGAAACTCGTCGAGGAATTCAACAGTCGGCTGGAAGAGGAGATTCTGAAAGAGGCGGAGACGCCGGAACGGAATCAGATCGAAACTGCGAGGAGCGAAATCGCCGCCATCGACGGGGCGCGTTCGCCGGAGCCTCCCCGGGCTTACATCTGGTATGAGGAGAGTGCCGAAGCGCCGGCCACGAAACTGCTGGAGCGCGGCGACCCGGTGAGCCTCGGCGAAGAAGTGCAGCCGGGGGTCCCCGAAGTGCTCGGATCGGCCGAACCGGTTCAGATCCAGCCAACGCGCAAGTCGACGGGGCGAAGGCTTTGGCTCGCTCGCTGGCTTACCAGGGAAGATCATCCCCTCACTGCCCGCGTGATCGTGAACCGGATCTGGCAGGGCTACTTCGGCGAGGGTCTGGTGGCGAGCGAAAACGATTTCGGCGTGATGGGCCAGCGCCCCACGCATGCCGATCTGCTTGATTACCTGGCTACCGAGTTGGTCGCCTCCGGGTGGAGCCTGAAGCACATTCACCGGCTGATCGTAATGTCGTCGGCTTATCGACTCTCGGCCGCGTGGGATGAAAAGCGGGGCAAAGCCGACCCCGAAAACACGCTGCTCTGGCGTTGGAAGCCGCGGCGCCTGGAGGCGGAAGCGATTCGCGACGGGATGCTGGCAGTAAGCGGAAAACTGACTCTGAAGATGGGCGGTCCCAGCATCTTTCCGGACCTGCCCCGTGCAGTACTCGAAGGCCAGTCCAGGCCAGGCGATGGATGGGGCAAGTCGGATTCCCAGGAAGCAGCGCGTCGCAGCGTCTACATTTTTTCGAAGCGGAGCCTCGCGGTGCCCGAGCTCGAAGTGATGGACGCTCCCGATACTACCTCGAGCTGCGAGCAGCGGACGGTCTCAACGACGGGACCGCAGGCTCTCACGTTCCTGAATGGCGACTTCACGGGAGCACAGGCGCGGGCCTTTGCAGAGAGGTTGGAACGGGAGGCGGGCAATGACGCCGATGCACAGATCGGTCTGGCTTTTACCCTGGCGTACGGCCGCGCTCCGAATCCCGAAGAGCGGCACGCCGTTCGTGAATTTCTGGTACAACAGGAGCGGCAGATCGAGGCCGGAACGCGGGACAACAGGACACCGCGCCAGCGAGCCTTGGAGGGATTCGCGCTGGTGCTTCTGAACGGCAACGAGTTCTTCTACTTGAATTGAAGGAAAGTCGAATGGGACCGAACGAATTCTGCGGAAGGTCGCGACGCGAGTTCTTGTGGGAGATGGGCGGCGGCTTCGCTGGAACTGCGCTGACGTGGCTTCTCGCCCAGAGCGGGTTCTTCGCGCAGGCGGCGGAGCTCTCGCCAGCCGTGGATCCGCTGGCTCCAAAGAAGCCGCACTTTCCGGTGAAGGCGAAGTCGTGCATCTTCCTGTTCATGTATGGAGGGCCGAGTCAGGTGGATACCTTCGACCCCAAGCCGGAACTGGTCAAGCGCCATGGCGAGCCGATGCCGAACCTCGACGACGACCCGCTGCTGAAGGTCAGGAAGCCTGGAACGCTGCTGGGTTCCACGCGCACATTCACGCGATGCGGGCAGGCCGGAATCGAGGTTTCGGATTTGTATCCGCACCTGGGCCAGTGCATCGATGACGTCGCTGTCATTCGCGGAACCTGGGCGGACAGCTTCGCCCACGGCAGCGGCCTGCTGCAGATGAATACCGGCTTTATCCGGCAGGGCTACCCAAGCCTCGGCTCCTGGGTTACCTACGGGCTGGGTACGGAGAACCAGAATCTGCCCGCGTTCGTCGTGCTGCTGGATCATCGCGGCGGCCCGATTTCGGGACCGCCCAACTGGTCTTCGGGATTCATGCCCGCCACTTTCCAGGGCACTCAATTCCGCACCTCCGGCGATCCTGTCCTGTTTCTGGAACCCGGCCCCGGCATCACCCGCGCCCAGCAGCGGCAGCAGCTCGACCTGCTGCGCCGCATGCATGAGATGAAGGGCGCGCCGGGACCGGAAAATTCCGAGCTTACGGCGCGGATCGCGAGTTATGAACTTGCGTTCCGCATGCAAGTCGCCGCGCCGGAGGCGGTGGACCTGACGAAGGAAAGCGACGAAACTCGCAAACTGTACGGTCTGGACGAGCCGCGTACGGAGAAGTTCGCACGGAAGTGCCTGATCGCCCGCCGTCTCGTGGAGCGCGGAGTTCGGTTTGTCCAGGTGTACTCCGGCGGCGGCCACGGCGACGATAACTGGGACGCGCACGGCAACGTCGACAAGAATCACGAGAAGCATGCCGGCGAAACAGACCGGCCGATCGCCGGCCTGATCCGGGATTTAAAGAGCCGCGGCCTGCTCGACGAGACGCTCATTGTGTGGACGGGCGAGTTTGGCCGCACCCCGACCAGCCAGAACACGAAGGGCCGGGACCACAGCCCGCGCGGCTTCAGCTCGTGGGTCGCCGGCGGCGGCGTGAAGGGCGGTCAGGTGATCGGCGCCACGGACGATTTTGGCTACGCAGCGGTGGAGCGGAAGGTTCACGTTCACGATCTCCACGCGACCACGCTGCATCTGATGGGGCTGGACCACACGCTGCTGACCTATTTCCATTCCGGGCGCAACATGCGGCTTACCGACGTGCACGGCGAGGTGGTCCGGGAACTGCTCGCCTGATTGGCAGAGCGGGTCGAACGCTACTCTTAACTCTTATGACTCGCCAACTTTCGCTGCTCCCTCTGATCGGTATACTGATCGGATCTCTCGCCTGGAGTCAGGATTATCGAGGCCGTGTTCAGGGCGTCGTTACCGATCCTTCCAGCGCTGCCGTCGCGCAAGCGCAGCTCACGCTGCAAAACACGAACACAGGCCTGACCACGGTCCGCACGGCGGACGAATCGGGCCGCTTTTTGTTCGACTTTGTGGAACCGGGCATCTATACGCTGACCGCGGATAGCGCCGGGTTTGGCAGGTTCAGCCAGGAAAATCTGCAGGTGCTCGTGCGTTCCGATCTCACGATTAACGTCTCCCTGCAGGTGGGCGATGTGACTCAGACCATAACGGTTGCCGAGTCGGCCGTACAGCTTCAGTTCAATACCACAACGCTGTCGCGAACCATCGACGGCAAGATGCTGAAAGAACTGCCGGTGCTTGCGCGCAATCCGTTTACGCTGGCGCTCCTGGATCCGGCGGTTGTCAACCGGTATTCGGACGTTTCGAAGCGCAACCCCTTCTATCAGCTCTCGACCACGGGCGTGGACGTAGGCGGCCAGACCAGCGGGCGCAATGAAGTCCAGATTGACGGCTCTCCCATCGGTGTGGGCTCGCGGGGTTCCTATTCCCCGCCCATGGATGCCGTGCAGGAGTTCACGGTGCAGCAGAACTCCGTGGATGCCGAATCCGGCTTCTCAGCCGGCGGCGTAATGAACGTGGGCATGAAGGCCGGAACCAATGAGTACCACGGCAGCCTTTATTACTTCGGACGCAACCCGAAGTTCAACGCGGTTTCCAACGCATTCACCCGGGCGCCCAACATGGTGAGGAACCACGTGGGCGGCGGCACGCTCGGCGGGCCGATCGTTAAGAACAAGTTGTTTACGTTTTTCACGTACGAGAAGTGGAAGAACCGGCAGCCGTACACCAAGGTCATGACGTTGCCGACGGACCTGGAACGCGAGGGCGATTTTTCCCGGACGCTGACGAAAGCCGGGGACTTGCGTGTCATTTTCGATCCGTGGACGACGCAAACCAATACAACCACGAACGCCGTTACGCGGGCCGCTTTTGCCGGTAATCGAATCCCGGCATCGCGCATCGATCCCACGTCCCGGGCGTTTCTGAGCGACATCTGGAAACCAAACAATCCCGGCGACGACCTCACGGGTGTCAATAACTTCCGCACCGGGTACCCTTGGTTTTTGGACTACTGGAATTTCTCCAACCGGACGGATTGGAACATCACGCCGAATTGGAAAATATTCGGCAGGTACAGTGTGATTCGCACACGGCTGGATAACCCGAACTATGGAAACAGCCCGGCCACCACTTCCGATAACGGTGGTTTGATGGACGCGCTGAACGCCGCGGTGGACAGCGTGTACACGGTGAGCGCCCGCACTGTGATCAACTTCCGCATGGGCGTGGTGTACTCCGAGGATGAGTACGATTCGCAGTGGGCGAAGCTGGGCGAGGCCGGCCTGGAAAAGTATTGGCCCAACAATCCCTGGTATAAGCCCTACACCTCCGACATGCCGGCTGTGTATTACCCCAATCTAAGTATTGGCGACGCGACGTTCGGAAAGTCGAGCTGGTGGAGCTACCGCCCGCGCAAGTATTCGTATCAGGGCAGCCTGGGCCACGACCGCGGCCGGCATTACCTGAAGGTCGGAATGGCGTTTCGCCATGCCTATGAGTACTCGCAATTACCCAACCTGGGCTCGTTCCCGTTTACCGCGAACCTGACGGCCAATACTTTCAATTCTCCGAACACGCTCCTCTATGGCAGTCCATGGGCCACCTTTCAGCTTGGCGCCATCGACAACAGCCTATCGGCGCGGTACGTGTCGCCGCGGTACACGAAGCAGGACCAGTATGGGCTTTTCTTCCAGGACGATTTCAAGTTGAACCGCCGCGTGACCCTCAACCTCGGGATGCGTTACGAGTATGAGACGGCCCCGAGCGAAAGAGAGGGCCGGATGGCGCGTTATCTCGACTTGACCAGTCCAATCCCGGAGTTCCAAGGCAATCCCCCGGTAATGCCGCCCCAGGTGGCGACCATTCCGGGCGCTGTCTCGCCAACTTATAACGGCGCCTGGGTCTACACGGACAATGACACTCCGGGACTCTACCAGGCGCCCAGGAAAAACTTCCTTCCCCGTCTGGGAATCGCGATCCGTGCGAACGACAAAACCGCCATCCGCGTAGGCTACGCTCGCTATGCGGTGCCGCTGATGAGCGTCCTCGGGTACTCGTGGATACTTCCTTCGACGGACGGCTACTCGGCGCTCTCGAACGGCCCGGTCCAGTTGCAGGGAGTCCCGCAAGGCGTATTCAGCGATCCGTTCCCCGCCACGAATCCGCTGGTCCTGCCGGTCGGGAGGGCTGACGGACGCAACACGAACCTGGGATCCACCGATGTTACCCGATGGGCGCGTCAGGATCTCAAGACGCCGATGAACGACCGGCTCAATTTCACTGTGGAGCGGGAGTTGGTCAACGGCTTCAAGGTGGATGCCACCTTCTTCATGAATTTCGGACACAACATGGTTCCGGAGGGCCAGGGCGGGAATGCGGGGTTCGGCCAGGAGTTCAACATGGTGGACCCGCAACTCGGCTACACGCACAAGAATGCGCTGAACGCGGCCGTCGCCAATCCATTCTTCGGCTTGCCTGCAAGCCTCATGCCGGGGCAATTGCGCGGCCAGAGGACGGTACCCCTCTCGACGCTTCTCAGGCCGTATCCCCAGTATGGCAATCTCACGGAAACCTTCATGCCGGGCGTGGATAATCGCTATAAGGCCCTTCAGCTTCGCGTCCAGCGGCGCTTTTCCTCCGGCGTCAGCGTCTTGTGGGGCTATAACTATAATCGCGAGCGTACGGGAGCCTTCTTCAATGCGCCCGACCAGTACGCCAACCAGCTCACCATGATCCCTTCGAACTCGCCGCGCCATCGCATGACGCTGGGAAGCACCGTCGATCTCCCCATGGGCCGTGGGCGGCAGTTCGGGAGGAACATGCATCCCGTCCTGAACGCAATACTGGGCGGATGGTCCACCAGCAGCATTTTTGTAGGCTACTCGGGCGCTTTCTTGAGGTTTGGCCAGTTGGATGTTACCGGCGAACCCGGCAAGAGCCCCCGCACGTGGAACCAGTGGTTCGACACCTCCGTATTCAGGCTGGCGACGCCCTTCACTCCGCGCACCAACCCGTTTCAGTATGAGGGCATCACGGGTCCGGGCTACTGGAATCTGGACACTACGCTGTCCAAGAATTTCGATCTGACCGAACGCTTCAAGCTCGAGTTCCGGTTGGAGGGCTATAACCTGACCAACAGTGTGATGCCCGGCAACCCGAATCTGACTGTCACGAGCACCCAGTTCGGGGGGATCACGAGTCAGGTGAACTACGGACGCGAGGTGCAGTACACGCTTCGGCTGCACTTTTAGCGGTCGTCGGGATTCATGCCTGACTCTCAGAGTCTGTCGAACGCCTTACGCAAGCGTTCCAGGGTTTCCTCGATATCGCCTATCGTGTGCGCCGCCGAAACGTAGGCGCGCCCATCCGGCACGAGAATGACTCCCTCGCTCAATGCCGCATGCAGCAGGCGTTGCAGCACCTCGCGATTGTCCGGGAAGGTATCGCGATAGTCCACCAGGTCGTCCACACTGGTGCAGTGCAGGCAGAAGGCGGCGCCAAATCCGGTTATGCGCATCGGGATGCCGCGTGCCGCGGCCAACTCGCGAATCCCGCGCATCAGGCATTCCCCCATCTGATTGGCGTGCCGCACAGCCGCCGCGTTGTCCCGGCTCAGCTCGGTCAGACAGACGTCGGCGCCCGCCAGCGAAAGCGGATTGCCGTTGAACGTTCCGCCAAAGGATACTCCGCCCGTGAACATCTGCTCCATGATATCCACACGGCCGCTCACAACGCTGAGAGGCACTCCGCCGCCGACTGCCTTGCCGAGGGTGGCGAGGTCAGGCGTCACACCGAAGTGTTGTTGCGCGCCGCCCAGGTGCAGGCGGAAGCCGGTGATCACTTCGTCGAAGATCAGCAGTGCGCCGTACCGGTCGGCCAGTTTCCGAACTCCCTCCAGGTACCCGGGCCTTGGCATCAGGCATCCGCTATTGCAGAGAACCGCCTCCATCATGATGGCTGCAACCTGGTCCCTGTTCGTCTCGAGAATCCGCTCCAGAATGTCCAAACGGTTCCATGGAGCAACCACTGCGTTCTCAACCGCATTCGCTACCTGGCCGCAGGAACCAGGCACGGCAAAGGGAGAATCGAGCGGCCCCACTTCGCTCTCCCCCGGCTTGTAGCTGAGTAGCGCCGAATCCATCCAGCCGTGATAGTGCCCCTCAAATTTCAGAATCAAAGGACGGCCCGTGAAAGCGCGTGCCAGACGGTGGACCAACTGCACGGCCTCGCTCCCGCTCGACGTGAAAGCGACTCTTTCGGCACACGGGACCAGGGCCTGAATCTTCTCCGCGACTACGATCTCCAATTCGTGCTGCGCGCCATAGCTGATCGGCTTTTCCACCTGCCTGCGCAGGCGCTCTACCATAGCCGGGTGGCTATAGCCCAGGATCATGGGACCCCAGGCAAGCTGGTAGTCGATGTACTCGTTGCCGTCCACGTCCTTCAGTCTGGCGCCCTGTCCATCCTCAAAGAACAGTGGCACCGGGGCTTTCGCGCGGAAGGGACTGCTCACGCCCCCGGCTAACGAACGCCGCGAGCGCTCCAGCATCTGGCGGGACTTGTCCCAGTTTGTGATCAACGGGTCGCTCCTGTCTGCTTGTGGTATGGTGCTGCCGTACTGCCACGCACTAGGAGCTCGGTCGGAACGGCAACGCGGACGTGGGTGGCGGCTCCGGTCAGACGATCGATTAACATCTTGGCGGCAATCCGTCCTACCTCCTCGGGGTAAGAGCGAATTGTGGTCAGGGGAGGACTCACCTCCCTCCCCAGGTCGTCAAAGCCGATGACGCTCATGCGCTGAGGCACTTCGATTCCTGCCATGCTGAGCGCTTCGATGACTCCCATGGCAACCAGATCGTTAGTGGCCACCAGCGCACTGGGCAAGATTCCCGATTCCATAAGGCACTGCGCGGCCCGATAGCCCGCCAGGATCCCGGGACCGAGGTTGGGCAGTTGCAGGAAGTGGACAAACTGGGGGTTGTAGCGCAGGTCCAATCTCTCCAGTGTTTGCCAGTAGGCCTGATATTTCTCCGAATTCGGGAAACCAATAAAACCGATTTCGGTATGACCCAGTCCAGCCAGATGCTCCAGGGCTTGCTTCGTTCCGCTGGCATAGTCGGGTCCGACCACGCTGGTGTTCTCGTCCTGAACAATCAAGTCCGTGAGCACGATGGGAACTTGCCACTCCAACAGCCGGTCCAGAGTCTTCTTTCGCAGCCCTCCTGCAACCAGGCAACCCTGAACTCCGTCCGGATGGCCTTGGGGCAAGCCGAGATTGGGGTCGTCCTCTTCCTCGCCCACGGAGTGGAACAAAAGCCGGTAGCCCTGCTGCCGGCAAAACTGCTCGGCGCCGACCAGCACCCGGCTGTAACCCGGCTGGACGAAGTGAAAGATATTCTCGCCGATCAGGAATGCGAGGTGCCCGGTCGCCTCAAGCGCGGCGCTCTGGAGACCGTTGGACGCCGAGGCGATGAAGGTTCCCTTACCAACTATGCGAACCAGAACGCCGTCCTGGACAAGAGCGTTCAGAGACTCGCGCACGGAAGTTCTGGAAACTCCGAAACGTTCGGCGAGCGACCGCTCGGACGGCAACCTGCCGGATTCTTCGTAAAGGCCGCGGTTGATTTCCTCGGAAAGAACGGAGCGGAGCTGGACGGGCACCGGGACGGCAGCTCTAGGTTGACTCTTCTCCATTTAGTGGCTTACTGGGGTCCTACCAGACTAAGCCATTTCAGCGCAGGTGGACCCAGATTGTCAATCCGGATGGGGATTGTTTTCCAGTTGACAACCATACCGGTATGCTTGTAGCATACGACCACTGCATACCAATTCGCTCAGGAGGCAAGCATGGCCCGATTCTCCCCGGTAGTTGCCGCGTTTCTGCTGTTATCGTCCACAGAGCTTCTGGCCCAGGTGACCACGGCCAGCATCATAGGAACTGTCAAGGATGCCTCGGGTGGCACCATCGAAGGCGCCACCGTCCAAGCCAAAGCCGTGGCGACAAACCAGGTCCGCGAGGGGAAAACGGCCTCGGACGGCAATTACATCTTGACCAATCTTCCTATCGGCGAGTATGAGGTTTCGTTCTCCGCCAACGGCTTCCGCACGGAAGTGAACAAGGGTCTGATCCTTCAGGTGGCCCAACGCGCTCGCCTGGACATCACCATGCAGACCGGCAGCGTAACCGAGTCGATCGACGTCACCGCCGAGGTGCCCATCATCAATACGGAGGACGCGGTCTTCGGCGACGTCATCGAGAACAAGCGGGTGGTCGAGCTTCCCCTCAATGGCCGCAACTTCAACACGCTCGCGCTGCTCACGCCCAACATCCAGAACGGCATTCCGGGTGGCGCCACACTCCAGAACTTCCTCGCCGGCGGTATCGGCATCTGGGCTCACGGAAACCGGGACACGGACAACGAGTGGAACCTCGACGGCGCGACCATGAACGTGGGTTTCTATAACTGGAACTCCTTCAACCCCTCCATCGACGCGGTGCAGGAATTCAAGATCCAGACGGGTACGTTCTCGGCCGAGTTCGGCTTCCAGGCGGGAGCGAACGTCAACATCGTGACCAAGTCGGGCACGAATTCTTTGCATGGCACGCTGTTCAATTTCCTCCGCAACGACAAGATGGACGCGCGGGGCTTCTTCCCAACCTCGAAGCCGAAGCTGCGCCAGAACCAGTTTGGCGGAACGGTAGGCGGTCCCGTCTACATCCCCAAGATTTACGACGGCCGCGACAAGACGTTCTTCTTCTCGAACTATGAAGGCATTCGAATCCGGCAGGAGCAGTTCGGCCGCTTCATCTTTCCGACCGACGAGCAGCGCGCCGGTAACATGACGCGGACTTCCGCCGGGGCTCCGTTCACGGGAACCGTGGTCGACCCCGTCACGGGCCAGCCGTTCCCGGGGAACATCATTCCGGCAAACCGGATTACCAGCCAGTCGCAGAACATTTTGAAATATTTCCCCCAGGTCAACACGCCGGGCCAGGTTTTCAATTATCAGGTTCTCGCTCCCGTTCCGACGACGAGCAACTCGACCATTCACCGGCTCGATCACCGGTTCGGCGAGAAGGACAACATCTTCGCCCGGGGCGCCTACGACAACCGCGACCGTCCCGATCCCCTGTTCTTTCCCGGCTTCCAGCGCCGCACCGGCCTCAAGGCCTATAACGTCGTCTTGGGTCACACGCGAATCTGGAGCCCGACGGTCATCCAGGAGTCGCGCATCGCGTACAACCGAAGCTTCATCTTCCAGGCGGACCCCCGCGAGAACACCGACTTCAGCATTCTGAACGAGCTGGGAATCCCCAACATTCCCGCCGCCGGGCAGACCAACGGTTTCCCATTCATCGCCATCGCAGGCTACACAGGCATCGGCGATCTCACCAATAACCCGCTAATACAGCCCGACGAAGTCTGGCAGGCGATGAGCAATCTCACCATCAACAAGCCGCGGCACAACATCAAGATGGGCTTTGATATCCGCAAGGTGAGGTCGGACCGCCTGCAGGGGCTCACGGTTCGCGGTCAGTTCAACTTCGAGAACAATAACCCCGTCGGATCGGGCAACTCCGTCGGTGATTTCCTGCTGGGCCTGCCACAGCAGAGCATAGTCGGCAACAGTGCGTGGACCATCCGCATGCGCAACGTCCGCGCGGGTTTGTTTATTCAGGACGATTGGCGGGTGACGCCGCGGCTTACGGTGAACTTCGGACTGCGCTGGGAGCCCAGCACGCCTGTACACGATGCGCGCGGCGAAGTCACCAGCTTCGATTTCGCCGCCGGCCAGCCGATTCCGATGCAGGCCGGCGACGCCTTTTATCCGCGCGAGTGGAACAATTTCGCGCCGCGCATCGGCTTTGCCTGGCGGCCTTTCGGCAGCGAGCGGACCGTCATCCGCGGCGGTTACGGCATCTACTACAACTACACGATGAACCTGGCTCTGTTCCGGCTGGGGAGCAATCCGCCTTGGGCAATAATCACGAATTACTTCGCCAATCCCGGCGCCCCGCCCATCACCTGGGACAACCCGTTCCCCAGCTCCGTGGCCGGCACGCCGCCACCGCCCAATTACGGCGCGCTCACCTCGGATTTTGGCGCGGGATATTCGCAACTGCGTTCTCTGCACCTCTCGCAACAGATCACCGCGAATAATGCGATCGAGATCGGTTACGCCGGCAACTATGCCCTGGGCGGCGACCGTAACGTCAACTTCAACGACGCCATTCCGGGCCCCGGACCTATACAAACGCGCCGCCGCCTGCCGCAATACGGAGTGCTGACGCAGGTCCGCTCGGACGCGAAGACCTTTTACAACTCGGGAACCTTGAAATACACGCGCCGCTTCAGCGATGGCCTGACCGTTCTGAGCTCCTACACCTTCTCCAGAACGATCGACCAAGCCTTCTCTTCGGTGGCCGGCAACCCCACCGGCGCCGCCACATCGCAGACATACAACAACCTATCCCAGCGCGGGCTGTCCGGCTCTCACCGCATGCACGTGTGGGTGAGCAGCGCCGTATATGAGCTGCCCTTCGGGCGAGGGAAGAAGTTCCTCAACCAGGGTGGCGCACTGGGTTTCATCGCCGGAGACTGGCAGTTGAGCTCCATCGTGACGATTCAGTCCGGTGGCGCGTTCAACGTGCAGGTGCAGGGCGGCAGCGCCCGCCTCAATTCCGGCAGCGAGCAACGCGCCAACCGCCTTCGCGACGGCAATCTCCCCAGCAGCGAGCGCAGCATCGGCCGATGGTTTGATACGGACGCATTCGTCGCGCCTCCGATGTACGAGTTCGGCTCGGAAGAAACGCGCACCCTGATCATGCCGGGCCTTGCGAATGTCGACGTAAACATCAAGAGGGCGTTCCGTTTCGGCGAAAAGCTCAACCTCGAGTTCCGGGGAGAATTCTTCAATTTCTTCAACCGGACCAACTTCGGCGCGCCGGGCAACGTGCTCGGCACTCCCAACTACGGCATCATCGCCTCGGCGGGACCGGCGCGCGTCGGGCAGATGAGTCTCAAGCTGGTATTCTGATCGCGGCGAGGCGAAGAGTGAAGTGAAAATTGCTATAGGCTCAATCCTCCAGGAGAGCAACACTTTCTCTCCCGTTTATACGAAGTACGAAGACTTCTCACCCGTATATGGGCGAGAAGCCTTTGTGCGGCATGAAGGCAAGCTGACCGAGATGGGCGGCTTTATCGATGTGCTGGCCGGCAAGAAAGAGATCGAGATTACCCCGGTCTGCGCTGCGTGGGCCATCACCGCTAACCGCCTGGTGAAGGCCGATTTCGAAAAGCTCTCGCGATGTTTTCAGGACCATCTGCAAGGCGCCAATGCCGACGCTCTCCTGCTCGCGATGCATGGTGCGCAGACCGCGGAGGGCGAAGACGACGTCGAGGGTTTCATGCTCGCCCGCGCCCGTGAAATACTCGGTCCGGACAAATTCATCGTAGTCACGCTCGATCTTCACGCCAACATCACGCGTGCCATGGTGGAGAACGCCAATGCGATCGTCGGTTATCACACCTATCCCCACATAGACATGTTTGAGACCGGCCAGAAGGCGGCCCGCTTGATGCTCAAAGCCGTAAGCGGCGAGGTTCGCCCCACGATGGTGTGCCGCAAGTTGCCGCTGATTATTCCCGCCGAGAACGCGCAGACGTACCGCGGGCCGATGCATAATCTCATGCAGGCCGCACAAGCACTGGAGAAGGCGGGAAAGGCCGAAGCTGTCTCCATTTTTCCGGTGCAGCCCTGGATGGACATCAAGGAGATGGGCTGCGCCGTTGTGTCGGTAACCAATGCCGACGTTCGTAGTGCGCGGCGGCAGGCCGATGCAATCGCGCGCCGTCTCTGGGACAACAAGGCCGCCTTCGAAGTGAAGCTCACGCCCGTGGAAGAGGCGATCGCCGAAGCGCTGCGCGTCAAGGAAGGGCTAGTGGTGCTGGCCGAGTCTTCCGACAGCACGGGTTCCGGTTCCCCCGGAGACAGCACGGGCGTTCTCAAGCATCTGGTCAAGGCCCCGCTGAATGGTCCGGCGGCGATCTTCCTGGTCGATCCCGTAGCCGTAGCCTGCGCCATGGCGGCCGGAGTGGGCAACACCATTCGTATGAGGGTTGGCGGCTGCTTCGACCGCAAGAATTCCAGGCCGGTCCCAGTCAAGGGATACGTGAAGCTGATTTCGGATGGACGATGGATCGCGCGAGCCCGCGGCTACAACACAGGCATCGCCACCGAGATGGGACGCAGCGTCGTGCTCGAGGTCGGCCAGGTTCAGATCCTGATTGCCGAGCGATCGGCAATGACGGTAGACCCGGCTCTGTTCCGAAGTCACGGTATCGACCCCTCATACTGCAAGATCGTAGTGGTGAAGTCTCCCAATGGTTTCCGGGCGGCTTATGAGCCGATCGCCAAGGCCATCTTTGTCGTCGATACGCCCGGAGTCAGCACCGCGAACCTGAGAACGCTTCCGTTCCGGCGGGTGCCGCGTCCCATTTATCCCTTGGATCCGGAAACGCCGCGCCCGGAAGGACTGTGATTGTGCGGCGGGCGGCAAGTTTGGTCTGGTGTGGTCTGTCCGGGTGTTGATATTGTATAGGGGTGGTCCGTTGAGAGGACGCGGATGAGAATCGCGAGACAACTGCTGCTGTACGGCCTGCTGCCAATGGCGGTGGCCGGTCTCGACGCGGACCTGCCTTCGCCCGCTCCCACAGTGCGCGGCATTTTCCCGCACGGTCTTCAGCGCGGCACGTCCGCCAAAATCGAAATGACGGGCGCGAATTTGCATGGAGCCCAGTCGGTGGATTTCGCCGGGAGGGGAGTTCGGGCGGAAATTCTCTCGTCGGTAGGTTCAAAACTCACGCTCCACGTAAGCGCAGAGGCGGACGCGGAAGTGGGCCGCCGCGATTTCTGGCTGACCACGGAGCGGGGAGTCTACGTTGGCGTCTTCGATGTCGGCGCCCTTCCGGAAGTTCGCGAAACAGAGCCGAACGACGACTGGCGCAAGCCGCAGCCTCTCACTCTCCCCGTCCTGGTAAACGGCGTCATCGGAGCGGAAGACTGGGACCATTTCCGGTTCCGCGCCGAAGCCGGAGAAGCGATTGTCTTCGACGTCAGCGCCGCGCGGCACGGCTCCAGGCTGGATGCGGAGCTCGCCATTCTCGACGATCGCGGCAACGAGTTGGTTTGGGTGGACGATTCGACCATCTTTGCCGAACCGCACCTGGAATACACCTTCGAGAAAGCGGGCGAATATACGGTTCGCGTGGGTTCCCTGGCCGGCGGTCCCTTGTCCGACTATCGCCTCTCGGTTGGCCGGCTTCCGTACGTTTTGAGGAGCCTCCCAGCAGGTCTCGGAGCCGGCCAGACTACGTTGATTACTCTTAGCGGCTCGCATCTCGACCTTGTGGATGAGTTATGGCTGGGCGACCGCGCGGCGAAAGGCGAGATCCTGAACCGATCCTCGCGCAAACTCGAAGGGCGTTTCCGCCTGCCCTCCGATTTCAAGCCGGGCGCATACCGCATCCACGCGAGCCATCGGGGTTTGGAGATCGCGATTCCCACGGAATTGCGAGTGTCCAATCTCCCCGAGGTAACCGTTAAGCAGCCTCCCGTCGAACTGGCGAAGGCCCTCCCGGTATCCGCGTCGGCCGTGCTGAATGGCGCAATCGAGCAGCCAGGGGCCTCGCATTATTTCCGCTTCCAGGCCAGTGCCGGGGAAACATTAGTCTTCCGTGCCGAGTCCATGAAGCTCGGCTATCACCTGGACCCCACCATTACGGTGCTCGACGGCGAAGGACAAAAACTCGTTTTTGCCGACGATCCCGGGGGAGACGACCGCAGCGACGAGTTCCAACTCGATCCCGATCTGAGTTTCCGCTGTGAGAAGGACGGCGTTTATTACGCGGCCATCCGGGACGGAATGTACCGCGGCGGCGACTCACTGGTCTATCGCTTGACCGTGCAGCGCACGCCGCCCGATTTTATCGTTGAGCTTCGCGACCCCGTCAAGGCTCTTTATCAGGGACAGAAGGATACCATTCAGGTGCGCATTCGCCGGCGCGCGGGCTGGAATACACCGGTGGAAGTCTGGGCCGAGGGTTTACCACCGGGGATTGTTGCGGAGGCTCAGAGCGCGGAACCGAAGGACTCGGTCGTCAAGGATACCTGCGGCGTGGATCGCGTGATCGACGGCACGATTGTCCTTCTCCCCGTCCGCGCCGAATCCGGCGCCTCCGGTCATTTCGATTTCAAGATCAAGGCGCGCGGCGCCATGGAAGGCCGCACGGTGGAGCACGAGGCTATCGTCCGTTATCAACATGCGGCGGCGGGTTACATCTACGGCCCGATGGAAATCCAGCGGGCGCGGATGACCGTGGCCCCGGCGCCCCGCGTTTTGCTGGGCACTCCCGACGTCCTCACCGTGAAAGCGGGCGGTTCACAGGACCTGAAAGTATCCGTTCGCCGCACAGGAGAAGGGGAGGAGTCCGAGCTGCTGATACGAGGCCGGAATCTTCCTTCGGGCATTCGTCTTGCGGGCTCCAAAGTTGCCACGGGCGCGCGAGACGTAGTCATTTCCATCTCCGCGGACGGCCCTGCTCAAAGGGCTGCTGTCATACTGGAAGCTGTCGATGCCGCGGGCGCCGTCCATGGCGAATCGGCGCCGTTTATTCTGGAAGTCAAACCGGAAATACAAGCGAGAAACTAAATCATGCGCAGAGCTTTCATTCTTCCGTTACTCGCCTTGTTGCCAGGCGCGCTCAGCGCGAGAACCGTTGAATTGAAGCTGTATCCGCCCGAGATCCGTACCCATGCCAGCGACGCCGGGCAGACCGTGCTGCTGATCGCGACCGATGAAGAGGGCGTCGATCGCGATGTGACTGCCGAAGCATCGTGGCAGATCGCCGATGCCAGCCTTGCGTCGATCGAGGCCTCGCACGTGATAAAGGGAAACCGCCAAGGAGAGACGCGTCTTACGGTATCCTTCGATGGCAAATCGGCGGAGGCGCCCGTGGAAGTGCTGCCCGAACGCCGCCGGGAATTGAGTTTCATCAATCATATCGTTCCCATTTTCAGCCGCGCCGATTGCGCCAATTCCAACTGTCACGGGTCCGTCCGGGGGCAGAAAGGCTTCAAGCTTTCGCTCTTTGGCAGCGATCCCGAACTGGACTACGAAGCGATTGCCAACAAAGACGACGGCCGCCGGATTGACCGGAACGAACCGGCAAAGAGCCTGGTTCTGCAGAAGCCCACGTTTCAGGTGGCGCATGGCGGCGGCCAGAGGTTCAAGATAGGTTCTCCCGAATACAACCTGATGCTCGAGTGGCTGCAGAAGGGCGCGCCATTAGACGCGCCCGGTCAAGCCCGCCTGCGAACGCTCAAAGTCTATCCGCCTGAGTGGCGCATGGTGGGCCTGGGGAGCAAAGTGCAGCTTGTCGCAGTGGGTGAATATAACGACGGCGCAGTTCGGGACTTGACTCGCATCGTGCGCTTCAGCTCGAACATCTCCGAAATCGCATCGGTAAAGGAGGATGGCTTAGTCACCGCGGAAACCGAGGGTGAGACGGCCATCATGGCCCGCATGCTGGGCCGCGCCGCTGCCGTGCCGGTCATCGTCGTGAAAGACCGGCCGATGAAGAACTATCCAACGGCGGAGGAAAACAACTACATCGACAAGCACGTCTTCGCGAAGCTGAAGCGGATCAACGTCATCCCGTCCGGCCTTTCCACGGACGAGGAATTCCTGCGCCGCGTCTATCTCGACACGGTTGCCGCGCCCCCTACGATCGAAGAGACGGTGGCCTTCCTGAAATCGAGCAATCCCCGGAAGCGCGAGAAGGCGGTCGATGCCCTCCTCGAGCGGCCCGAGCGCGCCGACCATTGGGCCATGCGTTTCGCCGACATGTACCGCGCGGGTTATAACGAAGCGGGCCAGAAGGGGGGCGGCACATACGCGCGCTGGTTCCGGGACCAGGTGCGGAAGGACGTTCCTTACGACGAGATGGTCCGGCAGTTGTTGGTGAGCCAGGGGCGCCACGACTTTGAGGGCATCTCCAACTTCTATTTCGTCAGCCGCGAAATCACGCCCGAGGAATCGGGAACCAATGTCAGCCAGCTCCTGCTGGGCTTACAGATTGAATGCGCCCGCTGCCACAACCACCCCTTCGAAAAGTGGAGCCAGGACGATTTCTACGGTTTCGCCGCGTTCTTTGCCCGCGTGAGCCGGAAGGACATGTATTTCAACAACCACAATGGTACATACCTGAAAGAAACGGGCGAAGTGCTGCACCCGAAGACGAAGAAGCCGGTCACGCCAAAATATCTGGACGGAGACCTGGAACCGGAGAAACCGGGCGAAGACGTGCGCTACAAACTGGCCAACTGGACCACCAACCCGCGTAATCCTTACTTTGCGCGGGCCACCGTGAACCGGGTGTGGAAGTTCTTCATGGGCCGCGGTCTGGTGGAACCCGTCGACGATTTCCGCGTCACCAACCCGCCTACCAACGAACTGTTGCTGCAGGCCCTCGCGGACGATTTCGTGGCCAGTGGTTACAGCTTGAAGCATCTCGAGCGCCGGATTTTGACATCGCGGACCTACCAGCTCGCCTCCGTGCCGAACGAAACCAACCGGAAGGATCAGGTGAACTATTCGCAGTTCATCGTCCGCAGGCTGATGTCCGAGCAGATCGTCGATTCGATGACGCAAGTGACCGGCGTTCCGGAAAAGTTCCCGAGCATGCCGTTGGGCAAGCGCGCAATGAGCATTCCGGTGCTGCCGTTTTTGAAACCGCACTACATGATGAAGGTCTTCGGCCGCAACGACCTGCGCGAAGTGATCTGCGAGCGCGACACCAAGCCGAGCGTGGCCCAGGTGATGCACCTGGTTAGCGGCGAAACCATTCAACACCAGATCACTACCGCAGGCAGCAACCTGGACACGTGGCTGGCCGATGCGAACCTGTCAGACCGCCAGGTGACCGAGCGTCTCTACCTTGCCGCGCTCACCCGGTATCCCTCGGAAGAAGAAGTCTCGCAAGCTCTCAAGCCGCTTGCCGGTCCGAATCCCGATCGCGATTCGCGCCGCCGCGCTTTCGAGGATCTCCTCTGGGCGATCTTCAACTCCAAGGAATTTTTGTTTCATCATTAGGAGCGGGCATGGAAGATTTCGATCGCAGGTCATTCCTCAAGATCGGTTCAATCGCCGCCTTCCGCTGGATCACGCTGGGAGACGTGCTCCAGCAGCGAGCGCTGGCCCAATCGCCCAAGAGCGACGATATTTCCGTGATTCATCTGTTCCTCACGGGCGGGATGAGCCAGATGGATACGTTCGATCCCAAGCCGGACTCGAAGCCGGAATATCGCAGTAAGTTCAAGCCCATTCCGACCAGCCTTCCGGGGGTCCACTTCACCGAGCATCTGCCGCGTCTGGCGAAGCTTGCGAACAAGTTTACGGTCATCCGCAGCATGACGCACAAGACGCCGGTTCATGTTCCGGCCTGCGGTCTGATCCTCAGTGGTCACCTTCCGCTTTCGAGCATCACGCACCCGTGCCTCGGTTCGGTTGTCAGCAAGGAACTCGGCCCGCGAAACGAGCTGCCGGCCTTCTGTTCCGTGCCCGGCTCGACGGGATACTGGGAAGGCGCCGGCTACCTGGAGCCGCGCTTCAATCCCTTCGATGCCGGCAATCCCAACACCGATAAGTTTCAAGTGCGGGACCTGGAACTTCCTATGGGCGTCGACTGGGCCCGCATGGATCACCGGCGGTCTTTGTTGAAGCTGGCCGACGATAAATTCCGCAAGTACGACTCGCAGAACCTGATCGAGAACATGAACTCCTACTACCAGACGGCGTTTGGTCTGATGCAATCGCCGCGCGCGAAGAAGGCGTTCCAGATCGGAGAAGAGCCCGAGAAGCTGCGGGACGCCTATGGCCGGACCTCATTGGGGCAGGGAGCTTTGCTTGCCCGCCGGCTGGTAGAGTCGGGAGTTCGCTACGTCACCGTTTCGCGCGGTTTCAACACCTGGGATCACCATGCAAACATTTTCCCAACGTTGAGCGACACCTTTCTGCCGGAGTTGGACAACGCCTTCGCGACCCTGCTGGAAGACCTGGAGTCGCGCGGGCTGATGAAGACAACGCTGGTGATTGTCACGGGCGAATTCGGGCGCACTCCGGAGATTAATGGCAACGGCGGCCGCGATCACTGGGCCAATGCCTTCTCGCTCTGCATGGCTGGCGTGGGGGTGCCGGGCGGTCAGGTCTGGGGCGAGACGGACGAGAACGGCGCGTACGTCAAGGATAAACCGGTGGAGATTCACGACTTCACGGCGACAATCTTCGACAAGCTCGGCATCGACTATCGCAAGGAATACACCAACCCGCTCGGCCGACCCACCAAGTTGTCCGCCGATGGCGCCAAACCGCTGCAGTTCCTTTATTCGTGACCACACCCTGGAAACGAATGAAAAGTACCCGCCGCAAATTTACTCAACTCTGCTCTGCCGGCGCCCTATCAGCAGCTATGGGCTGCTCCCGCGCGAAAAAACCGAACATCGTTCTTTTCTACGTTGACGACCTGCGGGCCACGGCGCTGCAGCTTTACAATCCCGACGCGCTTCAGACCCCCAACCTCAAGCGGCTCGCGAGCGCCGGGATTGTGTTCAACCACTCCTATACGCCGCATCCGCTTTGCCTGCCGGCTCGCGTCTCCTTGTGGACCGGGCAGTATTCGTCCACGCATGGTTCCCGCCACAACCAGAAATTGATGAGCGACGAATCCACCAGCATGGCAGGGCTGTTTCAGCAGGCAGGCTACTCCCTTGGAATCTTCGGCAAAAATCATTGCTTCACGCCGCAACAGCTCACAAAGTGGTTCGCCGCCGACTACAGCATCGGATCTCCGGGCTGGAGAGCATCGCTTGCGCCCGGAACCTCCAAACAGATCTCGGAGCACGCGACGTGGATGCGAGACCAGGGCGGAGCGCTCATGCCGCCCTCGGCCGCTCCGTTTGCCCACGAGATCTTTCCAACGCACTTGGCGAACCAGCGCGCTATCGAGTTCGTGGAGAACCGCCGGCAGGAACCATTCCTGCTGTGGGTCTCGCTTGTGGATCCGCATACTCCGATTGAAGTTCCGGAGAAGTTTGCGGGAGCCCTGCCGGCCGGCCGGTTGAAGCTGCCGCCATTCCGCGAGGGTGAAATCAAGACCAAGAACACGCGGATGCGGATTTACGATTACCTCATCCGCGGCGGAGAAATTCCAGATGAATATCTGGCCCGGTATCTCAGCGTCTACAGCGGCAAGATTGCATTTCTCGACCACGAACTCGGACGGCTGCTGGATGCGATCGAAGCGAAGGGGCTGCGCGAGAACACCATCTTCATGTTCGTCTCCGATAATGGCGACTTCGCCGGCGAACATCACCTCATGGTCAAAACGGGCAGTCTTGTGGACTCCATGGTGCGCATGCCGATGATTCTGTCGTGGCCCGCCTCTCTGCCTCGCGGACAGCGGGAAGATGCTCTGGTGAATCACGTGGATATCATGCCAACTCTTCTTCGGCTTTGCGGACTGCCAGTCCCTTCCACCGTGGAAGGCCGGCCCTTGCCGCTGACGCCCGATGCGCCGCGGCGGCCGTTCGTATATTCGGAATACGGCAACGGGGATGCCGAGTATACGTGGGAGGAAGCGCGCAAACTCGGTCCTGCCGAGCGGCTTGGAGACTATGCTCTCCAGACGCCGTACGAACTCGAAGAACTGGTAAAGAGAGAACGGGCAGGTCACTTACGGATGATCCGAACCCACAGCCACAAAGCGATCGTGGACTCAAACGGTGAAGTGGAGTTCTACGACCTCGTTCGCGATCCGCACGAACTGGAGAACGCGCATGGCCGGCCGGAGTATCGGGAGGAAGAGCAGAGGCTCGTGCAGCTCCTCGGTCAGGCGACTATTTCCTGAACGACTCGCGCGGGGAACTCGTCCGTGATACGTTCGTGGCGCCCTTCGCGTTCGAAGATCAAGTTCCGATGGTTGAGGCCTAGCAGGTGCAGGACCGTTGCATGAAAATCGTGAACACTGACGCGATTCTCCACCGCTTTATACCCGATTTCGTCCGTTGCACCGTACACGGCGCCGCCCTTGGCGCCGCCGCCGGCCATCCAGACCGTGAACCCCGCGGGACCATGGTCGCGGCCCACGATCCGACTGTTGATGTCACCCTGAGCAATGGGAAGGCGCCCGAACTCACCACCCCAAATCAGCAGCGTGCTCTCGAGAAGGCCGCGCTGTTTCAGATCTCTGATTAAGGCTGCCGCCGGTTTGTCAGTCTTGCCGCAGGCGTACTCCAGACCTTTTCGGATCTCATTGTGGTTGTCCCAGATCTGACCTTCAATATAGATTTGCACCAGACGCACGCCGCGCTCCACGAGCCGGCGCGCCATGAGGCAGCGCTTGCCGTAGGATGCCGTGCGCTCGTCATCAAGGCCGTACATCTCCTTTGTCGCCTGGCTTTCCTGAGAAAGGTCCAAAGCGTCACTGGCGGCCAGTTGCATGCGAGCGGCCAGCTCGTAATTAGCAATCCGCGCCTCTAATTCGGCGTTGCCCGGATGCCGGTCGCGATGCTCCGTATCCATCCGGTGCAGAAGGCTTCGGCTCAAATCCACTATGGGCTTCGGGTATTCCTCTTTCGCGTGCAGATTCAGAATCGGAGAGCCCTCCGAACGTACGCGCGTGCCTTGGTACACCGCGGGCAGCCAGCCGGCTTGCCAGTTTTGAATGAAGTTGACTGGCGGTCCCTTCGGATCGTCGAGCACCACATAGGCCGGCAGGTTCTGGTTCTCGGAGCCCAAGGCATAAACCACCCAGGCTCCAAGCGAGGGGCGGGTCGAGAGAATGCGCCCGCCGTGAATGAGGAACAGCGCGGCTTCATGAGCCAGATGCGTAGTGAACATTGAGCGGACGACAGCCAAATCGTCCACGCACTGCGAAAGGTGGGGCAGTATCTCCGATACCTCAAGCCCAGACTCACCGTGCTTCGCGAAGCGGAACGGCGATGGCATGAGACCGCCTGTCTCCCGTACCGCCCGAACTTCGCTCGCCAGATCGCGGCTGGGCGGCTGTCCCGCATATTTCTGCAAAGCCGGCTTTGGATCGAACAGGTCCACCTGGCTCGGTCCGCCGTTCATAAAAAGGTGGATGACCGATTTCGCTTTGGCAGGATGATGAGAGGGTCTCGGCTTCAAATCGTACAACTTCGGAGCGGAAGCCGCACCTGTGCCGGCGGCCAAAAGATCGTTGCCGAGCAGACAGGCCAAGGCGGTCCCGTGCAGACCATCCGCAATTCGCGAGAAGAAGCCTCGCCGCGTTGTATCGTTCGCACCATGGGCCATCGATATACCCTCAATCGATATAAACAAACTCAGCCGAGTTCATGACCGTGTGGCAGAGCGTAGCCAAGGCCAGCCAGTGGGCCCGCGTTTGAACCGGCTCGGCGGGCTTCTCTGCCTCGAGCTTGTTCAGCCACTCCCGGCTCATCGCCTCCAGAGCGTTCTGAGCCAGGCGCAGTTCCTCCGCCGAAGGTTTCCGGGCCAGGCTGGTCGCGTAAACTGTTTCGATCTGCGCTTTCGGATCTCCGCCCACAGCATCGATGATCCGCCCAGCCATGTAGCGCGAGCTTTCTCTTGCCAGATCGCTGTTCATCAACTGCAGCGCTTGCGAGGACACCACGGATTGCGCCCGCTTCAAACAGTTGGGATTGAGAAACGGCGCATCGAAGGTCTCGAGCGCCGTGATCGGACGCGTCCGCCGGTTCAAGAGATATATGCTGCGGCGCTCGCCTCTTGCGGATGCCTCTGGAACCACCTCCCCATCGGGCATTACCTTGATGGGCACGGGCGGGCCGAACGCAGCCAGGTCCAGACGGCCGGAAACCCGGAGAATGGCGTCGCGGAGAGCGTCGGAATCGAGCCGCCGCACGGGGAAGCGGGACAAAAGCGCACCATCCGAATCCTGCGCATGACGATCCCCATCGAAGCGCGCGCTCTGGCGGTAGGCAGTCGAGGTCATGATCAACCGGTGCAGCGTCTTGATGCTCCAGCGCCGATCGACGAACTCGGTAGCGAGCCAGTCGAGTAACCGGTCGTGGGAGGGCGGCGAACCCATACGTCCGAAGTTTCCCGGTGTGCTTGCCAATCCGGTACCGAAGTGCTGTTGCCAAACGCGGTTCACCATTACACGAGCCGTCAGCGGATGGTTCGGCTGAACGAGCCAACGGGCCAGCGCCAGCCGGCGCCCGCTGGTTTGACTCTCGAACAGCGGCTTCTCAATCTTGTAAGGTGACAGCCCTGTATGGAGCACCGACGGCACACCCGGCTCGACGAGGGGCCCAGGATTCGTGTATTCCCCGCGAAGGAGCACCCGAGTGGGCGGCGGCTCCGCGCCCAGATCAAAGAGCGCCCGAAGCTTCGGGTCGAGCTTCAGCTTCTCTTTCTCGGCTGCGAGCTGTTTGCCGGCCCCGAGTTTCTTCTGCCGGTACTCGGGGAACTTCTCTTCAAGCTCTCGGGGAAGGATAGCAAGCGCTGTTTCAAAGCGCTCGATCAGGAACTTCTGTACGTCCGATCGTTTTGCCTCCGGCGTGGCAACCGCAGTTCGCGCATCCTCGCGCACTTCGGCGGGCAGTTTCTCAATTCTCTCCGCCTCGAGCTTCTGACGGTACTCAGCCGTCATCCGCTCAATGTCTTTCTCCAATTCTTCGATGCGTGTCTGTATGGGGTCGTACTTGTGGTCGTGGCATCGCGCGCAGCCGATGCTGAGCCCCACGACAGAAGATCCGAATATCTCGATCTGTCCCGCGATGACGTCCAAACGATCGGGCAGAAAGTTCTGTTCCGTGCTGTAGGTGGAGTCCGGCCCCATGCGCCAGAAACCCGTTGCCGCCAGAAGATCGATCTGCTCAGGCGTGTACTCTTTCTCCGCCCTGTAGTCGAACATCTCATCTCCGGCAATCTGCTCCGTAAGGAACCTGTCATACGGCTTGTCGGAATTGAAAGAACGAATGACGTAATCGCGGTATCGCCACGCGTGAGGCCGCGGCTCGTCGGCACTAGTACCTCCTTCCGAATCGCTATATCCGACGCCCTCCAGCCAAAACCGCGCCCAACGCTCGCCATAGTGGGGTGAATCGAGCAGCCGGTCAACCAGCCGCTCGTATGCGTTCGGGTCCGTGTCCTTCAGGAAGGCATCGATTTCAGCCGGAGACGGAGGCAGGCCGGTGAGATCGAAGTACGCCCTTCTCAGCAGAGTGCGGCGATCGGCATCTTCATTGAAGCTGATGCCTTTTGCTTCCAGCTTTTCGAGTAAGAACGCGTCAATGGGATTACGAACCCTATCCTGAGGCCGAACGGACGGGATCGCCGGCCGGAGAGGCGGGCGGAAGGACCAGAAAGTGCGATCTTTGTCCGTGACCAGGGGATCGGCCTGCGCGTGAACATCCAGTGGCTTTTCTGTATCCTGCGGCGCGCCGGCGGCAATCCACAGCTGTAGTCTTTCGAGTTCATCCGACGTAACGCCGCGCACAGAGAACTGCTCCTGCAGGTTTGGCGGCGGCATCGACTGTGTCACGATTCGCTTGACGATCAGACTCTCTTCGGGTTTCCCGAGTACTAGCGCCGGTCCGGACTTGCCGCCCTTCAGGATGCTCGCGCGTGTCCGGAGATCCAGGCCCGCCTGCCTGGTCCGGCGTCCGTGGCAGACGAAGCACTTGGCACCAAGTATGGAAGTGAGCGCCTCACTTTCAGTCACCGTGCGTGCTGTCGCGGTTTCGCCCCGCCTCAAAGCACCCGCTTCGATCCAGGAACGAATCAGATCGATTTCGGAGCCGGTGAGCTTCTTGCCACCGAGAGGCATTTTTCCGGAGGACACCACGCTCAGCAAGAGGCTCTCGACGGGTTTCCCTGGAACAAGAGCGGCGCCCGTTTTGCCGCCTTTTATCAACTGATCGCGGTCGGTGACCAAGAGACCCGCTTGTTTCACTTTTTCGTCATGACAGGGCGTACAGCGGGCTTGCAGGATCGGGAGGATGTGCGATTCGAATCTCGGAGGATCCGATCCATCTCCTGCCGCTGAGAGAGCGGTAGCGATCGAACCATAGAAGACGATGAATATGAGAGAGTAGTTTACCAACGGCGCCTGCCCTCGAACTTATGGTATATCAGCGCTATCGCTTTGGCTCGCGAAATCGGTACAACCCGCTCCGGGTTCGAACGAACAGGCTATCGCCGGCGATCGCCGGGGTCGCGAAACACTCCTCGTCGAGGTTGTTGATCGCGAGGATTTCCCAATCCGCCTCTGCGCGCACCACGACCACCTTGCCAGTCTGGCTGACCATGTACAGCTTGCCGTCACCGGCGACGGGTGACGCAAAGTATGGGTCGAGGGCTCCAGACAGGCGTGCCTGCTTATAGACCCGACCAGTTGCCGGGTCCATCGACGTTACGATGCCTCCTTCTTTCAGCAGGTACAGCACATTGCGGTAGATGATCGGCGACGGCACGTTTGGGAGAGACCTGCGATATTTCCAGGCGACGCCCGCTGTCGACACATTGCCCCGGCCGTCCGGACGGATGGCGACCAGAAGATTCTTGATCTGGAAAACGTCGATACGAAACTCCCACTCTTTCCGGCTGACATAGCCATCGCCGTCGATATCGATCTGGGCGAAGCCACCCGCGAGAAGGCCGTAGGCCTTCACTTCAGGCGGAGACAACTGGCCGTCCTTGTCAGCGTCGTAGCGGCTGAGCAGCTCCGCGTATCCAGGAACGTCCACGCCGGCGCCATCGACGGCTGTCTGCACATTCATCACAACCAGGTCGCGCCCCTCGCTTTCCGCGGCCAACACGGGCACGGAGCGCGGGGAATACGGCAAACCGGGCAGCCACCATTGCTTTTCGCCTGTGTCAAGCCGATAGGCGATCATCTCGAATGAGCCGGGGGCAATGAGGAGAGGAGGATGGCCTGCTCGTTCATAAACAGCGGGTGTCGAGTAACCGGCGCCGAGCAACTCCGAGCGGTCAATGCGCCGGCGAACTCTGCCGGAGTGCTTATCGACGAATAGGAGGTATGAGCCAACATCCTGATCGCAGACCTGGATCAACAGGTCGCCGTACAGAATTGGGGAGGCCCCCATGCCGTGGTTATTTCGGAACGGACCCAAAGCAAGACGCCAGCGCTCGACGCCATCGATGGAGTAGGAGACCAGGCCAAAATCCTGAAAGAAGGCGTAAACGTTTTTGCCGTCCGTCACTGGGGACGGCGAGGCGGGGTTATTGTACGGGTTGGCTACGGCCGCCGCGCGATCGCGAACGATCTCCTTCCGCCAAAGCTGCCGCCCGGTTTCGGCGTCCAAAGCAAGTACCAGCAACAGGTCCTTATCTTGAAAGGCGGTGACGAAGACACGGTTACCGGCAACAACCGGCGAAGAGTGACCTAAGGGCAAAGCCGTCTTCCAGGCCACGTTCATGCCCGCATCGAATTTCACGGGAAGGTCGGCGGCTTCGGCTACACCGGAGCCATTCGGCCCCCGGAAGCGATGCCATGACGCGCCATGCCCGGCCGCTTGCGCGTTAGGGACGTGCTCATGGAACCCAAGTCCCGCGATGAGGATCGGCGCCAGCAGGAGACATCGAAGGCCAATAGGGGGATTGTTCATGGTTGACGGAATGCAGCGATCAGAGTACTCACCGGCACAAGCGAGTGTCAATCGACCGGCGTCACGTGAAGCAATTGGTGGCGGCATAAGCAGAGTCGTTCAACTTGCGCCACTGGTATCTGTGTGCCGGCTAACACGTCCTCTTCGCTTGGTCTCAACTCAACGGGTTGCGCCAACGGAGCCGCGGAAACCGCGAGAAATCACTGTCCGTGGTGCACAGTTCCGCGCCGTGTTCGATTGCTATCGCCGCAAGATGCGCGTCTGAAGTCAAATTGCCGCCCGTGCCGACGCGCAATATCAGATCCCGAAGCAGGCGCAGGTGCTGGTGTCCAGGTTGGATGACGACCACGGACGGTTCACTGAGCCACGCCTCAACTACATCAAAGGCGGTCTCGACGGGGAGCGGTGTCCGGAAAACTCCAGCGCGGGTCGTCAGACGCATGAACGCGAGCAAGACGTTCCACGACAGGCCCACCGTCTCCGGTCCGGAAAGGGTGCGCTCCAGCCACCCTTTTGCCGTTCGATGTAGCGGTGCGTCTTTGTTGACGGCGTAAATCAATAGATTAGCGTCAATCAGGATCATTTTTGTAACGACAGTTTGCGGCCGAGCTCTTCATCCTCCATTGCCTCAGAAGCCGCGAGAGCCTTATCCCACCGAAAGTTCTGCTCGGCGCCAAGCGAGAACGTGGTTTGGACAAAGCGCCGGTGTCGCGGCCTGTTGGCAGTCAGGCCAGCCAATATAGCGGAGTTTAGAGCATCCTTGAAGGATAAGCCGCGATCCTTCATCACAGCTCGGATCAGAGCTTCAACCTCGGGGTCCAGCGTGACCGTGGTCCTCATATTGACATCATAGCATCACAGCCACTGCTGTCATGATGCCAGCCAAAAACTCCGCCCTGAAGCTTTACACTTGCACAATCACTTTGCCGAACTGTTCGCGCTTCTCCAGACGTTCATGCGCCGATGCGACCTCTCCGAGCGGATAAACCCGGTCGATGACCGGCTTCAACTGGCCGCCGAACACGAACCTTGATACTTCGTGCAATTCCCCCAGTGTTCCCATGTAGGATCCGAGCAGGGACTGCTGCCGGGTGAAGAGGAAGCGCAGATCGATGCGCACATCGTAGCCGGTAGTGTTGCCGCAGGTGACCAGCCGCCCGTTCCTCGCCAGGGAGGCGAGACTGGCCGGCCAGGTTGCCGCGCCGGTGTGCTCCACCACCACATCCACGCCGCGTCTCGCGGTAATGCGCTTCACCTCGGCGGCGATGTCCTGGCGGTAATGGTCGATGGCGAAGTCGGCGCCCAGCGCGCGCGCCTGTTCCAGCTTGCGCTCTCCTCCAGCGGTGGCGATTACCCGGCAGTGGAAAAGCTTCGCAATCTGGATAGCCGCCGAGCCGACCCCGCTCGATGCCGCCAACACCAGGACATCCTCGCCGGGCGCCAACTGCGCGCGGCCGAGCAGCATGTGCCATGCAGTGAGGAAAACGAGGGGAACAGCCGCGGCCTGTTCGAAGCTCATCGCGTCCGGTATGCGAATGGCCGCGTACTCCGGCGCGGCCAGCAGTTCGGCATTTCCGCCGCCGATTCCGTAGCCGAAGACGGCGTACCGCGAACAGAGATTGTCGCGTCCCGCGAAACACTGGGGGCAGCGGCGGCAGCTCAAGCCGGGCGCGAGAAGCACGCGCCATCCCGGCTGGACCGTGTGGCATTCCTCGCCAACCGCCATCACTTCGCCGGCGATGTCGCTGCCGAGCACGTGCGGCATGGGAAACTCCATGCCGGGAATCCCTTGACGCACCCAGAGATCGAGACGATTCAGAGCGCAGGCGCGCACGCGCAGAAGAATCTGGTCGGGCCGGAATTGAGGCTCGCGGATATCTTCGAGGCGCAGCACTTCCGGGCCGCCGTGGCAGTGAATTCTAACGGCCTTCACGGCCCGCTATTCGACCGTCACCTTGACAGGCTGCTCAATCAGTTTCGGCTCTTTGCCCGCCGTCAGCAGCATCAGGCTGTAGCGGCCGGGGTCGGTTTTCGGAAGCTTGAACTTGATGGACGACGCTTCCTGTTCGGTCATCTCGATCTTGTGATCCTTCTTGCCGTCGGTGAGATAGATCTCGGTGACGTGCACCTTATCCAGATTTTCGCCGGCGACGGCTAACACGTCGCCAACCTTGCCATTAGGCGGCTCCACCGTGGTCATCCTCGGCATGCTCTGCTGCGCCTGAAGCGCCAGAGCGAAGGCCATCAATAACTGCGCTGTTCCGCGCAACCGCATTGAGTTCACCATCCTTTCGGCACCTATGCTAGTCCCAAGCGGATGGTGAACACAAGCGGTTGCTCATCAGCCGCACTACTGCAGCTGGCTGGCGGCGGAGTCGGGCGTGCAGCTCTCCCAGCCGGCGTAGAGCGTGCGCAAAAGGCTTGCGACTTCTTCCAGCGGCTCGCGTTGCCGCTCGATGTGCGCCTCGCAAAGGCGGCCGTGCATGTACGCGTAGAGGTTTCCGAGGTTGCGGCTCAGTTCCCCTCCGCGCTGTTGGTCGAGAGAAGCGATAAGCTCGGTGAGCGCGCTTTGGACGCGACTGATGCTGCCCGCGCGCGCGGCCGCGTCTCCAGTCTTCAAAGCGCTGGAGGCATCCTCAACGGACTCGATAGCGAGCCGGTAGAGAATGCGCACCAGTTCGAGGCCGTCCGCGCCGAGGACTTTGCCTTCCAGATAGCTGTCGTGATAACTGCCGTAAGAGGTTCGGTGTGGGTTGTTCATGTCCTGCCCTTCAAGGACGCATATCGGACAGAAGGAAACCCATTTTAGATTTCTTCGAGACCGGGAGCCAAAAGCTTAAGATCGTCCGCCAGGCGGAGAACCTGCTCCGGAGGAAGTTGCACAATCACCTCGCGAGTCTCCCGATTGACCACGCGAAGCAGAGGCCGGCGCGTCGCCCGGTCGATCACGAAGACCAACTCGTTCTTGGCGCCATACGCCCCGCTCTCGTTCAGCTCCCGCACCGCGCGATGCAGTGCGCGAGTTTCGGTTGCCTCGGCCTGCGAATGGCCCGCCTGCTGCGAATCCAGGTCCGGGCCGAGGTCCGGACTCAATCCGGCTTGAACCGGAGGGATATTCATCACATACCTCCCCGGGTGACATCTCACCCTCGTCTTTTCTTATCGGACGCGGCCGTCGCGTTTTGAGAGGAAATTTCAAGCGCCTTCCGCGCGCTCGCTTGCAGGAATTCACGGAAGGCCGGCGGGTAGAGCGTTAACGCAGCCGATTCTCACGTCCGGTCATCAAAGCGCGCTCAGCACTGCCGCGGCGTGGTCTTTGGCTTTCACCTTGGAAAAGATCTTCTGAATTCTTCCGTCTTCGCCGATGATGAACGTGCTACGCTCAATGCCCATCACCTTCTTGCCGTACATGTTCTTTTCCTTGTACACGCCATACGCCTCCGCGGCGCTTTTGTCCACGTCCGCCAGAAGCGTGAACGGCAGGTCGAATTTCTGCTTGAATTTGGCCTGCATCCGGGGAGCGTCCGGCGAGATGCCGACGATCACGGCGTTTTTTTTCTGGAATTCGGGATTCGTGTCGCGAAACTCGCACGCCTCCACCGTACAACCCGGTGTGTCGGCTTTAGGGTAGAAATAGAGTACCACTTTCCGGCCGCGCAGGCTGGAAAGGGCGCAGGGTTCGTCACTGTCCGTCTGAAGCTGGATGTCCGGAGCGATGTCGCCTTCTTTGAGCATAATTATCCGAGTTTGTTCCGCAGCAGTTCGCTGACAGCGGCCGGATTCGCCTGGCCGCGCGAGGCTTTCATGGCTTGTCCCACCAGGAACCCGAGGACCGCCGTCTTACCGCTGCGATACTGCTCCACCTGTTTCGGATTGGCAGCCAGCGCATCGTCGACGATCTTTTCGAGCGCGCCCGTATCGCTGATCTGCTTCAATCCCTCCTTCTCCATGATGACCGAAGCGGGCTCGCCGGTGGAAAACATTTTCGGGAAGATTTCCTTGGCCAGTTTTCCGGAAATATCGCCTTTGCGAATCAGCGCCACCAGCTCGCCCAGTTGTTCGGGCTTTACGGGGGAATCGGAGATCTCGCGGCCTTCGGCCTTGAGCGCGCCCATCAGATCGCCCATGACCCAGTTGGCGGCTCCGCGCGGGTCGTCCGACGCAACCGCCGCCTTCTCGTAGTAGTCGCTCAAGTCTCTGGTGAGGGTGAGAGTCTGCGCGTCGTATTCCCTGAGCCCATAGGATTCCACGAACCGGGCGCGCCTGGCCGCGGGCAGCTCCGGCATCTGCGAACGAACGCTCTGGAGCCACCGCTCGCCGATGCGCAGCGGCACCAGGTCCGGCTCGGGGAAATAGCGGTAGTCGTGCGCCTCCTCCTTGCTGCGCATACCCGCGGTTTCGCCGCTTTCCACGTTGTACAGGCGCGTCTCCTGCATGACGCGCCCCCCGCTCTCGATCACCGCGACCTGCCGGGCGATTTCGTAATCCAGCGCCATCTTCACGAAGCGGAAGGAGTTCAAATTCTTGACTTCGGCCTTGGCCCCGAATTGCGCCGCTCCCTTCAGGCGCACGCTCACATTGGCGTCGCAGCGCAGATGCCCCTTCTCCATGTCGCAGGTGGAGACTTCAATGAACTGCAGGACCTGCTTGAGCTCGGTGAGATAGGCGTAGGCCTCATCGGAGGAGCGCATGTCGGGCTCGCTGACGATCTCGATGAGCGGCGTGCCGCAGCGGTTCAGATCCACGTAAGAGTAGCGGCCGGAATCTTTGAAGCCGTCGTGGATACTCTTTCCGGCATCGTCCTCCATATGTACTCGGGTCACGCCCAGGCGCTTGACCTCTCCCTCCTGAGCGATCTCCACGAAGCCGCGCTCGGCCAGCGGCAGGTCGTACTGGGAAATCTGATAGCCCTTGGGCAGATCCGGGTAAAAATAGTTTTTGCGGGCGAAGCGGGAGAACGGCCGCACCGTACAGTTCAAGGCCAGCGCGGCCCTTATGGCGAGATCCACCGCCCCGCGGTTGAGAACCGGAAGCGCTCCGGGAAGACCCATGCACACGGGGCACACGTTGGTGTTCGGCGGAGCGCCGAAGCTGGTGGGGCAGCCACAGAAGATCTTGCTCGCCGTCGCGAGTTGTACGTGAACTTCGAGACCGATGACGGGCTCGTAGCGGGCGATCATCTCGGGAGTAGCCACGGCGGCGAAAGTGGTGGACATCCCCTTATTATAGGAAACATGCACATTTCCGAACTGGAGACGCCCGCGCTTCTCATCGACCTGGATATCCTGGAGCGCAACCTGCGGCGCGTGGCCGATTATACCCATGCCCACGGGCTGCGGCTGCGGCCGCACACCAAGACCCATAAGCTTCCCGCGCTGGGAAGAATGCAGCTTGACCGTGGGGCGGTGGGGCTTACCGTGGCCAAGGTGGGCGAGGCGGAGGTGATGCTCTCGGCCGAGCCCTCCGACCTGCTTGTGGCCTATCCGGTGATCGGGCGCGGCAAGCTGACCCGTCTGATGGAAGTGGCCCGCAAGACGCGCGTCACGGTGGGGCTGGACAGCCTGTTCGCGGCCCGCCAGCTCTCCGACGCGGCGTGCGAAGCGCAGGTGACGGTGGGCGTGCTGGCGGAGGTGGACATGGGCCTGGGTCGCGTCGGGGTGAATCCGGGCGAGGAGTTGATCGAGCTCGCTCAGGGCATCGAACGCCTTCCCCGGCTGTGCCTCGATGGCGTTACGTTCTATCCCGGACACATTCGCGGCCAAGGCGAGGAAAGCGACCTGGCCATGCGCCGGCTGGCTGAGGCGGTTCAAACCATTCTGGACGGTTTCCGCCGCTCGGGCATCGAGATCCGCGTGGTCAGCGGAGGCTCCACCCCCACGCTGTTCCGCTCTCACGAGATCCCCGGCCTAAACGAGATCCGGCCCGGCACATACGTCTACAACGATATGAACACGGTCTTGAGCGGCGCCTGCACGCTGGGGGACTGCGCGGCGTCCATCCTGGCGACCGTGGTCTCGACGGCGCGTCAAGGGCAAATGATTATCGACGGCGGGTCGAAGACCTTCTCGTCCGACCGGTCGAACGGCCCGGGCGAGCCAACGTTCGGACGGATCGCGGAAGCCCCCGGGTGTTTGTTTCACAAGATGAACGAAGAACACGGCTACGTCGATGTGCGGCGCGCCGAACGGGAATTCTCGATAGGGGAGCGCGTACACGTAATCCCGAACCACATCTGCGTGGCGGTGAACCTGCATGAGAGCGTGTACGGGGTGCGGGAAGGGACCGTGGAGAAGACCTGGAAGGTAGAGGGGAGAGGGAAACTGCAATAGGAGCGCGCCTGCTCCCCTCGCAAACGGAACGAAACTACATCTTTACGCTGTCAACTGTGATCGTATCGCCTTCTACTTTGCCGGTGATGGTGACTTTGTGGCCGACGTGATCCTGAACCTTCGCTGTATCCGAGATTTTGAGGATTTTCCCGTCCGTCACAAACACCAGAGCCTGACCCTTCTTCGCGCAGCCCTGTGCACAGCCGGCATGGGCATCGCTCGACACCGCCTCTACGCCCTTTTTGTTGGCGCATGCGGCATCGGTGATATAACCGGTCATATCGGCCGCGGCAGCGGAAATTGCGAATACCGACAGAACCAGCACGAAAGCAACTGTGAGTCTCTTCAAGGTTAGCCTCCTGAATTGGGGAAGTACCGAACATTGCGACTATAGCCGATTTCCAAATGGGAAGCAATGGCCGTCTGGCTTAGCCAGCGATTCCGCAACCGAGAGTGAGCCGAAGCGGGAACTGCTTGTCTCGGCTCG
>JBBDWK010000030.1:0-34914 GCA_040902885.1 Bryobacteraceae bacterium | reverse complement strand
CACCCGATACGTTGTTCTTGCCATCCGCCCGCTCTCCGAGTAAACTAAAAACGCCTTTTTAGCAGTGCGGCCAGGCGGGCTGCATCCCCATAAGCTCTCGTCAACCCGCCTGCGCAGCGAGGTCCGTGGCATCATCGGCCGTGCTTTCATCGGACGGCATTAGAGCCGTGCTTTCATAGGCGGCGTTAAAGGAGACACGGAAAAATGAAGTACAGCTTCGCTGTATCGATTGGGGGCGCCGCGGGGCAAGGTGTTGCCACCCCAGGCAACATCTTCGCCAAGATCTTCGCTCGGCGCGGCCTGCATCTATACGCCTATAACGCCTATCAGTCCATCATCCGAGGCGGTCACACGTTCCTCACCATACGTGCAAGCCCCGAAAAAGTGACCTGCTTCGGCGATCGCATCGACCTCCTCATCCCGCTGAACCAGGACACGATGGATCGCCATCTCAACCTCCTCAAACCGGGGTCCGCGGTCGTCTACAACTCCGACACAATCACGCCCCATGACGTCCCAACCGGCGTCCGCGTCTGCCCGCTGCCCGTCGGCGAGCTCACCGGCGGAAGCCGAACGAAAGTCGAACAGAACACACTCGGGGTCGGAGCCGCCCTCAGCATGATGGGCGTCAGCTTCCAACCTCTCGCCGACGTCCTCACCGAACAATTCAAAAAGAAAGGCGAGGCCGTCATTCAAGAAAATGTCGGCGTCGCTCGCGCCGCCTACCAGTACGCTGGCCAGCAGTTCGAGCCGTTTCCCAACCCGCTCCCCATGACCGAGAACAAGTACGCCGTGCTCACCGGCAATATGGCGCTCGCGATGGGGGGCGCCGCCGCCGGCGTCAAATTCTACTGCGCGTACCCCATGAGCCCCTCGACCGGCGTCCTCCACTGGATGGCTGCCCACGCTCGAAAACTCGGCATCATGGTTCGCCAGGTGGAAGACGAAATCGGCGTCATCAACATGGCCATCGGCGCCGGCCACAGCGGTTGCCGCGCCATGTGCGCCACCTCCGGCGGAGGCTTCGCGCTCATGACCGAGGGACTCGGCATGTCCGCGATGATCGAAACCCCGGTTGTCGTCATCGACGTCCAACGCGCCGGCCCCTCCACCGGCGTCCCCACGAAGACCGAACAGGGCGATCTCTGGCAGATGCTCGGCGCCGCATTCGGCGATTACCCGCGCGTCATCGGCGCGCCAACGGACATCCTGGATTGTTTCAAAATGGTCCCCGAAATTTTCAACATCGCCGACCGTTTCCAGTGCCCCGGCATCGTCCTCAGCGACCTGCTGCTGTCCGAGGGCCACGGCAGCATAGACCCGAACGATTTGGACTTCAACGTCCCGATCGATCGCGGCGAGCTCATCACCGAACCCAACGGCCATCAGCCCTATAAGCGCTACGAGATCACCAAGTCCGGCGTCTCGCCGCGCGCGATTCCCGGGCTGCCCGGATACATCCATACCGCCGCTACCGACGAGCACGACGAAGATGGCGTACTCATCAGCGACGAGTTCACGAACCCCGTCAAGCGCCGGCAAATGATGGAAAAGCGCCAGCGTAAGGTCGCGGGCATCGAGGCCGCCGTTCCGCCTCCCGAGCTGGTGGGACCGCGCGATGCCTCTGTCACGTTAATCGGGTGGGGCTCCACCGAAGGCGTGATCCATGAAGCCATCGATCTGCTCGCCGATGAAGGCATCACCGCCAATCACCTCCAGATCCGCTGGCTCGTTCCCCTGCACGGCGAGGCGATCCTCGATATTCTTCGCCACTCGAGCCGCACCATTATCGTTGAAAACAATTACAGCGGACAGTTCGCCCGGTATCTTCGCAGCGAAACCAGCTTTGTGCCGGACGGGTGCATCCGTAAATATGATGGCGAACCCTTCATGCCTCATCACATTGTCGAGGCAGTGAAGGAACAGATGATCGGCCGGACGAACCTGTCCGTGCCCGCTCACGAAATCATGGTCTAGGAGACAGAAGATGGCCACTGTTGCGGCTCAATCCCAATTCACAGTTACCGACTACAAAGGCAAGGTCGACCCCGACTGGTGTCCCGGTTGCGGCGACTTCGGCGTGCTCGCGTCCCTCAAGTCCGCGCTCGCCGAGCTCAGCATCGCACCCCACCAGGTGGTCACCATCAGCGGCATCGGCTGCTCCTCGAACCTCCCCGGCTACATCAACACCTACGGCATGCACACGCTACACGGCCGAGCGCTCGCCGTGGCCACGGGCGTCAAGCTCGCTAATCACGACCTCCATGTCATCGTCACCGGCGGCGACGGCGACGGCTTCGGCATCGGAGGGAATCACTTCATGCACACGATGCGGCGCAACGTCGACCTGACCTATCTCGCGATGGACAACCAGATCTACGGTTTGACGACTGGCCAGGTCTCTCCTACGAGCCGCATCGGAATGAAGACAAAGTCGACTCCGTTCGGCAGCGTCGAAGGGCCGATCAATCCTATCTCGCTCGCCCTTGCCTGCGGCGCATCCTTCATCGCACGTGCGTATAGCGGCGAGCCAAAGCATCTGACCGACCTGATCAAGCAGGGCATTCTGCACAAGGGCTTCTCATTCATCGATGTGTTCAGCCCCTGCGTGACCTACAACAAAGACAACACGTATCAGTGGTTCCGTCCGCGAGTGAAGAAACTCGAGCAGGACTCCGCCTACGACCCGACCAACTGGATGATGGCTATCGAGAAGGCTCAACTTTGGGGCGACGAGATCCCGATCGGCAAGTTCTTCGAGAGCACCGATATGCCGTCGCTTCATGGTTCCGAGCCTGTTCTCTTTGAAGGTGGTCCACTGGCGCTCCGCAAACTGGGGATCTCACGGGAGGTGGGGCGCGAGTTAGCCGAAGAGCTGATGTGAGAAGTATGAGTCGCGAGCAGTTTATAGCCGGCCTGGTGAAATCGCCCCAGGCCGGCGAATACGGCGAAGCCGTATTCGACTTTTCGGCTGTTGCCAAAGCGCCCTGCTCGGAATTCGTCTATACACCCGAATGCACTTGGGACAACGACGATGACGGCGAAGCGCTGACGGAATGCTGGCGCGCTTACCTGGAAGAGTTTGAGTACGAGTACGTCGACTGAGGTACTAGGCGCCAGGGATTCAGTAAGCCGATAGCGTGGCGGCCCGCATCGCCCGTGCAACGAAGGCGCTCGACGGTGTGCCGAGCTCGATAGGGCGGGAAAGCTCTGCCGCGACCTCGGCACTCAGCGCGCCGCGCACAATCACACCCACGAACTCCAATTGGCGCGTGGGGTATGCTGATTTGGTATGCGACGCCGAGGATTCTTCGCGGACCAGCCGGTAAACGTCTCGGCGCTGCCCTCTTTTCGCGCGGAGCACTTTCCGTACTCCGGCCCGTATCCCTGGCTCGACCAGCCCGATGCTTTCGATCGAATCGAGGACAAGCTGCGGCGGGGTGAGATTGGCACGGAGGAAGCGGAGCAATGCCGCCGCTGGGCCGAAAAGGGCTACATCATTCTCGACAATTTGATTGAAGACCGCGTCCTGGACGGAGTATGGGATGTATACGAGAAGGCCATTCGGGCCGGAAGAATTGTCCTCCAGCCCGAGCGTGCCGGCGAAGACGATCCCTTTCCCGGCCGCTTTCTCAACCCCCACAAGAAGGTCGCCGCCTTTTGCCGAATCTTGAAGCGTCCGAACCTATTGCGCTGGATTCGCGTTTTAATGGAGCGAGAGCCGAAGCCGCTTCAAACCATCGCTTCGCACAAGGGCTCGCAGCAGGGCGCGCACTCGGATTCCATCCACATGACGACATATCCGCTCGGGTATCTGTCGGCTGCGTGGATAGCTTTCGAAGACATTCACCCCGATAGCGGGCCTCTTGTGATTTATCCCGGAAGCCACAAGCTGCCGTATGTCTTCAGCACGAATGTCGGCATATCGGAATCCGACTTCCAGCAGAACGGATACTCCTCGTATCAGGCAAAGTACGAGCCTTTCATAAAGCAGTTGATTGAGAAGCACGGTCTCGAACCGGAGTATTTTCACGCGAGAAAGGGCGACGTGCTGATCTGGCATGCGAACCTCATTCACGGAGGCTCGCCACGGAGGAACATGTTGCTGTCGAGGAAAGCGGTAGTCTGCCACTTTTTTGTGAAGGGCTCCTTTGTCTATCATGACCTTGCTGCAACAAGGTCGCGGCAGCAATACATCGGCACGTGTCTGTTACGCGATGAATCGGGTGATATTAGAATATTCGGCCGAAAAAGATAGGGTGGCGTCTCACGGCGTATCGGGCATGCGCCCGCGATACGCGTCCACCAGTGAAATGTCGTATTCATCCAGCAGCCGCCCCGTGGCCCGATCCAGCGCGGCTCGAGCCTTTACGTAATCGGCCAGCGCAACCACTTCGGCGGACAGCGCCTGAGCCAGGTCGCGCTGATACTGAATCAGCAGGAAATTCGTCGAGACGCCGGCCGCGAACTTCTCCCGTTCCGCTTCGAGCGATTGTTCCTGCAACACGCGCGCCTGTTGCGCAGCATCATGCGCCGCTCTGGCCTGTTGCACCGCAATTTGCGCGTTCACCACATCCACCCCCACCTGTTTTTCAAGCTGGCGAAACCGGATCTCCTGCTGCCGCAGCGAAAGCTGGTTGCGCGTGTGATCCGCCTGGGCCACGCGGTTGAACAACGGAATATTCAGATGCAGCTCCAGGCCGTAATCCGGAAAACGGCCGCTGAAAATCTGCGCGAGCCCCGTCCCCGGTCCGCCGACGAACGCCGGATCGGGATTGCGCTCGAACGGGATGGGCGACGCGTCCCCCGTAGCGGGAGGCAAGGGATTGACCTGCCCATATAGAACATTGCTGCGGGCGTTCACCACAAGATCCAGGGACGGCAGCAGCGCGCTTCTCGATCCGGTCAGCGCAATCTTCGAGTTCTCCACCTGAATATCGGCCCGCGCCAGCTCGGGACGACGCATCCGCGCCGCGGCGGTGAGGTCCTGCAATGGCTCCACCATCTCCCGCGGAGGAGCGATCGTATCCGTCGGAATCACCCGAATGGTGGCGAGCCGCTGGGCATCGACGATCCCGCGCGTGATGTAGTCCTTGAGAATCGTTTCCTGCTGCCGCACCCGGGTCTCGGCGATGGTAAGGTCGCGCCTGGCGCTCGCCACCTCCGCCCTGGCTCTTACCACCTCGATCGGCGCCAGCGTCCCTGCCCGTTCCTGCTCGATATTGTCGCTGAGCAGCCTTTCCGCCAGATCCAGCGACTGGATTTGCACGCGCACCGTGTTGTTGAGGCTCACCAGATCCCAGTAGAGCCGAATGACCGTATGCACCGTGTTGATCACCTGCTCTTCAAAAGTCAGGTCCGATACCTGACGGTTGTTCCTTGCGATGCGAATGAACCGGTTGTTGACTGCAACTCTGAAACCGCGCAGAAGCGGTTGAACGTAGGCGAAGACCAGGCCACCCGCTGTACTGGGGTTGATGTCGGCGCGCAGGTTATTCGTATCCTGGCGGACACCATCCAGGCCCACGGTAGCGGTTCCCCCGGATAGAAAGCCTTGCTGAAAGCGCAGATCGCCGAAGGCGGAAGTCGCCGAGAGCGCGTTCGTACCGGTGATGAATGGACTCGCCTGCGGACGGTTCGAGCGGTTCCAGCCAACGGAGCCGGCCAGCGCGGGATCGAGATTCGGGACCGGCGGGCCGCCGGTTATAAATATTCCGCTGGTCAGCGCTCCGACGGAAACGGACGTCGGACTCAAGCCCACATCGGTTTGCACTTCGCCGGCAGCCCCCGGCGCCGCTGAAATGATCTCGAAGGGGGACTGCGAAGGAGCCGCGCCGCCGAGACCGGTAGGGCCCTCCCTCACGTTGATCGGCACACCGAGTGCGACGGCTCCTCCGAGAGTCCGCTGAAGGTCGGCTTCCGCCAGAAGCGGCGTGAGCCGCTGCAATTCGACGTCGAGATTGTTTTCAATTGCCAGCGCAATAGCATCCCTCAGAGTGAGATAGAGGTTGCCCGCGCGGATGAGCGGGTCCAGCCGGGGCGAATCCGCGAAGCTGATGGGCGGTGGGTCGTAAGGCCGGTACCGGCTCAGAGGTCCACCGAGCAGCTCGGGACGCGCGCGGGGAACAGGCAACCGCTCGCCCCTGGTTGTCTGAGATTTAAGGTCCGGCACGCACCAGGAACATGCGATCGCGGTTAGGAGCAGGCTGCGTCTAAACATGAACCGCCAAGACTGTTAGACAAACCTGGAGCGGCGGCCCGTTTCCCGCCAGTCAGGGCCTTCTGGACGCACGCGCACGCTCCGGCGCTCCGCAACGATGCTTCGCGGGAAAACGTCCACTGTTCTTGTGGCTCCGCTTCTCCGTTCTGACATTACTTTTTCTTGCGGCGTGCGCCAATAACGGAGAACGCTCACGAGTTCCTGCCGAGCAGGCCGCTCCGGTTGTGGTTGCCGAAGTGCGCCAGGAGCCGGTCCCCTTGGAGATTCGTGCGATCGGCAACGTGGAAGCGAATTCAACTGTCGAGGTGAAGTCGCGGGTCGATGGTCAGTTGCAGCGGGTGTGGTTCAGTGAGGGGCAGGACGTACGCAAGGGGCAGCCTCTGTTCCAGATCGATCCTCGCGAATTCCAGCAGGCGGTGCGCGAAGCGGAAGCCGCCCTGGAGAACGCGAAGGCGGCGGTGAACCAGGCGGAGGCGAATTACCAGCGCGACCTGGCCCTTGCCAGAAACGCCAGTTCACAAGCGGAACGGTATGGAGGTCTCGCGGCCAAGGGCATCATCTCGCGCGAGGCGAACGAAACCTACCAGACTCAGGCCGTAGCCGCGGATCGAGTCGCGTCCGCATCGAAAGCCGTAATCGCCAGCGCGCGTGCGGCTGTCCAGGGTGCGGAAGCGAATCTGGCCGAGGCGCGTCTGCAGCTCAGCTATACGGTCATTCGCGCGCCCATCTCCGGCAGGACGGGCAGACTGGAGGTAAAGCCCGGCAACCTGGTGAGTGCGAATGCGGAGATGCCGCTGGTCGTCATCGAGCAGATCGTGCCCGCCTTCGTCGCGTTCTCCGTGCCCGAGGGGTCGCTCGATGAGATACGCCGGTATTCCAGCTTAAAAAAGCTGCTCGTGCAGGCTTCCCCACCCAATAGCAGCAGTCCACCGCGAGATGGAACGCTTGATTTCCTGGACAATCGCGTGGATTCGAACACGGGCACGATCTTACTCAGGGCGCGCTTCAAGAATGCGGACCGCCGGATGTGGCCCGGCAAGTTCGTCAACGTAGTGGTGCGCCTGGACACGCCCATCGAGACGGCTGTGCCAACAGCGGCGGTCCGGACGGCACAGATTGGCAGCTACGTGTTCGTGGTAACGCCGGATGCCACCGCCGAGCAGCGCGCCATTCAGCCTGCCCGATTGTGGGGCGACCTCACTGTGGTCGCGAGCGGATTGTATCCCGGGGAACGCGTCGTCGTAGAGGGCCAGCTGCGGCTCAAACCGGGATCGAAGGTTGATGTTGTTTCGGGGACACCGGCTGCGCAATGAGCATCACTGAGTTCTTCATACGGCGGGCCATTACCACCACGTTGCTGATGGCGGCCATCAGTATCTTCGGAGTGCTGGCGTACTTCACGCTCCCGGTCAGCGATCTGCCGAACATCGACTTCCCCACCATTCTGGTGACTGCCAATCTCCCGGGCGCCAGTCCCGAAACGATGGCCAACACCGTCGCGACGCCTTTGGAGCGCGAGTTCACGTCGGTGCAGGGCGTCTCGTCGATCAACTCCACAAGCAGCGTCGGGTCCACGCGAATCACGCTTCAGTTCGACCTGGAGCGCAACATCGACGCTGCCGCGCAGGACGTTCAAGCGGCAATCTCTTCCGCCAGCCGCGATCTGCCGGACGATCTGCCCCAGCCGCCCTCGTACCGCAAGGTGAATCCCGCCGAGCAGCCCATTCTTTACCTGGGTTTGAGTTCTTCCACCCTGCCGCTTTCGGAAGTCGACCGGTATGCGGAGATTGCGATGGCCCAGCGCATCTCGACCGTCAGCGGCGTGGCTCAGGTGGCGGTGTACGGCTCGCAGAAGTATGCCGTGCGGGTCCAGGTGGACCCCGATGCGCTGGCCGGGCGAGGTATCGGAATCGACGATGTTCGCACCGCGCTGGTCGAGGGAAACCCGAATCTGCCGACGGGCACCATCGACGGAAACGTCAGGGCGTACACGATCGAGACCACCGGCCAGCTCTCGTCCGCCGATCAGTTCCGGCCCCTCATCGTCGCTCACCGCAACGGCCGGCCGGTACGGCTGGACGAAGTTGCGCGCGTGATCGATAGCGTGGAGAACGACAGAACGGCGAGCTGGTACAACGGCGAGCGTTCGATCATTCTCGCCGTACAGCGGCAGCCCGGGACCAACACGGTCCAGATCGTGGATGGCATCCGGGCCCTTCTGCCCACGCTTCGCGAACAGATGCCCGCGGGCATGAACCTGGGCATTCTGTTCGACCGGTCCCAGCCGATTCGCCAGTCGATCGACGACGTGAAGCTCACCTTGATTCTCGCCATCGTGCTGGTAGTGGCGGTGATCTTCGTCTTCCTGCGCAATCTTTCGGCCACCATCATTCCCAGCCTTGCCGTGCCTCTGTCGATTCTCGGAACCTTCGCCGTCATGAACCAGCTCGGCTACACGCTCGACAACCTGTCGGCCATGGCGCTCACGCTTTCGGTCGGTTTCGTGGTCGACGATGCCATCGTGGTGCTGGAGAACATCGTCCGCCATCGGGAGATGGGCAAACCGCGGATGCGGGCCGCCATCGATGGATCGAGGGAAATCACGTTCACCATCGTCTCGATGACCGTATCGCTGGTGGCGGTATTTATCCCGGTGTTGTTCATGGGAGGAATCGTGGGGCGGCTGCTGCGCGAGTTCGCCGTGGTGATCTCCGTGGCGATTCTGGTATCGGGGGTGGTTTCTCTATCGCTCACGCCGATGCTCGGCAGCCGCTTCCTGAGACATCGGCACGGAGAAGAACGAAGCCGTTTGTTCCAATGGTCGGAGCGGCAGTTCGATCGCATGCTGCACATCTACGAATGGACGCTGCGCGGCGTGCTGCGGCGCCGCTTGCCCACGCTGGCGGTCTCGTTCGTTCTGATTGCGGCCACGGCATGGCTGTTCGTAATCATCCCCAAGGGCTTCTTTCCCACGGAAGATCTCGGATTCCTGTTCGCGACCACCGAGGCGTCCGAAGACACTTCGTTCGACAAGATGGTGGAGTATCAGCGGCAGGTCGCCGCGATTGTCGCGCGCAATCCTCACGTCGCTGCATCTCAGTCCTCCGTTGGCGGCGGACCTACAGGCGGCAGTTCGAACACCGGCTTCGTGTTCATACGGTTGAAGGACGGCGAGAGGCCAAGCGCGGAGGCAGTGCTTCAGGAACTACGCCGGGATCTGGCCAGGATTCCCGGAGTGAATACTTTCATTCAGATTCCGCCCGCCATCAATATCGGAGGCTCATTGAGCAAGAGCCTCTACCAATTCACTCTGCAAGACGTGGAACTCGCCAGCCTGCACGAGTGGGCTCCACGAGTGGAGGCCCGGATGGCGCGAATTCCCGGCCTGCAGGACGTCACTTCGGATCTGCGGATTGCGAGCCCCCAGATCACGGTGGACATCGATCGCGACAAAGCGCGCTCTCTTGGGCTGACGGCAGCCGACATCGAGAACGTCCTGTACGATTCCTACGGGCAGCGGCAGGTCTCGACCATCTATACGCCCAGCGATCAGTATTCCGTGATCCTCGAAGTCTTGCCTCAATATCAGCGGAACCCGGCAGCCCTCTCGAAACTGTACGTGCGCGGCGATGCCGGCGTGGCCGGCGCGGAACGCACTCTAGTCCCGCTCGATACCGTCGCGACGCTGCGGCCCGATGTGGCTCCGGTCCAGGTGGCGCATTACGGGCAACTGCCAGCGGTGACCATATCGTTCAATTTGGCGCCGGGCGTATCCATTGGCGAGGCGGTAGACCGAGTAGATGAGGCGCTGCGGGAGATCAATCTACCGGCGACGATCACGACCACGTTCCAGGGGACGGCGCAAGCCTTTCAGGAGTCGCTGCGAAACGTATGGATTTTGCTCGTCGTAGCAGTACTCGTGATCTACCTGGTGCTGGGCATCCTGTACGAAAGTTTCATCCACCCGCTCACGATTCTCTCCGGACTGCCCTCGGCCGCGTTCGGGGCGCTGCTGACATTGCTGTTGTTCGATATCGACCTGAACATCTACGCCATAGTCGGTGTGTTGCTGCTGATCGGCATCGTGAAGAAGAACGCCATCATGATGATCGACTTCGCGCTCGACGCGCAGCGCGGACAGAATAGACCGCCCGAGGAAGCCATCTACCAGGGCGCCGTCCTTCGGTTCCGGCCGATCATGATGACCACTCTGGCGGCCTTATTCGGAACGCTGCCGATCGCGCTCGGTCTGGGAGCGGGCGCGGACGCACGCCGCCCGCTGGGGCTTGCCGTGGTGGGAGGGCTTTTGACTTCGCAGTTGGTGACGCTCTATCTCACGCCGGTTGTCTATCTGTACCTCGAAGCGTTTCATGAGAGGGTGAGGTCGTGGAGGAGACGGCCAGGGCAGGGAAGCGTTGAGGACCTGGATCCGTCGGAGCCGGTGGCGCCGTAGACGAACCAGGGCTATCTGAAGAAAACGCCCATAGCGCGTGCCATATTGTAGTATGCGCCTCTTCCGACTTGTTGCCATCGGCTTGCTGTTTTGCATTGCTACCGTCGCCCAACCGACCTTTAACTTGCTCCACCGCATTTTCATGATTGAATCCAAATATTCCCGCGGGACTGCCTTCTCGATCGAAATCGATGGGCGCGAGTATTGGATCACTGCGAGGCACATCCTCACCGGAGCAAAGAACCGCCCGTATGGCACGATAGCCGAAAAGACCCTCGAACTGAAGATCCTCAATCCTGGTGGCACACGACAGGAATGGCTACCCATCAAATTCACCGTTCTTCAACCAGGCGCCGACGTTGACATCGCCGTCCTTGTTCCACCGAACCGGCTGATCCCCGATACCGTAAAGAGCCCTCCTGCAAGCTCTGACGGACTTACGTTCGGAGGCAGTTGCGAATTTCTCGGCTTCCCCTATGGCGGCGGATGGAAAGCGAAGTTTGCTGAAGGAACCTTTTGGATGCCCTATATTAAGCGCTGCACCGTTTCGGGGATGGACCAGGAAACCCGCCTTTGGATACTTGACGGGATAAACAATGTCGGCTTCTCCGGCGGTCCCGTGATAGTTGGCACTGGCAACAATCTAAAAATAGTGGCCGTGATTTCCGGTTATATACCGGAACCGGCTGCAGTGATCCGTGGCGACTCGAACGCCAAAGAAGCGCCTAAAGACACGGTGAATCTCAACTCTGGGTTCATTTTGGCGTACGATATCCAACACGCCGTTGACCTGATTAAACAGAATCCCCTCGGTCCATTGCACCAGACCAAGTGACCCCTCACTCGAAAGCAAGGCTCAGTGCGAAAGATCTAACGATTGGGATCATAAGCAAAAGCGACCGATTTTAAAAGGCAAGCACGGCCTCGCGCTCGGCCCGAACGCGTACAGGCTCTAACAGCATGTCTTCCGGCGCCAGTTCGACCCCAACGCCGAGGATTTCCGAAAGCCTGCTTTCCAGACCCGCGACATCGAACAACGTCAGCCGACGCGTTTTGTCAAACTGCGCAATCAGGTCAACATCCGAATTTGGTCCCGCTTCGCCTCGGGCAACCGAGCCGAATACGGACAGCCGGAGAATTCCGGCTTCCCTCAGTTCCCGCTCATGCGCCCGCAATCTCGCGATGACGGTCTCGCTGTCCATAGCCGCACTCTGGCATATCATGCCCGCACAATCAAGCGTGAGCGGAATAGGGACGACTGTGGTGTCCCTCCTATGTCTTTACAACCGCTCCCTCTGGTCGCGGCTCGGTAACGGTTGCTGAGCCGCGACCATAGGGAGCGGATTTCCGGGAACCTTTATGCGGGGCGCGCGCCCCTTACTCGCTCAGCACTGGCTCCGGTTCGGAATCCGGCCTGGGGCGAAGGCTGGAATCGCGCGCCAGTTCGCGCGCGCAGGCGTTCCATCGCAGAATGGCGTCGTCGTTTTCCGCCGGCCGGATGGCTTCGGCCTTCTCGTAGCACTTCATCGCTTCGAGCAGCCACTCGTAAGCCGCGAAGCCGTAACCGGGATGGCCATTGCGCTGAATCGCCTTGGCGCTGCGCTCCAGGATAATTCCGGTGTAATAGGCCCGCTCGTACTCCCCGCTCAAGCGTCGAACCACGTCACGGGCGTCGTGCGCTCGGAGCGACTCGCTGAACTGGTCGGTAATCGCCAGCAGCAGCATCACGAGAGCGGGCTGGTTGTCCGGATCGATGCGCAGAACATCCAGGCAGATGCTCTCCGCTTCGCCGGGCTCGCTCAACAGCCGGTAGCGCTCGGCCTTGGCCAGCGCCTCGGGTATGGCGTTTCTCGAAACGGACTTCAGTTCGAACATGTCGCCTCCCTGTCGGGGTCCTTGCCCCGCTTACGAGAATATCTTTAGCACGAGCTTCCGCAGCGGATCGTAGAATTCATCCACTACGCGCTCCTTCAGAGGAATGATCGCATTCTCCGTGATGGTGATCTCTTCGGGGCACACCTGCCGACAGCATGTGGTGATGTTGCAATAGCCGACACCGTGGGCTTGCTTCACGTCCGCCACGCGATCCTGGGTATCGAGCGGGTGCATTTCCAGCGACGCCAGATGGACGAAGTACCGCGGCCCGACGAACTCGTCGAACTTGCGGTGCTCGCGCAGCACGTGGCAGACGTCCTGGCACAGAAAGCACTCAATACACTTGCGAAATTCCTGGACGCGGTTGACGTCCTGTTGCCCCATCCGCCACGTTCCGTCCGGCGCGTCGGGCGCCCGCGGCTTGAACGGTTTGATCCTCTTCTTCACTTCGAAGTTCCATGACACGTCGGTCACCAGGTCCCTGATCGGCGGGAACGACCGCATCGGCTCGACGATCACCGGCATATTCAGGTCGAGCGAGTTGAGCCGCGTCATGCACATCAGCTTGGGCGAGCCGTTGATCTCGGCCGAGCACGAGCCGCACTTGCCCGCCTTGCAATTCCACCGGACCGCGAGATCGCACGCCTGCGTGGCCTGAATGCGGTGGACGGCATCGAGCACTACCATGCCCTCGCTCACTTCCGTCGTGTAGTCCTGAAACGCCCCGCCGCTGGCGTCGCCGCGCCAGATTCGAAACATTGCCGAAGGCATCACTTCATCTCCTCGATAATCTTCCCCAGCTCTTCGGGCATCGGAGGAATCTCGCGGCGGCTCACGCGCATCTCGCCTTCGGGGTCCCTCTCGATAGTGATGGTAACCTTGCCGAATGCCGCGTCCTTGTCCGGACAATCCTCGCGGAAATGAGCGCCGCGGCTTTCGCGCCGTTCCAGCGCGGCGCGCGTGATCGCTTCGGATACGGCCAGCAGGTTGCTCAGATCGAGCGCCGTATGCCATCCGGCGTTGTACTCGCGATTGCCGTAGACGCCGGCGCGCGCGGCCCGCTCTTTCAGCTTTGCCAGCCCGCCGGCCGCTTGACGCATCTCGCTCTCGGTGCGAACGATGCCCACCAGGTCCTGCATCAGGTTCTGGAGATCGTACTGCACCGTGTAGGGATTCTCGGAGCCGTTGCCGAAGCCGCGGTCGAACGGCTCCAGGGCCGCGCGCGCGGCGGCATCGGCCTGCCCCTCGTCGATCCGCGCCGCGCCGTGCTCCTTTGCGAAATCCGCCGCATGGCGCCCGGCGCGCTTGCCGAACACCAGCAGATCCGACAGCGAGTTTCCGCCCAGCCGGTTGGCCCCGTGCAGCCCGGCGGCGCACTCTCCGGCCGCAAAGAGGCCCGGCACCTTTGACATTTGCGTGTCGCCGTCCACCAACACGCCGCCCATCATGTAGTGCGTCGTGGGGCCGACCTCCATCGGCTCTTTGGTGATATCGATGTCGGCGAGCTGCTTGAACTGGTGATACATGCTCGGCAGCTTGCGCTTGATGTGCTCGGCCGCGTTCGGCAGCCTCGACTTGATGCAGGAAATATCCAGAAAGACGCCCCCGTGCGGGCTCCCGCGCCCCTGCCGGATCTCGCGCATGATGCAGCGCGCGATGTGGTCCCGCGTGAGCAGTTCGGGCGGGCGGCGGGCCTTGCGGTCGCCCTGCGTGTAGCGCCAGCCCTCCTCTTCGTTGTCCGCGGTCTGCGCGCGGTATGGCTCCGGGATGTCGTCGAACATGAACCGGCGCCCTTCTTTGTTGAGCAGGATGCCGCCTTCGCCGCGCACGCCCTCGGTCACGAGAATGCCGGCGACGCTCGGCGGCCAGACCATCCCGGTCGGATGGAACTGCACGAACTCCATGTCGATCAGCTCGGCCCCGGCATGATAGGCCAGCGCGTGGCCGTCGCCGGTGTACTCCCAACTGTTCGACGTGATCTTGTACGCCCGCCCGATACCGCCGGTGGCGAGCACGACGGCCTTGGCGCGCCACAGCAGGAAGCGTCCGCGCTCACGGTCGTAGCCGGACGCGCCGGCCACGCGGCCGTCGTCGAGCAGCAGCGCGAGCACCGTGCATTCCATATGCACGTCAATGCCGCGATGGACGCCCGCGTCCTGCAGCGTGCGGATCATCTCCAGACCCGTACGGTCGCCCACGTGGACCAGCCGCGGATACTTGTGTCCGCCGAAGTTGCGCTGAAGGATCCGGCCGTCCTGCGTGCGATCGAAGACCGCCCCCCAACTTTCGAGCTCCTTGATGCAATCCGGCGCCTCCTTGGCGTGCAGCTCGGCCATGCGCCAGTTGTTGAGGTACTGGCCGCCGCGCATCGTGTCGGCGAAATGGACCTTCCAGTTGTCGCGATCGTCCACGTTGCCCATCGCCGCCGCGATTCCGCCCTCGGCCATTACGGTATGCGCCTTGCCGAGCAGCGACTTGGTGATCACGCCGACCTTGGCGCCGCAAGCCGAGGCTTCGATCGCCGCGCGCAGTCCGGCGCCGCCGGCGCCGATCACGAGTACGTCGTATTCGTGCGTCCGATACTCCGCCATTAAAGGAGCCTCCAGTCCGTCCGGATGACTCCCATCGACAGCAGGCGAACGTAGAGATCGGAGAGGCCAACCGAACAGAGACTGGTCCAGGCCCACACCTTGTGGCGGCGATTGAGACAACTGACGCAATCGTACGTCTTGAGACGGACGGGTGAGAGCAGATCGAAGCGCCCTCCTATCAGGTGGCGCAGCGAGTGGCAGCCAAGCGCATAGCCGCCCAGGCAGACGACATTCGCGGCCAGCAGGACGGTGCCGAATCCGACGCCGAACGAAACGCTTCCGGTGGCTGCGTCGGTGAACCACATCGCTTTCCAGACGTCGTACGACAGCACGAAGAGGAATCCGATCGCGAGGTAGAGAAAGTAGCGGTGAATGTTGTGAAGGATGAGCGGGAGTGAGTTCTCCCCCCAATACGACTTCCGCGGTTCGCCTACGGCGCAGGCTGGAGGATCCGCCCAGAACGACTTGTAATAGGCGCCCCGATAGTAGTAGCAGGTGAGCCGGAATAGTCCGGGCGCCCAGAGAACCAGGATCGCGGGCGACCACAGTACAAACCCAGGCCACCATCCGGGCTTGAGTCCGAGCCAGCTATGCGGCGAGTCGCCGAACAGCTCCGGCGAATAAAACGGCGACAGGTACGGACCCCAGTAGTAATGTTCGCCCTGGAGCGCGGCCCAAGTGGTGTAGACGACGAATGTCCCCAGCCCAAGAAAAACCAGCAGTGGCGACAACCACCACGTATCGCTTCGAGCGGTCCGGCCGAAGCCGCGCCTCTCCCAGGACACCTCCGCAAAAGGCATAAGTAGCAATCTAACATACGCGCGCCGCTCGGCGGTTTGCCATAGGGACTTATCTGTCCGCCTTCGGAACGTGGGGCGTACTCCTCAACTGCATCGGCGCGGGCCGCCGTGCGCCGCCCTTCAGGTTCAGGACCTCCACGAACACGGAGAAGGCCATAGCAAAGTAGATGTATCCCTTCGGAATGTGCTGGTCGAGGCCTTCGGCCATCAGGGACACACCAATCAGCAGCAGGAAACTGAGAGCCAGCACCTTCACCGTCGGATGGCGGTTGACGAAGTCGCTGATCGTGCCTGCGGAGACCATCATAAAACCAACCGCAATCACCACGGCTACAACCATCACCGAGACATCGTTCGCCATGCCGATGGCCGTGATTACCGAATCCAGCGAGAAGACGATGTCCAACAGGAAAATTTGTAAGATCACGCTCATAAAGGAGACCGCCGCCCGCTGCTCCGGGTGAGATCCTTCGCCCTCCAGATTATCGTGGATCTCGCGCGTGGCCTTGGCGAGCAAAAAGAGACCGCCTAATATCAGGATGAGGTCCCGGCCGGAGATCTCCTGCTCGAATACGGTGAACAGCGGCTCAGTCAGGCGCATGACCCAGGTTAGTGAGAACAGGAGCGCGATACGAGACAGCATAGCCACGGAAAGGCCGATGATCCGCGCCCGCTTCTGCTGCTGCTCGCCCGGCAGTTTGCTCGCGAGAATGGAGATGAAGACGATGTTGTCGACTCCGAGGACGATCTCGAGGACAGTGAGGGTAACGAGCGCAATCCAGCCTTCCGCGCTATAGATCCATTCCATATTTGCCGCTCCAATGGGATTGACAACCGCTCCAAAACACTTTCTGAGCCGCGACCGTAAGGAAGCGGTTGCCGAGGTGACGCGCTACGCGTCTCTCTTCACGCGGAAATCGAAACTCGCCTTGTGGTTGACGGGCTTGATGGTCAGCGACTTTCTGTACGCCCGGTCCACCTGGTTGTACTTGTCGCCCTCGAAATAAAGCTGCGTGGTCAGCACCGGGGTTCCCTTGCCGCTCACCTTGAGATGAAGGTGCGCGGGCCGGTAACGATTCTCCGCGACCTTGTATGGCGGGGGCTGAATGGTTCGGATCTCGTAGCGGCCCTTCCCGTCGGCCTGAACCTTGCCACGCAGCGTGTAGCCCTTATTGTCGTAGACTCCGTCGGCATCGCACTGCCACACGTCAAGGATGGCGTGCGCGAGCGGCTGGCACCGGGTATCGACCACTTGCCCTGTTATCACTAGCGGAATGCCCTTCATTCCCGGCTCTACTATGGACGTTCGTTCCGGCGCACCGGCTTTATAGAACGGACCTTCAATGTTGTCTTCGGTTTCGTCGCAGGCTGCATCAAGCTCGCCGGACCACACAAGCGCGGCAGCCGTGTAAGCTCCAAGACGCACAATTTCACGGCGCAACAGCGGAGTTTCCATGGGTTTGAGGATAAAGCCCTTCTTAGCTGGCGTCAAGCGGTCCGATTTTTCCGATTTTTCAAAACAACAGGCGCAGCGCCAGTTGCGTAATTCGGGGATCGCGCGCGCCCGTTACCTGGCCGAAGGCGCCCGCACCGAAAGAGGTATTTACGCTCGAGAACTGCGAGTGGTTGAACAGGTTGAAGAAGAGAACCGCCGAATCGTCTTTTTAAAGTCGCACACCCCGTAGCCTATATCCGATCAGTCGTTGGGCCGCTTTTTCGGATACAATATACTGCCGCACGGATCATGAGTACGCACGCACATGCAGCCCGTTGGACGCTGACATTGTTCGGCTACGTTGCGCTGGCGATTGCCGCTGGATTGTGGGGGTTCCGGAACCTAAACCCGTATGTGCCGCAGTTCAGCCCAAAGGGCTGGGCAGCGATTGCCGCCGCTGTTGCCGTGCTCACTGCCAAATTCTCGATGAGCGCCATTCGAGGGAAGGACTTCAAGCCCCACGAACAGGGGCACGATGCGTGCTTTATGGCTGCGGGTGCGGCTGTGCCCGGAGCAGTGGCGGCTTACTTGAAGAACGATGCCCATTTGGGTGAGTGGGGTCTGTTCGCGGTAGGCGCTTTCGTTTCAATCCTCATCTCCGCTTCAATCGCCCAAGCGGCAGACGAGAGCCCCACAACCGAGAAAGGTGCCCCTGGCCCAGCGAAGATCGCATGGACTCTTGCCAACTTTGTGCTCGGCACGGTTGCATTCCTATTCTATGTGCTTATGATCGTTGTCAAAGCGGAGTCCTGAATGCTCTTTGTGGCCGTGCTGACTGTGCTGACGATATTCACTCCCTTGTGGATTGAGCGAAGGCGTGTCCCTGAACGCAGCATACTGGGAGGCCTTGAAAGGGAGTTTGGCCGGCGCGCGCGGGCTGTCATCCAGCTAATGCAATTGCTCGTATTGGCGCTGGTTATAATTGTCGTGCTCAAGTTCTTCTTCGCGTTAAAGCTGCTTACCGGACTGTAGTCACCTTGTCAACGGTCCACGCGCCCCGCCATGTTTTGCCGATTTGGTGCGCCGTCCTGTTCCGCTTACAAATCCGTCAGGTGTTCCAGCCTGCCCGTGCTGTCTCCTATCGACTCCGGCTGCACGCCCATGCGGCCCAGCAGGGTCAGAGACAGATTTGTGGCCGGGGTCTCCAGAGAATACCGGATGTGCCGCCCCGGCTTGAAGGCCCCGCCCGCGCGTCCGGCCAGAAGCGTCGGCAGATCGTGATGATCGTGGCGGTTCCCGTCGCTCAGGCCACTGCCGTAGAGCACCATCGAGTGGTCGAGCAGCGTGCCGTCCCCGTCCGGAGCCGCCTTCAGCTTGCCCAGGAAATACGCGAACTGCTCCACGTGATGCCGGTTGATCTGGGCCAGCTTCTCGATCTTCTCCGTGTCTCCTTTGTGGTGCGACATGCCGTGGTGCGCTTCGGAAATGCCGATTTCACGGTAGGTGCGGTTGCTGCCTTCGCGCGCCAGCATGATGGTGACCACGCGCGTCAGATCGGCCTGGAACGCGATGGCCGTCAGGTCGAACATCAGCCGCGCGTGCTCCGCGAACTCGACCGGCGCGCCGGCGGGCTTCTCGAAGTCAGGCGTAATTTCGGCATCCGCCCTCTTCTCGGAGTCCGCAATCCGCTTCTCAATCTCGCGCACGGCGAACAGATACTCGTCCAGCTTGCGCCGGTCCGTCGGGCCCAGGTCGCCGCGCAGCCTGCGCGTGTCCTCCTGCACGATATCGAGCACGCTCCTGGTGTAGATGCGCCGCTTGTTCAACGATGCCGGGTCCGTGGGACCGTCCAGGCTTCCGAACAGACGCTCGAAAACCAGGCGCGGGTTCACTTCGGGGGGAAGGGGAGCGGTCTCGGAGCGCCAAGCCAAGTTGTTGCTGTAGGCACAGCTATATCCCGAATCGCAATTGCCCACGATGCCGGTCTTCTCGCAGCCCAGTTCGAGCGATGCGAAGCGCGTCGCCTTGCCGGCGTGCTGGGCCGCGATCTGGTCGAAGGAGATTCCCACGCGGATATCCGCGCCGGCAGTCTTCTTGGGATGGACGCCCGTAAGATAACTAGCGGCGGCGCGCGCGTGGTCGCCCGGCCCGTCCAGCAGTGCGCGGCCGTTATTCTGCGTCAGGCCGCTCAGCAGGAGAAAGTCCTTTTGGAAGGCGGACAGCGGCTCCAGAATTCGCGGCAACTCGTAGCCTGCGCCCTCCGTCTCCGGCGTCCAGTCCTTCATGATGATGCCGTTCGGCACGTACACCACGGCCAAACGCGTCTGTCCCCCGGCCTTAATTCGTGTGGGGCTGGCGAACGCGGGCGCCATCGCATCCAGGAAAGGCAGCGCCAGCGTTGCTCCCGCGCCGCGCAGGATCGTTCGTCTTGAAAGATGTTTCTTCGCGATCATTGCCGCACTCCTTCGCCTCTTCGCATCCGGAAGGGCGCGCTTTTGACGATCTCCAAAATCAGGCTGGAAAACCGGTACTCGCTCGCCGCCACGTTCCGGGCAATCCGCTGGATCGCCGGACGGTCGGAGCGCTCCACGCCGCGCCCCAGGGCGAACGTCATCATCTTTTCCGCGAGCGTGCGGGCGAACGCGTCGCGGTCTTGAGCCAGAATCTTCTTCAGACCGTCTGGCCCCTCAAAGGAGCTGCCGCCCGGCAGCGTGCCCGCGGCGTCCACCGGAAAGTTGCCATCGTGAGTGCGCCATGCGCCCACTGCGTCGAAATTTTCGAGTCCGAAGCCGATGGCGTCCATCCGCGTGTGGCAGACCGCGCAGCCCGGATCGGCGCGATGCTGCTCGAGTTGTTTCCGCAGCGGCAGGTCAAGGCCGATCTTTTGCTCGTCAAGCTGTGGAACGCCCGCCGGCGGAGGTGGAGGCGGCGCGCCCAGAAAATTCTCCAGCACCCACAGGCCGCGCAGCACGGGCGAAGTGCGTGTGGGATACGACGATACCGTAAGCACGCTGGCCTGCGTCAGCACGCCGCCCCGGTTCGAGACGGGCAACTCGACCTTTCGGAAGTCTCTTCCGCTCACGCCTTCGATGCCGTAGTGGTGCGCCAGCCGGGCATTGAGAAAGGTATAGCTGGAATCGACAAACTCCAGAATGCTGCGGTCGTTGCGCATCACATGCTCGAAGTAAAGCTCCGTCTCGCGGATCATCGCCTGGCGCAAATAGTCGTTGAACTTCGGGAACAGGTCCGGGTCGGGCGATGCCTTGTCCAGGTTGCGAAGCTGCAGCCACTGCCCCGCGAAGTTCTTCACCAGCGCTTCCGACTTGGGGTCCTTCAGCATGCGCCGCACCTGCGCTTCGAGAACCGCCGGCTCCCGCAGCCGGCTCTGCTCCGCGAGCGCGAGCAGCTCTTCGTCCGGCGTGCTGCTCCACAGAAAGTACGAAAGCCGCGAAGCCAGATCGAGATTGGATACGGCGTGAATCTTGGCCGGGTCGGGATCGCGCTCGATACGATACAGGAAGTTGGGCGATACGAGCACGGCCTTCAGCGCAAGCTGAATCCCCGTTTCGAAGGAATCTCCATGCTTCCGGGCCAGCGCGACCAGTCCGGTGAGCTGGTCTATTTCCCGCTGGGCTGGCGGACGACGGTACGCGCGCCGCGCCAGCGCGTGCAGGATCCGCTGGGCGCAGTCTTCGGTCCGTTCCTGACACACGAACAGCTTGCGATAGGCCGTGCTCTGGCGGTGATCGTAGTTGAAAGGACCCTGCACTTCGAGCGCGTCCACGAAGATGCGACGCTCCTGCTTGAATAGCGCTTTGCCGTAGCTCTGCTCGTCCCAGTCCTCGATATTCGTGTAGGGTTTGGCGAAGTCGCCGTACAGCGTATGCCGGCCGGCGGTCACGAAGCGGCGGACGGTGAAGACGCCCTGCTGATACTCGCCATCCTGAACCTGAAAATCTCCGACTTTCTCGCCGTCGAAATAGAACTCAATCGGAACAATCTCGGTCTTGTCCTTGCGCCGGTCCTTCATCCGGAGAACCAACTCGTACTCGGCATCGACGGGAAAGAAGTGCGTCGCCTCGAATGCTCCTGGCGGATACGGATAGCCCTCGGGATCGTCGTTGTGAATGCGCCGGGCCTGTTCCCGAACATCGCAGATATAGCGTTCGAGCGTCGGCGTCCGCGCTTTGCCGGAGGGAACGATGTAGGCGGCGATGCGGTCCGCCGCACGCAGATAGTTCTCCATCAGCAGCGGCGGCAGGGAGAGCACGTCGCCGATGTTGTCGAATCCATAGCCGGAGTCGTCGGCGGGGAAATCGTCGCCGGGCCGGAAAGGGATCGCCAGGAGATCGCGAACCGTGTGGTTGTATTCGGCACGGTTCAAACGGCGCACAGTCACGCGCCCGGGATCGAGTTTGACATGCGCTGCCATGCGGTCCAGCTCGCGTTCAATCCATCGAACCACCGGTTGCGTCTCGGCTTCGGTAGGACGCTTGGCCCCCGGCGGCGGCATCTGCCCGCTGCGCAGCTTGAGCAGCGCTTCCTCCCATAGCAGTGGGTCGGAAAGTGCCGCCTCGGCGCTTTCGAACTCGAAGCTGACGTCGCCGGTCTTTGCTCGATTGTTGTGGCAGGCGGCGCAGTGCTTCTCAAGGAAGGGGCGCACAGCCTGATCGTATTCGGGCGTAGATGCCGCCGGACACACCAAAACAACCACCGCCGCGAGCGGCAGGATCGGAGTCGGCAGGCGCATGCGCAGTCGCAGTTTCAAGTCTCCGAAGAAATTATATCGTAGGTCATGGGCCTACGGCCGTTCTAGTGCGAGCAACAAGCGCTTCCTGTCGTCGCCGCGCGGAAAGGCAAACGGAGCGGTTTGCGGCGGTTCGGTGAGTGGGAACGTTGCCGGGCGGGTTCAAAATTGGCTTTGTTTGGAAAAATTCTCTAACTCCGTATGGGCAGGGGTGTTATTCGCTTTTACAGGCTCCAAATTTGCCCCTACAATGCCTTGAATCGCGTGAACTATCTCCAGCCAGCGTCAGCGAGCATGCTCAGCCTGGTTTGAACTGCCCGCTCCGCGAGCGTCGTCGCTGTTTGCGCCAATTTCAGGTTACTGAACCAGGTGGGGCTGGCAAAAGGCGGGGCGGTGGAAACGGTTGCAGAGACGCGAGAAGTTTTTCGCCAAGGGCGGTGAATCCCCCTTCGGCAGATCCGTGCACAGATCATTCCCGCGGCCCGAGTGCCCGACACCTGGCGTGGCACTCGATGATGCCGAAACGGCGCTCATCTTGGCGAGCCTGCAGGCGTCGGTGCGAGGCCTGTCGGCTGACGGCATTGCCGACCTGCCGACGCTGATGGCCCGGCTGAATCAGCAGACCTACGAGACGACTCCCTCCAATCGCGCGGAGAGTTCGTGCTATCCGATCAGTTCCCGCAGCCTGCGGCCGATGGCGTCCGGGTCTTCCGGACGCAGGCAGGCAGGGCTAAAGCCGATGATGCCGCTGGCTGCCTGCGAAGGATCCACGTGGATAGACGGGGTGCCGTTTTGCAGCGCAACACAGACGTCCATGCCGGTCATTTTGAAGCCGCGCTCGAGCGTGAGGATGAACCTGGGTGTCGCGCCGCCGGTACGCACTTCGGTCAGGGCGTTGCGGAGGGAGCCGGTGGCCGAATCGAGCCGCTTCACCAGGCCGAGCAAGCGGTCATGGCGGGCTTGCTCATTCTCAGCGAGGAAGCGGCGAAGCGCCACCAGCAGGCCCACGATGGTTTCCTTGCCCACCTTGCACTGCCGGCCGATCCCGTGCGGGGGCAGTCCTGCCAGCCGGTTTTTATCGATCAGACTCCGGGGGGGCGACCATTGCTCCCAGGCGATGTCGAGGTCGAGTTGCTGAAGTACGGCCGACATAATGAGGTCGCGCCCGCCACAGAGGATGCCGGAGCCTTGCGGGCCGCCGATTGCCTTGCCGCCTGAGAAGGCCACCAGGTCGGCCCCGGCAGCGAGAAAGCGGCGGAGGTTGGCGGCGGGCGGCAGTTGCGCGGCCGCGTCGACGAGCAGCGGCACGTGTTTGGAATTGGCCACGCCGGCTACTTCCTCGATCATGGGGCGAGCGCTCGCGTTGGCCACGTAGACGATGGCGGCGGTGCGCTCGGTCACGGCGGCGGCGATCTCCCACGGCTCGGCGTCTCGGACGCCCGCGCCCGCAACGCGGTCGGGCAAACCGGCTTCTACGATGTGGACGCCGGCCGAGCGGATGGCATGGTCATACTGATTGCGCTGGCTGCGCACCATCACCACTTCACTCTTCATGCCGGTGGTGTCGGGCAGGCGCGCCATTTTGGCTGGGTCGAGGCCCGCCACACAGGCGGCGGTGCCCAGCAGGAGTCCGGCCGCGGCGCCCGAGGTGACGATGCCTGCTTCGGCACCCGTGACCTCAGCGATGATCCTGCTCGCGGCCGCTTGAATCTCGGCCATGTCGACGCAATACTGCGCGGCCTCCTGCATGGCAGCCGTGACTTCCGGCGACAGCAAGGCACCGGAGACGCGTGTGGAGGTGCCTTTCGCGTTGATGATGGTGCGCACGCCGATCGTGTCGTAAATGCTCATCGCCTACTGTTGCATCATCTCACGCGGGCCGCTCGGTTGGTCAGACGTTAAGTTAGCGCTTGTCGGCCGAGGGCCTGTCCCACAACGGCTGACGTGGCGCATGCACCCTCGACGCCTACTCCTCCCGGATGGCCTGGGCCGGGTCGATGCGCCCCGCCCTCCAGGCCGGCATGGCGGCGGCTGCGAGCGTCGTCAGCGCCAGCGCGACGGACACACCCACGTAAGTCGCCGTATCGGTGGGTTCGAGTCCGAACAACATGCTCGCGACCAATCCGCTCAGAGCCACAGACGCCGCCAGACCCACCGTCAGCCCGATAGCCGCCAGGAGGACGGCCCGCGCCAGAATCAGACGCATCACATCCCGCGAAGTCGCGCCCAACGCGATTCTCACACCCATCTCCGCCGTGCGCTCCACGGTGATATAGGTCATCACCCCATATACCCCGCCCATCGCCAGCAGCAGCGCCAGTCCGGCGAACACAGCCACCAGGGCCATGCGAAAGCGTGGGGTTGCGATGGAATCCGCCAGCAACGTCCGCATCGTGGTGAACTTGGTCGCCGTCTCTGGAATGGCCGCCTGGACCCGTTCGCGCACCACGCCGGCCAACGAAGCGGGTGGCATGCTGGTACGGACCACGACCTGCACCTCGTTGCCGTAGAACGGATGTTGCTGCAGTGGCATGTAAATCTCGGGATAGGGCGCCGAAGCCGGCGAATCCTGCCGCACATTCCCGGCCACGCCCACAATGGTCACCCACTTCTCCGGGCTGTCGAGGCCTAACTGAATCCTCCTGCCGATGGGGTTTTCGTCCGGAAAGGTATCCCGCACCAGGGCCTGGCTCACCACCGCCACAAACGGGGCGTCATAGACGTCCTGCGCTGTAAAATCGCGTCCCCGGACGAGAGGGATGCCCATGGCCGAAAAGTATCCCGGACTCGCCAGCCGGAATCCCGCGTGGGGCATTTTGCTGCCTGCCGCGAAGACATGCTTGCCTTCCACGGCGTAGCTGCCGTTGGACCCATACCGCCCGCCGGGCAATCCCATTGCCGCCGCGGAAGACAGCACGCCCGGAATCTCTCGCAGTTCGCCCAGCAGGTTCTGGTACAGCCTTCCCACCTGGAGATGCTCCTGCATGGTTCGCGCCGGAGCATGGGCGTACATGACAAGAATTCCCTCCGCCCGATAACCCAGCTCGACCGTGGTGAGAGCCATGAAGCTTCGGAAGAGCAGCCCCGCCCCGATCGCCAGTACGAACGACAACGCGATCTCGGCAATCACCAGGGCATTGCGCAAGCGGCCTGATCCGCGCCCGATTACGCCGCGCGATCCGCCCTGCTTCAGCGCCCCGCGGGCTTCCACGCGCGAGGCGTGCCACGCCGGCGCCAGCCCGAAGAGCAGGCTCGAAGCCATCGACACCAAAACTGCGAATGCCAGGGCCGTGCGATGCATCCGCACTTCGCCGATACGCGGCAGATTCTCCGGTGCGAGCCGCAGAAGCGCTTCCACTCCGAAGTGCGCGAACGCCACACCGAGGGCTGTCGCAGCGGCGGCAAGCAATACATTCTCGATGGTCAACTGCCGGATGATACGCCAGCGGCTCGCTCCCAGGGCTGCCCGCACGGCGATCTCGCGCGCCCGCGAGGGAGTCCGCGCCAGCAGCAGGTTGGCGACATTCGCGCAGGCGATGAGCAGCACCAGACCTACGGCGCCCAGGAAAAGCAAGAGCGTGGACCGGACCGGCCCCACCATCTGCTCTTGCAGCGGGATCGCCGCGAAGGTCTTGTTCCGGTTGCTGTCCGGATACGCAGCCTCGAGACGCGCGCCTACGGTCTCCAACCGGGCCCGCGCTCCGTCGAGAGTACGGCCCGCCTTTAGCCTCGCCACGGCCCTGTAGTTGTAGGCGGTGCGATTCAGGTTGTCCGGAGTTACCGGCGCGGCAACCCAAACCTCGCACTTGTCGGGGAACTGAAGTCCCGGCGGCAGAACACCTACGATTTCGTACGCCCGATTCTCGACCTTCAGCGTCTTCCCGAGCGCACCTGCGCCGCTGCCGAAGTTCCGCGTTGCGAAGGCAAGACCTACCATCGCGGCACGTTCCGCCTCATCGTCATTAAAGGTGCGTCCGTAGATCGGCAGTACACCAAAGACGTGGAAGAAGCCCGCGTTCACCAAGGAGACTCCCGTGAACTGTGCCTCCCCGCCAAGCTGCACGCCAACCTCGCCGCCCACGTAAGGGCTGAGGGCTTCGAAGACGCCGTCCTCCTGACGGATATCCACCAGGTCTCCGCCGGTAAGGCGAGGATTGATTCTGCCGGTATGCTTCCACTTGGTCGTAATGCTCACAATGCGGCCAGCATCTCGGTAACGAAGCGGTTCGAGCAGTACGCTATTTACGACGGTGAAGATGGCGGTTGCCGCGCCGATTCCCAGGGCGAGCGTCAACACCGAAACAACGGTGAACGCGCGATTATTGGCTAGCATGCGGAGAGCGTGCCGTGCGTCCAGTAGCATGTTATTTTCTCTGTTTTACCTTAGCATTCCGCTTAAGGCCGCTTGCGGGCGCGAGCCAGGCCCTGCACGGAACGCGCGCGATTCGGATGCCGTGCCAGCGAAATTTCAAACTGCTGCGCGGCTTCCGCGGGACGCCCCGCCTGCAACAGGACTTCGCCAAGCAACTCGTGAGCTGGCTTGATGACCATAGGCGGACCCGATGGCGGCGGCATCGACTGCTCAATGGCAACCGCCTTCTTCACAATCTCCACCGCTTCATCGTATCCGCCCTTGGCGGCAGCGGAAACTGCGGCGATCTCCATAGCCTGGATCTCGACGATCTTGGGCAGGTTGCTCAGGGCCTCGGGCAAGCCAACCGGCAGCTCTCTCATCGCCTTGAGTGCCGCGATGCTGTCTCCCGCCGGCAGTCCGCGCGCGGCTGCCGCCATCCCCTGCGCGAATATCAAAGGGCTCTGTGCCACGCGAAGCATCCCTTGATCCGCCTCGACCGGCTTGGCCGCGTCCCAGCGCTCGGTTTCCACGATGTCAGCCGCTGCCATGCTGCTATAGGTAAATGTCCCGAAGAGCAGCCGGAACTTGTCCTGTTTGTCGAACTGCGCCAGGCTGGTACGCATCAGCTCCAGTTGTTCCCTCGCCTCGTCGTAGCGTCCCTGCTGCAAGCAGATGTACAAGAGCCAGTGCAGGCTGTGGTAATCGCGCCTGTTGATTGGAAGGTGGCGTTCCTCGGTCATCTTCACGGAAGCGGCCCAGGCGGATTCGTTCGAGGCGGCCGCTTCGGGCCACATCCCGAGCTGCAGGAAGATGTGAGACGGCATGTGTCGCGCGTGGTAGGCTTCGGGCGCGATCTCGGCGTACCGCTTGGCTGCCGGAAGGCCCAGGATTGCGTGATCCGGGTCGTCGAACGCGTGGATGACGTAGTGCGCCGCGCCCGGATGATTCGGATTCTTCCGGAAAACCTCTTGAGCGATGGCGGCCGCCTGCATCCGTTGCCGGACGGCGCCTTCCCCATGATGCGCGCTCCCAAGCAGCGCGAGCGCGTAAAGGCTCGCCGCTTCCGGATCCTCCGGGTACTCTCGATATAACTTCTCCATCGCTTCGGCGTAGGCTTGATCGCGGGCGGGCTTGTCGCCGGGTCCGTACAGAATTCCGACGGCGTTGATATAAACCCGCTCCCGCTCCGTCAGCCTGGCCGTGTCTCCGATCTTGGCCAGCGCCTGTCTGGCGGCTTCGGTGTTCTGCGGGTCGCCCCGGATAGGATGATTATGAGCCATAGCCTCGCCCCAGTAGCCCATGGCGAAATTGGGATCGATCTTCGTGGCTTGGCGGAACTCGTCCAGGGCCTCTTCATACCAGAAGGAGTGCAGCGCCGCGACCCCGCGTAGAAAATGAGCCTGCACCTCGCCCGATGCGGACGTGGGAAAATTTACGTTGCCTAGTTTGGACGGTTGGTCTCTTGTGCAGGCGAGAAAAATTACAGTCGTGGCCAGGAAAGGCAGCTGTTTCATCAAATATCGGAGCGTCGCCATAACTTTTCCGGTTTGGACGGCAATTCACGGTCCAGCCGCTTGGAAGCCTGTTCCGATTGTGGTCTAATGCCATTTCGGACTGGAGGCTTTATCCCAATGAAACGATTTACAATCAGCGCATTCTTCGCCGGCCTGCTGGCCATTGGCTGGATGCTCGGCTATGACGCTTCCGCGAGGGCGGCGCAAGGCGGCGCGGCGCAAATGAGCGGGCAGGGGAAGATGAGATTCCGGGTCCTGTACACCTCCAGCCATCTGCCGGCCGAAGCCCAAAAGGTGCTGACCTCCGCGCACGGGGGCTTTGCCGTCGATCTGCGGCCGGGAAAGGGCGAGACGTACTTCTCGCTCAAGGGGGCGGGGATCGTCCAAATCAGTCCGGATCTGAAGAGCACACGGATGCTCGAGACCCCGGCTGCGATGAAGAACACCAACATGCACAACGCCGCGATCTGGTATGCACCGGATGGCAGCGCTTACCTGAATTTTCCCGGTAATGAGGCGAGGGAGGTCTACACGACCAACCTCAATGGAGAGCTGGTTCACACGCTGAAGGCGCCGGTGGGTGGCACCGATCTGGGGCAGCCGGCGGCCACTGACTACTTCACGGGGAGGGGTAACTTCGTGCCGACGGATGTGGAACAGTTGGACGGTTTGCTATATGTTGCCACCGGCTACTCCAACCTGGATTTCGTGCTGACGGCGCGGATTCTCGGCACCAATCCTTTCAAGGCTGTCTGGCACGACCTGGCGTTCGGCGGAAAGGGAACCGGCGCCGGCCAGTTTGGAACCGGACACGGCATTACCGTGCCGCCGGGAACGAAGCGGCTGGACGTCGCGGACCGTCCGAACTCGGAGATCGATCGCTTCACACGTTACGGCCACTATCTTTCCACCTTGAAGATGCCGCTCGGCTCCTTCCCTTGCGACATCTACTATCTCGGCAACTATGCGGTTGTCGGTTCCTTGCACGGTCCGGATCGAGGCAAGGGCGCCCCGATCTACATCCTCGAGAACGATCAATTGATCTCGACCGTCATGCCCAAGGAGGATCTGGGCTTGAAGAACTTCCAGCACATTCATAACGCCGTGCTCCGGGAGTATAACAACAAGCTTTACATCATTGCCCAGGCTTGGAATCCAGGCGACTTCGCCATTCTGGAGCAGGTAAGCAACTAAGATCCTTCAGCAACCGCTCCTTACAGTCGCGGCTCGGTAAGTCGTTCTGAGCCGCGACTGTAAGGAGCGGTTGCCGTTACTTCGCTGTAACAGCCGCGACGAACTCCTCCTCCTTCCGCAAAGGAAGCCGGAGAATCTCCTGCACCGTGGAGAGAGTGGAGCGAAGATCCCGCCGGCGCCGCACGAACAGGCGGTGCAGCAATGGATAGTGTTTCGTATAAGTGAAGTCGAAGGCGAGGCCCGCGTTATTGAATGCCGCCGGACATTTGTTGAAAGAGGCCGGGCTGCCGGGAATGCCCGAGCACTCCGTCTCCAGGTCGCGAAACAGTTGTGCCTTGCGGAGCAGCGCGGATTCTCTCGAGATCCTGCCCAACCGGAAAGACTCGTACAAACTGGCAATCCTATCCCGGTGGGCGTTCACGATCAGCGCCTTTTGCAGGAACAGATCGGCATCCCCTGCCAGCCTTTTGTAAGTGTCGGACTTCTCGCCAAACCTGGTTTGTGCGAACTCCGTTGCGGTAACAAAGCCCAGTAGCGTCGAGGCGGCTTCGGTCGCCGCGGAAGGTAGCTTCGCATCTTCCTGGTACTGGTGGAAATCTTCGTGGGTGGCCACGACGAGCAGTCTTTCCGTCGAGGATTCCGCGAGCGAGGCTGTGAGAGGAGTGGAGCCGCTCGCGACAGCTTCCATCGGATAAAAGAAGACGTCGTACTTGCCGCTGTCGAGCTTACAGCCCTTCGCGGAGCCATTTTCGAAGCGCAGCTCGTCGTACGATGGCGGAAGCTCGAGTTTGCCGGTGTAATAGCAGCGGTAAGCGGCTGCGGCCTGGTCCGTAACGTGCCGAAAGTTACCTGTGCGTTTGAGTCCGAGGGACTCCTGGAACTTTTTCAGAGCTTCGACAGTATCCTTGGCCTGTTCCGCGCCGGCGAGCGGCAAAGCCACAACCAGTAACGCCACTCTCAAACTTTCCGGTCTCACTACCTCATATTGTCTCAGCGGACCGCCGCAATGTTCTAGCATGAAAGTATGATTGATGCCGCGGTGCTCGATCACATCGCCCGGTTACCGCACTCCCGCGCGAACTTCAAGCAGCTCGTGAGGGAATTGGTGGCGAAAGGCACTCTCCGGGGCGATCTGGAACTCACTTTGGAGCGCCTGATCGGCCGTGGCGATCTCATCGAGATCCGTCCCGGACACTATGTGCTTACGTCTCAGAGCCGCGAGTTCGCAGCCGGCCGCCTGAGCGTCCACCGCGACGGTTACGGCTTTCTCATTCCCGACCATCCCATCCCCGGCCTGGCGGGCGACATCTACATTCCCGAATCCTCCGCGCGGAAGGCCATGCACGGCGACCGCGTGCTGGTGCGCATCGCACGTATCGAGCACGATGGACGCGCGGACGGCGAATTTTTTCGCATCCTCAAGCGCGCGCATCCCACCGTGGTCGGCGAGTTCCGCGTACACCGCCGCGGGAACTTCGTGATCCCCCACGACCAGCGCCTCCAGCAGTGGATCGAGATTCCCGAGGGCTTGGAGCTTCCACCCGCCGCGCCCAATATAGACCGGATCGGCGTGCAATCGGTGGCGATCACCGAACCGTCCGAACTGGACGGCTGGATCGTAAACGTGGAAATTCTGGAGTACCCGGAGAAGGGCGAAACCGGCGTGGGACGTGTCACCGAAATTCTGGGCCGCCCGGACGATTTCGGCGTGGACGTCGAGATCGTCATCCGCAAACATCATCTGCCGCACCGCTTCCCCTCCGAGGTCATCGAACAAGCGGAGAGCATTCCCGCCGTGATATCGAGCCTCGATGTCGAAGGCCGCGAAGACTTCCGCTACATGGATGTGGTCACCATCGACGGCGATACCGCGCGCGACTTCGACGACGCAGTGTGGGTGGAACGGCTGCCCAACGGCAACTTCCGGCTCGACGTCCACATCGCCGATGTCAGCCACTACGTGCTCCCCTTCACCCCCATCGACAGCGAGGCTCGGCTCCGCGGAACCAGCGTCTACTTCCCGGACCGCGCCGTGCCCATGCTGCCATACGAGCTGTCGACCAATCTCTGCTCTCTGAATCCCCACGTCGACCGGTTGGTTTTTTCGGCGCTTCTCGAGATCGATAACCAGGGCGACCTGGTGGGCGCGCGCTTTGCCAAGGGCGTAATCCGCAGCGCCGAGCGCATGACGTACACCAACGTGCATCTACTGCTCGAAGGCGACACTGGCCTGCGCGAACGGTACGCTCCTCTGCTGGACCGCTTCGAGTTGATGCGCGAGCTGGCCATGGCGCTGAACCGCAAGCGCGTGCGGCGAGGCTCCATCGATTTCGATCTGCCCGAGCCGCTCATTGAATTCGATGAGTGGGGAGCGATGACCGGCGTGAGCCGCGCGCCGCGAAACATCGCGCACAGAATCGTCGAGGAGTTCATGCTCTCCGCGAACGAGGCGGTGGCCGCGCGCTTACAGGCATTCGGCTCAGCGATCTATCGCATCCACGAGCTTCCCGACCCCAAGCGCGTCATGGAGTTTGAGGATGTGGCCGCGCAGTTCGGGTACTCGCTCGGAGCCGGCGCGATTCCGGTGAAGAAGCACCGCGCGGTGGACCGGCGCCGGGACGGCAGCAAGGTGCGCCGCGATATCGTTCTGCCGGAGCCCGCGCGAATCACCTCCCGCCACTATCAGAAGCTGGTTGCGAAGATCGAGGGAAAGCCGGAAGAACGAATCCTGAGCCACCTCATGCTGCGCTCGCTCCGGCAGGCGCGCTACAGCCCCGATAACCTGGGCCATTTCGCGCTGGCAGCGGACACCTACACTCACTTCACCTCGCCCATCCGCCGTTACCCGGACCTGATGGTTCACCGTCTGCTGGCGCTCTCCCTCGAACATCCCAGGACGCAGGCGCCGCCCGCGCATCACGAGCTGCGCACGATCGCCGACGAGTGCTCCCAGTCCGAGCGCAGCGCCGCCGACGCCGAGCGGGAGCTTGTGGAGTGGAAGAAGGTGCAGTTCATGGCCGAGCGCGTGGGCGAGGAGTTCGATGCCCTGGTCATCAGCGCCACCAAGTATGGACTGTTCGTGGAGCTGAACGAACTGTTCGTGGAAGGTCTGATTCCCATCGACCTGCTGCCCAACGACCGCTATACCTTTCATGAAAACGTCCGAAAGGTCATCGGGGCGCGCACCCGTCGCGAGTTCTCCGTGGGAGACCGCATTCGGGTGATGCTGGATCGGGTGGACGCAATGGAAAGGAAGCTGCAGTTTTCGGTAGCGGAACCGGCGTCGAGACCAGTGTCAAGGAAAGCCCGGTCACGCCAAGGCAAATAGTATGCCCACCCGGTTCGCCGGGTGGGCATGTGTCCCCCTGTTTTACCAGGGGTGATGTATTGGGAGAATCAGTCTCGACGGAATCGCAACCGTCAAAACTTGGTGATTGGATCTTAATTTCTCGCGGGATCTAAGTCAAGGGAAAACTAGGCGCAAAAACTTGGATGCTAAAAGCTTTGGGTCCTGTAAGTTACGGGGAAACTGGTTTTCCACAGGGGGCCAGCGGATGCCGGCGAAACCCCTACTTCCAGCCCTCGGTTTCGGTCTAATCCAAACAAAAAGTGAGGCTTATCCCCGGGGCCGGTCTTCCAGGCCGAGCCGGGTCATGCCGTCGACTTCGCGGTGCGCGGTGCGCCGGTAGAAAGCCCGCATGCCGTACATGAGCAGACCGATCAGGACCGAGAAGGCGCTCAGGATTCCCACCAGCAGAAGACTGTTATAGATCCAGAACCCCCAGTTGTCTTTCTGGGTAGGAACGCGCTCGTTCCAGGTGATGGTGGCGTTGTATCGTACTTTGCCCAAAAGCCTTTCCGCCTCGTTGGGGTCCGGCGGCTGGACGACGATCGCCACTAGCGGACCGCTGCGCTTCACCATGGCGCCCGGAACCTTCTGCAGCTCCTCGGCGTGCTCCCTGGCCATGGCGGGTGTCGGATAGGAAAACACCAGAAGCGGCATCTCCTTCCCGGCAGGACCGTACCGTGCCATGTATCCTTCGGTACTGAGATGGAAGGCCGCGGAGGCCAGCGGAATGCGCGGCTCGAACGTTTCCAAGCCGATTGGCCCGTTCATATAACGCTCGGAACCTGGCTGTCGCCCTTCCTCCGGCAAGTAGTCCTTGAGGGCGGGAAGGGAAGAGACCTCCAGCCTGGGAACCGCTTCAAAAAACCGTTCGAGTTCCGCGGCCTGGGGCGTGTACCCTTCAAAATCAAGAACATAGTTCCCTTTGGCCAGCATCACGCCGCGTTCGTGCTCCACAGCCAGGAGCGCCAGGTTCGAGGGGCGGAAATCGGCCGGCCGTTTCCACAGGTAGGCCGCCATGGCGCCCGTGGAATCGCGTAAACGGTAAGCCGTCGCGGTAAACGACTCATTGCCTTTCTCATAGCGCGCCCGCTCGGCGGCCTCAAGGCCATATTCGGTCCACAACTCCCGGTTGCCGGTGAGCGCCGCCGGCTGCGCCGAGGAACGCTGAAACTCGCCCCAGGTGTCCGGCCAGATGGCGGCTGGAGCCAGAGCGGGCGCCAGCAGACCTGTAAGCAAAGATATGATTCCTATCCGAATCTCACGCACCATGACACTTCTTGTACTTCTTTCCACTTCCACAGGGACAGGGATCGTTTCGCCCCACTCTGTTGTTGTTGATTACCTGCTTGCCGCCATTGGACTTAGCCTCCCCTCCGGCAAACTGCAGCTCGGCCAGCTCTTTCTCCTTCTTCCGCTGAATGTTGCGGGTGAAGTCCTGAATCGAGCTTTGAGCCATGGCTCGTTGTTCCGCCGAAGGCTCCAGATGCACCGGCTGCCCGCCGTCCTCGTCTTCATCCTGCTCGAAGGGAAGCATGGGTGCGTATTCGCGCGTGGCCTGGAGGAAGAACAGATACCGGATGGTCTCCTCCTCGATGCGGTCCATCACCTCTTCAAACAGCACGTAGGACTCTTTTTTGTACTCGACCAGCGGGTCCTTCTGCCCGTAACCGCGAAGACCGATGCCCTCTTTCAGGTGGTCCATCGAGAGCAGATGGTCCTTCCACTGATCGTCGATCACCTGGAGCATGATCATGCGCTCGGTGCGCCGCATCATGTCGGCGCCAATCAGGTCTTCTTTCTCCTGGTAGCGGCGCATGAGCTGGTTCATGATCAGCTCTTCCATCTCGGAGCGGTTCAGGTCGGTCAGCGCGGCGGTATCGATCTTGTGCCCGAACTGCGTGAGCACGTCGTTGCGAAGCTGGGCCAGGTCGTAAGTATCGGGGTGGGCCGATTCGGGGCAGCGCACGTCGATGAACGAGCCGAGCAGACCGCGCACCATGTCCGTGATGCGCTCCTTCTGGTCGGCGCCTTCAAGGAGCGCGCGGCGCATGCCGTAGACGGCGTTGCGCTGCTTGTTCATCACGTCGTCGTACTCAAGCAGATGCTTGCGGGCTTCGAAGTTCTGCACCTCGACTGCCTTTTGCGCCGCGGCAATGCGCTTGGTAATCAGCCTGGACTCGATGGGCACGTCTTCTTCCATGCCCAGTCTGAGCATGAGATTCTGCATCCGCTCCCCGCCGAAAATGCGCAGCAGATCGTCCTGCAGCGAGAGGTAGAAGCGCGAGCTTCCCGGATCTCCCTGGCGTCCGGCGCGGCCCCGAAGCTGATTGTCGATGCGCCGGGACTCGTGCCGCTCCGTGCCCAGGATGTGCAGCCCGCCCA
>JBBDWK010000029.1:0-35774 GCA_040902885.1 Bryobacteraceae bacterium | reverse complement strand
GCCTGCCCGCGTCCGCCATTCATCGAGAAGCGGTTGTGATTCTGGTCCTGCGTCGCTTGGGAAATCCCCGTGCGCACCGCGATCACTCCGGCGTTCACGTGAACCAGCACGAACGGATTGCGTGCGTTCACCGGCAGATCCAGCACCTGCTGGCTGGAGAGCGTCACCGCACGATTCGCTGTCTGCGTGTCCAGAATCGGCGCACCTTCAGTCACGGAGATGGTCTGGGTTACGTCGCCCAGTTCCATCGCCAGGTTCAGTTCGGCGGTCTGGCTCACGCTCAAGCCCACGCCCGAGCGCACCAGCGTCTTGAAGCCGGCAGTTTCGGCCGTTACCTCGTAGGTGCCCGGCGGCAGTTGCGAGAAGATGTAGCGGCCTTCGCCGCTGGTGGTTGTCTGACGAGCGTCGTTGGTCGCCTGATTCCGGATCTTTACAATCGCCCCTGGAATAGCCGCGTCGTTCGGATCGGTGACCACACCGGCCAGCGTTGCTGTAAACGCTTGTCCAAAGGCACTGGGCGTAACGGTAACCACCGCCGCCAAGACACACAACACCCACATCGACTTTCGTACGGCTTCGGTCATGGAAGACTCCCTGCTAACTGGAATGCTAAACGGATATCACAGTCAGCGGTGGGAGTCCAGGGGCATGGCCACAGCACGACCTTAAGCGCTGCAACTCCTCTGCGCTTCGGTGTCTCGGCTGTAAAATCAGGTCTCTAGAACTGTATCCTCACCCCAAGTTGGGTATTCCGCGGCCCCACGTTGGTTGTTCCCGTTACCTGTCCTATAACCGGGTTACCTAACGTCGTGTTGGCACGCCCGAACTGCGGCGTGTTGGTCAAATTGAAGAATTCGCCGCGGAACTGAATCCTCATGCGCTCACCCCAGCGGAAGTTCTTCATCACAGCCAGATCGGCGTGTTTCGTCCGGCCGAATCGCAGGTTGGGAATCCAACGCGGCGCGCTGCCGAGTTCGAAGGCTCCCGGAGCGCTGAGCGCATCGGCATTGAACCAGCGGTCCGGCGTCCGATTGGAAACGTTGAGATCCTTCAGATTGCCGATATTGGGCCGCTGCACCCCGAATCCGAACGGCCCCAGATTGTTCGGAGCGGTCAATTGCAGCGGAAGTCCGCTCGCAAACCGGACAATCGTCGATACCTGCCAGCCGCCCAGCAGAGCGTCCGCTACCTTCGGCAGATCCGCACCGATCTTGCGGCCCCTGCCCACCGGCAGCTCGTACACTAAAGCCGCCACGAAGCTGTGCGGCAGATCGTGTGCGCTGATCGACCGGTCCCGGCTCAGGTCGTAGTAGTCGCGGACGGTATCGCCTACTTCCCAGCCTTGCCACTCGGAAGCATTGTCGATGGCCTTCGACCACTGGTACGTAGCCAGCAGATTCATGGAACTGCCAATGCGCTTGTTGAATCGCGCCACCAGGGCGTTGAAGCTCGCCGTTGCGCCCGGTGTGTTGGTCGGCAGGTTTACGTTTTGCCAGAGAGGGTAGGGCCGCAGCAGGCGGTGCTGCGGAATAGTCCGGCCCGCCAGCGGTCCGCCCGGGATGATTCCGAAGAACGGATTGTCCACCGGGGTATTCAGCGCCGCGCCCTGAGACAACAAGTGCGTCGGCAACTGATTGGCGTTTCTGCCCACGCCAAACGCCAGCTTACGGCTCTGCGTGCCCGTGTAGCCGAGCTCGAGAACCGTGGACCGGTCGAACTCATATTGGAAGTCCAGGCTGAAGCTCTGCACGTAGGGATTGCTGAAGGCGTACTGCGTTCCGCCGATGCTCTCTCCGATCAGCGTGTTGGCGCCCTGCGAGGTTCCAATCGGCTGATTCAATCCTTGCGGATACGGATTGGAAAGCCGGTTGACGGGAACGAATCCGTCGCCGCCTTCTGTCGCCAGCCAACTCGTGGTGGTCGAGAATCCGGCTTCGCCGCCGAGCGAGCTCACTTGCGGATAGAAGATGCCGTAGCCCGTCCGCATTACAAGCTTGTCGGTAATCTTGTAGGCGAGGCCGATGCGCGGCGCAAAGTTTCTCCAATCGGTTGCGCGCGGATACCGATTATTCGCATCCACGAAGACAAAGCCTCCCTGGAGCGGCCGGCCTACCTGCTGCGAGAGCGGATTCGAAGCTGCGTAATCGAAGTAGTTGAGCCGGTTGTAGCGCTCCGTCTCCGGCAACTGGACTTCCCAGCGCAGCCCGTAGTTCAAGGTGAGACGCCGGGTCGCCCGCCAGCCGTCCTGAAAGTAAAGGCCGTAATATTCGAGCGTCCGCGAGGTGGCCGCGTTCGTCGGCACGTTCCCACCCGACCCCGTGCCGAGCAGCAGCGAAGCGATTCCGTTGCCCGACGTCGTGCTGGTCACGGAAGCCGTGGGGCCTGAAGTCAGGCCTCGGGTGAAGTTGAACTGCGGCGTATAAAAGTCGGTGCGGTTCAGCCGCGCTACCTCCCCTGAAAATCCAAATTTCAGGCTATGGGAGCCGAGCTCCTTGGTCACGTTGACCTGAAGGTTGTGCGTCTCGCGCGGCACGTCCAGAAAGCGCCGGTTGTTCAGCGATGTATAGTCCTGGGCGGCGAAACCGGGATAGGTCTGCGGCTGGAACTGCGCCACCAGTGAACTGGCGAAACCCAGGTCCGTCGCGCTGCGGCCCTGGCTGGGTGAAATCTGCACCTCCCGCCAACGCCCTGAGCCGAGCTGCGTATTCACCACCCACGTGGGATTGGGAACTATAGTCGCGCCGATCACGATGCCGTGCCGCGGATTCTGGTCGCTGAAGTTCGTGTCCGCGCCATTGCCGAAGTAAACCGGCGCAGTTTGCTTCTGCCAGGCCTTCGTCAGCCGGCCGAACATGGTGAACTTCTCCGACTTCGCCCAGTCAATCCGAACGTCCAGCCGATCGTTTACCGCAACCGTCTTGCCAGCCGCCGCGAAGTTGCGCGCGTTCGTGAACGCATCGCCTTGGGTGTTCGGCTGCGGGTACAGGTCCAGGACCTTGCTGCCCACGGGATCGAACAGCGCCTGAGGAATTCGGTTCCCGGGAAACGGATCGCGGATCAGGCCCGAGCCGTTGGGATTTTGGCGCGTGGTATGAGGATTGAAGATGGGAATGAGCGCCCCGCGGCTGTTCAACGACTGCGAGAAATCGCCCTGCCGCTCCAGTGCCGTGGGAACCGTGGAAACGTTCAAACCGGGGCTGCCCTGCCGCAGTCCTTCATACCCCGTAAAGAAGAACAGCCTCTTGCTCCGCAGGATGGGACCCGAGAAGTTCCCGCCGAACTGGTTGCGCTGAAACTCCACCCTTTCCCGGCCCGCGCGGTTGTTCGCCCAACTGTTGGCGTCCAGATTATCGTTGCGCAAGAACTCGAAGAGCGTGCCATGCCAATCGTTCGACCCGCCGCGCGTCACCATGCTCACCACGCTGCCATCGCTCTTGCCGTACTGCGCGTCGAAGATGTTGCGGACAATCTGTACTTCCTGCACCGAGTCCACGCCAGGAGATGCGATCAGCCCGCCCCAGTCCACCGCCGATGACGGCACGCCGTCAATCATCGTGAGGCCCGCCTGCCCGCGTCCGCCATTCATCGAGAAGCGGTTGTGATTCTGGTCCTGCGTCGCTTGGGAAATCCCCGTGCGCACCGCGATCACTCCGGCGTTCACGTGAACCAGCACGAACGGATTGCGTGCGTTCACCGGCAGATCCAGCACCTGCTGGCTGGAGAGCGTCACCGCACGATTCGCTGTCTGCGTGTCCAGAATCGGCGCGCCTTCGGTCACCTGCACGGTCTGCGTCACGTCGCCCAGCTCCATCGAGAGGTTCAGTTCGGCGGTCTGGCTCACGCTCAAGCCCACGCCAGACCGCACCAGAGTTTTGAAGCCGGCAGTTTCGGCCGTTACCTCGTAGGTGCCCGGCGGCAGTTGGGAAAAAATGTAACGCCCTTCGCCGCTGGTGGTTGTCTGCCGAGCGTCGTTGGTCGCCTGATTCCGGATCTTTACGGTCGCCCCTGGGATCGCCGCATCGGTGCCGTCCGTCACTACTCCGGCCAGCGTTGCTGTGAACGCCTGTCCGAAGGCTTGTGGCGCCGCGAAAATCGTCGCCATAACCAGCGCGCCCAAGACGCACGCAAGCTTTTGCGATGAAATCTTATTCATGCAAGATGTCCCCCGTCACTCTAAATTTCTCCAGCCGCACAGATTTCTGGCTTTGACTGGATAAGTGATTAAAAAAATATCACACTTAGCGCGGAGAATCTACTGGAATAATTAAAAAACTACAGGAGAGCCGCGATGACGAGCCGCAGCGTTTCGGCGTATGTCTCTTCGTAAGGGAGCGAAGCCGTGCCGGTCCACTTCTCCCGCGATCCGTCGTAACGAAAAACCGATTCCGGCACGGGGGGCATCCTGGTGTTCTCCGCGGCGTACTGGTCGTCGCGACCGCCCATCTTATAAACCACCAGGTCCAACGACGGAACCACGAAGATGCAGAAGCCGCCGGAGCCGGTCTTCCAGAAGGCATCGCGAGGAAGGCCGGCGTACCAACCCGTGCCGTTGACGTTGAACTGCAGGCTGTAAGGGAAGTGCGGATTATACGGCGACGGCCGGCTGCACTTTTCCACGTAATCCGCCGGCACGACCTGGTTGTCTTTCCACCGTCCCTTGTGCAGAAGCAGGTAGGCGGCGCGCAACATATCCGGCGGACGGAGCGCGATTCCGCCGGCGCCGGCGGTATGGGAAAGCCTGTTCTTATATCCCCAGCCGAAACGGCCCCAGCCCAGCGGTTTTCCGATCTTCTCGCGAACGTAGTCTTCCAGTTCCCGGCCCGTCATGTGGCGCAGCATAACCGACGCGAGATGAATGGAGGAGCTTGCATACGAGTAACCCCCGCCCGGTGCGCACCATAAACTCTTCGTGTTGAGAGGGCCGCCTTCCTGGCCGAACGCCATGGTGTCGCGCATTGCCAGCCAGCCGTCGGGACCGGCCGGGTCGAGGGTTGTTTTCTGCCCGTGAATATAGCCTGGATTGTTGCCGCGGATGCCGGCCGTCATGGCCAGCAACTGGCCCAGCTTGATATCTGCCCGGTTTGGATCGGACAGGGGGAACATCTCAGCGGGAAAGTATTCGGACGTGAAGACTTTTTGTTCGAGCGCATCGGGAAACAGATCGGCGCGCTCGCGAAGAAGGATGCCAACTGCGAGGCTGGTGAACGCTTTTCCAACCGATCCGCTGTTGGGAGCAGCCTCGCGGTGGGCCTTTCCGAAGTAGCGCTCGTATACCAGCCAGCCGCGCCTGGCCACCAGGAGTCCGCCGTGCTTGGAGGTCTGCTGTACGAAGTCAAGCGCCGCGTCGAGCTTCTCCGGGGCGACGCCAGCCGCGCGCCTGGCTTCCTCCCTACTATGTGGTTTTCTCCATCCGCCTTCCGCATCGGGCGGCGGGAAGTATTGCGCGGCCAGCGGCGCGACCAGAACGGGAAGAAGCAGGATCGCCTTCATGGATCACACCATCAACAACTGGTGGTCCGGACAGTCCAGGCGAACGTTCTCGTAGATCCGGTCCACCAAGTCCGGACCGTGCTTGGCCAGCAGGGGGATGATGGAATAGAAGCGCTCCTGCAGGTGCTTGTGCGGATAGATCAACGCCTCCAGGAACTCCGCATCGGAACCGGCCTGCTCGTGACGCGACAGGCTTTCCCGCCCCACCTTCGCGCCAATCTTCTCCAACTGGTAAGTAATTTTGCGCCGGCTGGTGGCTAGCGCGGCCGCCAGCGTCGGGTCGAAGCGCTCCAGTTCTCCGTATAACCGTTCCAGGCTCCGCGCGATCTCCGTCTCGGTCTCATCCAGCGTTCGTGCAAGAGGCTCCGGCACCAGGATCTCGGCCATGCGCTCCCGCAGGAATTCGCTGCCGCGAAAGACGTCCTGCAGAGACAGCCGGTAGCGCTTGATGAGCTTCCGCGTCCGCCAGTCCAGCATGGTGAAGCCGCTGCGAGGCATAGCCACCGGCATACGCCCCAGAATGGCTTTATAAATCACCTCCGACTGCGCCAGATACGCCAGTTCCGCCGGCCCTCCCACGTAGGCTACCGTGGGGAAGATCGCATCCTGCACCACCGGACGCAGCAGGGCGTTGGGGGAAAGCGTTGCGGCACGCTCCATCAGCTCTTCGGTTGAGAAGCGCCGCCCGTTGGCAAGATACTCCCGTCCATTGCGCCGCAAAGCCACGCGCCGGTTATTCTCCAGCAGGAAGACGAATGCCGTGTGGGCCTCCACGTGAACCTGAGCATGGTAGCCGGCTGCCGCCAGCGCTTGATTCCGATCAAGAACCTCCGAGGTCAGCTCCGGCGCCACTTCGAGCGCGCTCCGTATGGGTCCGGCAGCGAGTTCGCGCATGGCCGGCTGCATGGGGTCCACCACCAGCAAACCGTAATTCGGCAGCAGCTTGCGGAGCAGCGTGGCGAAGGCCTGTCCCAGGTTCGCCCCTGGGGCATACGCCTCCTGAACCAGGCCTGCGATCTCCTGTCCAAATGGGAACCCTTGGAGCGCCGCCGCCATCTCCGCCGTCGGGGGAGCGGGCATACGGATGCCCCCCACCGGCTGTCCGGGCGCTTGCGAACCGTCCACCTCTAACTTCACTGGATGGTGCGAAGAATCGAAGACCCAACAGTGATTCACCTCGGCAAAGTCATGGTCCTCGGTGGCCAGCCAGAAGACCGGTACGGCCGGAATTCCCTGGGCGGACAGCGCTCGGGCCAGCTTGGCCGCGGTCAGTGCTTTGTATATGGTGTAAGCCGGGCCGGAGAAGAGGCCGACCTGCTGGCCGGTGACCACGGCTACCGTTCCGGGCTGCGCGAGCAGGTCCAATTCCGCGCTGTCTCCGTTCTGCTCGCGCAGCGCCGCCGCCATGGCAGCCCTGCGTTCCGGAGGAAAGCTGATGCGGGCCGCGGCTTCGCGGAAAGAGGCGCCGTCATGCGGCGAGTACGGATAGAAGGTCCTGACCCGGTCGAAATGGTATGCAAGATCCGTGAACAGGCGCGTGGCGTGCGGCAGGTCGGTGTATCGGATACAAGCGCATTCCATGGGAAAGGTTCAGGTTACCAGATGAACGGCGTCCCCCGAAAGATTCGATATGATGGAAAATAGTGGCCGGCGTCTATATTTCCTACCCGTTTTGCGCCCAAAAATGCACCTATTGTAATTTCGCCTCAGGCGTGTTTCCCCGCGATCTGGAAGCTCGCTACACGGCTGCGCTGCAGCAGGAACTGGAGCGCCACCCGTGGAGTTGGGTCCCCGAGACACTCTACTTGGGCGGGGGAACGCCCAGTTCCATGGAACCCGCCGCTCTCGAATTCATCCTCTCGCGAGTGCCCGGACGCCCCTGGCTCGAGGCGACGCTCGAATGCGCCCCCGGAACCATTACCGCGGATCGCGCACGTTCATGGGCCGCCGCCGGACTGAATCGCGTCAGCCTGGGCGTCCAATCCTTCGTTTCAGCCGAGCTTAGCCGCACCGGCCGCCGCCACTCCGCGGAAGAGGTGGCGCGCGAGGTCGAGCTTCTGCGGGGCCTCGGAATCGGGAACTTCAATGTCGATCTTATTGCCGGGCTCGCGGGCCAGACCGCCGCCTCCTGGCAGGCGTCGCTCGACTGGGTGGAGCGTCTCGATGCCCCGCACGTCTCCGTGTATATGCTGGAGATCGACGAGGACAGCCGTCTGGGCCGAGAGATTCTAGCGGCTGGCTCCCGCTTCGGAGCCTCCGACGTTCCTTCCGAAGAATTAACAGCGGACCTGTACGAGATGGCGGTGGAGCGCCTCGCCGGCATCGGCGTCCACCGTTACGAGATCTCCAACTTCGCCCGCCCTGGCTTCGAGTCGCGCCACAATCTCAAGTACTGGCGGCTGGAGCCCTACATCGGCTTCGGCGCCGATGCCCATTCTTTCGATGGAGGAATGCGCTGGCAAAACGTGGAGTCTCCGGCCGAGTACGTCGAGCGCGCCGCGTCGCCGCGCGGCGAAATGCTGCCTGCCGCGGACGAGGAGGAGCGCTTCTTCGTGAGCTTGCGGCTTTCCGAAGGCGTTCGCGTCTCGGATAGCGAGCGCCTGCAAGTCGAGACAAACGTTCGGCATTTCGTCGAAGGAGGGCTTCTCGAATGGAGCGGCGACCGTTTGCGCCTGACATCGCGCGGCGTTTTGCTGTCTAATGAGGTCTTTCAGGAGTTCCTGCACATATGACGGACATTCAGGTCGACCTTCGCAGCGATACGGTGACGCGCCCCACCGGCGAGATGCGCCGCGCGATGGCTGAAGCCGAGGTCGGCGACGACGTGTACGGCGAAGATCCTACCGTGAACCGCCTGGAGCGGCGCGCCGCGGAGCTTCTTGGCAAGCAGGCCGCCGTCTACCTGCCCACGGGAACGATGGGCAACACCATCGGCGTCAAACTGCATACCAGGCACGGTGAAGAGGTCATCTGCGAGGCCCGGTCGCACGTCTTGAACTATGAGCTGGCTATGATGGCCTGGTTTTCGGGCTGCGTCGCCAGACCCATCCCCGCCGAAGACGGCATCCTGCGCTGGGACGCGGTGCGCGGCGAGATCCGTAAGGTGTCGCCGCACTGGGCGCCGACGGGCTTAATCGCCATCGAGAACACGCACAATATGGCCGGCGGTACCGTCTATCCGCTGGAGGCGATCCGCGAGCTGTGCGACGGCGCCCACGCACTGGGCCTGAAGGTTCACATGGACGGCGCGCGCGTGTTTAACGCAGCCGAGTATCTGGGCGTGCCCGTGCGGCAGGTGGTCGAGCAAGCCGATTCGGTGACGTTCTGCCTGTCGAAAGCTTTGGGCGCGCCGGTTGGATCTCTCCTTTGCGGAACGGCCGCCGACATGGAGCGCGCGCGCCTGTACCGCAAACGGCTGGGCGGCGGCATGCGGCAGGCGGGTGTGCTGGCGGCGGCGGGACTGATCGCGCTGGAACAGCACCCCTGCCGGCTGGCGGCGGACCATGCCAATGCCCGTTTCCTGGCCGAGGCTCTGAGCGATCTGTCCGGCATTCAGGTAGATCCGTCGCGCGTCCAGACCAACATTGTGATCTTCGACATCGCCGGCACTGGTCTTTCAACCGCCGAGTTCAGCGCCCGCCTGCGGGCCAGGGGCGTGCTCATGAATGGGATCAACGAGAGAGAGATGCGCCTGGTAACGCATTACGACGCCCCGCGTGAGCTCTGCGAGTTGGCCCTCGATGCGCTCCGGCAGGTGGCGGCAAAACCTCTTTACCGCCGAGGCGCAGAGGCGCCGAGAAACCCTTTTTAAAGTTTTACGTCCCTGCTTGTTTCCGCCGGTTGGCCCAGTATCGTTTCATCCGCTCGGACACCTCGCGCCGCGCTTCGGCGTCCATGCTTTTCCGTCCCCGCCGGCGGGGACGGATATCCGCAGGCACTTCGGCGTTCTGCAGCTCCTCCAAAGAGGCTATCACTTGTTCCAGCCGTTTCTTTTCTTCGTGCAGGGCGCGAATCGCCTTGTACAGATCCATTTACAGTACCCGCAAAGCGGATCTTACATCGAAAGGCCGGTCGAACGGTATTTGCTTATTGGGTTATAAACGGCCAATGAGGCGCGAATTGGTACCCGTACTTCACCATCGCGAGGTATACCACCCCTAGGAGCAGGAGCAGCACAATCCCGATTCCGCACAACACCTTCGCCCAGGGGAATGCCTTCTCTTCGCGATGCAGCGTAAGCAGATAGCTGGCGAACACTCCAGCATAAAACAGAATACACATGGGCGTCGCGAAAAGCATCAGGTTGAAGACGTCCGGGGTCGGGGTAACGATGGCAGCCAGGGCGACGATGCCCAACATGGCGTACCGGCTGTTGCGGATCAGGAATGCCGGAGTCACGATTCGAAGCAGCGTCAGGAAGAAGATCAGTACGGGCAGCTCGAATACGATGCCGATACCGAGAATTACGTTGATGAAGAGATCGAAGTACTCGGTCACCGAGATCATCGTCGTGATGTTCAAATCCTGCCCGATGCCGAGCAGAAACGTCAGGCCGAAGCGGAAGGCAACCTTATACGCAAACAGGCCGCCCAGAATGAAGAGGCCCGCGGAGCTGATGACGAAGGGCACCGCCCAGCGGCGTTCCTTTTTATAGAGTCCAGGAGCGATGAAAGCCCAGACCTGATAGAGCACCCAGGGAGACGCCAGAAAAATGGCCGTCAGAACGGGAAGCTTCATCCACACAATCTGGAAGACTTCCATCGGGCTGATCTGCGTAAGGCCGGTATTGGGCGAACCGAGCTGCTCCAGGGCCGCTTTGGCGGGCTCCTGCACAATCAGGTAGAGCCGTTCGGCGAAAGTGAGGCTGACGGCGAAGGCTACGCCGATCCCAGCCAAGGCCAGGAGGAGGCGCTTACGAAGCTCTTCGAGATGCTCGAGAAACGACATGCGCAGCATGCCGTCGTCGTCATCGTCCTCGTCGTCGCCAGCGCCGGAATCAGGCGGCGGAGGCGTCCCCCCGGACCCGCCCGCGGGGACGGGCGGAGCCGGCTGACCGGCCTGCTCGACTGCGGCGACCGCAGTGGACTCTCCGTAGGCGTACGGGTCTTCGTAATCGCCGTATGAGTTATCGGTGGTCGGGGCGTAGCTGACCGATGGCTCAGAATTCTCGGCAGCGGCTTCCCGCTCGCTGCCGACGTCTTCCAAACGCGGCCCGCCCTGGGGAGCTTCCGCTCCCCTGGGATCTTCGGGTGACGACATTCTAGCTCTTTACGATCTGATCTTTTGCAACGTCCGGCTCAGAGGTGGCGATGTGGCCGTTACTCGCAACCGGCTCGGCCGGCGTTTCCGGCTGAACTCCAGTGTGCGCTACGGTTCCTTCGGGAGCGGTTCCCCCGGAAGGATTCGCTTCTGATACCGCGGCTGTTGTCGACTGGGCGCCCTGAGGTGCGGATGCGCTTGCTGTGGACGGATCTGTAGCGGTGGAATCATACGGATAGTCGGGGTTAGACCCGCTATCGTAAGAGGAAGAATCGTAGTTGTACGTGTCGAGCTGATAGTTGTTGGTTACTTCCTTCAGCGATTCGTTTTCCCGCTCCAGGCTATTCATTTCGCGATCGAACGTAGACTTCAGTTCGTTCGAAGCACGGCGGAACTCGGTCATGGCTTTGCCGATCGTCTTGCCCAATTCCGGAAGTTTCTTTGGCCCGAAAATGAGAAGCGCGAGGACAAAGATGAAGACCGTCTCCTGCCAACCCAGCGGACCCATCTAGTTCCCTCCAAACAGGAATTTCTAATCCATCATATCCACTGGGCGGCGGGGCGTCAATTCGCGTTCTTCGGCCTGAGGCTCAGAAAAACAGCTTCAATCCGAACTGCATGCGCCGCATAGGCACGCGCAGGCTCCGGATCTCGCCGTCGCGGGGGCCGTCGGGCACGATCTGGTTGGCCGTGGAGAAGCTGATGCCGCCCGGCTGGCCGAACCAAGGCGTGTTGAATATGTTGTACGCCTCCCAGCGGAACTGGACGCTCGTGCCCTCGCTGATGGGAATGTTCTTGTACATCGAGAAGTCGGTCTGACTCTGGCCCGGGCCGCGAACAATGTTGTACCCGGCGTTGCCCAGGCGGCAGAGTTCGGGCCGTCCGGCAATCTGGCAGGTCACCCGTTGAAACGCCTGGGGGTTGTACCACTGGGAGCGGCTGGGGCTGTCGATCTCCCAACCGGCGACGGCGTCCGGCCGCACCGGACCTGTCGGCAGGCCCACATCGCCAGTCCCCTGGTTGACGGAGAACGGGAAGCCCGAAGCGATGGTGAAGATCCCGTTCGCCTGCCAGTTGCCGATCACATGCTTCAACGCGCCCGGCAGGTTGCCGCCCGGCAGATTCCACACGAAGTGGGTCACCGCCCGATGGGTCTGGTCGAAACGGTAGAGGCCGCGAGAACCGTACCGGTCCAGCGGATTCTGGAAGCCGGCGCCCTCCTGTCCGCCGTTCTCGCCGTCGCCGTGCGACTTACTGTAGGTGTACGCCACTCCGACCGTGAGACCGCTCGAGGTTCTCTTGTCGAACCTCGCTTGCAAGCCATGGTAGAACGACTCCCCGTAGGAATCGATGTAGCGGATATTACCCAGCCTCTGTACGCCCAGCTCCGGCAGCGCCGGATCGTAGAACTCCGTGAACGGCCGGTTATTTTCGTTGAAGGCCACCGAGGTGAAACGCGGGTTGTTGAAATTACTGACCGAGTTGCCCACGTGATAGCCCTTGCTGCCCGCATAGCCGACCGTGAGAGAAGACTGCCACGGCAGCTCGCGCTGGATATCGAAGCTCCACTTCCACACCGAGCCGTCATTGTAGTCGGTGGGGGAGCCGATGACATTCACCGGCCGGATGGTCCTTGCGCCTCCCGTCCGTGCCAGGAACGGATCGTCCATGGTGAGGATATTGGAAGTTGGCGTGAAGCGGCGGGTCTGTATGTTGAACGTCCGGCCGTTGAGTCCCGCTACGGGAATGCTCCGCGCGGGAACGGTCTGCGTGTTGTAGATCTCGTTGCCGGCCTTGGGCGGCATCAGGTTGAAGATGGTGAAGGTGTTCAGGTGGTTGATGTTGTCGTACCAGCCCCCGCCCATGCGCAACACCCACTTCTGCGCCGGGCGGTAGGCGATGCCCAGGCGCGGCATAAAGAACCGCACGTCCTGGTTGAATAGCTTTACCGCGCCATCGCTCCCGACTTGCGGCGGCGAGATGATGGGGATCACGGTGCCATCCGGCTTGGTGTAGCCCTGGCCGCCATCCACGTCCAACCGGTCGCCGGGGAACGAGAGCGTTCTCCACAGACCCTCCCGGTCCCGCGGCACACCCACATAGTCGAAACGCATCCCGATGTTGACGGTCAGCTTCGGCGTCACCTTCCAGTCGTCGTGGACGTAGAGACCGACCCGGTTCGACATGGGGTAGGTCAGCGGCAAACCTTCCGGCGTGCGCGTCTGATTGGGAAGACCCATCAGGAACGACGCGAAACCGTGTCCGGTTTGCAGGCCGGAGAAGTCGAGCGCCCCTTCGGCGAGGTTGGCCGCGCCGCGCTCCATATTGATCAGGTAGACTTCGCCCCCGAACTTGAAGTTGTGGCGGCCCGAGATCAGAGAGATGTGGTTGCCGGCCTGGATGCTGTTCATATTGTCGAAGCCGTTGCCGGCGGTGCGCTCCAGCATCGTGAAGCCGATGCCGTTCATCTGCGGAATCCCCTGCTCGCGCAGCGACAACCGCCGGTTGCCGTCTCCGCGGATGCGAAACTCGCCCACGCCGAGCGCATCCATGTCGAAGCTCTCATCGAACATGCGCGGGTTCTGCGTAATGTCGTCGGCCTTGTTGAAGCCGACGCGCACTTCGTTGATCATGTTCGGGCTGAACGTGTGGATCCACTGCGTGGCGAGGTTGGTGACCTTCGATGTCACGGACACCCCCAGGTTGGGGTTGATGTGGTTGTTTTCGCGGCTGGAACGGTCCCACGCCAGACGCGCGAACACCCGGTCCTTATCGCTGAAGTAGTGGTCCACGCGGCTGAAGTACGTGTTTACGTTTACGGGCTGGCGGACTGCCTGCCGGGCCGTAAAGTCGAGCGGATCGTCCTGGATAAACGTCGGCTGCGGCACGTAGAGGTTCAGAATATTCTGGGCGCCCGGGTGCAGCCGCGACGCTGGAATGATGTTGTTCGGGAAGGGATCGCCGGTGAAGGGATCGTAGATCAGAATCGGGTTGCGGAACCTTTGGTTGATGTCGAAGGCGCCGAACTGGACCGACGAGAAGTCGCCCCGGCGAAACGCTTCGTTGGGCCACCATTCCGTGGACACCACGCCTTCCCGCGTCCGGCGGGCTTCGTAGTTGAACGCCCAGAACGTCTTGTTCTTGCCGTTATACACCTTCGGAATCAGCACCGGGCCGCTAATAACGAAACCGAACTGGTTCTGGCGAAGCGTGTTTTTCTTAAGGCGCTCGGCGTCGGCCGGCCGCTCGAAGTTGAGAAAGTAATGCTCGGAATCGAAAGCGTCGTTGCGGAGGAAGTTGAAAAAGGTTCCGTGGAGATTGTTGGTGCCGCTCTTCATAGTGATGTTCACACGCGCGCCGCCGCCAAATCCCACTTCGGCCGAATACGAATTGGTCTCGATCTTGAACTCTTCGATGGCTTCAATGGATGGCACAAAGTTCGTGATGTGGATGCGGGGGTCCTTGGCGTCCACGCCATCGAGGGAAACCACTTGATGGATCTCGCGCTGACCGTTGGCCGACACTGAGAATCCCTGGCCCGGAATGGGGAACCCGGCCGAACCGTCGCCCAGGCCGGTGCGAAGTCCGTACTGGACGCCAGGCACCAGAACCGCGAGATTCTGCACGTTGCGCCCGTTAAGGGGCAGCTCGACGATGCGGCGATTCTCGATCACGGCCCCGACCGTGGCGTTCTCCGTTTGCAGCGTCACCGCGTTCGCGGCAACCTCGACGGTCTCCGTCACGCTGCCGACCACCATGCGAAAATCCTGGCGCACCTGCGCGCCGGTTTCCACGCGAAGGTTCGTCACCGTTTCGGATCGGAAGCCTTCGAGCTCGGCCCGCACATTGTAGTTTCCGACCGGAACCAGCGGAAAGCTGTAATTTCCCGTCTCATTGGTTTCCGCCTGGCGGCTCACGCCGGTGGCCACATTTAAAATCGTCACCTTGGCGCCTACGATCACCGCGCCGGACGAGTCCTGTACCAAACCTTGAATGGATTGCGGAGTTGACTGCGCATGCAGCACGGATGAAACCAACCCCAGTAAAAGAGCGCCCACGGCTAAAATTGGCAGACACTCTCGTGAGTCTAGTGAACGTATCCCCGTCACTTTAGACCTCCAGAGAATTTTGTAGTTGGGGCGAGTATAAACAGGATGGGCGGTGGAACACAATAAGGTATTCACGGTATGCCGCGCGGCTTTGCGGCGGGCGGGCCTTCGTAGTGAGATAATTCTTTCCACTATGACGAGTGCAAGAGTTGCATTGGTTGTGGCCGGAGCGGGCCTCGCCTTGGCCGGACTGCTCGCCTCGCGGCAGGTGCTGCTTCTTTCGCAAGTCGCTGCGCAGAGCACCGTACCGGTCGATCCATCGCAGCTCACGCTGCGCGTGCGCTTCGGCGCTGAGGACCAGTCCGAGCGGCCGTGGGACGGCTCGGTATCGGTCTCGGGCGGTGAGATTGCCGCGCTGCGCAACTGGCATCCAAGACCCGGCGACGCGATTGACGGCAAGACGGCGTGGAAGCTGGCCACGCGCAAAGGACCGAACTTCAACCGGCGCCCTTGGGAGGAAGAGCCGAACACGGCTCCGGTTCCTTACCTCTTGGTTCCCGGCGTCGTTGTGGATGCCAAAGTGTCCGCTGGAACCAGATTCGCGTTCACGACCAGACAAGGCTCCTTTGAAGTCAGCGCGGCCGAGTTAACGCCGGGAGCGGTGCTGCGCCGTCTCAACGGCAGCGTTCTTGTGGACCGCGTTCCCTCCGCGCAACTGCTCTCGGTTGCGGAGTACCAGAACGATTCTCCGGCCATGCTGAGCGGATCGAACGGCGAAGTCTGGATGGCCTGGGTTGCCTATCGGAACAAGGCCAACGAAGTCTTCGCGCGGCGCATGGACGGGCAGCGCTGGCTGCCGCCGCAGCGCGTTACGGAGAAGCCCGGCGATATCTTCCTCGTCAAGATGGGCCGCGACAGGAACGGGCATGCATGGGCCGTTTGGTCGGCGCAGGCAGAAGGCAATTGGGACCTGTACGCGCGCCGCTTCGATGGCAACGCCTGGTCGCGCACCGAGCGGCTCACGGAGGATGCGCAGCCCGACGTCTATCACAACCTGGCGCGCGACTCGAACGGCAACCTGTGGCTGGTCTGGCAGGGCTTCCGCAGCGGGAAGTCGGACATCTTCGCGCGTCGGCACAACGGCTCTTCGTGGTCGCCTGCCGAGCGCGTCTCGACCTCGCCGGCCAACGATTGGGAGCCGGCCATCGCCGCCGACGCTCAGGGCCGCGTGTACGTGGCCTGGGACACCTACGACAAAGGCAACTACGACATCGCCATGCGCCGTAGCGAGAACGGGCAGTGGGGCGATGTCGTGAGCGTTGCCGGCACTCAGAAGTATGAAGCTCACGTGTCGCTGGTCTGCGACCGCCAGAACCGGCTGTGGGCGGCGTGGAACGAGTCGGGAATGCAGTGGGGCAAGGACTCCGGATTTCTGGTGAAGAAGGAAGCGACCCGGCTGTATCAGTCGCGCTGGATGAACGTGGCGGTTTATTCGAACGGAACCTGGGAGGAGCCGACGGCCGAGATTAACCAATCGCTGCCCGAGGAATTGAAAGAATACAACGATTTCCCGGTGCTCGAAACCGACGCCGCAGGCCGCGTCTGGGTTTTCTTCCGCAACCGCACAAACCGCATCCGGGACGTTCACAGCAACGCGCCCGCGCACCGCGCCGCCTGGGAAATCTGGGGGACCGCGTACGAGGGCGCGAAGTGGACGACGCCCATGCACATGCCCTTCAGTCAAAACCGCACCGACGTGCGCGGCGGGACCGCGCATGATGGCAAGGGGACTGTGTATGCTGCCTGGGCCACGGACAACCGCAACTTCGAAGACTTTCTCTTCAAGCACTCGGACGTGTACGCAGCGCCTCTCCCTTCGCTTCCTGGAAGCGCGGCAAAGCCTCGTCTGAAGCAGCGTGCCATTCCCGAGCTAAAAACCTTCACCGTCCATTCGGATGAGCCTGGAGACCTGCGGCGCATTCGCGGGTACCGGATCGAGTCCGGCGGCAAGACCTATGGCATCTATCGCGGCGATACGCACCGCCATACCGAGTTCTCCATGGACGGCAACAACGACGGCACGCTCGTGCAGACCTACCGCTACGCGATCGATGCCGCCGAACTGGATTACCTGGCGGTGAGCGAGCACAACGGGGCGGGCGGGCCGGACGAGGAATACATCAACTGGCTTCTGCAGCAGCACTGCGATCTTTGGAAGACCTCGAACCGGTTCCTTCCCCTGTATGGCTACGAGCGCAGCCTGCCCTACCCCAACGGACACCGCAATATTCTGTTCGCGACGCGCGGCAACCCGACGCTCCCCATTCCACCGGAGGAGATGAAAGGCAAGACGGGCGCGCAGGCTCTCTACGAATACCTCAAGAAGTACAAGGGAATCGCCATCTCACACACCTCGGCAACCAGCATGGGTACGGACTGGCGGGACAACGATCCGGAAGTGGAGCCGCTGGTGGAGATTTACCAGGGCGACCGCGTCTCGGCGGAGTATGAAGGCGCGCCGAAAGCGGCGCATCGGGGAAACCTGGGCAGCGCGCCGGGCGGCTTCCGGCCCGCCGGCTATGTGTGGAACGCATGGGCGAAAGGCTACAAGCTGGGCGTTCAGGTATCTTCCGACCATCTCTCCACGCACATCTCCTACGCGTGTACCATCGCCACGGACTTCACCCGCGAAGGACTGCTCGACGCCATGCGCAAGCGCCACTCCTACGGAGCAACCGACAACATCATTCTCGATTACCGGATGCAGGCCGGCGGCAAAGAATATTTGCAGGGCGACATTCTGGAGCATTCCGGCGACTTTCAGCTCAGCGTGAAAGTGATCGGAACGGCGCCCATCCGGCAGATCGACGTCGTCAAGGACAACCAGTTCCTGCACACGCGCCAGCCGCTGGAAAAGGAGGTGTCCTTCACGTATGTCGATAATCAGCCCAAGCAGAGCGGGGAGAGCTACTACTACGTCCGCGTGATCCAGGTGGACGACCAGATGGCTTGGTCCTCGCCAATCTGGATCAAAAGAAACTAATCTTTAAGGTTTTCTCCGCGCCTCGGCGCCTCGGCGGTTAATTTCTTCCGCAGACCGACGGCATGCTGCACACACCGCCCGGGCACGCCGGCATTTCGCTCGCGGCTCCGCCGTTCGAATGCGCCGCAAAGGTCGAAAACTGCTGGGTAACGTGCTCTTTGCCGCAGGAGGGGCACTGTGTTCCTCCGTTCTCGGCCGCACGCCGCACCAGCTTCTCGAAGCGGTTGCCGCAGTCGTCACATCGGTACTCGAATATAGGCATCGTTATTCCACCATCCAATCACATATCTTATCAATCGCGGCGCGGATCGCCCAAGCCGGACCGCCGTAATTATTTACGAGAATCGAAAAGGCCAGCGGGCCTCCGGCTGGCCGCATGACGTATCCCGAAAGAGCGCTTACGTGCGAGAGCGTCCCCGTCTTGGCAAGGATTCGGCCTCGCGCGGGGGCGCCGTCAAAGCGCAATCGAAGCGTGCCGTCTTCGCCGCCCACGGGCATCAGGCCGAGCCAGTTTTCGCGCTGCGGCCCATCGTACACGAAACGGAGCAGCCGCACGATGGCGCGGGGGCTCACCAAGTTCAGGCGCGAGAGGCCGGAGCCGTCGCTCCAGTCGAACTCCTCACGGTCGATGCCCGCTTCGGAAAGAAACGCTTGCATCTCGGCCAGTCCGGCTTCGCGGCTGCCGATGTTGCGGCGCACTCTGCCCACCTCCAGAAGCATCAACTCGGCATGCAGGTTCTGGCTCACCTTGTTGATGATCCGCAGCGATTCCAGCAGCGGCGGCGAGATCCGTTTAGCCAGTTCCACGCCCTTCGGCTGGGGGCGAGGCTGGCCGCGCTCGAGGTCGTCGAAATCCATGGCCAGGGCATGACGCGCGCGGGCCTTGCCGAGAATCGCGACGCCTCTCCGTGCCAGGGCCGAATGCAGCGCTTGCGCGGCGTAAAGCGCGGGTTCGGCGATAGCCACCAGATGGCGCTCTCCGGAATCGCCGCGCGGGATCGTGCCCCAGACACGCAGTTCGCGCGATCCCGGCTCGCGATCGATCCACAGCTTCCGTTCCCCGCCATCGCGGGTCCTGGCGCGATTCTCGATGCGGTAAAACGGCACGGGAGGCCGGCTGACGATGATGGCCGGGTCGCCGAGCCGCGCGCCTGGGCGGATGGAGAGCGCGAACGTGTTGTCGTGAAGGGTCAAAGCGCTGACGGGAGCGCCGTACTCCCACAGGGCATCGCCGATGGCCCAGCCTTCCGGATAAGGCGCGCGAACGTATGCTGTGTCGTCGCCGATCACATCGCCTTCGATGCGCCGCACGCCGCGCGCCACGATCTGGTCCGCCAGGTCCTCGATCGGCTGCAAGGGATTCCCCGTGCCGTCCTCGATGCGGTAGGGGATTGGCCGCGCCGAGAGGTTGGGATCGCCGCCGCCCACCAGAACCAGATCTCCGGCAACTCGCCCCCGCGCATCGGGCGCTTTTTCGGCAACCACGCGAGTCTCGAAGCGGTGGTCCGGGCCGAGGCGCATCAGCCCCAGCGCGGTGGAAAAGAGCTTGGTGTTGGATGCGGGAACAAAAAGCTTTTCGGAATTCAAATCGCAGAGAATTTCTCCGGTTTCCAGGTCGGCGATCTGAACTCCCCAGGTGGCCCGCCGCGCGGCCGGGGATTCGGAGAGCAGGAAGGCAATCCGTCCGGCCAGATCCCCGGTCTCGCCCCACGCGGGCGAGAGCAAGAGCAGAACAAAAACCGCCAGCCGTTTCACTGCATATGCTCCGGGAAAACACTATTCGGTGAGCTTGGAGTGGAGCCAGACCAGAAGGACCAGTACGAAGACCATGCAGGTTCCGAGCAGCGGCAGCACCGCGACTACCCCGCATCCCCACACGGCCGCCGCATAGCCCAGGACGCAGGGCGCCAGCATCCCTCCGCAGAGGCCAATCGAGAAGATTCCATTGAAGAAGCCCGGCTGGAAGTAGGCGTAGCGGTTGCGGATCTTCTCCGCCACCAATGGGTAGATACTGGCAAAGCCGCAGCCTATGAGGGCGATGCTCACGGCCGCGCCGAAAGCGTTCGCGGTCAGCAGCAGGAGCAGGCATCCGAACTGCGCGGCCAGCGCGCTGGCGATCAGGAGTTTTCCGTGGGAGACGCGGTGCAGAAGGGTGATGGCCACCGCGCGCCCGCCGAGCAGGGCCACCCAGAAAAGAGCCAGAAGCACCAGCGATGTCTCCGGGCTGACGCCGAGGCGGCGGACGAGAAACACAGGAAGCCACCCGGCCAGCGACATCTCGTTCCCAAGCTGGAAAAACAGCAGAAGCGCCAGCAGAAGCGGGCCGGCTTTCTGGAAATCCTGGACCGTCTGCTTCACCGATGGCGCCGCCGCAACCGGTTTGCCCGGGAACTCCGTCCGCAGGTATATGGCCGCGGAAACGCCGGGAATGAGCGCCACCAGAATCAGGATTCCGGTCACGGAGTAGGCGTAAAATGTTCCAGCAACCAGCAACGTGACCATCAGGCATCCCGAGCCGAAAATCAAGCCCGCCATGTTCAGGGTTGCCGCCGGATTCTCCTGGTAGCGCGACGCAATGGCCTGGAAGGCGCAGATTCTGAGCAGACCGGCTCCAAAGCCAACCATCAGGATTCCCAGTAAGCGCCAGAGCCAGGAAGCCGGAGGCGAGACCGCCGCAAGGAACAGCAACGCCCCGCAAGCCAGCAGGCACGCCAGCGAGAACGAGAAGGCAACTCCCTTACTGGGAATTAAATGGCGGGCCACCTGCGCGGAGGCGATTACGCCCGCGGTCAGGGCCAGAAAGTAATTGCCGACGGTGACGAAATCCGATGTGAGGTGATATTGCCACGCCGGCAGGATCGCCCCTAGTAGTGCGAACAGGAGTCCGGAGAGAAACAGCCCGCCGAGCGCTTTCGCCGTGGTTGAAGCGGAAATCGCTCGCTCTTCCACCGCCCGGGACTGTAACGTTTCGGTGGCCGGAATCACCGTAACATTGTACCCTTTTCGACAGGTGATATCGCCCAGACACAGCCTGAGGAGTATACTTCAGCGAGACTTGGTAGTCACCCGCCGATGGCGTGCATGGGCCGCGGCGGGGGAACGAAGCGCGCGCTGTTGATCTCGTGGCCCGGCCACTTGGCGTGGACATTGGCGCGGATCAGCGCCGCAATCTCCTCATCCGGCGCTCCGTTGCGCAGCAGCGCCTTCACATCCGCTTCTTCGATGGCGAACAGACAGTAGCGGAGCTTGCCGTCGGCGGTCAGGCGGATGCGGTTGCAGTTCATGCAGAAGGGGCGGCTGACCGAAGCGATGAAACCCACCTGCCCGATGCCGTCCGCAAACCGGTACTCCGTCGCCGGAGCTCGCACATCGCGCGGGGGAATCTCCTCCAGGGGTCCGATCTCACGCGCCAGAATCCCCAGCATGTCGCTTTGCAGCAGCACGCGCTTGCGGTCCCAAAGTTGTTGCGCGTCGAGCGGCATGAACTCGATGTAGCGGATCTCAATATTCCGCTCGCGCCCGAACCGGGCCAGCGGGACCACGTCCGGCTCGGTCAGGTTCTTCACCGCAACCGCATTGATCTTGATGGGACTGAATCCCAGGCGGCGGCACAGCTCGATGCCTTCGAGCACCGGGCCGAGATCGTCCCGCCGGGTGATGTGCAGGAAGCGATCCCGGTCGAGCGTGTCCAGATGGACGTTGATGCGGCGTAACCCCGCGTTATAAAGAGGTTCGGCAAGCTGCGGCAGCAGAACGCCGTTGGTGGTCAGCGCAAGGTCCCGGATGCCGTCCACCCGGCTCAGCGCCCGAATCAGGTCCGGCAGATCGCGCCGTACCAGCGGTTCGCCGCCGGTGATGCGCAGCTTGGTGACGCCCAGGCCAACCGAGACGCGCACAAACCTTTCGATCTCTTCGAAAGTGAGAATTTCGCGCCGGTCGACATAGTGCACGTCCGTCTCCGGCATGCAGTAGAAGCAACGGATGTTGCAGCGGTCCGTGACGCTGACCCGCAGGTTGTCGTGGATGCGCCCGAACGTGTCGAGCAAAGGATCCATCAACGCACCGCCAGCATTCTTTCCAGTGGGATCAGCGCGCGGCGCATCAGATCCCTGGAGAGGTCCACGCGCGGGCGCAGGTCGCGCAGGCAGTCCCGCAGCTTCTCTAGCGTGTTCAGCTTCATGTACGGGCACTCGCTGCAATTGCAGTGTTCGTTGGCAACGAAGTGGAATTGCTTCTCCGGCGCCAGCTTTTCGAGCGAATGGCGCACGCCGCTCTCGGTCATCACGATGAATTCCGAGGCGTCGTCCTGCACGCACCAGTTGATGATCGCGGAGGTAGAGCCGATGAAGTCGGCCATCTGGAGCACCGCTTCCGGGCACTCGGGGTGGGCCACGATGCGTGCGTCCGGGTGGGCCGCGCGGGCTTCAACAACCCGGCGGGCGGGGAAAGTGGCGTGTACGACGCAGGTCCCTTGCCAGACCTTGAAGTTCTTCCGGCGGGTCTGCTTTTGCACCCATGCGCCCAGGTTGCGGTCGGGAAGAAAAAGGACCGTCTTTTCGGCCGGAATGGAATTCACCACCTCAACCGCGTTGCGCGAGGTACATAGAATGTCGCTTTCGGCTTTCACCTCGATTGAGGTGTTGATGTAGCTGACGATTACATGGTCCGGGTTTCGCCGCCGGTACTCGCGCACAGGCTCCACGGGGCAGCTTTCCACCAGCGAGCAGCTCGCGTCGCGGTCTGGAACGACCACGGTCCGGTTAGGGTTGAGGACTTTAGCCGTCTCGGCCATGAACCAGACGCCGCAGAATGCTATGACATCGCCCTGAAACTCGCGCGCTTTACGGGCCAGTTCGAGGCTGTCGCCCACCCAGTCCGCCAGATCCTGAATCTCGGGCTCCTGGTAATGGTGGGCCAGCAGAATCGCCTTGCGTTCCTGCTTCAGGTCGAAAATCTCATCCGCGACGGTGCGTGTGGCCAGCATTGCGAAATCCGGGTTCATCTTATTTTAACAACTGTGCGGGTTGCGCACGCGAGACCCGGCGAGCCAAGCTGAGCGTAGAGTGCCCGAGCTGCCCGACATTGTCGTCTACATCGAAGCGCTGGACGCCCGGATTTCCGGCCAACCGCTGGAGCGAGCGCGGCTGGCCAGCCCCTTTCTGCTGCGTACCATCGACCCGCCTCTTCAGACTGCGGAGGGCAGAATTGTGCGGGAGCTGCGGCGGATAGGGAAACGGATCGCCATCGGAGTCGATGGAGATATATGGCTGGTGCTGCATCTGATGATTGCCGGGCGGCTTCACTGGTCGAAGCGCGGCGTCGCCCTGCAGCGGAAGCACGGTCTGGCGGCGTTCGATTTTCCCCAGGGCAGTCTGGTGCTCACCGAGGCAGGGTCGCAGAGGCGCGCCTCGTTGCACGTCGTCTCCGGAGACCTGGGCCCTCCGCGCGTTGGACCCGGGCGGCCTGGAGGTCCTGGAAGCCAGCTTGACCGCCTTCTCCGCGGCGCTCAAGTCCAGCAATCATACTTTGAAGCGCGCGCTGACAGACCCGCGCTTGTTCAGCGGGATCGGGAACGCGTACTCCGACGAGATCCTGCACCTTGCCCGGCTCTCGCCCGTGGCCCTTACGCAAAGGCTCAATCCCGATCAGATCCAGACCCTGTACCAGGCGACGCGCGAGACCCTGGTAACTTGGACCGCAAGACTTCGCGAGCAGGCGGGCGGAAGTTTTCCGGAAAAAGTGACGGCGTTCCGAGAGGGCATGGCCGTCCACGGAAGATACGGCAAGCCCTGCCCGCGTTGCGGCACAAAGGTGCAGCGCATCCGCTATGCAGCGAACGAGACGAACTACTGCGCGCGATGCCAGATCGGGGGGAAGCTGCTCGCCGACCGCTCGCTATCGCGTCTGCTGCGCGAGGACTGGCCGCGTACGCTCGAGGAGTTGGAGTCGAAGCGCCCGCTATAATCGTGAAAATGCTCACTTACGAGACGCGCGTGCGGGTCCGGTACGCGGAGACCGACCAGATGGGGGTAGTCTACTATGCCAATTACCTGGTGTGGATGGAGGTGGCGCGGGTGGAATTCTGCCGGTCGGTTGGCCTCAACTATAAGGACATGGAAGTTGCGGACGGGGTGTTCCTGGCGGTGGCGGAAGCCAGGTGCCGGTACCTCGCGCCGGCGCGATATGACATGGAAGTGTGCATCCAGACTTCGCTGGAAGAGGCCCACCCGCGCATGATCCGGTTCGGCTACGCGATGAGAGAGGCCAGCAACGGGCGCGTACTGGCCACGGGTAACACCAAACACATCTTTTGCGGAAAAGATATGCGGCCCGTCAAGCTGCCCGAGAAATACCGCGCTCTGTTCGGGATTAAGGCCGTCTACCAGTCGACGACTGAGCCGTCGTCGGCGTCGTAGCTCTCCGGGTTGCGCCAGTCGTGGTTCAGCTGCCCTTCGACGGCGTTATCGTCCAGCTCGATCCCGAGACCGGGACCGGTCGGCAGATCCAGGTAGCCCGTGCGCACCGTGAATGGCTTCTTCAGGTAGCCTTCGCCGAGCGAGACCTGCTCCTGGCAGAGGAAGTTGGGAATCGAGGCGGCAATCTGCACGCCCGCGGCAAGCGAGATCGGACCGAGCGGGTTGTGAGGCGCCACTGAGGCATAGTACGCCTCCGCCATACCCGCAATCAGGCGGACCTCGGTGATGCCGCCCGCGTGGCACAGGTCGGGCTGCAGAATGGTTGCGGCTTTCTTCTCGAGAACCTCGCGGAAGCCCCACTTGGTGAACACGCGCTCGCCGGTGGCGATGGGCAGATGCGTGGCGCGCGCAATCTCCGCCATCACATCGTGGTTCTGGGCCTGGCACGGCTCTTCAATGAACATGGGCTGGTAGGGTTCGAGCGCCTTGATGAGCAGCTTGGCGGTCGCGGGACTGATGGCGCCGTGGAAGTCGATTCCGATGTCCACTTCATTGCCTACCACCTTGCGCAACTCGGCGAACTTCTCCGCCGAGTAGGCCACGGCGGCAGGCGTTTCCACATAACGCGCGGGCCGCCGTTTGGCGGGCCCGGTCTTGAAGGCCGTGAAGCCCTGCTGCAGCCGCTCCTTCACGTTTTCGAGACTTCGGGCGTGAGCGTAGACACGGACACGGTCTCGGGTGGGGCCGCCGAGCATCTCGTAGACGGGGATGCCCAGAGCCTTGCCCTTGATGTCCCATAGCGCCATGTCGATGCCGCTAAGCGCGCTGGTGAGAATTGGGCCGCCTCGATAGAAGGCATGCCGGTAGATGGCCTGCCAGTGGTGTGCCACCCGCCGGGGGTCCTTGCCAACTAAGTAGGGTGCGATCTCATCCACGGCCTGTTTGCACGTCAGCGCTCGGCCTTCGGTAATGGGTTCGCCCAGACCGATGATTCCGGCATTGGTATGGATCTTCAGGAACAGCCACCGCGGCTTGACCAGAAAGGTCTCCAGACGTGTGACCTTCAGATTGTCCTTGGGAGAGATGGGCGCGTCTTTCCCAACCCGCTGCTGAGCGGCGGCTTCGGCCTGACTGAACGCGGCGAAGCCCGCGCCGGCGAAGGCGCTGGCGATTGCGGAACGGCGGCTCAACGGTTTCATAAGGCACTAATGTAACTGTGCGGGCGGCAGGTTGTCCACCGTTCACGCAATGCCCGCATCGGCTGCGGGCGCGGCCGGAGCTGCGAAGAGCGCATTGAGCCGCATCTCCGCCACATCGTCGTCCAGCAGGCGTGCCGCCCACAACGCCTGGCGGTTCATGCTTTCCCGTTCGTGGGGTTCGGGTTCAAGTCCAAGAGCGGCCGCGTAGCTGCGAAGGGCCTCATCGACCCGGCCGAGGTATAGGCGCGCTTCGCCCTCCGTGGCCGAGCGCCAGAGGCTCGCGGGCGCCTTCGCGCAATCTTCAAGAACAGTGGCGGCGCACCGGCGCGCCTCGAGGGGAAGCCGATGCAGGGCCAGCCAGAGGAAGGCGACGTTGATGCCGTGGTAATAGGCCTGATCCCAGTCCCGGGCTTTGGATGCCTGCTCCCGCCCCTGGCGATACAAAGCGAATGCGCGATGACCGCTGTCCGAATGCGCCACCGGATCGGCCAGCCACAAGCGCTTCAGCATGCCCGCCAGCGCGCCTAGCGTGTCCGTGTCGTTCATCGGCATGCTTTCCAGAAACTCGACTGCCTTCTGCGTGCCTTGTGCGCGTTCCGTCGCCCGCGCCGTATTCACCACAGTCCTTTCCCCGCCTGAAGGAGCCGAGCCCGATTGGGTTGTCGCGATCGGCTTCGAAGCGCCGCCGCGCGCCAATTCATTTCGGACAAGCATGGTGTTATCGGAATCAGGCTGCTCGGGCTTCACCATCCGCAGATGATTGCCAGTGACGTAAACATGAAGATCGGGAGGGAAAGGCGCAACCGAGGTTTCCGGCCCGACGAACTGATCTTCCAGACCGGCAACGGCGAGAAAGCGAAAAGGCAGACCAGTCCCGTAGCGGTCGTTCCAGTCCTTCCGCAACTGAGTCACAAATTCCCCGCCATGGGTCATATCGCGCGCCTGGCGTTTGAAGATTTTGCCGAGCCATGCTTTGCGCAACCCATTGCTGGGGGTTCCGAAGAGGAACACATGACGGAGCCGCTCTTCGAACGCGCCGTCGAGTATGGCGCGCTGTACGATGAGTCCGCCCATGCTGTGCGCCAGCAGCGTTAGCTCGCCGTACTCGGCGAACAAACCGCGAGCGAGGACGGTCTGGAGATAACCGGAAAGAGCGGTCAGATCCGGATCGGCCGCCCAGACGCCCGTAATGTCGGGAGAGAGGCCGGTGGGATACCCGATACAGTAGATATCCCAGTCATAGAGATCGGGATCGCCGGCCAGGAAGGCGGGAAACATCCCGAAGGTGTCCTGAGAATTGCCCCCGAAACCGTGGATAAGGAGCAGCGCCCGCTTCCCCTTGTCCTTCCGCACCGTGACTGTGACCGGATTGCTGCTGGCCATGCAATTCCTCCGCGCTGACACTACTGTAGCCGATCTGGATCTGGGCCTGTCGGGCCGTGATAACCTGATGGAAAGGAACCAATATGCCGCGCGCCAAAACGATGCGCCGCATTCTCTTGATCGTCGGGATTGTACTACTGGCAGGAGCCGCCGCCTTCACGGCGCTGCTGCTCTTCGTGGACGTCAATCGGTTTCGTGGTCCCATACAGGCACAATTACAGCGCAGTCTGGACCGGCCGGTTACGCTCGGGCCTATGGGACTCAAGTTGCTTCCCTTGTCTATCCGCGTTGCCGATTTGAGGATAGGCGAGTCGCCGGCGTTCCGTTCCCCGCATCCGTTCGTCTCCGCCAAAGAGGTTCATGTGAGGGCAGGTCTGCTTGCGCTCATGAAGGGACAGGTTGCGGTGCATTCCCTGCACCTGGTGCAGCCGGTGGTAGAGATCATTCGCCACGAAAACGGCGCCTGGAACTACTCGTCGCTGGGCGGCGGCCGGGAAAATGAATCCGGCCGGGCGCTTACCATCGACGATTTGCAGATCGAGGATGGGAGTATCGCCGTCACCGATCTCGCTGCCCGCAAACCCCGCGTCGTCTACCAACATATCGACTTGCGTCTCCGGGATTTCGCGCCGGGGCGGCGCCTCAACCTGGACGTCACGGCCCGCCTGCCCGGTTCCGGCGAGCAGACTATAGCGCTGCAGGCCCGGGGTACCGGCTTGAATGACCTCGAAGGGCGCCTGTCATTCAATCAGGTCGCACTCTCCGGCTTGCAGCCGTTCTTCGGCTCTGAAGCGTCCGCGCTGGACGCAATTCTCTCTGGGGAAACCGATCTGCGGACCGAGAAAGACGTTCTGCTGGGAAGCGGCAAGCTAAGTATGGATCAAGCCCGGCTACGCGGGTCCGAACTGGGGTTCGACATCCACGCCGACTATCAACTCAGCTATGACAACAGCCGCGAGTTGCTGGAGATACGATCGCTGAACACACAGCTTGGCGGCACGGCGGTTTCAGCATCCGGGCAACTCAACCTAAAGTCCACTCCTTCCCAGGCAAATTTGAAAGCGGAGATAAAGGATGCTTCGATAACGGAGCTGGCCCGTCTGGCGGGCGTTTCCGGCGATGTGAAGGGTACGGCTTCGGCGGAAGCTCGCGCGCAAGGGCCGCTTGACCGGCCGGAAGCCTGGGTCTGGACCGGTTCGGGCTCGATTCAGAACGGATCGTTTTCTTCTCCCGACTTTGCAAAACCAGTCGGGATTCGCTCGGCAAAGATCGACTTTCTCCGGAAGGAATCCGGCGTTAACGTGCAGTTCCAGGCCGACGTGGACGAGGTCAGCCTCGCGTCGTCGGGCGCGCCGTCTCTGGCCGGGGGAGGCACCTCCAAACCCGGCGGACTCGAGGACGTCTCCGGAAACGGCAAGCTCACCGTAGGAACGATACGCTACGGCAATCTTGTGCTGACACAAGTCCAGGCGGAATGCGCCATCGAAGGCGGCATCATCCGGTTGGCCCCGATCACCGCGCGACTGTACGGAGGGCAGCAAAGCGGCAGCATCATTGTCGACATACGCCGCGCATATCCTAGTTTCGCGGTGACCACGAAGCTGGACAAGGTGGACGCCAACCAGTTTCTGTCAGCCACCACTTCGCTGAAGCAAACCCTCTATGGCCTGCTCGCAACCAATGCCGACGTGCAGTTCGCCGCCCAGCCCGGGGAAGATCTCGCGCGCAGCCTCAACGGGTCCGTGAACCTGAAACTTCACCAGGGTAGGCTGGCGGGGATTAACCTGATGAACGAGGTGGCGAGCGTCGCCAAGTTCCTCGGCTTCCGCAAGAGCGGCGAAGTGGCCACCAGCATTGTGGATCTCACCGGCGACCTCAAGATCACCGACGGCACAGTGCGCACAGACAACGTCAAGATGACGCTCGAAGATGGCTCGGCTCAGGCTGCGGGCATGATGAATCTTGCGGACCAGACCCTGGATATGCGGTTGCTGATGACCCTGCACAAAGATTTGAGCGCCCAAGTGGGGGGCTCGAGTATCGGAGGGTTCATGAGCACCGCATTGGGCAACGAAAAGGGCGAGCTTATGATTCCAGTGGTGGTGTCTGGAACCTTTGCAAAACCGCGTGTCAGGCCGGACGCGGAGCGCATCGCCCAGATGAAGCTGAAGAGTCTGGTACCCGGCGCATCAGTGGCGCCAGGCAACGTCAGGGAGAAGGTAGAGGGCCTGGTCGACTTGCTCCGCCGTAGAAAGAAACAGTAGACGGCCAGTCTAGCGCAGCAGATCTTCGAGCTGGATCTTGGCGTCGGTACGCTCGTCGCGGTACTTCACGATGACGGGCGTGTATAGCGAGATGCCCCACTCCTTGCCAGGACCGCTGGCGATGGCGCGCGAACCCGCCACCACAACGGCCTCTTCGGGGATCACCAGAGGCTCCTCGTCCGTGGCACGGTGGACCGTGTTGCGTACCAGATCGTAGACCGGCGTGGAACGGTTCAAAATAGTGCCGGTGCCAAGTACGGCGCGCCGTTTGATCACCGCGCCTTCGTACACGCCGCAGTTGCCGCCTACCAGCACGTCGTCTTCGATAATTACGGGCAGCGCCCCGACGGGCTCAAGCACGCCGCCAACCTGCGAAGCGGCCGAAATGTGGCAGTTACGGCCGATCTGCGCGCAGCTTCCGATCAGCGCGTGCGAGTCAACCATGGTGCCGTCGCCCACGTACGCGCCCACGTTGATGTACATGGGCGGCATGCAGGTGACGCCTCGTCCGACGTAGCAGCCGTCGCGGACGCTGGATCCGCCTGGTACGATGCGCACCCCGCTCCGCGCGTCGAACTTCTTCACCGGATAAGTCGCCTTATCGAAGAAAGGCTCTCGCACGGAATCGACGGACATCTCGACAACCGTCCCCATGCGGAACCCGAGCAGGATGCCCTTCTTGACCCAGCCATTCACGCGCCAGCCGCTGGCCTGCCCAGGATCGGGCTCGGCCGCGCGAACCTGGCCCGAATTCAACGCCTCCTTGAACTGCTGAAAGATAAAAAAATGCTCTTCTGTGTACGTTTCAGGCTTCTGCTCGAAAAGAGCTTCGATGATGCCGTGCATGTCAGCGGACAACGGTTTCGCTCCGGGAGGCCAGAAGATTGAGCTGCTCCAGCACGGCTTCGATCTTCTCGACACTCGGCTTGGATGGCGGAACCATTGGCAGCCGGTAGACGGGATCGAGCAGACCCATGAGACCCAGCGCAGCCTTCACGGGAATCGGATTGGATTCGACGAAATTGACATCCATAAGGGGCAGCAGCCGCCGCTGCACTGCGCGCGCCCCGGCGAAATCCCCTTGATTACACAGCCGGACGAGCTGGGTCATCTCGGCGGGCACTTCGTTGGAGACCACGGAGATCACGCCCCGGCCGCCCAGCGCGATCAGGGCCAGCGTGACCGAGTCGTCGCCCGAGAGGACGGCGAAGTCTTCCGGCGCCCGCTGGATGACATTGGCCATCTGCTGAATGTTGCCGGAGGCCTCTTTCACGCCCACAATATTGTCGATTGCCGCGAGGCGCGCGAGAGTGGCAGGCTCCACGTTGACGCCGGTGCGTCCCTGCACGCTATAAACGACGATGGGCAATGAGATGGCGGAGGCGATCGCTTTGTAGTGCTGGTAAAGTCCTTCCTGAGTGGGCTTGTTGTAGTAGGGAGTTACCGATAAAATCCCATCCACCCGCAACGCTTCCAGCTCGCGCGCCAGCTCTATCACTTCCCGCGTGTTGTATCCGCCCGCTCCGGCCAACACGGGCGCCTTGCCCTTGGCCTCTTCGAGCGTAATCTCGACGACGCGCAGATGTTCTTCGCGCGAAAGCGTGGGGCTTTCGCCCGTGGTTCCGCAGGGCACCAGAAAATCGATGCCTTGCGCGATCTGACGGCGCACTAGCTTTCGCAGCGTTGTCTCATCGAGGGAAAGGTCGCTCCGGAACGGAGTGACCAGCGCTGTGCCGCATCCCGTAAACATGTTCCACCTCCCCGTGGTCCCTACTGGAAAAGTATTTCAGAAAACTCGTAGACGCCGCGTTTTCCAACCACCCATTGTGCCGCTTTCAGCGCTCCACGCGCGAATCCTTCGCGGCTCCGCGCCGTGTGGCGCAGCGCGATCGTATCCGCGGCCGAATCGAAGCCGATCTCATGCGTTCCCGGATGCGCGCCTGCGCGGCTGGCGGCGGCGTCAATCGGGCGGCAATATCCGGCGTTCTTCATCTCGTCCACCAGCTTCAAGAGCGTGCCGGAAGGAGCGTCCTTCTTGGTGGCGTGATGAATCTCCCACGCCCAGGCGCCGTAAGACGGCTCATTGGCCAGCAGGCGCGCGGCTTCCGAAACCAGGCGGAAGAAGACGTTGACACCGATGGAGTAGTTGGGACTCCAGACCAGCCCGGTGCCCCGCGCTTCCACAATGGACTTCACGCGATCCAACCTGTCCAGCCATCCCGTGGTGCCGACCACAAGGTTCACACCCAGCGCGGAGATGCGCTCTATATTCTCGACCGCGGCGTCCGGTATCGAAAAATCGACGGCCGCGTCCACCCCGCGAAAACCCTCCGCGGTCACGCCCTCAAAACGCGCATTATTGAATTCATCTAGCTTGAGCGAGACGCTGAAGCCATATTCCGGAGCAAGCTGCTCGATCAACCTGCCCATCTTGCCGTAACCTACGATTGCGAGATTCATGATTCAAAAACGGCCGGGTCGAGCTCGGAGAAGAACTCTTCATGCAGCCTTGCGACAGCTTCCACCAGATCCGATTCGGCGACCACGACGCTCAAATTCAGCAACGACGCGCCCTGCGAGATCATGCGCACGTTGACCAGCTCGAGCGCGCTGAAAACCCGCTTGGCCACACCCGGGGTGTGCCGGATATTATCGCCCACCAGACAGACGATGGCTTTTCCCTCTTCGATGGAAACCTCGGAGAATCCGCACAGCTCCGCGCAAATCTCCTGAAGCGATTTCGAGTTGTCGATGGTCAGGGAGACGCTGACTTCGGACGTGGCGACCATATCCACGGGCGTTTCGTGACGGTCGAAGATCTCGAAGATGCGCCGCAGGAAGCCGTGGGCCATCAACATGCGCGTGGAGTGAACGTTCACCAGAACGATCTTTCGCTTGCAGGCGATGGATTTCACGGCGTTGGCGCAGGGCGTTGCCTGCGAGACGATTCGTGTGCCGCCCGCCTCGGGCCGCCGCGAATTCAGAATCAGCACGGGAATGTCGCGCTCCACGGCCGGCAACACCGTAGCCGGATGCAGCACCTTGGCGCCGAAGTAGGCGAGCTCCGCCGCTTCGGCAAAGGAAATGGCTTTGACGCGACGCCCGCCGGGGAAGATGGTCGGGTCGGCAGTCAGCATCCCGTCGACGTCGGTCCAGATCTGAATCTCTCCGGCCCGGATGCCGGCGCCGACCAGGGAGGCCGTGAAGTCGGAGCCGCCCCTGCCCAGCGTAGTGGTTACGCCGTCTTCCGTGGAGCCGATGAAGCCACCCATCACGACCACCCGGTTTTCCGCCAGCGGAGGGATCGCGGCAGCGAGCCGGGAATAGGTTTCCGCGAGGATCGGCGCCGCCTGCGTGTGGCGGCGGTCGGTTACGATCACCCGGCGGGAATCCAGGTGCGCCGTATCGATTCCAAAATGACGGAATGCCAGCGTCACAATGATGCTGGAGAGCCGCTCGCCGTAACTCGAAATGGCATCGATCGAGCGCGGGGTCAGCTCACCGAGCACGGCCAGTCCCTTAGCCAGCTCGGTGAGTTCCTGAAAATGCCCGTCAAGCGTGCGGTCCAGCTCGGCGCGCTCGTTTAGCGGCGCAACCAGGGCCGCTTCGCGTGCATGAAAGTCGCGCAGGTCGTGGATCTGGCCAATGTAGTCGGAACGCTTGCCGGAGACTGCCGCGGAGGCTATGGCGAGCAGCTTGTTGGTGGTCTTCCCCATGGCGGAAACCACGACCACCGGTTTTTGGGCCTCGCGCGCCTTCACAATGGATGCGACGCGCTCGATGGCGGCGGCCGATTCCACCGAGGTGCCGCCGAACTTCATGACGATCATGGGATTAGCCGAGCAGCCCTTCCGAGCGCATCAGTTCCGCGTTCAAAACCGCCGCCCCCGCGGCGCCCCGCACGGTGTTATGGCCGAGCGCGACGTACTTGAAATCGAGTGCGGGACAGGCGCGCAGCCGGCCCACGAATGTCGCCATGCCCCGCTCGCGCTCCACGTCGCGGCGCGGCTGCGGGCGATCGCCCTCGGTCATGAAGATGACGGGCTGCGCGGGCGCGCTCGGAAGGTTGCGCTCCTGCGGCACGCCGGAGAAACGGCGGAAAGCTTCCAGCACGTCGGCCTCCCCGGGCTTGTTCGCCAGCTCCAGGGAGACCGCGATGGTATGGCCATCCACCACTGGAACGCGATTGCAGTGCGCGCTGACCCGCGCTTCGAGCGGCTCGATGCGGTCCCCGCAGAATTGCCCCAGAATCTTCTGCGTTTCCGTCTCCATCTTGGGCTCTTCGCCTCCGATGAACGGAATTACGTTGGCGTTGATGTCCATGGATGGCACTCCGGGATAGCCCGCGCCCGAAATGGCTTGCATGGTGGTGACAATCACTCTGCGAATGCCGAACTGCTGGAACGGAGCGAGCGACATGGTCAGTACGATGGTGGAACAGTTGGGATTGGTGGCAATCTGTCCCTTCCAGCCGCGCTCGCGTTGTTGCAGCGGGATGATTTTCAGATGATCCGGGTTGATTTCCGGCACCAGCAGCGGAACGTCGGGCTCCATGCGGTGATTCCGCGAATTCGAAACGACCACGTGACCGGCACTCGCGAAGGCGCGCTCAATTTCCGTCGCAACCGAGGCGTCCATCGCGGAGAAGAGCAGCTTGGGCGCGTTGCCAGGCTTCGATTCCTCGACGGTCAGATCGCTCACCGAATCGGGCGCCGAACCGCCCAAGTGCCACTTGGCCGCCTCCCGGTACTTTTTGCCCGCTGTGCGCTCGCTCGCTCCGAGCCACTTCAGCTCGAACCAGGGATGACCCTGGAGAAACTGGATGAAATGCTGGCCGACCATGCCAGTCGCGCCCAACACGCCGACTTCTATTCTTGATTCCATAACTGTTTCACCATGCGTTGATAAATCTCGACGGCTTCCCGCAGCTCCTTTTTGGCCACGCGCTCTTCGAGCGTATGAGCGACGTGAATGGTGCCCGGGCCAAGCAGGAAGGGACGGCCCCAGGCGCCGCCAAAGGCCGGGATGTCGGTGGTGTAAGCCACCACCGTGGTCTCGAAGCCGTTCAGGGCGCCAAGGCGGAGAGCGGGAATTTCGAGGATTTCTTCCAGTTCGGCAAGTCCCTCCACAGCTCGCGTGAGGGATTCATTCGTGGAGCGGGAATCGCCTACCAGGCGAATCATCAACTCGGCGCGCGCCTCGTCCGGAATGATGTTCGGCGCACGGCCCCCGGATAGAGTTCCGATGTTCAGGGTGCTCGGGCCCAGCAGATCGTCTACTGGAAGTTGGACCGCGCGGACGCGCGCAAGGGCATCCAAAAGCTTCTCGATCGCGGATTCGCCTAAATGCGGATACGCCGAGTGGGCCATCCGCCCGCGCGCCTTCAATACGTAACGGAGGGCGCCCTTGGAGCCTAACGCGAGGCGGTTTTCGGTTGGCTCGCCGTTGATCAGGAAGCGAGAGCCGCGGGGATCGCGCGACGCCCGGAACGCGCCGGCGCTGTTGCGCTCCTCGCCTACTACGAACAGGAGTCCAAGATTGCGGCCGCCTTCGGCAAGAAGCGCTTCCGCCGCATGGAGCATGGAGGCGATGATCCCCTTGGTATCGCAGGCTGCCCGGCCCCAGACGTGATCGTCGTCTTCCCGGGAAGGGAAGAAGGGCGGAACAGTGTCCATGTGGGTGGAGAGAGTTACGGCGGGCCGGTCGCCGAACTGGGCGAAGACGTTGAAGCGGTGCGGTTCCACCTCCATCCGCTCCACCCGCCCGTTAAACCGGTGGGCCAGAGCGGAAATGTAATCGAAAAGATAGTTCCCAACCGCTTCCTCGTTGCCGGTAATCGATTCGATATCGACCAGCGCGCGAGTGAGCTCGAATATGTCCATAAGGCTGCACGGCGGGGTGGGGATGGGAAGAGAAAAAACGCGGATCTACAAGCGGGCGTGTCTTCGCTCCCAATAGCGCTCCACCCGCTTCCTGTGAAACGGATGACAGTGGACGGGTATTAGCCTCGTCCCCCAATCGATCCCGGCATTTGGGCTTCCGGACTCGATTTCGGCGGAAAACTTACCGGCCCCTTTTTCCGGCGGTCCCGAGCCCCTCGGGAACTGCCCTGCCGGATACTGATGGCCGCCGCGCCTCTATCAAGAAGTTTCAGGATATCTGAAGACCGGGGGCACAGTCAATGGAGCGCATCCGCGTTTCGGTTATGCTTGAGAATATGCTGCGGTACCACGTTGCCTACTACCTGCCTAAGAGCGGAGACCAGATGGTGGTGGCAGAGGCGCTAGACTTCCCCGGGGTGTTCAGTCAGGGATTCGACCTGGCGGATGCTCGACTGATGGTTGCAAGTGCGCTGGAGGAGGTGGCCCAGATGTACCTCGAAGAAGGCCATGCGCTCCCCAAGCCGGACGCGGACGCCTTAGATCCGGAAGCGGATCTGGTGGAACTGCTTCCGCTTACAGTCGAAGTGCATGCGGCCAAACCGTGAAGCGACACGAGTTGCTGGACCATCTGAAAGCCCGGCAACCGCTTCCTCCGGTCGCGGCTCGGAAGCCACTTACGGAGCCGCGACCGAGAGGGAGCGGTCGTGATCGTGAGACCGGTCTCCCAAACTACAAAAGGCCCGCTTGGCAGCGGGCCTTAAAGTGGGTTTAAACCGGGCGGCGTCCTAC
>JBBDWK010000028.1:0-5756 GCA_040902885.1 Bryobacteraceae bacterium | reverse complement strand
CGCACCGGTTTCAACCGGTGCCGAATGATTTTGATAGCGCACAAGAGAAATGGGACTGAAGTCCCATGGCGGGCTGAAGCCCACCCCACTCTACTTTGATAACATAGAACATCAGTTGACTCACACGGTCCCCACCATTCTGTCGCGCATTGTCGAGCGAAAACGCGAGGAGCTTGCCCAATTGCGAGCCAGCCGTGACGCATTGGGGACGCGAGCCGAATTGGGCGTGAATGGGCGACGCGACTTCCGTGCCTCGCTGCTCGCCTCGCCGCCGGCCATCATCGCCGAAGTAAAGAAGGCGTCGCCCAGCAAGGGCATTCTTTCCACAGACTTCGATCCCGTGCGCATCGCCCGGCAGTACGAAAGCGGAGGAGCGTCTGCTCTCTCTGTCCTTACCGACGAGCACTTCTTTCAAGGCAGCCTCGCGGATCTCGAAGCCGCTCGCGCCGCTACCAACCTGCCGGTCCTCCGGAAGGATTTCACCCTGGAGGAGATCCATGTGGTGGAAGCTGCCGCTCACGGCGCCGATGCTATCCTGCTGATAGCCGCTCTGCTCGATGAGCACGCGCTCCGGCGGCTTCGCTCTCTGGCGGCGGAGTTCCGCATGGCCGCTCTGGTCGAGGTACACGACGGCCTCGAGCTGGAACGCGCTCTCGCTTCCGGCGCTGAAATCGTGGGAGTTAACAACCGCGATCTGAACACTTTTCAAGTAACGCTTGAGACTTCGCTGGCGCTTGCCGCGCGCATTCCATCGGACGCGGTCAAGGTCAGCGAGAGCGGAATTCATTCGGCGGAGGACGTGCGCCGCTTGCAGGAGGCCGGTTTCCAGGCGTTTTTGGTGGGCGAGCATCTCATGAAGACGGCCGATCCGGCAGCCGCGTTGAAGGCGTTGCGGGCATGATGGTCAGGCGAAGCGGGTTATGGTAGTAAAGATTTGCGGCATCACGAATCGCGAAGATGCGCTGGCGGCTGCCGCGCTGGGCGCGACCGCCATCGGCTTCGTGTTTCATCCGGAGAGCCCGCGCTCTATCCTTCCCAAAGACGCCCTGCCCATCTGCCAGGCGCTGCCTTCCGATGTCTGGAAGGTGGGAGTTTTCGTGAACCGGGCAGCCGATTGCGTGAGCAAGATCGCCCTGCGTCTAGGGCTGGACGTGGTGCAGTTGCACGGCGAGGAGCAGCCCGCGGACTATCCGGAAGGCCTACGGGTATGGAAGGCCTTTCGGGTGCGCAAGGAACTGGACGCCGCGCATATCGAATTGTGCCCCGCCGAAGCCGTGCTTCTCGACGGACCGGCGAACGGCCAGTCCTTCGACTGGGCGCTGGCCGCCGGGAAGACGAAGCGGATTGTTGTCGCCGGCGGGCTGGACCCGGATAATGTTCGCGAGGCCATCCGTGCCGCCCGGCCCTGGGGGGTGGACGCTTCCTCCCGGCTGGAAGTCTCGCCTGGAAAGAAGGACCACGCGAAAATGGCGCGGTTCCTGAAAGCGGCACTCGAGGAAGACCCCATATGAGTTCTCAATCCACCGGCGTTCAGCCCGATAGCGGCGGTCACTTCGGACCCTACGGCGGACGCTACGTTCCCGAAGTTCTGATGGCGCCGCTCGAAGAGCTGGAAAATGCCTATCGCGAAGCGCGCGAAGATCCGGCGTTTTTTGCCGAACTAAGCCAATTGCTTCGGACGTACGCCGGCCGGCCGACCCCCCTTTACTACGCGCGCCGTCTCTCGGAATCGCTCGGCGGGGCGCGCATCTACTTCAAGCGCGAAGATCTGCTGCACACCGGCGCGCACAAGATCAACAACTGCATCGGCCAGGCGCTGCTCGCGAGGCGCATGGGCAAGAAGCGCATCATCGCGGAAACGGGCGCGGGCCAGCACGGCGTGGCTACGGCCACGGTGTGCGCCTTGTTCGGCCTGGAATGCGTGGTGTACATGGGGGAGGAAGACATGCGCCGCCAGCGGTTGAACGTCTTCCGCATGCGCCTGCTCGGCGCGAAGGTGGTGGGCGTCAACAATGGCAGCCGCACGCTGAAGGACGCCATCAGCGAAGCCATGCGCGACTGGGTGACCAACGTAGCGGGCACGCACTACCTGCTCGGCTCCGCCCTGGGATCGCACCCCTATCCTATGATGGTGCGCGATTTTCATCGCGTGATCGGCGAGGAGGCCCGCGCGCAGATTCTGGAGGCCGAAGGCGGCCTGCCGGATTGCGTCATCGCGTGCGTGGGCGGCGGCAGCAACGCCATCGGCATCTTTCACACCTTCATCCCCGACGCCGAAGTCCAACTGTTAGGGGTGGAAGCCGGGGGGACGGGTCCCGCGCTGGGCCGGCACGCAGCCCGCTTTTCCGGCGGCGCGCCCGGCGTGCTGCACGGCGCGCACAGCTATGTGCTTCAGGATGACGACGGGCAGATCGCGGCGACACACTCGGTCTCGGCCGGTCTGGACTATGCGTCCGTCGGACCCGAACATGCCTGGCTGCACGATTGCAAGCGCGCGGAATACGTTTCGGCCGGCGACGGCCAGGCGCTCGATGCCGCGCTGCTGCTCTCGCGCACCGAAGGGCTGATTCCGGCGCTCGAATCCGCGCACGCCGTGGCTGAAGCTTTGACCCGCGCCCCCCAGGCCCGCGGCCGCGTCTTCGTGGTCAGCCTCTCCGGCCGCGGCGACAAGGACATCGATATCTATCGCGAAAGATTTCCGGAACTGGATGCGGGCTGACATGCTATCCACGAGGATCGGCGCAACCTTCGAGCGGCTCAAAAAGAACGGCCGCAAAGGGCTGGTCGCATACATCACCGCAGGCGATCCCTCGCCGGATCGCACTCCCGCGCTGATAGAAGCCCTCGTGCGCGGAGGGGCGGACATCGTCGAGCTGGGCGTGCCGTTCTCCGACCCCATCGCGGACGGCCCCGTAATCCAGCGCGCCGGCGAGCGCGCCTTGAAGGCCGGCGTTACTTTGCGCAAGGTGCTCGAGATCGCCGCCTGCGTGCGCGAACGCTCCGAACTGCCGCTGCTCCTGTTCACCTACCTGAATCCGGTGCTGCGCTACGGCCTGGAACCGCTGGCCCGCGACGCGGCCCAGGCCGGCATCGACGGCTGTCTGCTCACCGACGCCAGCGTGGAAGAAGCCGGCCAGTATGTGGACGCGATGCGGCGCCACAACCTGGACACCGTCTTTCTGGTGGCGCCCACCAGCACCGCGCGGCGCTTGAAGCTGGTGGCTCAGTATTCGACCGGTTTCGTGTACCTGGTCTCGCGAACCGGCGTCACCGGCGAGCGCGATACGCTCTCCGCCACGGTGGCGCCGCTCATCGATGCGACACGCGCCGTCACCAATCTGCCGTTGGCGGTGGGTTTCGGCGTCTCGCGTCCCGAGCATGTGGCCGAGCTGGGCCGGCAAGCGGAGGCGGTGGTCGTGGGCAGCGCTATTATGAGCTTGATCGAGCGGAATGCGGACAATCCTTCGCTCGAAATTCAACTGGAGTCCTTTATCCGGGAATTGAAACATGGATTAGAGGCGGCCAAAGCATGAGCGAAGAGCACGCGATGGAGGCGCTCGCGGAGTGCAGGGAGCGCATTGATGCGGTGGACCTCCGCATTCTCGAGCTCTTGAACGAGCGTACGAGAATCGTGGCGGAGATCGGGCGGATCAAACAGCAGGTGCACCTCCCGATCTACGAGCCCCGGCGGGAGGACGAAGTCTTCCGCAACGTAACGGCGAATAACTCCGGACCGCTGCCCGGTGAGGCGGTGCGCCGGGTGTTCGAAAGAATCATCGACGAGATGCGCGTGGTGCAGCGTGTCCGCATGGAGGAAAACTCGTAAATGTTGGTTGTAATGCAGGAGGGCGCAAGCGAAGTCCAGATACAGGGCATCATCGACAGGATGGTGGCTTTGGGCTACGATGCGCACCGATCCACGGGCGTGGTCCACACCCTCATAGGGGGCGTGGGCGGGAGGGCCGATGTGGATCCGGCGGTATTCGAAGTGCTCGACGGGGTCAAAGAGGCCCATCGCATCGGTTCTCCGTATAAGCTCGCCAGCCGGAGCTTCCGGCCGGAAGGCACAGTGGTCAGGATCGGAGGCGTGGAGATCGGCGGCGACCGGGTGGTGGTGATGGCCGGTCCGTGCAGCGTGGAAGGGCGCGAGCAGATTCTGTGCGCCGCGGAGCAGGTGGCCCGCGCGGGAGCGAAGGTCATCCGGGGCGGCGCTTTCAAACCGCGCAGCTCGCCCTACAGCTTTCAGGGGCTGGGCGAAGACGGCCTGCGCCTGCTGCGCGAGGCGGCCGACCGCAATGGGCTTCTGGTGATCAGCGAGGTGATGGATGCCGGACAGATCCCGCTGGTCAATACCTACGCCGACATCCTTCAGGTCGGCGCGCGCAACATGCAGAATTTCAACCTGCTGCGCGAGCTGGGAAAAATGCGCAAGCCGGTGCTGCTGAAACGCGGCATCTCCGCCACCATCGAAGAGCTCCTGCTTTCCGCCGAATACCTGCTGGCCGGAGGCAATTACGACGTGATTCTCTGCGAGCGCGGGATTCGCACGTTCGAGACCTACACGCGCAACACGATGGATATTTCCGCCATCCCTGTTGTGAAGAAGCTGTCGCACCTTCCCATCGTCGCCGACCCCTCGCACGGCACCGGCCGCCGCGATAAGGTGTCCCCGATGGCGCGCGCCGCCGTGGCCGCGGGCGCCGATGGTCTGCTGGTGGAGGTCCATCCCGATCCCGACCGCGCCTTGAGCGACGGCGCGCAGTCTCTGCACCCGGCACAGTTCGACACCCTCATGGAGCAGTTGCGGATGATTGCGCCGGCCGTGGGCCGCTGCATCTGATGCGGACGGTGGCCATAGTCGGAGCGGGCCTCATCGGAGGCTCCTTCGGCCTGGCCCTGAAGCGCAACGGATTCGACGGCAGGATCATCGGAGTCAGTTCGCCGGCCGCCTCACGCGCGGCGCTCGAGCGCGGGGCGATTGACGAAGCGCTCCCGCTTGAGCAGGCCGTTCCGCAGGCGGACCTGATTTATCTATCGCAATCCATCGGGCGCATCATCGACTCGCTGCGCCGCCTGGACCCACTGGTCCGTCCGGATGCGCTGGTGACAGACGCGGGGAGCACCAAAGCGGCCATCGTGCGAGCCGCGGGCGTACTGGAGAACTGCCAGTTTCTGGGCGGTCACCCGATGGCGGGGAAAGAAAAGCGCGGCGCGGAGGAGGCCGACGCGGACCTTTTCCGAGGCCGCACTTACGTAATCACGCCGCAGTCGCCGGACGAGCTGGAAACCGAGGCCGCGCGCGGCTTTCTCGTCTGGCTGGAGCGCATCGGAGCGGTTCCGGTGGTCCTTACGCCGGCCGAGCACGACCGCGTGGTTTCCTACACCTCGCATCTGGCGCAGCTTGCCTCGACGGCGCTGGCGGCAACCGTAGCCGAGCATCTGAAAGAAACGGATCATCTAAAGGTGGCGGGACCGGGCCTGATCGATTCCACGCGCCTGGCGCTCAGCTCTTACGAAATCTGGCGCGACATCCTGGCAACCAACAGCGGCTGCGTCGAGCGCGCGATCGGCGACTATATTCAGAAGCTGGAGTACCTGCGGGAGAATTTGCGCAGCCGGCAGATGGCAGGCGAGTTTGCCGCGGCGGCCAGCTTCGCCTCGCAAATCCGGCGCACGGAGTAGGGCGGGCTTTAGCCGGCCATGGGACTTCAGTCCCATTCTCCGCGCACCGTAAGAGCACCGGTTGAAACCGGTAC
>JBBDWK010000027.1:0-36635 GCA_040902885.1 Bryobacteraceae bacterium | reverse complement strand
CCTAGGGGTAGATCACGCAAATCGGCGTAGCCTTTACCGATCATGCCAGGATCGTCGGTGATCCGGAAGCAATCCACATGAGCGGAAAGTCGGCGTTCCGCTGATCTGGCCCGATGCCTCGGGTATCTTCCCCGTCACCAGACCGAAGCGTCCTCCGATGCTGGGAGGTCTGGCTTCCCCTACGCTTGCTCCAGGCTTAATACTGAAAGCGGTTGCGCAAAATCCGGTAGTGGGTCAGTTTGAAAAAATCTGCCGCATGTTTTAGCGCCTTTCAAACAATCTGGATTGGCAGTGTGGACACTTGCCATTGAGTGCGCAATGTGTATGAATCGTGCGAGGTGGCACTTGGGGCACTCCAGATACGGCGTCTCGATGCCAATCACGACGGGAAGCTCGCTCAGATCGAACTTCCACAGCCTGGCAGCCCACAGGGACGTGGCGTGCGATCGACCTGGATCGGGACGGTTTTCTGAGCGAGAGGGAATGGACCTTCTTCCGCACTCGCCGTGCCTCGCGCAACGGTGTATTGGCTGTGAAGCTCGGAGGCAGCGGCGACGTGACAGACACGCATGTGCTCTGGCGATATGAAAAGTCGCTGCCCGACGTACCGGCGCCCCTGGTTTACAAGGACGTGGTTTTCCTCGTCCGAAGCGGCGGAATCGCGACCACTCTGAATGCTCAGACCGGCAAGGTACTCAAGCAGGCGCGTTTGACGGGCGCGCTCGAAGACTACTACGCCTCACCCATCGGCGTCGACGGCAAGGTCTATATCGCCAGCGAGCATGGCAAGGTCGTCGTGCTGCGTGCAGCCGGCGATTGGGAAATTCTGGCGATCAATGAATTCGACTCGGACATCTACGCAACTCCGGCAATCAGCGAAGGCAAGATGTACATTCGGACCGGAAATGCGCTCTATGCCATTGGGTCGTCGAATTAGAGCTGGCGGGATGCGCAGAGAGCCTTCGGCTATCCGCTTTCGAACGGCCGTGCCCACAACGGCAAGCATTGAACTCACCGAGGCGGCGCAGGAGGTTTCGCCTGCGTTTCCGATGATGGCGCAGTCTGCGATCAACTCCGGATGACGTCTATTTCCCGGCTTGCTGGATTTGATTCGGCGCCGACAGTTCTGGTGGAGCAAACCAGCCTAAGCGAGTCTCACCCGGCACCATCGAAAAGACCAGGTGGTTTCCATCGGCGCCCAGCAGTATGTTCACCCGATCATAAGGGTTCCTCGTCTGGGGCGCAGGGACTTCTTTCCAGGACGAGGTCTCCCGGTCCAGAACCACCAGCCGGCTACCTTTGCGGCCCGCACCCCTCGACCAGGTGTGGAAATACAGCCGGCCGTCCGTTGTGTATGCGAGGCCGCCGTTGGGTTCGAAATCGAGTTTCCACCGGCCGATCAGTTTCCCGCTCCGGTCCCATTCGATCCACTCTTCGCGGCTGGACCCTCGATAGGCAAGGGCGCCGATTCTGTCGCTGTCGGCGGCCCGAATGACCCAGAATCCGCGCCCTGGGGACGAGGGCGAGAGTCCCGGAGGGAATAAGGAGCGCGGCAGGTAGGCTCCCAGTTCCTTGCCGTTCTTCGAGTACCGCCGGACCATGAAATAATCTTCGCCGTCCTCACGTACGAAGTCAGGCGCCCCGCGCTGCCACCCGAAGGTCCAGGTAGTGTGGTCCGGGGCGAAGCAGATCTGAGTCGGCATGTAGGGGCCCGTCTCGATGAAGCGCGTCTGCTTCCCGGACCGGTCCAGGTGCACGATGCCGCCGGCATAACCCCCCTTTGGTGACGCATACCCGACTGCCACCGCAACGGTCCCGTCCGTATCGACCGCGGCGCTGCCGATGCTAAGGTCGCGTCCGTCGGGCTGTGTCACAATCGTGTCGTAGGCCGGCAGGCCCTTCGGGTCATACAGCCTGAGTTCTCCGAGGTTCCTGAGAAAGATCAGGTAGCCCTTATCGAACGCGGGAATGGTAAGGAAGCCGTGGGACGCGCCGGCGTACGTGGTCTGGCGGACAGGATCCTGGGCGGTAGCTGGGGAGAGCAATGCGGCGAACAGCAGAAGCAGTCTGAGCATAAGCCCCTCGGCCATATGACGATACTTGCCAGTAAAACGTTGCAGACGAGCCTGGAGCAAAATGCGTCCCTTTGTTAGCCGAGCACGACGGCCTCGGCAGCGTGCGTTCCGAGCGCCCGATCAAACGTGATCAGCTTCAGGCCGGCTGTCTGAGCAAACGCCAGCAAATAGGCGTCGGCCCAAACCTTCGGTGAAGCGCTCGCGAGCTGCGAGTGGCCGCGAAAACGCGGCTCTATACCCTCCGGCTCAGCGAGGAATGCAATCCGCTCATCGGCCGCGATCTTGCCCCAAATCTGCCACGCGCCCGCCATCGTGCATACGTCGGCGCTCATGAGGCCGGCCGTGGTGAGCAAGCGCAGGACAGTGAGCTGGGTGAAGCGGCAGAACAAGAACCGCTCTGCCGAAGCGCACTCAAACCAGGCACGCGCTCTTTCGGCGTGTTCGTGCCGATCCCAGATCAGGGCCAGCCATACGTTCGCGTCAAGGAAATTCCACGTGTTCATAGATCTGCTCGTTCGAGAGCGGCACCTTCGGACCTTCGGACCGGATCAGCGGAAAGCGGACACGGCGGAACTCAGGCCGTTCGGCGTGCAGCAGCACCTTTTCCACACCGCGGAGGATCAATTCGCGGACAGAGCAGCCCTGGGCCGCCGCCTGCTCTCTGAGTTGGCGGTAGAGCGCGCCGGGAATATCGACAGTTGTGCGGATCTTCTCGCTGTTCATTCGGCCTCCTTCCATAAATATGGCATCTCTGATCTTCCCGTGTCCAGAGCTGGATCCTACCTACGGTAAAGCTTAGAGCAGGGAAACAGTCGGGCATCACGATGCTATAATCATCATGATGCGCACGACGATCACGCTTCCAGATGATGTCTACCTTGCCGCGCGCTCCCTGGCCAACCTGAAGAACATCTCCCTCGGCGATGCCATCGCCGAGTTGGCACGGCGCGGGCTAAATCCTGCCGTCGCCATCGACACAGCCAAAGCCTTCCCGTGCTTCTTGGTCCCCGCTGAGGCGGAGCCCATCACACTCGAAAGTACACTGGCTGCGGAAGATGAGTTGTGAAGCCGCGACTCCTGGACATCAATGTCCTGATCGCGATGGCGTGGCCCTCGCACGTCCATCACGCTCAGGCGCAGGATTGGTTTGCGCGGAACCGGTCCGCCGGTTTTAGGACCTGTCCGCTCACGCAGGCGGGTTTTGTCCGCATCTCCAGCAACCCGAGTTTCACCTCGCATGCCGTCTCGCCCCGAACAGCGCTGGTCCTTCTCGACCGCATCACCGAGTTGCCGGAGCACGGGTTCTGGCCCGACGACCTTCCGCTCAACCAAGCCATTCTCCCGGAACAGCAGTTGGTCGGTCATCGCCAGATCACGGATGCCTATTTGATCGCGCTGGCGGCCGCTCACGGGGGCGCCGTAGCTACGCTTGATCGTGCCATGCTGGCTGTCGCTAGCGGAAGCGAGCGCCTCGTGGAGCTGGTCCTTTGATATAATCTTTGGCGGAAGCCGCCTTTCCGATGGCTGAGCACATGCACTTGCCGCGCGGCGTTCTCCTGGCCGCCCTGTCGATCTCTATCTCCTTCGCACAGACGAAGGAGGATACTGCCTTCTTCGAATCCAGCGTCCGGCCCATTCTTGCCAGCAGTTGCACCGGCTGCCATAATGCGCGCACCCGCACCAGCGGCCTGTCTCTCGAATCGCGCGAAGCTCTGCTCGAGGGTGGCAATCGCGGTCCCGCCGCGATGCCCGGCAAGCCCGGCGAGAGTCTTCTTCTAAAAGCCGTTCACCAGTCCGGCGACCTGAAAATGCCGCCGGCCGGCAAGTTGAAGGACGAGCAGATCGCGGCGCTGAGCAAGTGGATCGAGGCCGGGCTGCCCTGGCCGGCGGAGAAGGCAAAAATTGCCGAACAAAGCCAATCCGGGCACTGGGCGTTTCAGCCGCCGAAGCGCCACCCGGCGCCTGCCGTCAAAGACGCCGCCTGGCCCCGCAACGCCATCGACAATTTCATACTGGCCAAACTCGAAGCGAACAGCCTGGCGCCGTCGCCCGAGGCCGATCAAGCCACCCTGCTGCGCCGCGTGAGCCTGGATCTGACGGGCCTCCCGCCCTCTCCAAAAGAAGTCGAAGAGTTCCTGGCCGACAAATCCCCCGAGGCTTATGAGCGCGCCGTGGACCGGTTGCTGGCTTCGCCCCACTACGGCGAGCGCTGGGGCCGCCACTGGCTGGATGTTGCGCGCTATGCGGATTCAAACGGCTACAACATCGACGGCCCGCGCGATATCTGGAAGTATCGCGACTGGGTGATCGAGGCGTTGAACCGCGATCTGCCGTTCGACCAGTTCGTCGTCGAACAGCTTGCCGGCGATCTGCTGCCCAAGCCAAGCGTGGATCAGTTGATCGCCACCGGATTCCACCGCAACACGCCGCTCAATCTCGAAGGCGGCATCGACTTCGAGCAGTATCGCGTGGAGGCTGTGGTCGACCGCGTGGCGACCACCGGCGCCGCGTTTCTCGGGCTGACGCTCGGCTGCGCGCGCTGCCACGATCACAAATACGACCCCGTCTCGCAGCGCGAATTCTACCGGATCTACGCCTTCTTCAACAATATCGACGAGATGACCAACGACCGGGACCGAACCGAGGCGCATGAACCGGTCCTCGAACTGCCGGCGCCCGAAGAGCAGGCGCGTCACGGCGCCTGGGAGTCGCAGGTCTCGGTCTTGAACAAAGAGCTCGCGGGCTACGTGCGGTCCCTTGCCAAGAAGCAAGGCAAGGTCGCCAAACAGGAAGATCCGGGACTGCTGGAGCGTGTCGCCAACGTTCGCACCGTGCGGCGGCGGGAGCCGAAGATCACCTCCACGCTAGTGATGCGCGAGTTGCCGCAACCGCGCGAAGCCTACATCCAGTTGGGCGGCGACTTCCTGCGCAAGGGCGTTATCGTGACGCCGGGTGTGCTGGCCGTGCTGCCGCCGCTCGCCGCCACGCCCAATCCCACGCGGCTCGATTTCGCCCGCTGGCTCATGGACCCCGCCAACCCGCTCACCAGCCGCGTCACCGTGAACCGCATGTGGCAGGCATACTTCGGCAAGGGCCTGGTGGAGACCGAGAACGACTTCGGCACGCAAGGTTCGCCGCCCACCCACCCCGAGCTGCTCGATTGGCTCGCCACCGAATTCATTCAGCGCGGCTGGAGTCAGAAAGCCATCCACCGGACGATCGTCACCTCGGCGACGTACCGGCAATCGTCGCGTCACCGGCCGGAGGTGGAGGCAGTGGACCCGGGCAATCGGTTGTTGGCGCGGCAGTCGCGCCTCCGCCTGGAGGCCGAAATTGTGCGGGATGCCGCGCTCGTTTCGAGCGGCTTGTTTACGCCCGCTGTCGGCGGACCGAGCGTCTTTCCGCCCATTCCAGCGGGCGCCATGGCGGTCACTCAAATCAATCGCGAATGGCCCACGGAAACCGGGCCGAACCGCTACCGCCGGGGGTTGTATACGTTTTTCTGGCGGTCCGCGCCTCACCCCGGCCTGATGGTTTTCGACGCGCCCGATTCGACCGCCACCTGCACGCGCCGCCCGCGCTCCAATACGCCGCTGCAGGCTCTCACCCTGCTGAACGACGAGGCGTTCGTGGAGTTCGCGCAGGCGCTCGGCGAGCGGATCGTGAAAGAGGCGCCCGACGATGCAGCGCGCATGCGGCACGCCTTCCTGCTCGCGCTCTCGCGGCCTCCCACGCCGGTGGAGCGCCCGCGGATGGAGCGCTTCCTGGCCTTGCAGTTAGATGAATTCAAGAGCAGCCCGGAGGCGGCGCGGCAGGTGGTGCGCGATCCGGAGCGCGATAAGAAGGAGATACCTGTTCTGGCGGCCTGGACTTCGGTCGCGCGCGTTTTGCTGAACCTGGACGATTTTCTAACCAGAGACTGAGAACAAGACCGCTCCCTGACGGTCGCGGCTCGGTAACATCGTTCGCGCATCATCCGAGCCGCGACCGTCAGGGAGCGGTTATCGAAACGAGGAGATTATGGACCCGCTGCAACTCCTGACGCGACGGCACCTCTTTAAGGACTGCGGAGTCGGTGTCGGCAAAATGGCGCTGGCCTCGATGCTCGGCGGCAGCCTGCTGTCCGCGGCCACATCGCGCGTCGCCAGTCCTACCGCGCCGAAACAACCGCACTTCACGCCGCGCATCAAGAACGTCATCTTCATGTTCATGGCCGGCGGCCCCAGCCAGTTCGAGCTGTTCGACTACAAGCCGAAGCTTCAGGAATACGACTCCAAGCCCGCGCCCGATTCTTTCGTCAAAGGCAAGCGCTTTGCCTTCATGGATACCTTCACGAAGGAGGTGCCCAAGCTGCTCGGCACGCGCCGCGAGTTCAAACGCCACGGCAAGAGCGGCCTGTACGTTTCCGAGTGCCTCCCGCATTTCGGCGAGGTGGTGGACGATGTCGCCTTCCTCTCCGGCATCTCCACAGAGAACTTCAATCATGCCCCGGCCAAAATCTTCCTCAACACCGGCTCAACGCGTTTCGGGCGTCCGAGCATGGGCGCTTGGGTGACATACGGTCTGGGCAGCGAATCGCAGGATCTGCCCGGATTCGTGGTGCTGCAATCCGGTCCGCGCGGCCCGCGCGGCGGCGCGTTGAACTGGGGCAGCGGCTTTATACCGACGTCCTATCAGGGCGTGCCGTTCCGGTCGAGCGGCGATCCGATTCTCGACCTGTCGAATCCCGCCGGTGTCACGCCGCGCAGGCAGCAGCAGACGCTGGAGGCCATACGCGATCTCAATCTGGCCAAGCTCGAGGAGACCGGCGACGACGAGATCGCCACGCGGATCGCTTCCTACGAGATGGCCTACCGGATGCAAACCAGCGGCCCCGAGTTGATCGACTTTGCCAAGGAATCGCAGGCTACGCTAGAAATGTACGGCGTGGAGCCCGGCAAGAGCTCGTTCGCGAACAACTGTCTGCTCGCCCGCCGTCTGGTAGAGCGCGGCGTGCGCTTCGTGCAGCTCTATCACACCGATTGGGACCACCACGCCGATCTCACCAAGCCCTTCGACGATATCTGCAAAGAGATTGATCGGCCCATGGCGGCGCTGATCCGCGACCTGAAGCAGCGCGGCCTCCTCGACCAGACGTTGGTCGTGTGGGGCGGGGAATTCGGCCGTACGCCCATGGGCGAGGTTCGCGACGACGGCAAAGTGGGCCGCAACCACCACATCGACGCGTACACGATGTGGATGGCCGGAGGCGGCATGCGTTCGGGCCAGGTAGTGGGCGGCACGGACGAGTTCGGCTTCTCGCCCATCGGCGATCGGATCGAGATCTACGATATTCAGGCCACCATCCTGCACATGCTGGGTCTCGATCACACCAAACTCACATTCAAGTTCCAGGGCCGCGACTTCCGCCTGACGGACGTCGGCGGCAAGGTGCTCAAGCCACTGTTCGCATGAGGCGTCTACTGGGTGGCGCCCTTGCCCTCTTCTCGCTGCATGCCTCGGAGTGGCCGAACTACGGCAACGATCCTGGCGGCATGCGCTACTCTCCCCTGAAGCAGATTCACCGCGGCAACGTGCAGCGCCTCAAGGTCGCCTGGACGTTCCACACGAAGGAATACAGCCCGGAGATGCGCAACACGCGCACCAACCGGGTGACTGCCTTCGAGGCCACGCCCATCGTGGTGGACGGCGTGCTGTACTTCTCCACCCCACAGAACCGCGTGATTGCGCTCGATGCCGAGAGCGGCAAAGAACTCTGGGTCTACGATCCGCAGGCGGACGCGGCCGGGAAGCGCCGGACGAATCAGCATCGCGGCGTCGCCTACTGGCCGGGCCGGGCCGGCGTGCCGCCGCGCATCCTGTATGGCAACCTGGAGGCGCGCCTGATTGCGCTTGACGCCCGCACCGGCCGCCCCTGTCCCGACTTTGGAAACGACGGCTACGTGGACCTGCGGAAGGGCGTTGCCGACAACTTCCCCAAAGGACGCTACTCCATCACTTCGCCGCCCACAGTCTATAAAGACGTGGTGATTTCAGGTTCGGCGGTGCAGGAGGGACCGTCGAAAGGCCCGGCGGGCGACGTCCGCGCCTACGATGCGAAGACCGGAAATCTGGTCTGGCAATTCCACACCGTGCCGCGGCCGGGCGAGTTCGGCCATGACTCCTGGGCGGGCGATTCGTGGAAAGACCGCAGTGGCGTGAACGCCTGGTCGATCATGACCGTGGATGCCGAACGCGGCATCGTGTACCTGCCCATCGGCTCGCCGGCTTACGATTTCTACGGCGGGGACCGCCATGGAGCGAACCTGTTCGGCAACTCGGTCGTGGCGCTCGATGCCGCCACCGGAAAGCGCATCTGGCATTTCCAGATGGTGCATCACGACGTCTGGGATTACGATCTTCCGGCGCATCCCACGCTGGTGACAGCGAAAGGAAAGCCGGCCGTGGCGCAGGTGACGAAGATGGGTTTCGTGTTCGTGCTGGATCGCGTGACCGGCAAGCCGGTGTTTCCCGTGGAAGAGCGCGCGGTGCCGCAAAGCCGCACGCCGGGCGAAGCCAGTTCCCGTACCCAGCCGTTTCCCGTAAAGCCGCCGCCGCTATCCAAGCTGAACGTGGAGCGCGATGAGATCACCACGCTTTCGGCCGAATCGCGGAAGTTCTGCATGGAGTTGTTCGACTCGCTCGAAATGCGCGGCATCTTCACGCCCTGGGGTCCGCGCATGACGCTCATGATGCCCGGCACGCTGGGCGGTGCGACATGGTCCGGCGCGTCGTTCGATCCGGAGAGCAACTACCTGTTCGTGAACGCCAACGAACTGGGCGGGGTGGGCCTCATGAAAGAGCAGCCCGAGGGATCGCCCATGCGTTACAGCCGGTCGAGCCCCTGGGGCGCATATGCGCGCTTCGCCGATCTGGATGGCTACCCCTGCCAGCAGCCGCCCTGGGGCACCCTGAACGCGATCGACCTGAATACGGGCGAGATTGCCTGGCGCGTTCCGCTCGGTTTTCTGGAGTCGCTCGAATCGAAGGGATTGACCAACACGGGCGCGCCGAGCCTCGGCGGGACCATCGCCACGGCGGGCGGCCTCGTGTTTATCGCGGGCACGGGCGACCGCCGCTTCCGCGCCTTCGATGTCCGCACGGGCAAGCTGCTGTGGGAGGGCAAGCTGCCCGCCGGCGGCCATGCGACGCCCATGACCTACCAGGGCAGGAAGAACGGACGCCAGTACGTGGTGATCGCGGCGGGCGGCGGCGGCTACTTCAGCGAAAGCGTCGCCGACGCGCTGGTCGCATTTTCCCTGCCGGAGTAGCGGCTACTTCAGGGGTGAGTAGTCGGCGGCGTCCATGAATACCACGTCGACTTTCGCCACCAGCTTGCCGTTCACTTCGGACTCGGTCTGCACCTTCTTCCACTCCGGGTCGGCGCGGAACGCGTCCCAACTCTTCTTGGCGGCGTCACGGCTCTTGTGGGAGACGATGTAGATCAGCGTACTCGCCGAGGCTGGAGAATCCTGCGGCACCCAGTAGCCCACGTTCTTCATGCCGTGCTTCTCAAAGATCCGCATGGTGTGGTTCCGGAAGCGCGCCTGCAGCGCCTCCAGCTTGCCTTCATTGGCGTGATAGGTGCGCAGCTCGAAGACGCGGCCATTATTGGCGGCGTCGCCGGCGGGCGGCATCATAGCCGCAAGTGGTATGAGTTTCATAAGGGTTCGTCGAAGCATAGGCCTCATTTTACCTTCGCGCCGGTATGACGCGGCAGAAGAGGCGACTGCCGGAGGCGTTCCAGGTCCGCGGGTTCATCCACGTCGAACCATTCCGGACCGAGCGCAACCGTCAGACCGCAGGCGCGGGCGGCGGCGGCGGTTTGCTCGCACGCGCGGGGTGAAGACCACTCGACGCGATCGAACATCCGCGCATGCACGCGGCGGCACGCGATGCCGTAGTAGCCGCCGTCCTCGCTGGGCCCGAGCGCGACGTCGGCGGGGGACGCGAGCAGGCTGTGCACATGATTCGCGGGCAGCGTGGGCGCATCGGAGCCGAGAATCGCGGCTTGCGGATGCCCGGCCGCGAGGGCGCGATCGAGCGCGGCGAACATGCGCACGCCGAGGTCGCCCTCCACCTGCAAGGCGCGCGAAACATCGAAGCCGCTCCATGCGGCGGTAGGCTCGTCGGTGTGCAGCTCGATGCCAATCTCCTCTTGCAGCCCGAGCAGCATTTCCAGCATGTCCGAGACGAAGGCGACATGAAAATCCGCCGCCGCTTCGGCATCCGCCCCGCACAGGCGGGTCTTCACGCGGCCGGGATGCGGGGCCTTCGCGAACAGCATCGCCAGCGGACGGAATTTACAGGATGGCAGGGAACACCCCGATGACGGCGCGCATCAAAAAATTGTAAACTAGATTCTTTATCAGAGGAGAAGGGTTAGTATGCGCAAGATGTTTGTCTACGGCGCAAGCCTGATGTTGGCTTGCGGGCTTGCCTTTGGGGCAGGCGACGAGGGCAAGGGCAAAGAAGTGTTCGAGCAGTGCGGCGTCTGCCATAACTCGGACAGCAGCGAGAAAAAGATGGGTCCCGGGCTGAAGGGTCTTTTCAAGCTGGAGAAGATGACCAACGGCAAGCAGCCCACTGAAGCCAATGTTCGGGAGAAGGTCGACGAGGGCGGCAACGGGATGCCGGCCTATAAAGAAATGCTGAGCGACGAAGAAAAGACCGACCTGATCGCTTTCCTGAAAACTCTGTAAGAATTTGAACCGCGGAGATGCCGAGGCGTCTCCGCGGTGATAATTATTTTGAGGCGATCTCGATCGCCTTCTTCAGAAGGATATCCTCTTCCGGTTTTGCCGGCTCGGGCGCCGGGGCCTCCTCTTCTTCCGATTCGACGCGCGGTTCCGGCTCGTTCACCAAGTTGGGAGGAGTCACTCCCGTATCCTGGATGGCCTTGCCTTCCGGAGTGTAGTATTTCGCCACGGAGAGGATGATGGCGCCGCCGTCCTCCATGCCAACCGCGCGCCGCACGGCGGCATCGCCGTAGCTGCGCTCGCCCACCAGCTCGGCGCGCTTGTTCGCCAGCAAGCCCGCGGAAGCCACTTCCGCCGCTCCGGCCGTGCCACGGTTCACGATCACCACCAGCTTCTTGTTCCATACCGACGCCGGGTCGGCGTCGAAGTCCTTGCGCGCGTGACGCTGGCCCTGCAAGTACGTAATCTTCCCCTTATCGAGGAACAGGTCGGCGAGGGCCACGCCTTGCTCGGGATCGCCCACCGCGTTGTGGCGCAGATCGAGAATCAGGCTTGAGGCGCCCTTCTTTTCGAGATCGGCAATGGCGGCCGCCACCTGCTTCACCTTGGAGGGAACGAGAGCCTCCGGCCGGATGTTGTTGGCCGGCACAAGAGTCTCCGGCCGGATGTAGCCGATCTGGTTGGGAAGCATCTTCGCGGCGACCGGAGGATCGGTGAGCAGGGCGCGGGTGAGTGTCAGCTTCTGCGGCTCGGGCCGGCGAATGCGGAGGACGGAGATTTCGACGGTGGTTCCCGGCACGCCGTGCAGCAGCAGATCGGCGTAGGCCAGCGGCATGTCGCGCGTGGCCACGCCGCGGATGCTCTCCAGCATGTCGCCCGTAGTCAGTCCGGCGCGCGCCCCGGGCGAGCCGGGGACGGCCGTCACAATGCCGATGTAGCCGTAGCGCTTTGCCAGAACGAGTCCCACCTCGCCCTTAAGCGTGCCCCTGTTCTTCTGATACTCCTTGTACTGATCGGAGTTCAGATAGCTGGCGAATGGATCGATGGATTCCAGAAGGCCGTTCAAAGCGCCCAGGGTAACGCTCTTCAAATCGGGCTCTTCGACGTACTCGCTCTTGATCCGGGAAAGAACTTCTGTATAGACGGCCAGATGGCGGTACGGGCCATCCGGCGAGGCGCTTCTGCCCAGAACCGTTCCCAGCAGCAGCACAGCCACTAGAAACGTCGAGGAGAGCACAACCATTAGCTTGGTACGGCGATTCATACTATTTCGATTATATCGCGTGGTTTGACAGTCCTGCCTCTAACCGGGCTTAACCGACAGCGAATCGGCGAACCGGCCCGTGGCGTCAACAGCCCGAACGCGGTACCAGAGGCCTCCCGACGCGCCTTGAGGAGCGCCCTGATCGAGGTAGACGAACGGATCTTCACTGATCTGCGGCTTGAATGGGATGGCCGCGATCTTCTCGTCGCGCCGGTAGATCTCGTAGCTCGCCAGGGGATCGCCCCCCGCCAGCGCCGTGTCCCAGAGCACCTTCACGGGGCCGTTCGGACTTGCCCGTTCCAGGCGAACGGTTCGCGGCGCCAGCAGGCCGTTTGAGGGCCGCTGGAAGAAATTGGTGTCCGTGCCGTGCAGGTCCGCTACCCGGGTCTCAATGTTGCGGCGCCTCGATTCCGGCATGGGATCGCGCATCTGGCAGGCACTCAGGTCCGCCACAAGCTGATCGCGCGATGGATCGTTGCCCCGGTCGATGAGACCGATACCGGCTATGAGCGTGCTGACGCCGGGAGCGGAAAGCGAGTACTGCAGGAAGTCCTCGTAGGAAACTTTATTCGGCTGGCCGACCGAAAGAACGCTCTGGCCGGGCCGCCCGGCAAACTTCTTCTCGAGCCCGTACATTACTCCATCGGCGAAAATCTTCATCCCGATGATGCCCATGTTCTTGGCGGCGGCCACCGGTAAGGAGTTGGTCTGGTGACAGAAGTAGTGGCGGTCGTTGGGATTCACGACCACCAGCAGGGTGTCTAAAATATTGCGCGTATCGCGGCGGATGGCATACATGTGCGCCGTGGGATTCTCGTGGCCGGTGATGCCGATGTGCCGGATGTACTTCTTCTGTTTCGGATTGACGCCGGTGTGGTTGGTGCCGTCGCGAAAATCGAGCAGTCCGGCGAGAGCGCCGATGCGCGGCAGGCGGGTGTCGCTCGGGTTGTCGAGGCCCTCGTAGATTGCGTCCACTTCGTCTTCCCGCGAGAGAAAGTGAATCTGCATGAGGTCCAGGTACGCCCCCTCGGGGATGTTGCCCTTGCCATCGCCGAAGAACTGAGTGAGCGAGCGCATCAGGTCGTCGATGCAGGTGCTGCCCCCGCCCGCGGAGCGGCCGAGCGGCTTCGAGCCGTCGCGGATGACGGAGGAGCGCAAGCCGGTCTTGGTTGCCAGAAAGAGGCGGCCGCGCAGAGCGGAATCATAGCCGGGCTCGCCGGGAATGAGATTCAGAATCCGGAACGCCTTATGGTAGTTCCGCTGGCTGAGCTGGTAGTTGTTGGCGGTCTCCAGATAGGTGACGCCCATGCGGATGGCCTTCACCGCGATCTCGACACCCTCATCGCCCGGAAGGTCCCACATCACCTTGTTGCCGCCGGCCAACCCGAAGGTGGTTACCTCGCGGCCGGTGCGGCCCAGCGGCCGCGTGAGCAGCTTCTGCTCGGCGGGATGAGACCAGGCGCGGTAGCGGCCCGCGACAGGCAGAAAGGTGGTCGCCATGGCGGCGTTGGAAGCCCAGCGCAGGGCGTCGCGGCGGGTGAAGGTGTCGGGCATGAGAGAGCCTCCTGGGAACGACACGATTCTACCACCGGGGGCGGTGTATATTTGACGTCATGCTAACGCGCCGATCGCTTCTCCGCAGCTCGCTGGCCTTCCCCGCGCTGCTTCGCGGCCAATCCCGCCGGCCCAACGTCCTGATGATTGCCGTGGACGACTGGAACGACTGGATTGGCGCCTTGGGCGGACACCCGCAGGTCAAGACGCCCAACGTGGATCGCCTGGCGGCGCGCGGCATCCTGTTCACCGACGCCCACACCGCTTCGCCCTTGTGCAATCCCTCGCGGACGGCGCTGCTCAGCGGTCTGAGGCCCTCCACAACCGGCGTCTATGGCAACGACCAGGTCTGGCGCACGGCGGCGCCGCAAGGAATGACGTTGCCCCGGCACCTTCGCTCCCACGGCTATCGCGCGCTGGGCGGCGGCAAGCTCTTCCACCACGGGCGCGGCTTCAACGACCCCGCGTCCTGGGACGACTACTTCTTCTGGAATCCCGGCGCCCGCGAAAACGGCTGGCACGATGGCTACAGCTTCCCGCCCGACCCCGAACCCGGCCGGCCCGTCACGCCGATGCCCTCGGTCTCCTGGCGCAACTTCGATTGGGCGCCGGTTGACGTGTCCGAAGAGTCCATGCCGGACTACAAGGTGTCTTCGTGGGCGGCGCGCGTCCTGGACCAGAAGCACGACCAGCCGTTCTTTCTCGGCGCTGGCATGTTCCGTCCTCACATCCCCTGGTTCGTACCGCGCAAATACTTCGAGATGTATCCGCTCGACGAGGTCATCGTTCCCACGGTCAAGGAGGACGATCTGGCGGACGTGCCGCCGATTGCCCGCCAGATCGCGTTGAACGAGCACTCCCGCCACGACCTTCTCGTAAGCTCCGGAAACTGGAAGAAAGCCGTGCAGGCCTATCTGGCGTGCATCACGTTCTCCGACGCGATGATCGGCCGGATGCTGGATGCCCTTGATGCGAGCCCGCACCGGGACAATACCATCGTCGTGCTCTGGTCCGATCACGGCTATCATCTCGGCGAGAAATGGCACTGGCACAAGCAGGCGCTGTGGCAGCGGGCGACTCACGTTCCGCTGATCTTCTCCGCGCCCGGAGTCACCCAACCCGGAACGCGGTGCAACCGGCCGGTGGGCCTAATCGACGTCTATCCGACACTGGCCGGCCTGGCGGGACTGCCGCCGCGGACCGGCCTGGATGGAACCTCGCTCGAACCATTGCTACGGGAGCCGCGCCGCGAGTGGGAGCGTCCCGCTTTGAGCACCTACTTGCGCGGGAACCACGCGCTCCGCTCGGAACGGTGGAGCTATATCCGTTACAACGATGGAGCGGAGGAGATCTACGACCGCCGGCAGGACCCCAACGAGTGGGTCAACCTCGCGGGGCAGCCCGGCCTCGCGCCGGTGAAACGGGAACTGGCCCGATGGCTTCCCAAGCAGGACGCCCCGGACATAGCGCCTACCAGCCAGTTCCAGTTCGATCCCGCTACGGTTGAGTGGACGCCGAAAGGCTGAGGCGTCATACTATTACAATTCTTGTTATACTCGTAAGGAGGATCCACGACGTGCGCCCGGAAGAATTGCGTTCGGCTCGCCAAGCCGCCCGCCTAACCCAACAACAAGCAGCCGCGCGGCTGGGCGTGTCACAACCATATCTCGCGCTGATGGAGCGTGGCCGGCGCCCTGTAACCGCCCAGTTCCGGTCAAAGATCGTGAAGCTGTACGGCCTCGGTCCAACTGCTCTGCCGCTTGAGACCGGCTTTCTCGATTCATGGAATTCCGCGTCCTTGGCGTCGGCACTCGCCAGCTTGGGGTATCCCGGTTTCCGCTATTTGCGCGGCGGTCGCAGGAGGAATCCTGCTGTTGTCGTTCTTGCCGCTGTTGCCGCAAGCGACGTGGAGGTCCGCGTTATCGAAGCTCTGCCTTGGCTTTTGGTCGAATACAGCGATCTCGATTGGGACTGGCTGACACGAGAATCCAAATTGCGAGATGTTCAGAACAGGCTCGGGTTCCTGGTCACCCTGGCGCGCAACGTGGTAGAGAAGCGGGGCGATAAGGTCGTCGAAGGCAGACTTCGCCAGGTTGAAGAAGCTCTGGACCGCGCTCGCTTGGTCCGCAAGGACACTTTGTGCCAAGCGTCGCTCTCGGACGCGGAGCGTCGCTGGCTCCGGCGAACACGTTCCGCAGCCGCCCGTCATTGGAATTTGTTGACGGATCTGGATTCCCAACCCTTGCCCTATGCCGCGTGACCGGCCGCCGGAGCCGTGGCACTCGTTCTTTCTTGAGATCGATAAGACTCTCGACTGCCCCGTGACACTCCATTGCATCGGCGGATTTGCGATTGCGATGCTGTATGGTTTACCGCGTCCGACGGTTGATGTCGATTGCCTCTCGGTGACTCCAGTTGAGGAGACCGCGCGGCTTCAGTCACTCGCCGGAGAGGGATCAGCGCTGCACAAGAAGTACGGAGTATACGTGCAGCATGTCGGAATCGTCACTGTTCCAGAAAACTATCTTGACCGCCTAACGTTGATGTTCCCGCCTGCATATCGCCGACTGCTGCTCATGGGGTTTGAAGCGCACGACCTCGCATTGTCAAAACTAGAACGGAACTCGGCTCGCGATCGGGAAGACGTCAAATACCTCGCCCGCGCAGTCCCACTCGATCTTGCGGTTCTGGGGAGCCGGTATCATTCCGAGCTTCGACCGTATCTGGCGATGCCGCAGCGGCACGATCTGACGCTGCGCCTCTGGCTTGAAATGCTGCGGGATAGTTGAGCGAAGCGTCAGCGCGGGCGAAGCACCCTAGATTCCGAGAGCCGCTGAGAAGCTCAGTTCGCGGTTGGCGTAGAGGTGTTTTTAGTGCGGAGATGGCTTCAGACGCGGGATCAGGGACGAGCATAAGAAGAATAGCCCGGTAGAGAAACTCGTGCAGAAACGCTTGCGTCAATTCTATAGTTCCGTTATTATAGAACTATGGAACAGATAGCCCGCTACGCCGACATGTTCGCCGCCATGGGGACCGAGCCCCGCCTGCGGATCGTCCGCCTCCTGCTCTCGGCGCATCCCGATGGGATGGTGGTGGGAGATATACAGAACGAGCTCGGGATTCCAGCTTCCACGCTGTCACACCATCTGGAAAAGCTGCGCAACGAAGATTTGGTGGCGGTGAAGCGCGAAGGCACCTATCTCTGGTACCGGGCCAACGCCGACGCGCTGAAGGAGTTGCTCAGCTTTTTGTATGCGGAGTGCTGCACCAGGAACAAAGCCATCAAGCCGGAGAGCATCGTGAGGATTGGCAGATAGGGGCGCGCGTATGGCGACGAAACGCATTCTGGTGCTCTGCACGGGGAATTCGGCACGCAGTCAGATGGCCGAGGGCTTCTTGCGGTCTCTCGATTCGGGGCTGGAGGTTCATTCGGCGGGCACGCATCCTTCTCCGCGAGTGAACCCGTATGCCATACGCGCCATGCAGGAGGTAGGTATAGACATTTCAAACGGCGAGCCGAAGAGCGTTGAGCGGTTTCTGGATCGGCGCTTCGATTACGTGTTTACGGTCTGCGACGACGCGGACCACAACTGCCCGCACTTCCGGGGCACGGTGGGCAAGCGGGTACACATGGGTTTCGTGGACCCAGCCCGCGCCACAGGCTCGGAAGAGGAAATTCTGGGCGCATTTCGAAGGGTGCGCGACGAGATCCGCACTCAATTCATGGAGTACTACCAAAAGGAAATCAGGAGCGAATTATGAGCGAACCAAACGTGAAAGAGATTGTGAAGGAGCGTTACGGACAGGCCGCGCTGCGCGTGGGCAGCGGCGTCGGGAACGGGTGCTGCGGCGGTGGTTGCGGCAGCGATCCCATTACCTCGAATCTTTACGACGACAGCCAGAAGAATCAGCTTCCGGAGACGGCCGTTCTGGCCTCTCTCGGCTGCGGGAATCCGACCGCGCTGGCGCAACTCAATCCCGGAGAGACGGTGCTCGATCTGGGGTCGGGCGGCGGCATTGACGTGCTGCTTTCGGCGCGCCGAGTGGGGCCAGCGGGGAAGGCCTACGGTCTCGACATGACGGACGAGATGCTGGCGCTCGCGGAGGAGAACCGGCGCAAGGCGGGCGTGGAGAACGCCGAGTTTCTGAGAGGCGAGATCGAGAACATTCCGCTGCCGGATAACAGCGTGGACGTCGTCATCTCGAACTGCGTCATCAATCTTTCCGCGGACAAGGACCGCGTGCTGCGCGAGGCGTTCCGGGTGCTGAAGCCGGGCGGCCGGTTTGCCGTCTCGGACGTCGTGGCGCGCGGAGAAGTGCCGGCCGATATGCGCCGCAATATGGAGTTGTGGGTGGGCTGCGTGGCGGGCGCGCTAGCGGACGTGGAGTATGAGCGGAAGCTGGCCGCGGCAGGCTTTGCGGACATCGGTCTGGAGCCGACTCGCGTGTACCAGACGGAGGACGCGGGCGCGGTGGCTTGCGACGTGAACGGCCAATTCATGAGCGCGTTCGTGCGGGCGCGGAAGCCGGCGGTCTGAAGGTTGACAACGGTCGTAGCCGCGGTCATTGAACGCGACGGACGAATCCTCATCTGCCAGCGGAAGCCCGATCAACTGCATCCGCTGAAGTGGGAGTTCCCCGGGGGCAAGGTGGAAGCCGGTGAGTCCGCCCCTGGGGCGCTCCTCCGCGAACTGCGGGAAGAACTGGATATCGCGGCCGGCATCGGCGATGAGATCACGCGTTACGAGTACCGGTATCCGGAGCGGAAACCGATTCTGCTGATCTTCTATCGAGTGACACGGTTCACCGGCGAGCCTCGCAACCTGGTCTTCGAGCGCGTCGCGTGGGAGAGGCCGGAAGCTCTGCCCGCCTACGATTTTCTCGAAGGCGACGTAGAGTTCGTGCGCCGCCTTGCCGCTGGCGGCTTCACGCCAGAGCGTCGACGGCCTGAATCAGCCCCTTGATGTGCCCGTAGGCGAACGCGAAGGCTTGCAGTCCTCTGGGATCGTCCGGGTGCTGCGGTACGTGGTCGGGCATCATCATATAGGGATATCCAACCTCTTTGTAAACCATCATCGCCCTGAGGAAGTCGATGTCGCCCTCGTCCGGATACACTTCCTGGAAGCTGTCGCGCTTGCCCCGAATGTTGCGGAAGTGCACGTTGAAAATCTTCTTGCGCGACCCGAAGTAACGAATCACGTCGAAAATTTCCTTGCCGGGGTCCTGCAACATCTCCGATACGGTGCCCTGGCAGAAGTTGATTCCGTGATAGGGACCTTCCTTGATGCCGATGAACTTCTTCAGCCCGTCCACCGTGCCGAGCACGCGATCCACGCCCTGGTATCCCTCGGGGGGCATGCCGGGGTCGTGCGGGTGGCACGCCATGCGAATCTTATACTCCGTGGCCACCGGAATCACGCGCTCCAGGAAGTACGTGATGCGCTCCCAGAAGATCTCCGCCGTTACTTTGCCCGCGCGCGTCAGCGGCGTCCTCGGCTTGGCTTCCTTCAGCCGCCATGTGCTATAGCTGGAGCCGCCGCGGCCGGGCGTCCGCTCCGTCCGCACCACGCCGAGGATGCTCATGTTGTACTTGATGGCCGGAACGCCGGCCTTCGCGCAGGCCTGGATCATCTTGTGGATATGGTCGATGTCGCGGTCGCGCTCGGGGCTCTGACCCAGCATGATGGCGGCCCGCTTCTCCCGGTCGACGTGGCTCGACGGGAGGAATGGCGGCGCAACCATGTCTAGTTTGACCCCGTGCTTCTCCACGAGCTCACGGAGCTGGATCACATCCTCGGGCAGCCAGTAACCGCGCTCGCCTGGGTTGGGCGGATAGCCGCAGATATTCTCGACGCCGTGTCGCTTGAAGAACTGCAAGTGCTTGTCGTCCGTGGGCGAGCTTTGACAACCGACCTTCATCAGGGCGCGCGTCCGCGAACCGGCGCCGGACCTCTGGGCAAGACTCACGCCGGGAACGGCTGCCGCCGCGGCGGAGGAACGGAGGAAGTTTCGACGGTTCATAACCTCAGTAATCTATCACGGTTGAGAGCCGGTATGGTCAGCGGCCGAAGCAGGGCGATTTCTAAAAATTTCTAAAGATTGTCAGTTGACAGAATACGGGAAAATATGCTTGCAACGGAAGCATTCAGGTGTATACTGAGCCGCAGAGCAAGAAGGAGGGGGTCGAAATGTTTCGAGCGTTCGGAAGTGCATGGTTCAGCATCCTTCTGTTGGCGGGGGCGTGGATTTCGTCGGGGCCTGCCATCTATGCCCAGACAGGACAAGGAACCCTCACGGGTTCGGTAACGGACACCACCGGAGCGGTTATTGCCGGTGTATCGGTGCTGGTCAGGAACCAAAACACCGGTTTCACTTACAACGCGCTCACGAACCAGGAGGGGATCTACCGCGTCCCGTACTTGAACGCCGGGTCGTACCAGATCGGTTATGAAGTATCGGGGTTTAAAAAGCTGGTGCGAAATGACATTCCGATCCGTTCCACTGAGACCCTGCGGCTGGACGTGACCATGGAAATCGGCAACGTGGTGGAGTCGGTCGAGGTATCGGCCGGCGCTCAGCTGCTGGAAACCGAGACGTCCACAACCGGCCACCTGGTGTCCGGCAAAGAATTGGTTACGCTACCGACGCCCCAGATGAAGATCGAAAGCATGATGTGGTATGTGTCTGGGGTGACCTCGCAAGCAGGCAACGGGCACACCGCCGGTGGCCGCTCGCGGGCGTTCCAGATGACCACCGATGGAGTTGCCGCCACGACTCCCGGCGAAGGCACGGTGGGGACCGCGCGCAACATCACCACGGTCGAGCACAACATGGAAGAGATCAAGGTCCTGACAACGGCTTTGCCCGCCGAGTATGGCCATTCGGGCGGCGGGATCATGAACATCTCCTACAAGGGCGGGACCAACCAGTTCCACGGGCTGGCGGAAGAACGCTATGTCAGCAAGCCGATGATTCATCGCGCCTGGTCCGATCCCGCCGTGCCAGGAGGAACCTTCGCGTTTCATCTGATGTCGGCGACTATCAGCGGCCCAATCAAACGCAATAAGACCTTTTTTCTGGCCGGCTGGCAGCGTCACCACGAGAGGTCGGGAAACAACGAGAATGTCGATTTGCCTAGTCCTGCCATGTTGAACGGCGACTTCAGCTTTCCACAGTCGCCGGTGCCGGCCGACAGGATCTACGACCCGGATTCGCTAGTGACGCTGCCGGGCGGAGGATATTCGCGCACTCCGTTCCCGAACAATCAGATTCCGCGCAGCCGCTTCGACCCAGTCGCCGTCAACTTGCTGGGTCTCAATCCTTTCCGCGGCGAGAACAACCGCAATAACCAGACCTTCTACAACAGCACCGGACCGCACCAAAACCTGAGCGCCGACACCGACAAGAACTCCTACCGGACGGGCATCGACGGCAAGATCGATCACTCCTTCAGCTCCAACCATAAGATTTTCGGCCGCTATTCGAACGCGCGGCACCGCTCCATGAGCGGCACCTGGCAGATCCAGTTGGCCAATCGCGATTTCGACTACATCGGCGCGCCGATTCCGGTCGACCAGCGCCAAGTGGTGATCTCCGATTCCTACGTCGTGAATCCAACCACAATCAATGAGGTGCGGGTGGGTTGGAACCGCCGGAAAAGCACACGGCTTCCCGCAAGTCTCGGGCAGGACTGGGCGGCGAAATTCGGAATGCCCAACGTGGGGCCGGAGACGATGCCCATCCTCCAGACGTCGAGCGGCGGCCAGTTCTATTTCCGGTTTCCGGAAGGCAAGACGGTGGATGTCAACGAGAATGCCAGCCTGCAGAACAACCTCTCGATGATTCGAGGCCGGCACACCTTCAAGACCGGGTACGAGCTTCTGCGGACGTCTCTCAATTCGCATTTGGAAGAGCGGCCGTCGGGAACCTATCGCCTGGGCGGCACGGAGTTTCCTTTTACGCCCAACACGGGCCACCCGTTCGCTTCGTTTCTGCTGGGAACGGTGACGCGGGCGGACTTCACCAAGTCGCTGGCTACCTGGCTGCCGCAGTGGTGGAGCCATGCGATCTACTTCCAGGACGACTGGAAGGCAACTAGAACGCTGACACTGAACCTCGGACTGCGCTGGCAGACGGAGAGCCCGTATCAAACCAAGTACGGGCAGCAAAGCCAGTTTGACCCGAACGGCGTCGATCCGCTGACCGGTGGGCGCGGAGCTTTACTGCACCCAAGCGGGCCTTTGGCCAGCCGCGATGCCAACAATTTCCAGCCGCGGGTGGGGATGGCCTACAACTTCCGGCCGAGTTGGGTATTCCGCGGCGGTTTTGCGGTCAACACGCTCGATCTGTGGGTGAACAGCCTGCGGGAGAACTTTGAGGAGTACCTGGCGACCGCGGTTATCGAACAGCCTCCGGGGAATCCCAATATCGCGTTCAAGCTCTCCCAGGGACCGCCGCCGATCAACTTCAACGTTCAACCGGATGGGTCGGTGCCGTTCATCGGGACGAACTATAGCGGGCGGAGCGCATCCTATTACGATCCCGCTATGCGCTCTCCTTACGTGATGAACTGGAATGCCGGCATCCAGAAGGAATTGTGGCGGAATTATCTCCTGGAATTCACTTACCAGGGCTCGGCGGGCGTTGGTTTGTTGAACCGCTGGGACATTAACGCGATCCCGCTCGACATTTCCAATGATCCGGTGCAACTGGAGAACGTCCGGCGCTCGGCGCAGAACTTCAGACCATATCCCCAGTTCGGGAGCGTGCTGCACTACAGCAACTACGGACACAGCAGCTTCCATTCCGGCACCGTGAAATTAGAGAAGAGGATGTCATCCGGCCTCTCCTTCACTTCTTTCTATACCTGGAGCAAGTCGCTCGACGAGGCGAGCAACGATGGCACGGCGGCCGGGGTCACCTTCTACAACCGCCGGCTCGAAAAAGGACGTTCCAATCACGATGTCGCGCACCGGTGGATCACCTACGCGATCTGGGATTTGCCGATCGGTAGGGGGCAACGGTTCTTAAGCAGTCGCGGTTTGGTGACCAAGATCCTCGGCAACTGGCAGTTAGCCGCGATCCAAACCGCCGAGACGGGAATCCCGATTACCTTCCTGCATAACGGCCGGCTACCCGGCAGGACGAACGTTTTCCTGCCCGGTACGCAGCGTCCCGACATGGCCACGGGAAAGACGTACGACGATATCCAGCTTAACTGGGACCGGCACGGCCCCTGCCGGCATACCGTTGCGTGCGCATTGCCGTGGGCAGACATCAACGCCTTTGCCATTCCAGCATCGTTTACTCCAGGACAGGCGGGGCGGAACATTGTTAACGGTCCTGGCATGTTCTGGCACCAGTTCGGCTTGTCGAAAAATATTCCCGTTACCGAGCGCATCAAGGGAATGCTGCGGATCGAGTTCACCGCGCCGTTCAAGTATCCCTTCTTCAATCCGCCGGGATCGACCGTGGACTTCGCGAATCCCCAGACGTTCGGCAAGATCACGGCCCAGCAAGGAGGATTTTCCGGCCTCGGCGCAAGGACGATGACGACGGCGATTTTCCGGCTGGAGTTCTGAGCGGCTGGCGAGCGGCCGCTATTCGTGCCGCAGGGCCGCCATTGGCGCTTGGGGCATGGGACTGAAATCCCATAGAGGTCTACGCTACGCCGTTCTTCCGGAACCACGCGTGGAGGCGCTTCCACCCATCCTCGGCGGCCTCCTTGCGATAGCTGGGCCGGTAGTCCGCATGGAAGCCGTGCGGCGCCTCGGGGAAGACGACGATCTCCGACTTCTTCGCCGCTGCCGTCGCCGCCGGGGCATTCAGGGCCGTGCGCATCTGCTCGATTGTGTCCAGCGGAATACCGGTATCCCGCTCGCCGTACAAGCCCAGCACCGGCGCTTTGAGCGAGGCGGCTACATCCACCGGATGCTTTGGCGTAAGGGCACTACTCTGGCCCACCAGCCGCCCGTACCACGCGACGCCGGCCTTCAACGTCGGGTTATGAGCCGCGTAAAGCCACACAATGCGCCCGCCCCAGCAAAATCCGGTAACGCCAAGTTTCGAGGCATTGCCACCCGCCGAGCTTGCCCAGCGGACGCTCGCGTCCAAATCGGACATCACCTGCGCGTCGGGAACCTGCGCAACTACTTTGCGGATCTCGTCGATGTTGGGCAGGCTCGCCACATCGCCCTGCCTCGCATACAGTTCCGGCGCCACCGCCAGGTAGCCGAGCTTCCCGAAGCGGCGGCAAATGTCTTTGATGTGTTCGTGAACGCCGAAAATCTCTTGCACCACGAGAACCACGGGCTGATTTTTTCCTTTAGCCGGCATGGCCCGATAGGCGGGAATTTCCCCGTCCGGCGTAGTGATTTTCACCTCGCCCGCCGTCAGCCCTTCGGAGCTTGTGGCGATGGTCTGCGCGGTGACCGGTTGCACGGCGAGGGCGAATCCCGCGGCGAGACGGGTTACCATTTCGCGGCGGTTGACAGCAACTTCGGGTGCGGCGGATTCTCGGCTCATGCGAGCAATTGTAGAATAAAAGCCGGCGTGAAGATCACGGAAATTCTCACCTATACCCCCGGTGCCAACTTGGCCCGTCCATTCGCCTTTTCCCAGTTCGAGTACTCCCGCCGCGAGACGGCCCTGGTTGAAGTGCGCACGGAGTGCGGAGTATCCGGCTGGGGAGAGGCGTACGGGCCGGCGGGTCCCGCCGTCGCCTGCATCGAGTTTCTGGCGCCATTCCTCATCGGGCGCGACCCGCGCGATACCGAAGACCTCTGGCACTTCCTCTACGCCCGGTCGCTCGATTATGGGCAGAAGGGGAGCATGCTGGCCGCCATCTCGGCGTTGGATATCGCCTTCTGGGACCTCAAAGCGCGCGAGGCGGAACAGCCCCTGTACAGGCTGCTGGGCGGCGCGGAGTGTGAGTCCATCGCCTGCTATGCGACCGGGTTTTACTTTGGATCCGCGCCCATGGAACCGCGTTTTGAGCGCGAGGCGGCGCGCTATCTTTCGGACGGCTTTACGGGAGTGAAGATGAAGGTCGGCCTGGGAATCGAGCGCGATGCCGAACTGGTCGGCGTGGTGCGCCGCGCCGTGGGCCCTTCGATTCGCCTCATGGTGGACGCTAACCACGCCTACACTCCCGCCGAAGCCATCGCGCTCGCTCGGCGCATCGAGAAGCACGACATCTTCTGGTTTGAGGAGCCCGTATCGCCGCTCGATATCGAAGGCTATCTGGAGGTCAAATCGCGCACCGGGATTCGCATCGCCGGCGGCGAGTGCGAGTACACGCGATTCGGATTCGAGCCGCTGCTGCGCCGCCGCGCGGTCGATTACGCGCAGCCCGATCTCTGCGCGTGCGGCGGCATCAGCGAGGGCATGAAGATCGCCACGCTGGCCTCCATCCACCAGATACACGTCACGCCCCACGCCTGGGGCTCCGCCATCGGGCAGGCCGCGGCGCTTCACTTCTACGCGGCGCGGCCCCGCCATCCAGGGACTCTTACCCTTGAAGACAAGCTGATCGAATGCGATCGCACGGAAAACCCGCTCCGGACGAAAATCGTCCGCGCGCCGGTGCGGTTCGAAGCGGGGCGGTGGCATCTGCCCGAGACTCCCGGGCTGGGAGTGGAGATCGACCGGGAAGCGCTGGACAGCTTTCAGCGGTCAGCGTTCAGCTTGGCTGATAGCTGATAGCTGATGGCTGAAAGCTTCCGTCAGGCGCCGCCCCGGGGCGCACGCTGGAAACGATGGTTTCGCGGCGGCTCGGGAACCACGGGAGGCGGGGCGGGCTTGCGCACGCGGCCGTCCAGCCTCGCGTTCACCAGTTCCCGCCGCGCCTGCTCGAACTTTCTGGTACCGGGCTCGATTCCCGCTTTCCGAATCTCCTCAACGGTTACGGACTGGGCCAGGGGCAGATAACGGCCCAAGTAGTTGCGGATGCGCTGCTGTACAACCTTCTCAGGGGAACGGTAGAGCAGGAAAAGCAGGTCGGCCTCGGCCATCCGCGATGCAACTTCATAAATTTGCGAAGGCTTGCGGAGGCGCGCCGACTTCAACTCGCTTTCCAGCTTCTTGATCCGCACGGGTAATTTTTGCCAGCGTTGCGCGTCCGCGCGGTTCATCTCCACGGTGCGTGCCAGCGAGGTCTTTTCCGCGGGACTGAGTCTCTCCGCCAGGACGTGCAGAAATGGGGCGAATCCGCTGCCCGGAGGAAGCTGGGTGGACGGAAGGAGCCGCGCAAGACGCTCCAGCTTTGTCAGCCCGGGCAGATTGACCTTCGAGCCGGCGAGCGCCGGGCAGAACAGCGAAAGAAGATTCTCCTCCACCAACGCCCGCACCACGGCGGCGAAGCCCGCTTCCGAGGCGATCGCCTCCAACTCGCGGTTAAGGACACGCGGCGGGATGTGCTTTTCCAGCCGCTCCTCGCGGGCCAGCTTGTACTGCTGCCGGGTCCGCTCATCAATGCCAAAATCCAGGCGGACCCGGTACCGCACCATGCGCAGAAGGCGCGAGGGATCGTCGAAGAAGCTGGACGAATTGAGGGTCCGCAATTGCTTGGCCGCGAGGTCGGCTTGTCCGTTGCCGGGATCGAGGAGCAGGCCGCGGGACGCGCGCGTCAGCGAAATGGCGATGGCGTTCACCGAAAAATCGCGGCCCAGAAGGTCTTCGTGAATCGTGGCCGGGGAAACCTGCGAGCGGCCGCCCGGTTTGCGCGGGTAGCGCTCCGAGCGCGCCATCGCGATCTGAGCGGTTATCCCTCGCGGGAAGATCAGCTCCGCGCTGCGGCGGTGCTCGTCGGTGGAAGCCAGTTCGGCTCCCGACGATTCGGCCACCCGCTTGGCGACTGCCAGAGCATTGCCCTCCACAACGAAGTCGAGGTCGCGGACCTGAAATCCGCCGAGCATGTCGCGCACCGCGCCGCCGGTTAAGAAGAGGTTTACGCCGGCGGTGCGGGCGGCCTCCTCAATCTGCTCCACCACCCGGTTCTGGTCCGGGTTCAGGTGACTCTCGAGCATGAAAAGATAGTCGCTCATGGGCTTTCTTCAAGCGCGGGGATGATGCTCATCGACGGTCTTCCGCAGACGGGCCCGAACCACGTGGGTGTAGATCTGGGTTGTGGAGATATCGGCATGGCCCAGCATCGCCTGTACGCTTCGCAAGTCCGCGCCGCCTTCCAGGAGATGAGTCGCAAAGGTGTGGCGGATGACGTGGGGCGTGAGGTCGTGAAAGATGCCAGCCTTTTTCCCGTGGGCACCCAGCAGCGCCCAGAATGCCTGTCGCGTGAGGCGTCCGCCGCGCGCGGTGACGAACAGGAACCTGGAGCCGCGGCCCTTCAACAATTGCGGCCGGCCGTCCCGAAGATAGTCCTCAATGGCCGCCAGGGCGGTCTTTCCGATGGGGACAATGCGCTGCTTGCCTCCCTTTCCCGTGGTTTTGAGAATCCCGAGCTGGGAGTCGAGGTCCATCCCCTGGACGGCGCATAGCTCGGAGACCCGCAGGCCGGTCGCATAGAGGGTGTGGAGCATGGCCCGGTCGCGCAGGCCCACGGATTTGGAGGGGTCGGGAGCGTCCAGCAGCGAGTCGATCTGCTTTCGGTTCAAGAATTTGGGAATATTTTGCCACTGGCGGGGCGCGGCCAGATAACGGGTCGGATCGGCCTGGATCCGTCCTTCCCGGAGCAGGTAGGCGTAGAAATTTCGCAGTGTGGCCAGATTCCGTGCGATCGAGCGGCTCCCCAGTCCCGCCTTGTACAGCGAATCTACATAGCGGAGCAGTCCTTCCTTGCCGGGAAGGCCTTCGCGGGCGGCTTCGTGGGCGGCCAGACGACGCAGGTCGCGCGCGTAGGCCTGAAGCGAATTTATCGCAAGGCCTTTCTCGATGCGGCAAAAGGCCACGAATTCCGATATTTCCCTGTCTATGGCCCCCGGAGCGGTTTGGCCTGCCGTCTTAGGCATCGTGCCAATGATACAATACAACCAAAATTGTTTGAAACAATCCTGTTTTGGGTGGTAAAGTGGCCGGTTCCACGACCAAGAAGGTAATTATCCGGCGCTTCGACCGGGAGCCAGTCAACGGCTTCGTCAGCCCCGCATCGTACCTTCATCCCGAAGGGGTGGAGGTGCTCCGGCCGGACGGGACCGTGGCGCGCCTGCCGTATCCTGAGGTAAAAGCGGTTTGTTTTGTTAAGGATTTCGATAGCGGTCCGGGGGAAGAGAGACTCCTGTTCACCAGCCGGCCGAAGACCGCCGGGCTTTGGGTGCGGATGAAGTTCCGGGACGGAGAGCTGATGGACGGAATCCTGCCGAACAACCTCCTCCAAATCGATAGCCACGGGTTCGCCATCACCCCGCCGGACGGCTACTCGAACAACCAGCACCTGTTCATACCCAGAACGGCACTGATCGGGATCGAAGTTCTGGGCGTGGTGGGGAGCGCGCTGCGGCGAGGCAGGAAGAAGGAACCCTCGCGGGACCAGTTCGGGTTGTTCGAAGGCCCGGACGAGACGCCGCTCAAATGATCCGCGAAGGCTCACACCGGCTGCGGTTTTGAGCCGGACGCGCTTTGGCCGGCTCCACGCCCGGCCCGGCATCCCGCGCCAGCTCTCGGGCTATCGCCTGGAGACCCGCCTGAGTGGTTCCGCCGCCATCCATCTGCAGCGATGCGAACACGCGCATCAGCTCCGGATCGCGCCAGCCGCGCTTCGTTTCCGCCCACATCACCTCCAGGGCTTCGCTCAGCGGCAGGGTCTTCTTGTAAGGCCGCGCCGACGTGAGGGCGTCGAAAATATCGGCGATCTGGAGCACGCGCGCCAGCATCGGAATCTGCTCTCCCCGCAGGCCGTCCGGATATCCCGTGCCATCCCATCGTTCATGGTGGCTGCGGATGATCGGCAGGACCGGCTGCAGAGTCTTCATCGGCTTGCAGATCTCCTCGCCTTTGACGGTGTGGGTGCGCATTATGGCCCATTCCTCGGTGCTCAATGGACCGGGCTTGTAGAGGATGGAATCCGGCATGGCGACCTTCCCGATATCGTGCAGGTATCCGCCACGGTGCAGCGCCAGCAGTTGCCAGCGCGTCAGGCCCATGGCGATGCCGAGTTCCACGCTGAACAAGGCCAGCCGCTCGCAGTGACCGCCGGTATAACGATCGCGCTGCTCCACGGCCTGCGCGAGCGTAAACAGGATAGTCTCGGATTGTTCCAGGCTGTCGATGGCCAGCTTGTGGCGCAGCAGCGCGCGGATGCGGGTGCGCAGCACCTCGGGATGGAAGGGCTTGCCCAGATACTCGTCGGCTCCGGCGCCGATGCCGGCGATCTCGTGCTCCACGCCCTGAACGCAGCTCAGCATGAGCACCGGAACGAGCTCGGTTTTACGGGAGGACTTGATCCTGCGGCAGCACTCCAGGCCGTCGATTTCCGGCATCATCAGGTCGAGGACCACAAGATCGACCTTCTCCCGTTCCAGGATCTCCAGCGCTTCGACGGCTCGCCGGGCTTCCAGGACACGGTACCGCTCCTGCCGGAGCATGGCGCCGAGCAGGCGGCGATTGATTTCGAGATCGTCCACGACGAGAATCGTGGCCTGATAAGGATTCGCGTCGGGAGTCGAGTTCCAGTAATCGGCGGCGCGCTGGACTCGCTGTCTGTATTCCGTATTGCGGTGGATGCCGCTCATCAGTTCGGTCATCGCTGAGTCTAATGGCCGTAGGGTTCCCGCCAAGTAGCTCTATCGGCAGAGGGAGGGCGAAAGATTAGGGCGCGAGTGGAGTGGGCTTCAGCCCGCGCACCGGTTTCAACCGCGAAGAATGGGACTGAAGTCCCAGGCCGGCTAAAAGCCCGCCCCACTCAACGACGAACTATCGCCGTTTCCGGCTTTCCTCGATATACGTTGGGTGTAGCCTTCCCATTCCCAATGGGGTAACGGTGTTTCCAACGATGGTTTCGAGCAGAGGGCGGAAGGCGAGTTCGCCATTGTCGCTGTTGGTGACAAAACTGGTAATGTTGAACCATGGCGCTTGGTCTTGTTTTGTTCGCCCTGGCTCTTGCCGCCGGGCGCGCCGAGGTATTGACGCAAGGCGAGCGCGACCGCGCCATGAGCGATCTTCATGCCACCCGCAAGCGATTCCTCGACTCCGTGGCCGGACTCTCGGACGCGCAGTGGAAATTCAAACCGGACGATAAGACCTGGTCTATCGCCGAGTGCGCGGAGCACATCGCCATCAGCGAAGATGCCATCTTTCAGATAATTACGGGGAAAATCCTGAAGAGTCCCGCCGCGCCGGAGAAGAGAGGCGAGGTCCAGAGGAAGGACGAACTGGTCATGAAAGCGATCCGGGACCGCAGCGGCAAATTCAGCGCGCCGGAATCTTTAAAGCCCAGCGGCAGATGGCCAACTCCCGATGCCATGGTGGCGCAGTTCAAGAAGAGCCGCGATAGCCACATCGCTTACATCCAAACCACGCAAGACGACCTGCGCAGTCACTTCCTGCCGCATCCCGCGACGAAGGAGATCGATGGCTACCAGTGGCTCTTACTGCTTTCCGCGCATTCCGACCGCCACGTGATGCAGATCCTGGATGTGAAGGGTCATCCGGGCTATCCGAAGTAGCTTCGCGATCCGGCTGGTGATGGTTTTAGACGATTGCGAGGACGGTTTTTACTTTTTCCGCCAACTGCGCGGCTGTGTAAGGCTTCTGGATAAAGCCCGCCAGAGTTTTCCCGCTGAATCGCCGGATCGCTTCCACCTCATTGTAGCCGCTGGAGAGAATGACCTGCACATCGGGCCGCTTGGCCTGAAGCCGCGGGAGCGCTTCCTCGCCGGACATGACAGGCATGGTCAAGTCCAGCAGCACCAGAGAGATTCGGTCCGAGAGGGCCTGGAAGATATCCACCGCATCCTGCCCGTTTTCGGCGACCAGTACCGCATAGCCGTAACGCTGCAGCGCGGACTTAGCCATGCGGCGCACGATTTCTTCGTCGTCCACCACCAGAATCGTTCCCTTCCCTGAAAGCTCAGCCGCCTTGACTCCGGTAGAGCTTCGCCTTTTCGGCTCGGCTTCTAAAGCTGGAAATAAAACCTGAAACGTGCTGCCTTTTCCGGTAGCGCTGGAAACTTTGATGGCGCCCCGGTGACCGCGCACGATGCCTAAGGCCGCGGCCAGTCCGAGACCGCGTCCGGTAAATTTTGTGGTGAAGAACGGGTCGAAAATCCTGGCCTTCGTCTCCTCGTCCATGCCACAGCCGCTGTCCTGAACCTCTAACGAAACATATCGCCCTGGTTTTGTCTCCGGGGAGTGGGCGGTTTGGCGCAGGTCGGCTTTGTTTACGTTCCGGACCCCGGTAGTGACACGCACCGTGCCGGTCTTGCCTTCGCCGATCGCCTCCGCGCCCGTTGATCACCAGATTCATGATGAGTTGCTGCAACTGGCTCGCATCGGCCTCTACGCCCGGCAACTCACTTTGCAAATCCAGCAGCAATTGCACCGTTCTGGGTATCGAGGATTGAATCAGGCTGCCGATTTCCCGAACCAGCTCGGACATGTGGATGGATTCCAGAACGAACTGGCCCTTGCCGGCATATGCGAGCATCTGCCGCGTCAAATCCGCCGCGCTCTGGCTGGCGCGCACAACATCGTCCAGCCAGCTTCGGGCGGGGTCGCCGGCTGCCAGCGTTTCCAGCGCCAGGCTCGCATTCCCCAAAATGCCAGTCAGCAGGTTATTGAAATCGTGGGCAATACCGCCTGCCAGCACTCCAATGCTCTCCAGCTTTTGCGTCTGGCGAAGCTGTTTTTCGGCCTGCTTACGCTCGGTGATGTCGCGCGCCACCTTTGACGCGCCTATGATGCGTCCGCTGCCGTCCCTAATAGGCGAAACGGTCAGTGAAATAGGGATCTTCTGTCCGCTCCTCGCCTGTCGCTCGGTTTCGAAGTGGTCAATTCTCTCACCCCTCCGAAGACGAGCCAGGACATCCTCCTCTTCCGCTCGCCGATCCGGGGGAATGATGAGGGTGATATGCTGCCCCGTCGCTTCCGCCGCCGTGTACCCGAAGAGCCTCTCAGCGCCCTGGTTCCAGGATGTGACGATGCCTTCCAGGGTTTTTCCAACGATCGCGTCATCCGATGAGTCGACGATCGCCGCCAGCCGCGCCTGCACCTCTTCCGCGTGCCTGCGCTCGGCGAGTTGCGCTTCCAGGTCGTGGGAGGAGGCCAGCACCTGGTAAGCTGTCGACGCGAATCTGCCCAGGCTGGTCAACAGCCGCTGATCTTCTCCGTCGAACCGGCGGCTCTCATCATGGGCGATAGCCCAGATGGTCCCGACCGGTTCACCGGCGACGTGGAATGGGATCAACAGCACCTCGACAATCGGCGGATCGATCTCCGGCGGAAACGGGTAATGCCGTTCCGGATGCGACATGAGGAGTCCGCTGTTCCGATCCAGCACCGCACCGCATGGGCTGATTTCGCGCGGCATCGTACTCCCCAGAAAACCCGACCACCGCCCCGCCACCGCGTGCCACCGGAAGATCTGTCGTCCGTTTTCTTCCTCCAGAATGCTGATGCCCGCCGAGTGCGCTCCGCACAGGCTCAGCGCGGTCTCCACGAGTTTTTGTAGGACGTTCACGGGCGAGTTGGCCATCTCTTGCATAAGAGAGGCAAGTGCCCGATTCTCGGCCTCGTAATCGGCCGGCCGCGATTCACGACGGCTCAGTTCCGTGCTGATTATCGACTCCAGGGGCACACGCCTGCTAGCGGAGTATAGCTCTTGGCCGGACGGAGCCATGGTTTACCTTCTATTTTTCATTCTATCAAGACGGCAATTCGTGTTCTAATAATTTTGCATCTTGAGGAGGCCTCCCATGTTGAGAAGACGCGAATTTCTGGCCCTGCCGATCGCCGCGGCTGCGTTCGGCAAATCGGTTCCCACCCGCAAGGTAAAAGTGGAGACGGCGTTCCGCTCGCCCGGCCCCAAGCCGAACGGCTTGCAGGCGACGCGCGATGGACTCTGGATTCTCGACCAGGGCGATAACCGCGCCTACCTGGTCGCGTATAAAGACGGCAAGGTATTGCGGGCGCTCGACACCGAGTCCGACCGGGGCAGCGGCCTTACCTTCGATGGCGAGGCGCTCTGGCTGGCTTCGACATACAACTGCAAGATCTACCGCACGGACGCGAAGACGGGCAAGACGCTCGCCAGCTTCGATACGCCCGGCTGCGGGCCGGTGAATTGGACGCCAGAGGGCACGCGCAGCAGCCCGCTCGCGGCCAAACCCGCGCCCAGACCGGCAAACGCCGCGGCGAAGAAAGAGCTGGGACGGCGTGCCAGCACCGGAGCGCACGGCATGGAGTGGAAGGATGGCAGACTCTGGGTTGCAGTGCCGCCTTCACAGACCATTTACCGCATCAACCCCAAAGGCTTCGTTGTGGAGCATCAGTTCCGCACCGCGGGCGATCGCCCGCACGGGCTCGGCTGGGAGGGCGACGCGCTGTGGTGTACCGAATCCAACGACAACGCGTTCTACAAGTTCGACGTGAAGACGGGCGAATATAGCGCGAAGATTCAGTTGGCCGACAGCGACCCGCTGCCCCACGGCATGACCATCTGGGAGCGCACCATGTGGTACTGCGACGACGTGGGCGTGGTTTGCCGCTTCGCGCTGTAATGCACTCGAGAATCAGAACGAGAGCTTCAGCCCTAGCTGGATGATCCGCTGGTTGTCGTCCACCACCGCCGTAATGCGCCCGAATTGAGCCGACGACGCGTTCGAGTTCGGCAACCGGAAGTTCGGGTTGTTAAAAACGTTGAAGAACTCGGCGCGGAACTGCAAATTGGCGCGCTCGGTTATGGGCGTGTCCTTCAGCACCCCCATGTCCGTGTTGAAAAACTTCGGCCCGCGAATGATATTGCGTCCGGAGTTGCCAAACGTGCCCAAAGCGTTGGCTGTGAACAGCGACGTATCGAACCAGCGGAAGACCTGATCGTTGCGCGACCGGCCGCCGCCCAGGCTCGGGTTGCCGCCCAAAAAGTCCGCCAAATCGCCGCCTACGGCGCTGAAGGAGTTGTCGCGGCCGCTGCCGACCGAAAATGGAAACCCGCTTTGCCAGACGACGATGGCGTTGACCTGCCATCCATGCAGCAGGCCCTTGGCCACTCCGGAGCTCACCCCCGCCCGCGGCACGTCCCAGATATTGGAGAACTTGAAGTTGTGCTCCACGTCCTCCACCGCCAGGCCGCGATAGGCTCGCCTGTTGAATGGATCGATATTGTTGAGGTCGTCAATGGTGCGGGACCATGCGTAATTCGTCAGGATGGAATACCCTTTGGCAAAGCGCTTTTCAAGGTTCCATTGCAGGGAGTGAAAGCTCGAATTAGCGCCCGAATCGGTGCGGCTGACGCGTCCGAAATTGGGATATACGCGGCGCGCCTGCGTATTGCCAACGGTCGCGCCCGGACCGAACAGGGCGGGATTTTCGTCGAGCGTGACCTGCTGGAAGGAGCCTTTATTGCCCAGGTAAGCCACGCTGGTTACCCAGTCTGTTCCAAACTGCCGCTCCAAGCGAAGGCTCCAGGTGAGCAGCTGGGGAACGCGGTAATCCCGCGTGAAATAGGCACGGATGTTGTTATCCGGAGCGAACACGAATTCCGGACCCGGTACGCGAGGTCCGAAATTCTGCGGGAATGGATTCGCGAGGCCCTTGCTCCCATACGGATCTTCAAAGGCAACGTCCTGAAGCGAGAACGTGCCCGCGAAGGGAGCGATGTTGGTATACGGGTTAAAGTTGCTGGTTTGAATCGGCGTGTAGTACATGCCGCCGCCCGCGCGCAGACTGGTTTTTCCGTCCTCGCTAAGGCGGTAGGCCAGCCCCAGCCGCGGGCCGATGTTCCAGACATTAGCGTCGTGGCCGGCGATGGGACAATTCGTGTCGCCCCCATAGAGCATACCCACCGGTGCGTTGGGATAACGCTGGGAGGTCGCGCCACCGCCAGGCTGGAAGCAAACCACGCGGCCTTCCCGGTCGTAAGGCGCCCAATAGGGATCCCAACGCACGCCCAGGTTGAGCGACAGGCGCTGGGACACGCGCCAATTATCCTGGAAGAAGAAGCTCCAGCGGATGCCTTTCAAATCCTTGAACTCGCCGCCGCCTTGCGTGAACGCCGAGGCGCGGCCGAACATATAGTCCGCCAGGCCGTTGCCGGAAAGCTGGCCATTGAAAGTGAAATTGCCCATCATCTGGAAGCTGTTGGTGATGTGGTTGAGAACGCGGACCGCTTCGCCGCCAAAGCGGAATTCGTGGCTCCCTCTGATCTTGGTAGCGACTTCGCGGATGGTATAGTCGCCGCGGTCGAAATCGCCCTTGTGGCTGGTGCCGATCGAGAAACCATCCGTGACGCCGAGGTTCAGGGAAGGAGGGAACTTGAGCTCGGAATCTTGCGGCCCCAGGAGGTTTGAGCCGGCGTCCCGAAAGCTGAACGGCGCGCCGGAAAGCGACCCGCCGCGCTGCCGGTTCAGCCCGAAAGTGGAAGTGAGCAAAAACGTAGGCGAGAGCGTAAAGACGTGATTGACCGAAACGTTCTGCAGGCGGACGGCATTGCCGCTGCGCGCCGCGAGAATGTTCGCTTTGTCGATACCGGCGGGGTAATCGAAGTCGGTGAAATAGTAGCGTCCGCTAAGCTGGTGCCGTGCGGTGATGTAGTCGATCTTCGGCATAAACTGGTTCTCGGTCTGCTGCACCGGGAATCCAGGAAAGGTCAATTGGCCGGCGGGACCGTTGGGCAGCGGGATAAAGTCGAGGAAGTAGCGCGAGACCGGATTGAGCCGGCTCGCGGGAATGATATTGCCGGGCACCGGCTGCCGTGAGACCGGATCCGTTAGCTGGCGGGGTAACGCCGAGAAATCGCCCTGGCGCTGTTCCGCCGTGGGCACGAAGCGAATCAGGCCCGCCGGCGTATTGCGCAGTCGCGTGCCCTGAAAGGTGCCGAAGAAAAACAGCTTCTGCCTGACGATGGGACCGCCGATAGCTCCGCCAAACTGGTTGCGCTTGAGCGAATCCTGGACCGGAGCGAAGAACTGGCGCGCATTCATGGAGCCGTTCCGGACAAAGTGGAACCACGAGCCGTGGAACGCATTGCTGCCCGCGCGGGTTACGATGTTCACCACCCCGCCCGCCGCGTTGCCATATTCGGCCGAGAAGTTGGAGGACTGCAGGTTGAACTCCTCCACCGAATCCGGGTTGGGGAATGGAAGGCCCGCGTTGAGGTAGGTGTCGTTGTGCGAGGTGCCGTCGAGTTGAAAATTCACCTGAGACAATCCCGCCCCGTTCACGCCCGCCGTCTCCTGCCCCGGATACACGCCGCCATGGCCGCAGATACGGCAGGCGTTGCGCCCAAGGTCGACGGTGCCGGCGGCAAGGTAGACGAGACGTTCCGGGCGGCGCCCCTGCAGGGGAAGCTCGCGGATCTGCCTCTGGTCGACGAGCTGGCCGCCCGTGGCTGTGCGCGTGGCAATCAGCTCCGTCTCGGCCTGGACGGTTACCTGTTCGGACACCTGGCCCACCGCCAGCGTGACATTTTGCGTCGCCATCTGATCGACGGTGAGCCGGATGCCGGCCTGTACGGCGGTGCTAAAGCCCGCCTTTTCCACCAGTAGCTCGTACGTTCCGATCGGCAGGCGCGAGAACAGAAACGCTCCGGTCCCCGAGGTCTCCGTCGTTTGGGTGAACCCGGTATCGGCGTTGCGCACGGTGATTTTGGCTTCCGGAATCGACGCTCCGGAGGGATCCGAGACAGTCCCGCCAAGACTGGCGGTGGTGTATTGAGCCCAGGCTGCCCCACAAAAGATCAAAATTAGCGGAAGGGATTTGAGCGAACGAGCCGGCATTTGAAACCTCCTGAAAGTAAGAGAAGTGTACGAGACTAAAAACTCGGAGTCAATCGGCCCCCGGCCTCGTGTCAACGGTTTTTAGAAATGTCCCCATGTTCCGTTCATTAGAAGTGTCCCC
>JBBDWK010000026.1:0-6082 GCA_040902885.1 Bryobacteraceae bacterium | reverse complement strand
GAGCCGAGACAAGCAGTTCCCGCTTCGGCTCACTCTCGGTTGCGGAATCGCTGCCCGCGGGAGAACACCCGTTGCTCCCGTCCCGCCTTTCCTGTACTATGCTTTCCAGCCAAAAGTCTTTGGAGTTAGGGACAAACCAGCATCTGTAGAGTGATTCGCTCTCAAATTGAAACGTGGAGGTCTCGCATGTTCCGTCTGTTGCTGTTGTCGGCATTAACCGCTTTGGCCCTCAGCGCGCAAAGCACTGGCGCCGCCACCCTCGTAGGGACGGTGAGTGATTCGACCGGCGCCGTCATCCCGGCCGTCAAGGTTACCGCCCGCAATCTCGGCACTCAGTTCGTCTATGAAGGCCAAACCAACACCGCCGGCGCGTACTATATTTCCAACCTGCCCTCGGGGAACTATGAGCTGGTCGCCGAGGCCGAGGGCTTCAAGCGGTACGTCCAGAGCGGCATCACGCTGCGCATCAACGAACAGCCGCGCATGGACATCGAACTCCAGGTGGGCAACGTGGCCGAGTCGATCGAGGTGACCGCCGCGCCGCCCTTGCTCGAAACCGAAACCGCCGGCAGCGGCCAGATTCTCGACACCAAGCTGGTCACCCGGCTCCCCGTGATGCAGAAGTTCGTCCACCGCGTGCTGCTTTACATGCCGGGCATGACCAATATCAACGGCCAGCATGCGGTGGGTCAGCGCCAGCGGGCGATCGGCTACACCATGGACGGCGTCAACGCCAAGGAGCCGGTGGTCGGCCAGGTGGGCGACTTCCGCCGCACCATGATCGCCAGCCTGGATTCCATTCAGGAATTCAAGATGTGGACCACCGGGACGCCCGCAGAGGTCGGCCACGCCGCGGGCGGCCTGCTGAGCGCCGTGTTCAAGAGCGGCACGAACCAGTTCCACGGTTCCGTTGAAGACCGCTACACCAACGGCAAGCTCATTCATCGCGCCTACCTCGAGCAGTTGCCCCGGACCGGGTCCTTCGATTACCACGAGTGGGGTGCTACCGCTTCCGGTCCCATCATCCGCGACAAGACCTTCTGGTTCGCCGGTTTTCAGCAGCACTACGAGAATGTCTCGGAAACCTTCATCGGCAGCGTCCCCAGCCCGGAGATGTACGGCGGCGACTTTTCGTTCAATGGCCGCGGCCTGCCCATCTTCGACCCTTTCAGCACCCGGCTGGAGAACAACCAGTGGGTACGCGATCCGTTTCCCGGGAATCGCATTCCCCAGTCACTGTTCGATCCCGCATCGCGGCGGCTGACCGACCTGAAGCCGTGGAGGGAGCAGACCGACCCGGGCGACATCCAGCCGACGGGTCCGGTAAACAACCTGACCATTCCGGCCTTCGGCAAATACGACTTCCGCCGCTATGACGGGAAGGTGGATCACCAGTTCAGCATCAACCACAAGATTTTCGGCCGCTACTCGCAAGTCCAGCACCGGAGCCTGGACCGCCCCATCCGGGAAGTCACGGAAATTCTTTACGGCCGCATCTATGTCCAGCCCGCGGAGAACCGCAACGTGGTCATCTCGGACACTTACACCTTCAATCCCACGACGGTCAACGAACTCCGCCTGGGCTGGAATCGCCGGGCGTTCTCGGCTACTCCCGAGAGCTACAATCAGGACTGGGCCGGCCAACTCGGCATTCCTAACGTCAGCGGCGAAACTTTCCCGCAGATCGCCCCGCCGGGCGGCGGCTTTCTGTACAACTTCGGCCCTGGCGGCCGGTCCAGCGAGGTTGCCGAGGATTTCACTTTCCAGGAAAACCTTACGAAGGTGATCAACCGGCATACCGTGAAGCTGGGCTACGAGCTGATTCGCACCCGGTACAACTCCCTTGCGGCTACGCTTCCTTCCGGCGAGTACCGCATGGGCGGCACGGATTTTCCATTCCGGCCGAACACCGGCAACGCCTTCGCGTCCTTTCTGCTGGGCACGGTCGTGCAGGCCAACTTCACGCGCAACGCGGCCACCTGGCTTCCTCGCTGGTGGCAGCACTCCTGGTACGTGCAGGACACGTGGCGCCCCGTCCGCAACCTGACTATCGAAGCCGGCCTGCGGTGGTCTTATGAGTCGCCGTTCAGCACGAAGTATGGCCAGCAGTCGCAGTTCGATCCCAACGCGACGGACCCGCTCACCGGCTTCCGGGGCGCAATCGTGCATGGCGAGGGCCTGCTGGCAAAGCGCGACCTGAATAACTTCCAGCCTCGCCTTGGCCTGGCCTGGAACTTCCGGCCGAAGACCGTCTTCCGCGCCAGCTTCGGGGCATTCGCCGTGGACCTGATGACCAACGGCCTGAATCAGAATTTTGAGGAGTACATTGCCAATGCAGCGGTTCAGGCGCCTCCGGGAGACCCGCGCCACTCGTTCCGCTTGTCCCAGGGCCCGCCGCCCGTGAACTTCGTCAGCAACTCCGATGGGAGCGTACCTTTTCAAGGCACGAATTTCGGCAGCCGGGAAGCCTCCTGGTTCGATCCGAACATGAGGCTACCCTACGTATATACGTGGTCCGGCGGCTTCCAGCATCAGCTCGCCAATAGCTGGCTCGTGGAAACAATCTATCAGGGCTCCTCCGGAGTCGGCCTGCTGAACAACTGGGACATCAATGTTGTGCCGCTCGATATTTCGCGCGACATCACCGTGCTGAACCAGGTCTTCTCAGCCGTGCAGAACTACAAGCCCTACCGCCAGTTCGGCTCCATCCAACACTATTCCAACTACGGTCACAACTCGCACCATAGCGCCACGTTTCGGACGGAGCGCCGCTATGCCCAGGGCATGACGCTGAACGCGTTCTATCAACTGGGGAAGACGTTGAACGACGGGGACGACGATGGCGGGCGCAGCGGCATCACATGGTACAACCGCGGGCTCGAAAAAGGCCGTGCGAACTACGATATCCGCCACCGTTTTGTCAGCGTGTTCACCCTGGAGCTTCCGTTCGGTAAGGGCCGCCGCTGGATGAACTCGGGTGGAATCAAAAACTGGATATTTGGCGGCTGGGATGGCGCCTGGACACAGACCTACCAATCGGGTCCGCCGACCACGGTGACTTTTGCCGGCAGCCCGAACCGCTACCTGCCTGGCCAGCTTCGTCCCAACCAGGTCCTGCCGAACGACCAAGCCGTGGTGAAGGACTGGGACATTGGGCCGAACCGCTTTCCACTCAGCGCGCAGAACCGCTACTTCAATTTCGATGGTTTCGAGTATCCGGCGGCTTTCACGCCCGGAACTCTTGGCCGCAACACCTTTGAATCCCCGGGGCTGCGGTGGACTCAGGTTTCGCTTTCCAAGGAATTCCCCGTCGGAGAGCGGATGAAGTTTTCCATCCGCTGGGATATCAACAACCCGACGAAGGAACCGCAATTCGGCGATCCGAACGCAGCCTTCAACCTGACCAACCGGGCGAATTTTGGAACGATCGGCGGAGTCGGCCGCGGCAGCTTCTCCGACATCGGCACGTCGCGGATGCACCACATTCTGGTCGGACGTTTCGAGTGGTAGAGTGCTTTAGCCCGCGCACCGGTTTCAACCGGTGCTACGGACAAGGGGACTGAAGTCCCCAGGCGGGCTGAAGCCCACCCCACTCATTACGCTACAACTTGCGAGATGACCTTGCCGCCGGTGTCGGTTAGCCGCATGTTGCGTCCCGCGTGGTAATACGTGAGGCGCATGTCGTTGAGGCCCATCAGGTGGAGCACGGTGGCATGCACGTCGCGCATGCGGTAGATATCTTCCACGGCCTTAAAACCCAGGTCGTCGGTCTTGCCAACCAGCGCGCCGCCCTTGGTTCCGCCGCCCGCGAACCAGATGGTCATCGCGCGCGTGTTGTGATCCCGTCCGGCTTTGTCGCGCTGGTCCGCCTGATTGTCCGGTGTGCGGCCGAACTCGCCCATCCAGACCAGCAGCGTGGAATCGAGCAGGCCGCGCTGCTTCAAGTCCTTGACGAGAGCCGCGATGGGCTTGTCCACCTCGCGCGCGTTCTTCGCGTGGCGGGACTTCAATTCCGTGTGGCTGTCCCAGGACTGGCTCGGCGTGTAGAGCTGCACGAAGCGCACGCCGCGCTCCACTAAGCGCCGCGCCATCAGACAACGGGCGCCGAACGATTCCGTGTCGGGTTCGTTCAGCCCGTAAGCTTCCCTGGTCGCGTCGGATTCCCGTTTGAGATCCAGCGCGCCGGGCACTTCGGCTTGCATGCGGAACGCCAGCTCATAAGCGTCAATGCGCGCCTGCAAGTCCGGGTTGGTGGGATTGCGCTCCAGGTGGTCCTGGTTGAACTCGCGGAGCAGTTCCATCTCCTGACGCTGCATATCGGACGTAACATCTCCGGGGGGCGTGAGATCGGCGATGGGATCGCCCTTCCAGCGCAGCATTGTGCCCTGGAAGCTGGCCGGCAGAAAGCCGCTGCCCCACTGCTGGGATCCGCTGAAAGTGATGGATCGAAAATCGGGCAGCACGACGAACGCGGGAAGGTTCTGATTCTGCGTGCCCAGCCCATAGCCAACCCATGCGCCCGCGGATGGATGGCCGGGCATCACCGAGCCGGTGTTCATCAGGAAGACGGCGGCGGGATGGTTGCCGTTCTCGGTCTGAATGGAGCGGACGAACGCCAGATCGTCGACGCAGGTGGCCATGTGCGGGAACAGCTCCGAAACATCCATGCCGCACTGGCCGTACTTCTTGAAGGTCCATGGGCTGCCAACGATGTGGCGCGGCTTGGCAAAGAGGCTCACCTGGTCGGTGACTTTCTCCTTGCTCCAGTCCATGGGCGTGTTGTCGAATTTCTGGAGCGCGGGCTTGGGGTCGAACGTATCCATCTGGCTTACGCCGCCCAGCATGCTGAGGAAGATGCAGGACTTCGCCTTGGGAGCGTGGTGCGGCGTGCGTGGCGCCAGCGGATTGGCGGCTTGCAGCAACTCGCCGAGCGCTAAACCTCCCACTCCCGTGAGACTTCCATACAGAAAACGGCGGCGGGCCAGATCGAAATTCATCGCAATCACTCCAGGTACAGGAACTCGTTGAGGTTGAACAGGACCACACCCAACCGCGCCAGATCGATGCCGCGGGCTCTCTCGCGCTCCGCTTCCGAGGGCGCGCGGGCCAGCGCCATCTCGAAGGCGCGATCGATCTGCTTGTCGCGGTCGGGGCCGACGGCTTCGATAATCCGTTCGGACAAGTGTTTGGCTTCGTTCCGGGTGAGCTCGCTGTTGAGCAGCGTGAATGCCTGCGGGGCTACAGTGGTGACGTTGCGGCGCGCGCAGGATTCGCTCATGTTGGCCACGTCGAAGACCTCCATAATCGGCATCACGACCGAACGGCGCTGGAAGGTATAGACGGCGCGGCGGCGCTGCTCGGCCTCCGAGGAAGGGAACCACCTGAAGAATTCAAAGCCATCGGCGACGTCCTGGGGAATCTTGAGAAACACGCCCGGCCCGCCGCCGCCCTTCTGAAGCCGGCCGCTGAGAGCGAGGATCGAGTCGCGAATCGCTTCGGATTCGAGCCGCAGCCAGTTCATGCGCCAGAGCAGGCGGTTGTCCGGGTCGACTTCGGCGGAGCGCTCGGCATCCGGGTGCGAAGTCGATTGCCGGTAAGCGTTTGAAGTCAGCATCAGCTTGTGAACTGCCTTGACACTCCACTTCTTCTCCACAAACTGCGCGGCCAGATGATCGATCAGCTCCTTGTGGCGCGGCGGGTCGCCATTGCGGCCAAAATCGCTTGGGGTTCGCACCAAACCTTCGCCAAAATGATGCTGCCAGATGCGATTGACCATCACTCGCGCGGTGAGCGGATTGTCTTCGCTGCCGATCCACTCGGCCAGGGCGCGCCGCCGGCCGGAACTGCCGCCGGCGAATGGAATCTTCGCGGGCTCTTTGTTGCCGGTGACGCATTCCAGGAAGCCCGGCTCCACCTTTTCACCTTTGGCCGCCAGTTCCCCGCCAGCGAGCACGAACGTATCCGGCAGCGACGGAACGTGCGGCGGCGTCACATCGGACACTGCGTAGGCCACCGGGCGGTGGCGTGGACCGGCCTCGTTGAACATGCGCGACCGGTCGCGCGCGGCTGTCCATCGTTCGCG
>JBBDWK010000025.1:0-38304 GCA_040902885.1 Bryobacteraceae bacterium | reverse complement strand
AAGGGGACACTTCTAATGAACGGAACATGGGGACATTTCTAAAAACCGTTGACAGGGGACGATTGGCGCTATTAATTGGTGCTATTAACAGGGGACGATTAGTGCTCGGGCGGTTCGCCTGCCCGGCTCCTCAGCCTTCTCCTGCGTTATCATGGTGGCAGCCGACAACCTCACTGTGATTTCAAATTCGATGGCATTCATCGCGATCTCCGGCCAGCCCGGGTGCAGATTCGAGGAGATGGCGCGGATCTGCGCGGGGCGGCTCGGTTTCGACCTCATCAACCAAGCGCGGCTCGCCAGTCTGATCGCCCAGCAGTTCGGCTCCCTCGATCCCATCCCGGACAAAGCCTACCGTGACATTGTGGTTTCGATTCTGGCGCCCATCGCCACACGGAATCGCGTGGTGTTTTGCGCCGACTCGGCGGAAGCGCTGGCGGAAGGTTTTCCCGGCGCGCTGCGCGTGGGCGTGGTGGCCTCCGAAGCCGTCCGCGTCGGTAACCTGATGGTTGACGGGCGGCTGGAGCGTCCCGCGGCGCGCGAGTTGCTGCGCTCGCTCGATACGGAGCGCAAGCAGACGCGCAAACGGCGCTTCGGAGCTGCCAGGGAGAGGACGGACTCCTTCGATCTGATCCTGAACGAGGACCGGCTCGATCCGGAACACCTTGCGGAAATCGTTGGCTCCGCGTTCAGAGACGCCTGCGCGGCGCCGCTGCTCTCGCAGGCCTCCGAGGCGCAGCTTCAGTTTCAGGTGCGCTTGCGTCTTGCGCGCCACGGCATTGTGCCGCCGGAAAACGTCGTCCTTGCGCGCAAAGCCTTCGCGCATCCGAGCGAGCAGACCTTCGTCAACCTGCTCAACTTCTATCGCATCGCCTGGGAGTACGAGCCGCGCAGCTTTGCCGTGCGTTGGGACGGCGATGGCAAGGTGGTTGAGGCCTTCACGCCGGATTTCTACCTGCCCGAGTTCGATCTCTACGTGGAACTGACCACCATGAAGCAGTCTTTGGTCACTCGCAAGAACCGCAAGGTGAAGCTGCTTCGCCAGATATACCCGGACATCAACATTCAGGTCTTCTATCAGAAGGACTTTGAAAACCTGATCTTCAAGTACGGATTGGCGGAGCACCGGGTCAGCGCATGAGCGCTCCCATCCCGCCGAGCATCGAACGCGTCCTTTTCACCGAAGAGCAGATTGAGCGGCGCATCCAGGAAGTGGCCGCGGAAATATCCGAAAAATACAAAGGAAGAACGCTCAAATTAATCGGCGTATTAAAAGGATCGGTATTCTTTCTCACAGCGCTGGCGCGGCGCATCGAAGTTCCTGTGAAGATCGACTTCCTCGCAATCTCCAGCTTCTCCACGCGCGCCACCGCTCCCGGCGTCGTGCGCATCTCGAAAGACCTGGACGAGAGCATTGAGGGCGAGGATGTCCTGCTGGTGGAGGACATCGTGGATACCGGCTTCACGCTCCGCTATCTGCTGAGAACGCTGGCCACGCGGGGTCCGAACTCACTGGCTGTTTGCACCTTCCTCGACCGCAACTCCCGCCGCATTGTGGACTCTCCCGTGGAATTCCGCTGTTTCGAAATACCCGACCGCTTCGTGGTGGGCTATGGGCTTGACTTCAATCAGCTTTACCGGAACCTCGCCTGCGTGGCCGTGATGAAGCCGGACAAGCACCCGTAACGCCGTTAAAAAGTTAGGGTGAATTTCAACACGGTTCCAGCGTTTTCGAGATTGATAATTCGGGATGCAGTGTATAAGTTGGGAAGTGCCCGAACGCAAGGAGACTTCCCCTCATGTCAACCAGCGTGCTCTTCATTTCTCCCTTCGCCGACGACGCGAAGGTGATTTCGCAGATGCTTCAATCCCAGCACGTGGCGCTTCGGCATGTGCGGGATGTGCAACACGCCCGCCTGGCTTTGGAAACCGGTCCGTCCGATGTCGTGCTGACAGAGGCGGAGATCGGCGACGGGTCGTGGCTGGACGTTCTGCGCATGATCCGGGAAACGAACCCGGGAGCCGAAGTAATCGTCACCCATCCCTTTGCCGACGCCCGCTTCTGGGCGGAGGCTATCAACCTGGGCGCCTACGACATCATCGCTCAACCCTTCTACGAATCCGAGGTGCAGCGGATCATCGGCAACGCATGCTCGCGCTACGCGCCGGAGAGGACGGCCGGCGCGGCATTGTATCTATAATGGTTTCTCCGTTTAGGAGAGATCATTGTCCGCCGCGACCAACGCCTTCATCGAGAAAAATCGGGAGCGCTTCTTAGAGGAGCTGAAGGAGTTCCTGCGGATCCCCAGCATCAGCACGCTCCCCGAGCGGCGCGGAGACGTGAAACGCGCCGCCGGTTTTGTCGCCGATAGCCTTCGCAATGCCGGTCTCGAGAACGTGGAAATCGTCCCGACCGCCGGCCATCCCCTGGTTTACGCGGACTGGCTGCACGCGGAGGGCAAGCCCACCGTGCTCTGCTACGGGCACTACGACGTGCAGCCGCCCGATCCGCTCGAACTCTGGCAGACCCCTCCCTTCGAGCCCTCCATCCGCGATGGCAGCCTCTATGCGCGCGGCGCCGCGGACGATAAGGGCCAGATGTACATGCACGTGAAGGCCGTGGAAACGCTGCGCCAGGTGCATGGCAAGCTGCCGCTGAACGTGAAGTTCCTGATTGAAGGCGAAGAAGAAGTGGGCGGCGCGTCGATCGCCCAATACGTTGCGGGGAATGCGGACAAGCTGCGCGCCGATGTCGCACTGGTTTCCGATACCGCCCTCTACGCTCCCGGAATTCCGACGCTCTGCATCGGTCTGCGCGGCCTGGTCTACATGGAGGTCGAAGCCTCCGGCCCCATGCGCGATCTGCACTCCGGCCTCTATGGAGGTGCGGCGCCCAACGCCGTCTTCGGCCTGATCGAGCTTCTCGCAAAGGTGAAGAACGAAGCAGGCGTTATTCAGGTGCCTGGCATCTACGAACGCGTGGAGCCGCCTTCGCCCCAGGAGATTGAGAGCTGGAAGAGCCTTCCGTTCAGCGAGGAGGAGTTTCTGCGCCATGAGGTCGGCTCCTCGCGGCTGACTGGCGAGCCCGGCTACTCCGTGCTGGAGAGAATCTGGGCCAGGCCGTCCTTCGAAGTACACGGCATCGCGGGCGGTTTCACTGGCGCCGGCTCGAAGACCGTGATTCCGGCGAAAGCCACGGCCAAGGTCAGCTTCCGCCTGGTTCCGCGCCATGATCCGGACGAAGTGGTCGCCGCCTTCCGCCGCTTCGTCGAAGAGAACACACCGGCGGGAATTCGGATTGAGGTGCGGGTGTTGAGCGCTTCTCCCGGCCTGCTGGTGGACCCCGGGCACCAAGCCGTTCGCGTCGCCGCTAAGGCGTTTGCCGACGTGCTCGGCCGTCCCACCGTTTTCATCCGATCCGGCGGCTCCATCCCGATTGTGGGAGAGTTCGCCGCGCATCTCGGCATTCCCACCGTGCTGATGGGTTTCGGCCTGCCGGACGACGGTCTGCACTCGCCCAACGAGAAGTACTCGATCGGCAATTACTATAAAGGCATCATGACCGTCGCACACTTCTTCGAGCAGTACGCGCAATGAGGATAGCAGCGCTAGCGTTCGGTGTTCTCGCTCTGACGTTCTTCATCGTCCGGCAGCAGCGGAACGCGCCGCCGGTGCAGGCGGCCGAACCCGGCAAGACCGCGCTGCTCATCCGCTTCGGGGTGGACGGCGTGAAGGACGCCGACTGGAGCGGCAGCATCGCGCCCGCTCCTTCGCGCTTGCGCGGCTGGCAATTCGACGCCAACGACAGCAGCGGCGCCGCGGACTGGAAATGCATCACGCGGGAACAGACATACTGGGACACCCCTTACGAACGTGAGATGGGCCCCACGTCCCGAAAGACCAAGGTAACCGTCAAGGGCGTTGTCGCGGAGTTCGATCTCTCGACCCCCGAGGTCCGCATCGCGACCGCGCACGGCAGCTTCACGATTGTGCCGGACGCGGGGCTGTGGACCGCGCCGCGCCGCTTCCTGGACGGACGCGTGGAAGTGCGCGCCGCGCCCGCGGCAACAGCTTTCGCCAATCTCCAAAAGGAAAGCGAAGACTACCCGTCGCTGGTGGAAGCGCGCGACGGCACGCTGTGGATGGCCTATCAGGCCTGGGATGGCAAAGCCGACCGCATCTATGTGCGCCGATACAAAGGTTCCGCATGGTCGCGTCCGGAGGCAGTCGCGTCCGAAGGCGGCGACTACTTTCGAACCGCGATCGCCGAAGACCGCGACGGAAAGATCTGGGTGGCATGGGCGGCGCGCACCGGCGCGAACTTCGATCTTTACGCCAAGGCATACGACGGCCGGCGGTGGACGACGGCCGAGCGCCTGACGGCCGCGGCCGGTTCGGATATCTTCCATTCCCTGATTCGCGACCGCTCTGGGAATCTCTATCTCGCTTACCAGAGCGCGCGCTCCGGGAACTTCGATATCTATCTTCGGATTTACGACGGGCGGAGGTGGTCGGACGAGATGCAGATATCGAGCGATCCCGCCAATGATTGGGAGCCCGTGCTAGCGGCTGCTCCGGACGGCCGCGTGACCATCGTGTGGGACACCTACGCGAAAGGCGATTACGACATCGTTTCGCGGACACTCCGGAACGGGAAGCTCGGGCCGCTGGCGCCGATCGCAAACAGCGGGGCGTTTGAGACCCGCGCCTCCGTGCAATATGACGCGCAAGGGCGGCTCTGGATCGCCTGGGACGAAGGCGATTGGAACTGGGGCAAGGACTACGGAAACCTGATTCCCGAGAGCGGGCGCGGCCTTCTGGTCCGCCGCCAAACTCGCGTGGCCGTGCTGGCGAACGGAAAACTGCTTGAGACGAAAGCAGCCATCTCCGCGGCCATCCCCGAGGATCTGCGGCAGGTATTCCAGCAGCCGCATCTGGTGCTGGACGAGCGCGACGCCCCCTGGGTGTTCTTTCGCTATCGCGTCAATCTTCCGCAAGGCGGCGGAGGAGGAGGGGCCAGTCGAGCGATGTGGCGTACCGGCGCGACGGCCTACCGGAATGACCGGTGGCTTCCCATGATCGAGTTCCCGGAAGGGTACGGCCGCATCGACGCCCCGGTGCAGGCGGTGCGCACGCGCGACGGCAACCTGGGCGTCGCCTGGGTGAGCGACGGGCGCTTGTGGCCCAACGGCGCGCTCCGGGAGCAGGAGATGTATTTCGCCTCGCTGCCGGCTTCGTCGAGCGCCGCTCCGTCCGATCTGGCGGCCTTCAAACCGTCTTCCGAGAATCTTCGTGTTTCTCACGACCGCGAAGCGGAGGACGTTGCCCGCGTGCGGGCGTATCGCGCGAAGACCGGCTCGGCGGGCTGGCGCATCGTGCGCGGCGACATCCATCGCCACACCGACATCTCCTGGGACGGAAATCGCGACGGCTCTTTGAACGACGCATACCGCTACGCGCTGGACGCCGCCGCGTTCGACTTTCTCGGCGTATGCGATCATCAGGCCGGCGGGTCCGTTCCGTACAACTGGTGGATGATTCAAAAAGCCGTCGACCTGTTCACCATTGAGGGAAAGTTCGCGCCGCTCTATTCCTACGAGCGCAGCCTGCCGTGGCCCAACGGCCACCGCAACGTGCTCTTCGCCGAACGGGGCCGTTCGATTCTGGATCTCTCGGACGCGGAGAGGCGCGGCGAGGAGGGCGCGGGCAAGCTCTACGCCTACCTGCGCCGTTCGGGCGGCATCACCACTTCCCACACCTCGGCCACGGGCGCGGGCACGGACTGGCGCGACAGCGATCCCGAATTGGAGCCGGTGGTCGAGATCTATCAGGGCTATCGGAATAGTTACGAGGCGCCCATCACTCCGCGCCAGGTGGGGCGGCAGGAGGCGTCGCGCTTCGGCGCGGGCTTTGTGTGGAACGCCTGGGCCAAGGGGATCAAGATGGGAGTGCAGTCCAGCTCGGACCACGTCTCGACGCACATCTCCTATGCCGCGCTCTACGTGGACCGCCTGGACCGTACCGCGCTCCTGGCGGCCATGAAGGCGCGGCGCACCTACGCCGCAACGGACAATCTGATACTCGATCTCCGCATGGGCGAGCATTTTCTCGGCGAGAGCTTCGACGCTGAAAGCGTGCCCGCCTTGAAGGCCTACGTGCGCGGCACGGGTCCGCTTGCGCGGGTGGCGCTGGTGAAGAACAACCGGCTGATCTACACCGCGGCGGGCGATGGCCCCGAGTTGACCTTCACTTATACCGATGCGGACGCCGCTTCCGGCGAATCGTACTATTACATTCGCGCGGAGCAGACGAACGGACAGATCGCCTGGAGCTCACCCATCTGGGTTCGCAAGCGGTAACCACTACGCCTTCGGATGCGCGCGGTCATAGACCGCCATCAGGTCCGTGAGCGAGACCTGCGTGTAGCGCTGCGTGGTGGAGAGGCTTGCGTGCCCGAGCAGCTCCTGAATGGAGCGCAGGTCGGCGCCGTCGCTCAGCAGGTGGGTGGCATAGGCGTGCCGGAAACTGTGCGGGTGAATGGAATCGTCGCCGGCCAGGAAGCGCGCGTAAAACTTCACGAAATTCCGCACGGAGCGGCCGCTCAAACGCCGCCCGCGATGATTCACGAAGACGGCCCGCTCCCCGGGCGGCGCCTGGCGTTCGGTCAGATACCGCTCCAGGGCCTGCGCCGCCTTGCTGCCGAACGGCACCTGACGCTCCTTGCGTCCTTTGCCACGCACGCGAATCCAGCGCTCGTCCCGGTCGATATCGTTCAGGTTCAGCCCCACCAGCTCGGCCGCGCGCACGCCGCAGCCATACAGAAACTCGAAGATCGCAAGATCGCGCGCCGGGTAGGGCCGGTCGAGCTTCGCTTCCCCGACGCCGTCCACAATCGCATTGGCCCGCTCCGCCGTCATCACGGCCGGCAAAGTCTGGCGGAGCTTGGGGGTGCGCACCAGCCGCGCGGGGTTCATCGGCACGATGCCTTCCCGCTCCAGATACTTGAAGAAGGTGCGCAGCGCCGCCAGCCTGCGCCGGATGGTGGTCACCGAAAGCTTGCGGTCGTAAAGATCCGCCAGCCACTCGCGCACGTGGAGCACGGCAAACTCCGAAGGCTGGGGCGGCACGCTGCCTTGCGGCGAAAAGTAGTCGAGAAACTGCCGCAGATCGGAGCTGTAAGCCTCGAACGTGTGCGCGGAGACGTTCCTGCGCATCAGCTCTTCCAGAAAGCGTTCGACCTGCCGCTCGAGCTCAGACATGGACCTGGAGATATTCTTCCAGTTTTTCGGCCGCGCGGCGACACACCTCGGCGTGCCGCGCGCTCTTATCGTGGCGGAGCGTGCCGAGCGCAGGAAGCAGATCGAAGGTGATGTTTGCCGGCTGGTAATTGCTGGGATCGGCGTTCGATATATAGTGCGCCAGCGATCCCAGCGCCGTCTCCCGCGGTAACGGCCGTGGCGTTTCGCCCCGCGCGAGAGCGACCGCGTTGCGGCCCGCCATCAGTCCCGTCGCGATGGCTTCAACGTAGCCCTCCACTCCGGAAATCTGGCCCGCGAACAGCACGGCGGGTCTGCGCCGGAGCTGCAAAGAGGGCGTCAGGAGCGCCGGCGCGTTGATGTACGTGTTTCGATGAATCTGCCCGAAGCGAATGAACTCGGCGCGCTCGAGACCCGGAATCATGCGCAGAATGCGCGCCTGTTCCCCATACTTCAGGTGATTCTGGAATCCCACCAGGTTGTAACTGTCGGCGCGCAGATTCTCCTGCCGCAACTGAACTGCCGCCCAGGGCCGCCGCCCAGTGCGAGGGTCCGTCAGCCCCATCGGTTTCATCGGGCCGAAGCGCAGCGTATCGCGCCCGCGGCGCGCCAATTCCTCAATCGGAAGGCAGGCCTCGAAGAAGGGTGTATCGCCGGGCATGTGCGATTCCACCGTCTGCGCGGCCAGCAGCGCGTCCACGAATGCCTCATATTGCGCGCGGTCGAACGGACAATTCAGGTAATCGTCCGTCCCATCGAGCGAGCGTCCATAGCGGGAAGCGCGAAAAGCGATGGACAGATCCACCGTATCCGCTTCCACGATGGGACTGATGCTGTCGAAAAAGTAAAGCCGGTCCGAACCGGTAAGCCTGCCGATATCGGCGGCCAATGCGTCGCTCGTAAGCGGCCCGGTCGCGACGATCGCGATGCCATCCTGGGGAACCGATGTCAGCTCTTCCCGCCGGATCTCAATGAGAGGCTCGCGGGAAAGTGCCGTGGTAACCTCCTCGGCGAAAACTTCGCGATCGACGGTAAGCGCCTGCCCGCCCGGCACGCGCGCCTTCCCGGCGCACTGCATAAGCAGAGATCCCAGACGCCGCAGTTCCTGCTTCAGCAGCCAGGGCGCGGCGCCTTCGCGGTCGGTCTTCAAAGAATTGCTGCACACTAGCTCCGCCAGCCGATCGGTCTGATGCGCGGGCGTCAGCTTCACGGGCCGCATCTCGTACAGGACGACTTTGAGACCCTCTTGAGCGATCTGCCAGGCCGCCTCCGACCCAGCCAGCCCGCCGCCGATTACGTAAATCATGAAAACCTATCTTTGGTTGGCCTTCAACACTTTCTTTCGCAGCCGGATGGACTGCGGGGTGACCTCCACGAACTCATCGTCCCGCACGAACTCTATGGCCTGCTCCAGATTTAGAATGCGAGGGGGGACCAAACGGATGGCTTCGTCGGCGGTGGAAGCGCGCATGTTGGTCAGCTTCTTCTCCTTCACGATATTCACGTCAAGGTCGGCCGTCCGGGCGTTCTCGCCCACAATCATCCCTTCATAGAGTTCCGTTCCCGGCGCCACGAAAATTTCGCCTCGCTCCTGCAAATTGAAGATCGCATAGGCCGTTGCCCGGCCCGCGCGGTCGGCGATCAGCGAGCCGGTAGGGCGCGTGGGAATGTCTCCCTGCCAGTCGACGTAGCCGTGAAACAGAGAATTCATGATGGCCGTTCCGCGCGTGTCCGTGAGAATCTCGCTGCGCAGTCCGATCAGGCCTCGCGACGGAATGTGGAACTCCAGCCGCACCCGTCCCGAGCCGTGGTTCACCATTTTGACCATCTTGCCCTTGCGGGTCCCCAGCTTCTCGATGGCCACGCCCAGAAATGTCTCCGGGCAGTCGATCACCAGAAGTTCGAGCGGCTCCTGCAGCTTGCCGTCCACCTTGCGCGTCAGGATCTGGGGCTTGCCCACCATCAGCTCGTAACCCTCGCGGCGCATCATCTCGATCAGGATCGCGAGCTGCAATTCGCCGCGCCCCATCACCTTGAAGCTGTCCGGTCCGCCGGCCTCCTCCACGCGAATCGAGACGTTGGTCAGCAACTCCTTGTCGAGGCGATCCCGCAGGTTGCGCGAGGTGACGTACGAGCCTTCGCGGCCGGCGAATGGCGACGTGTTGATGGTGAACGTCATCGCGATGGTCGGCTCGTCGATCTGGATTTTGGCGAGAGGCATGGGCCGCTCCGCGTCGGTCACCGTTTCTCCGATAGTGATGCCTTCCACGCCCGCGATAGCCAGGACGTCGCCGGGCCGCGCAATGGTCTCGTCGACGCGCTTCAAGCCTTGAAAGGTATAGAGCTTCGTGATGCGCGTCTTCTGCAGCGAGCCATCGAGCTTGACGATGCCGACGTCGTCCCCATGCCGCAGCGTTCCCGAAAAAACGCGGCCGATGGCGAGACGGCCCAGGTAGTCGCTGTAATCGAGATTCGCCACCAGGAGCTGCAGCACCGCTTCGGGATCGCCGCCGGGCGGAGGAACGTGCTGGACGATCGCCTCGAACAGCGGCCGCAGATCGCAGGACGAGTCCTCCAGCGATGTTTTCGCGACGCCCGCTCTGGCGTTGGTGTAGAGCACGGGAAAGTCGAGCTGGTCTTCTTCCGCGTCCAGATCGATGAACAGGTCGTAGATCTCGTTGAGCACTTCCGGTACGCGCGCGTCCGCCCGGTCGATCTTGTTAATTACGACGATAGGCGGCAGCTTCGCCGCCAGGGCCTTCATGAGGACGTAGCGCGTCTGCGGCAGCGGGCCTTCGCTCGCATCCACCAGCAGCATGACGCCATCCACAAGCTCGAGCGCGCGTTCCACCTCGCCGCCGAAATCGCTATGGCCGGGCGTGTCGACGATGTTGATGCGCGTTTGCCCGTAATGCACGCCCGTGATCTTGGAAAGAATCGTGATGCCGCGTTCCCGCTCGAGGGCGTTCGAGTCCATTACACGGTCCGCGACCGTCTCGTTGTCGCGAAAAATTCCGCTCTGCTTCAGCAGCGCGTCCACAAGCGTAGTCTTGCCATGATCCACGTGGGCAATGATGGCTATATTTCGAATGTCGGGAGTCACCTCTTTTCAGGTTAGCATTCAAGGGCTTGCACAGCCTTGCACGGAAATGTAGAATGCAGTCACGTATCGGACGCAGACCTTAAGTTCCGGGAGCACGCGAAGATGGCACTCAGTGAGGTTTCGAGACGTTCATTCCTGAAAGGCGTGGGGCTCGGCGGCATGGCCGTTCGGGTCGGCTTGCCCCCGCTCGCCGCAATGTTCAACGGCAGTGGAACGGCATACGCCTCGAAGAGCCGTGTGGCCGGGAAGCCCATTGAGTCTCGATTCGTCCTGTGGTTCAACGGCAACGGGATTGTGGAGAACTATTGGGTGCCGCGCGAGCTGGGCGCGGATTACCAGATCACGCCTTGCCTCAAGCCTCTGGCGCCGTTCAAGCGGGATATTCACGTCATCAGCGGGCTGGACAATCCGAACGGAAAAGGTCATCACGGCGCCATGAGCTCGCTCATGTCCGGCGAAGCGTTCACCGGACGGGGCGCGGGCGGGCCTTCCATCGACCAGGCGATCGCCCAGAAGATCGGCAACGATTCGCGCTTCCGCTCGCTGCAGATCGGCGCCTGCCAGGAGTCGTTCGGGGAGAGCATCCAGCGGAATATGAGCTGGGCCGCCCGCGACCGTCCGCTTCCGCCCGAGATGATTCCGCATCGGCTCTTCGACCGCCTCTTCGGCGGCAAGGATCTGGGCTGGATCGACCGCAAGAAGAGCGTGCTGGATCGCGTCCGCGAGGATGCGGCGTCCTTCACTTCGCGTCTCGGGCAGGAGGATAAGGTGCGTCTGGACGAGTATCTGACTTCCGTCCGCAGCGTGGAGCGGACCATCGCCAGCCTTCCGCCAGAGTACGCGCAGGAACTCCAGCGGCCCGAAGACACAGGCGACATGCGCGACTGGCCCCGGATTGCAAAGCTTCAGTCCGACCTGCTGGTTCACGCGCTGGCATCCGGGCAGACGCGCGTAGCGTCTTACATGCTTACCAAGTGCCAGAGCCTGACCCGTTTCCCGTGGCTGGGGCACACCACCATCAGGCACCACGACTATACCCACACGCGCATCAACACGGCCGAAGGCCAGCGGATCCTGCGCGACATCTGCAAGTGGCACGTGGAGGAATTCGCCTATCTTTTGGCCAAGCTGAAGTCGATTCCGGAGGGCGACGGCAATCTGTTGGACCACACTTCACTGGTCTATGTCCATGAGCATGCCGAAGCCAATTCGCACAAGACGAGCGGCATGACCGCTATCGTCGCCGGCCATGCAGGCGGCCTGAAGACCGGCATGCACTCCATGCTGACCGGCACGGTCGGCGACCTGTATTTGACGCTTGCCGAGGAAGTAATGGGAGCGCGGATTGGTAAGTTCCCGAGCGCAACCAGCAAGTTGAGCGACCTCGTTTAACACCTGGGTCAGGCTGAACGCCCAATGCCATTTAGTTTTGTGGGGCTGACGCTCTCGTCCGCTGCTTGATCGGCTCTTCGGATCTTGTTGAATTGCCGGCAAGCTGGGCGAGGGCCCGGAGCGGCTCACGGGAGCCGTCCCCATAAGCGTTAACTTAGGATTCCAACTTAGGAATATACACCCGGCCGTTCAGAAGCAACGGAACAGGAGACCTAGGTAGTATCACATTCGCACCGGGAGCATTGCGTTGAGATAATACGGCTAGTGCGGGAGCCCGTGTCTCACCTGACTCGTCGGTACCCCGGCTGGAGGGCCGCATTTTGAGCGACATCTTTCTCAGCTATGCGCGTGTCGATCGCCCCAGAGTCAAGCTTGTTGCAGACGCGCTGCAGCAGGCGGGTTGGTCCGTTTGGTGGGACCACACCATCCTGCCGGGAAAGACTTGGGATCAGGCTGTTGAGGCGGCATTAGGCGATGCCCGATGCGTTATTGTCCTATGGTCGCGGGATTCTATCCACTCCGATTGGGTACAGACCGAGGCTTACGAAGGGAAGCGGCGAGGGATCCTCGTTCCGGCGCTGCTCGATGATGTGAGTATTCCACTGGCGTTCAGGAGAATTCAAGCCGCCAACCTGGTCGCTTGGTCGGGCGTCTTGCCGCACGCCGGGCTCGACGAATTGTCCAGGGCCGTTTCCGAGGTTCTGTCAGTCGCTGGTCCCCTTGTGATCGAAAGAACCAGCGAAGCCCAGCCTGCGGAGGAGGCGGCTCGGAGCCCGAAAGCCGAAGGGGCAACTCCTCGGGGCGCCGGAACGGACGGGCTAGTCAACGAAGCCGGCCAGGAGCGTTTCGCGGCAGTTGCCCAAAACTACAGGTCGCGCTTGTCCGCCATCCTTACCCGGAGCAGGCTCTCGAAACGAATGGCCATATTCGGAATTCTGGCCGTCGCCCTGATAGCAATAGTCATTTACACACAAACACACCCGAAGACGAGCGTTCCTGCGACCCGGATCAACCCGGTCGACGGCCTCACGTATGCATTCATCCCTCCGGGCAACTCCATGATGGGCTGCTCGCCGGGCGATAACGAGTGTGACTCGGATGAGAAGCCACCCCGTGCCGAACAGATAGCGAACGGGTTCTGGCTGGGCCAGACGGAGGTTACGCAGGCTGCTTGGAAGAAGGTCAACGGCAGCAATAATAATCCGAGTAGATTCGAGAGCGATCAGCTTCCTGTGGAGCAGGTAGACTGGGCAGGTGCGCAGAAATATTGCCAAGCCGTGGCTGGCCGCTTGCCCAGTGAAAAGGAGTGGGAGTACGCGGCGCGGGCGGGCACGAGGGGCTCCCGTTACGGTGATCTCGATGCCATTGCCTGGTATTCCGGCAACAGCGACAGGGCCACGCATTCCGTGGGTCTGAAGCAGCCGAATGCGTTCGGCTTGTATGACATGCTTGGCAATGTGTGGGAATGGACAGCGGATAACTATGACTCCAACACCAAGGTAGTGCGCGGGGGTTCGTGGAACGTCTACACCAGATACGCCCGGGCCTCGAGCCGTCTCAGGGAAGGGCCTGCGCACCGGAGCATCTATCTCGGGTTCCGGTGCGTGGGGGAATTCCGTTAAGTGTTTTGTGTTTGGCGTGGACTCAACTCCTCTTATTCCTGGGCCGTCCAAGCCGCGTGCTCGTGCTACGATGAACCCAACAACCCCATGACGTTCCCCGCTCCTGTCCCGGAGATCCCCGCGGCCAACGTCGACAATGCCGCAGCCTACTATGTCAACACGCTGGGCTTCGCCTTCGATTGGGGGGACGACCAAGGCGGCATTGCAGGCATCTCAAGGGGGAATTGCAGACTGTTTATCACCAATCGCTCCTTCCGAGAGTCCTACGGCAACATCGGCCCTATCCTTTTCTGGCTCAACCTCGACAGCAAGGCTGAGGTGGACGAACTCTTCGCACAGTGGAAGGCCGCGCAAGCGAAGATCGTTTCCGAGCCCGAGGACAAACCGTGGAAGCTGCGCGAGTTTATGGCCGCCGATCTTGATGACAACCTCATTCGTGTCTTCTATGATTTCCGGGGCGACAAGTAAGAGAACCACCGCGCAAAGTCGTCCAGTATCTACGTATCCAGCATGGGAAACGGCGCTACCGGAAACTGACCCTTTGGACCGAGCAACACTCACGACCGACATTCGCGAAGCGAGCTGAATCCCTGCCACCAAAACCAGCAACCTGGTGACTCCTCGTCGTGCGGCAGGCGATTCGCCTGCCGAGCTTCAGCCAGTCAGTCTGATGTCTTCTTCGGACTGGACTTCTTTGTACTTCGGCGACCAGATGATGCGGCAATCGGGCCGCGCAGTACGGAACCGCTTGACTCCCTCAGGCGTCACTTTGGTTCCCCCGACAAGGAGGACTTTCAGTTGTTTCATTCCTTCCAGCCGGTCCAGCAGAGCGTCGGTGACGCTGGTATCGCCGAGGTCGAGGATCTCGAGGCTTTTCATCCCGAGCAGGTATTGCGCGGCATTGTCGTCAATTCTGGTTGACCCCCACAGGTTGAGGCGCCGCAGCTTCGGAAGGCCGGCGAGAGGCTCCAGCCCTTTTGCGGTGATCTCCATCCGGCTGAGATCCAGCGTGTGAAGAATGGTTAGCGGCTTCAGGGCTGTCATGCCCACGTCGCTGACGATCGCGCCCCCCATATTCAGGACCTCGAGCTGCGTCAGAGCGCTAATGCTTTCGATGTTCGCGTCCGTGAGCATCAAGCCCCAACGCCCGGAATCGGTGCGCTGCGAGCCGTTGACGTCCAGGTGCTTGAGCGCGGGAAGCAGGCGCAGCAAGGGCAGGGCGAGGCCGCTCATCTTGTCGCCGCCGATGTGCAGTTCTTCCAACTCTTCCAGCCCGGCCAAGGCGTCGAAACCGTCATCGTTCACGCGGCTGAAGCCAACGTCGAGCGATTTGAGCTTCTTCATTTGGGAGAGATGCTCAAAGACGCGGCTGGTCACTTCCGTGCCCCGGACATTGAGCGATTCCAGATGCTCCCACTGTTTCAGAAAGGAGATGCCGCCATCCGTGATGTATTCGCAATAGAAGCAGTTCAACTCCGTGACGTTACGAAGCGGCCGAAGGTGCGCCAGGCCCATGTCGTTGATCTTGGTGTGGGAGAGGTTGATTTTGCGCAGCTCAGTCAGCGTGGCGATCTTGGCCAGATCGTCGTCGGTGATCCAGGTCAACGTCAGATCCACTTCCACGATCTGCCCGGCTTCGTTTTCCTGAAACGACCCGCCCGCGTTCAGAATCCACTCCGCGACCTCCGATCCCAGGCAAAGCCGGCAAGCCAGAACGATGGCGAAAAGTATCTTCATCTAACTGCGCCGCCGGTTCGGCATGGCCGAATTCTCATCCCAGACGATCCGGCAGCCCGGCAACGTGCTTTTGAGTTCCTCATGCACCTTGGGCGTAATCACCGTATGGTAGAGATTGAGCCGCTGGAGATTCTTGAAGTCGAGCAGAAGCTCACGGCTCTTGTCCGTGACATAGGTGCTGTCGAGACCGATCTCCTTCAAGCTCCCGAGCCCCGCCAGATCGGCCAATCCCAGGTCGCCGACATTGGTGTAGTCGAGGTTGAGATTCTCCAGCGCGGCGAATCCGGCGACGACTTTCATGGCTTTGTCAGTCACGGGAGTACGAAGCAGACTGAAGCGCCGCAGATTGGTCAAAGGGGCCAGATGGGAAATTCCCGCGTCGCTGAACCGGAAGGAGTAGTCGAGGATGAGTTCAGTCAGCGCCGTCAGGCCTCCGAGATGCTTCAGACCCTCGTCATTGATATCCGTCGCGGAAAGGTCGAGCCGGTCGAGTTTGCTCAGGCCCGCCAGATGCTTCATGCCCTCGCCAGTTACGTCGGTGTTGGCGAGCGACAGGCTCTCCAAAGAGGTCAGGTGCTCCAGCACGGACAAACCGTTGTCTTTGATGGGGGACCCCAGCAGGCTCAGTTCCGCCAGGCTCCGCAGGCTTTTCAAATGCCCCAGTCCCTCGCCTTCAATCAGGGTGTTATTCAGCCGCAGTTTCTTCAGATTCGTCAGCAGCGCCACGTGCGCGAGGCCCGCGTCGGAAACGCCCGTGTTGTTGAGGCTCAGCTCCGTGAGTCCGATCAGCCCCGCCAGATGCCGCACGCCGAGGTCGCCCACCTCCGTGCCGTCCAGAACAAGCTTCCGCAGACCGAACAGCCCCTCGAAGTTTCTCAAGTGCTCATCGCTGACAGGAGCGCCATTGAGCGACGCCTCCACGAGAGAGCCGTTCTCCGTGGTCACTTTGCCGCCGATCGATTGCACCCAACCGGCCACAGCGTGGTCGCCTTTGCCCGCGACCACCTTCAAGCCGGTGCTGCCGCCCGTCGGCTTTAGCGAGTAATCAAGGAAGATGAGATCTGTATGGGGCAAGGCCGCTCGCAGGCTCTCGACGCCCGCCTCCGTAGCTCGCGAGTAGCGGAGGTCCACCTGTCTCAGCTTGGTAAACTGCTTCAGCTTCTCGAGTCCGGCATTGGACACCTTGGTGCGGTAGAGGTTCAGGAACTCCAGGTCTTTCATTCCGGCCAGGTGCTCCAGGCCCGCGTCGGTCACCTCCGCGCCCAGAATGTCCAGCTTCTTGAGCCGGGTCAGGCCAGCCAGATGAGCCATGCCCGCATCAGTGATTCCGGTTCCCCGGACGTGGAGTTCTTCGAGCTCCCGCAAGTTCTCGAGCGGCTTCAAACCCTTGTCGCTGATCCGGATTTCATTGGCCCAAAGTTTCCGCAGCTTGGTCATGCGCGCAAGCGACTGCATGCCCTCGTCTTCAATGCCCGTCCAGGTGATGTCGAGCGAGCGCAGATTGGTAAAGTGCCGGAGGGAAAGGCCCTTCATTCGGGCCCTGCGGACTACCAGTTCTTCGAGCGTAGGACCCAGGCTGGCAAGATTTTCGAGCCCCGGATCGTGAAACAGGATCGTCTGCAGGAACGTGTAACTGAACGTGAGCCTCCGGAGCGTCGTCAGCCCGCTCAGATAGCACATGCTCTGAGCGTAGTCGGTCCGGGACTCCGCGCGCGGGTTCCACATCGGCCCGGGCAGGTGCAGTTCTCTCAGCGTCGTGAGCTTCCCGAACGCCTCCATGTGCGGCGGGTGCATGTTCGTGCCCACCATATTGAGCACTTCGATGCGGAAGTCTTTATCAGGAAGGCCAGTTACATTCCGGATGCGGCGCGGGTCGCCTTCCAGAACGACCGATCCGCCCATGCGCAGCGCCCAGAGCGCGACCTCGCGGTCCGCTTCGGCTGCGCTTACGAGACTGGCGGAAAAGACGGCCAGCAGAGCGGCTGCAATGCATGGCGCCCAACCGCGTGGAATTGGAGAGAGTTCGGGATTCACCTCGCCGCCTTTAACCGCGAAGTATATCAAACTGGTTGACGTACTGGCCGTGGGTTGGTTATCCTTTTTAGATTCCGAGGCTACGGCGTCCCTACTGTAATTTAACCCACCCATGGAGGATGGATTGACTCCCAAAGAAGTATTGGATTTTGCCAAAAAGAATGATGCGAAGCAGTTGGACCTTCGGTTTACGGACATCCCGAGCCTGCAGCATCACATCTCCTACCCGATTTCGCAGTTGGCGGAGGACAGTTTCGAGGAAGGGTACGGCATCGACGGTTCCAGCATCCGTGGCTGGGCCGCGATCAACGAGAGCGACATGCTGCTCGTCCCGGATCCTACGACGGCGTTCATGGATCCGTTTTCGGAGATCCCCACGCTAGTGATGCTGGGCGACGTAATCGACCCGATTACCAAGCAGCACTACGAGCGGGACCCGCGTTGGATCGCGAAAAAGGCCGAGATGTATCTGAAGAACAGCGGCGCGGGCGACACTGCGTACTTCGGCGCCGAAGCCGAATTCTTCATCTTCGACAACATCCGGTTCGACCAGAACCAGCACTCCGGCTTCTACTTCATCGACGCGGAAGAGGGCCGCTGGAATTCGGGCCGCGAGAACGACAACCTCGGATACCGTCCCCGCTACAAGGAAGGCTACTTCCCGGTTCCGCCCACGGATCACTATCAGGAACTGCGCAGCGAGATGGTGCAGACCATGATCGCTTGCGGGATGAATATCGAGTGCCACCATCATGAAGTCGCCACCGGCGGCCAGTGCGAGATCGACCAGCGCTTCGACACGCTGGTGAAGTCGGCCGACAACATGACGCTCTACAAGTACATCGTGCGCAACGTGGCCAACCAGTACGGCAAGACGGTGACTTTCATGCCGAAGCCGCTGTTCGCCGACAACGGAAGCGGCATGCACACTCACCAGAGCATCTGGAAGGAAGGTAAGCCGCTGTTCGCCGGCGACTGCTACGCCGGACTGAGCCAGATGGCTCTGTGGTACATCGGCGGCCTGCTGAAGCACGCGAGGGCGCTGTCGGCGATCATCGCTCCGACCACCAACAGCTACAAGCGTCTGGTGCCGGGTTATGAAGCTCCGGTGAACCTGGCTTACTCGCGCCGCAACCGCTCGGCTGCCTGCCGCATCCCCATGTACTCGGCCAGCCCGAAGGCGAAGCGCGTGGAGTTCCGCCCGCCCGATCCGGCCGCCAACCCCTACCTGGCGTTCGGAGCCATGCTGATGGCCGGCCTGGATGGCGTGATGAACAAAATCGAGCCGGGCGAGCCGCTCGACAAGGACATCTACGATCTCTCGCCGGAGGAGATGAAGAACGTGCCCTCCATGCCCGCATCGCTCGAAGAAGCGCTGCAGTGCCTGGAAGACGATCACGGCTTCCTGTTGAAAGGCGATGTGTTCACCGAAGAGTTGATTGAAACATTCATCGAGTACAAGCGCAAGAACGAATCGGATGCAGTCCGTCTGCGGCCGCATCCCTATGAATTCGCGCTCTACTACGATGTCTAAAGGTTTCGCCGCGTACCCTCCCGTTTTCCAATGACGGGAGTCGTCCTCCAGATCAATGTTTCGCCAGGCGGCGTGCCGAAGCGTCCGGTACCGGAGGCTGTGGTCACGCCGCTAGGTCTTGAAGGGGACGCGCATGCCCACCCCAACATTCACGGAGGGCCGGAGCAGGCGATTCTGCTGATCACCTCGGAAGGCATTGACGAGTTGATCGCCAAGGGCTACCCGCTGTTCCCTGGAGCGATGGGCGAGAACCTGACCACGCGGGGGCTGGATCGCCGGCAACTGCGGGTGGGCCAGCAACTGCGGGTGGGAACCGCGATCGTCGAGCTGACGAAGATCCGGCGGCCGTGTTCGGCCTTGGACGCATATGGAGAGTCCCTTCAGCGCGAGATCTTCGATAGCCGCGTGAAAGCGGGGGATCCCGATTCGCCGCGCTGGGGACTCAGCGGCTTCTATGCGCGCGTCATCGCGCCCGGGAAGGTTTGCGTTAACGATATAATCGCCGTGGTGGCCACGTTAGCCTGACCCATGCACGGTCTGCTGGAGGAGATCGACTTTCAGAACCCAGCCCGCGCGCGCGACGATGTCGCGAGGCTGGGCAACGTCATTCCCGAAAGCGTCTGGAACCAGGTAAGGGTTTTGCTGGCCTCCCTGCCCGATCCGGACGAAGCTCTGCATTTCTTCGAGCGCTTTCATCACGAGGCGCCGGATGCCTTTCAGCGCGTCGCGCGCTCGCCCACGGCGCTGCACTACCTGCTGACAACTTTCTCCTACAGCAATTTTCTCTCGGAAGCCATTTTGCGCGACCCGCAGTGGCTCTTCGATGTGCTGTCCTCGGGCGATCTGTATCGCGTGCTCTCCGGCGAGGAGTTCGAGCTGCGCCTCGAAGCGTTTCTGGGCAACGACTTTGCCCAGCCGCCCCCCGCGCTCGCGCTGGCGCGGTTCAGGCGGCGCAAGATGCTGCGCATTCTCCTGCGCGACGTGATGGGATTCGGCACCCTCTCCGACATCACCGAGGAGCTCTCGAACCTTTCCGACGCTCTGCTGGAGTTCTCCTACCGGCGCATCAGCGAGGGTTTGGCCCGGAAATACGGCACGCCGCGTTACGAGGATGACAGCGGGACCTCGCGGGAATGCCAGTTCGCGGTGCTTGCGCTGGGCAAGCTGGGCGGCAAGGAGTTGAATTACAGCTCGGACATCGACCTGATGTTTCTCTACTCGGCGGATGGCGCGACGGACGGAGCCGATCCCATTACCAACCGCGAGTTCTTCAAGAAGGTAGCCAACCAGCTCACGGATCTGTTATCCACCTACACCCAGGAAGGCCAGTGTTATCGAGTGGACCTGCGCCTGCGTCCGGACGGCCGGCTCGGAGAAGTGGCGATTCCGCTCGAAGGGGCGAAGAACTACTACGGCAAGCGGGCGCGCGACTGGGAGTTGCAGATGCTCATCAAAGCGCGGGTTGCCGCGGGATCGAGAGAAGCAGGCCGCGAGCTGCTCCGATTCGTGGAGCCTCTGATCTATTCCACCACTCTGGACTTTCGGGCCGTCGAATCGGTCTCGGCGACGCGCGAGCGCATCGGCGAAAAGCTGGCTTCGCGGCGGCCAAGCCGTTCCGGAATCGATGTGAAACTGACTCCCGGCGGAATTCGCGATATCGAGTTCCTGGTGCAATGTCTGCAGCGTCTCCACGGGGGCCGCACGCCCTGGGTGCGGCACGGCGGAACGCTGATGTCGTTGTTCCGGCTGCGCGACAGAGGGCTGCTCTCGCCCACCGAATATTCGCGCCTGGCTTCGGCGTACCAGTTTCTCCGGAATCTGGAACACCGGCTTCAGTTCTACCAGGACCAGCAGACACATCTCCTTCCCGCCGACCCTCGCAGCCTGGAAATTCTGGCGCGCAAGATGCCCATGGGCTCGGCGGGCGAGGCCAGCGCGGAAAGCCTGGCGAGGCAGTTGCGCATACATCTGGACGAGGTGCGCGAGTTGTACGCGCGCGTGATTCACGCGCAGAAGCCGATGTATTACTCCGGCGCCGCGCCCTCGAACGGAACGGAAGCGGACGCGGACTCCGAAGACCCGGACCGCCAGCCCGAGAACCACGCCCAGCCGGCTGTTACGAATCTCATCCGTTTCCTCGACCGCAAGGCGCCCGGCCTGGCCGCCGCCCTTTCGCGGAGGCCGCTCAACCGGGGACGGGAGCGTTTTGAACATTTTCTAGAGAAAGTGTTTGCGCTTCCCGAGTGGCTGGACAGGCTCGACCGCGATGCCGCGCTGGCCGAATGCACGGCGGACATGTTCGAGTACAGCCGCTATTACTCGGACCAGTTGATCCGCAAGCCCGACCTCCTGGAGGTGATGTGCAGCCGCGGCAGCCACGAAGAGCGGTGCCGGGAGGTGGAGGCGGCCTCCGAGGTGGGCGAACTGCGCCGGCTGTACCGCAGGCAGATGCTGCGCATTCAGAGCGAAAGCCTGTGCGGACGCGAGCCGATTTTTACGACGCTGGAGAAGACGTCCGATCTGGCCGATGCGGCGATCTCCGCCGTCTACCGGATGTCCGTCGCCCAGACCTCGCAAGCCAGGGATGGGTACGTGCCGCGCAACCCCATGATGGTGATTGCAATCGGCAGACTCGGCATGCGCGAGTTCGATCTGGCGTCGGATGCCGACCTGGTGTTCGTGATTCGCGGCGATGAGCCGGAGGAGCGGCTTTTCTGGACCGCGGTGGCCGAACGCATCATCAACGCCATCGGCGCTTACACGGGCGAGGGCGTGATGTTCACGGTGGATACGCGCCTCCGTCCGAACGGGCGCGAGGGCGCGCTGGTGCAGACCGAATCCGGCTACAAAGAATACTTCGGGAAACATGCCGAGGCATGGGAAGGCATCTCCTACATGAAGTCGCGCACGGTGGCGGGCGACGTGGACCGGGGGACGATTTTTCTGAACGAGCTGCAGGAGGTGGACTGGCGGCGCTACGGGCAGAGCGGCCGCTCGCGCGCGGAGCTGCGGGAGATGCGGGCGCGCCTGGAGAGAGAACAGGGCGCGCGCAATCCTTTGAAGGCCGGACGGGGCGGCTATTACGATATCGATTTCGCGCTGATGTACCTGCGCCTCAAAGGGGCCGGCATTTTCTACAAGGTGCTGAACACGCCGGCGCGTATCGACGTCATCGAAAAGATGGGCCACCTCGACCGGGAAGACGCCAACTTCCTGCGCCAGGCTGGCACGTTCTATCGGGCCATCGATCACGGCCTGCGGCTGACGTCGGGGCAGGCGGAAGGACAGATCCCCACGTCGCCTTCGCAGCTCGAGGTGCTCTCCGAGCTGGTGCGGCGATGGACGCCGGCCGGCTTTCTGGGCGAGCCGGAGGTGGCGCTCCCGGAGAAGCTCGTAGCAATGCGGCGTCAGACCCGGGATATTTTCGAACGGTTATTCGGCGGCTAGAGCCTTCCGGACTGTTAGAATAAGGCATGGATTCGAGCCGGGCGGCAGCCTGCCTTCTGATCTGCGGAACACTGGCCGCCCCGCAAGCCAAGGCCAATCCAGGTTTTGCCCCTGCCCCTGAAATCGATCAGGCCTTCACGCGTCTGTACAATTTCGATTTCAGCGGCTCCCACGCCGTGCTGGATCAGCACATCGCCGCGAATCCATCCGATCCGCTGGGCTTCGCCGTGCGCGCCTCCGCATACCTGTTCCATGAATTGGACAGGCTGGGCATTCTGGAAGGCGAATTTTTCGCGGACGACAAGCGGCTGATCGACAAGAAGAAGCTGAAGCCCGATCCAGACGTGCGCGCGAAATTTTTCGCCACCGTCGACGCCGCGCAAACCCGCGCGCTGGCGGTGATCAAGTCCGATCCCGACGACCGTAACGCCCTCTTCGCGCTGTGCATCGCCAGTGGGGTCGTCACGGATTACGTGGCATTGATCGAGAAGAAACAGTTCGGCAGCCTGTCGCACGTGAAGAAATCCACCCAGTACGCGCAGCGCCTGCTGAAGCTGGACCCCCAATTCTATGACGCCTACCTCACCACGGGGCTCACCGAGTACCTCATTGGCAGCCTGCCCTTTTTCGTGCGCTGGTTCATCCGCATAGACCATGTGGAGGGCGACAAGGACCAGGGCATCCGCAACCTGGAGCTAGTGGCGCGCGAAGGCCGTTATTTGAAGCCGTTCGCGAAAGTCCTGCTGGCGATGGTGTATCTGCGCGAGAAGCGGCCTCTGGACACGCAAAGGCTGCTGGTGGAACTTTCCGGCGCTTACCCGGAGAACAAACTGTTTCGAAAAGAACTGGCCAAGGTAACCGCTAAGATCGGGAGCGGCGGCGGATACTGAGTTCGCGGTTTACCGGATGTAAGTGTCCGCGTCACCGGGCCCGCAACACGACGGCACAGTCCTTTTGGAACTCCGGAAGCCGTAGATGTGTGTCGTTGCCTTCAGCGTTGACCCGAGCCGGCTTGCTCCATTCAGTCGCGCCCGAGGGCAGCATTCTCGCTTCATATTGCCCCGCTGGCAGCCGGAGCGTCATGCTTCCATGAACCGTGTTCCCGAATCCTCCGTCCTTGAGCCGTGCATCCCCGACATAGATGACGTGGATCCGGCCATCCTTCCTGCTGGAAGCGACCCCCAGAGTTTGATTGGGAACGGCGGAAACCAGGTTCTTGGCCGGCTCCATTTGATCGGGACCGCATTCTTTCCACAGACGCGCAAGAATACCAAGCTGATCTCGAAACTTCCGCGCATCAAGCCGCCGGCCATCCGGAATCGGCGTTTTCCCGGAACCGGTTGGATCTTCCGGAGTGAAAGACCAATCGAGGTGATCGAATCCGGCTCCGCCGCTCAAGATGGTTTCCCAGGCCTCCATACGATTCCGGTCCCACTCATCGGCCGCGCCGCGAATGATGCCCGAGTAGTTCTCGTCGAACACGATGGGCTTCTTCACGTGACGCCGCGCCTCAATGAAGGCCAAGATATTCCCGAACCGAGTGCCAGCGGTTTCGAGCACCGATATACCCGGCCCCGGCGTCTTGCGGCTGATGTAATGGTGATTGATAATATCGACCATTGAACCATCGAAATAGGGAGCGTCGCCTGTCTCTGTGTACTGGCTCTCGCGGTTCCCGGAAACGGGAAGCCTCTGGTGGGCGTTGATCGCGATCAGGTGCTTGTTGGGCAGCCTCTGCTCTGTTTCCCTTATCACCTTGCACAGCGCCAGGTGCCAGGCGTCCTGGCGCGCAGCGGTTTCCCGGCTGTTGCCGCGAGCGGACGTCTCATTGTTGATCTCAAAGTAGATGTTGTCGAATTGATTCACTTGTTCAACCATCTTCCGAACGAAGGCAATCTGCCTTTCGGTGATGGTTGGATCGTGCAGCTCCATGAACTGGCCCACTTCTGAGATGCCGCCGCCCACGCCATTTGTATTGTTGGCCGGGTGCAGGGGAAACCACGACCAGATACTGTCTCGATAGGGATTACAGAAGAGTACGATCTCGACGATGATCTCGCGTTCCGCCGCGGCTCTGAGGAAGTCCTTGAAGCGAGCGAAGTAGTCGTCGTTCCATTGATCCAAGTCGAATTTCAGCCCTCCATCCTTGGCTTTGCCGGGGCCTGTCCGCTTCCAGGGCATGACCTCCGCGCCCGGCTCGGGCGCCAGAGTATTGGTGTAGCCGAGGGGCGGAATCGAGTCCTCGAGCTCACGGTAGAAGGTGAAGGCGCGAGACAGGTTCAACTCGTTGCGCGCCAACTCGTCCAGATAGGGAACATAATTGAATTTCCCGTTCAGCACCGCGCCGTAATGCTCAGTCGCCGTCACCAGCACGATCGGCTTACCTTTATACAGGAAGCTCCGGGAATTGTTTGGGTGCCGTCCGAAGGTCGGGTCGGTGACTGCCTGTCCGCCCATTGTCTGAGCCAGTACTGAAGAAAGACAGCAAAGAACAACTATTCTCCGCATCGAGCGTGCTCCTTCATTGCTCCCCAACCACCAGCAGCACCCAGTCTCCCGCGGCTGGGGCCGAGACCGTGTTCTTCCCGGCCTTGACTGCAGGGCCGTTCCGCCACTGGCCCAAACGAGGATCGAACCACCGGGCCGCGAGCTTCCGGTTCACCGCGCCGGCCAAATCGATCTCGCTTGTGCCGCCCCTGGGGAAATAGAACACGTAATAACTGGGCCGTTTCGCCAGGCAGAACCCGTTGGTTGTCAGGCCATCTTCCGGATGCATTTCCGGGAAGGGCAATTCCTCAAAGAACCGCCGGAGGTGCTTCAGCTCCCGAGCCGCTTTTCCCGGTCCCGGCTCGCCCATGTAGAAGTAGCTGATCCCGTTGCTCCAGTCCCCGTAGGTCGCATAGCCGCCCGCCATGGCGATGGACCAATGACAACGCCGGACCCAATCGCTGTTCTGCTCGTGACCGGGCTTGTCGGCCCCGCCCTCATATCCGTATTCTTCATTGACGTATGGTTTCGGGATCGATCCATGCTTCAGGGTCCATTCGTGGACCGCTTGCTCGTCACCGTAGTGTTGGGTGACGATGAAGTCCGCCCAATCGGCAAACGGGTAAAAGAACTCGGCGTAGGCGTGGGCGGAGCTGAGGCGATTGTAAGGGTCGATGGCCTTTATAAAAGCCCCCATGGCGTTGCCCCATTCCACGTCGCGAAACTCGTTGTGTTCGTTTCCCAGATCCCACCAGACATTGTCGAAAGCGGCCAGGCGTGCGACGGCGTACTTGTAGAGACGGTATTCCTCTTCGGTCAGGGCGCCGTACTCCTGCGGGAGGTTCTGTTTCTCGATCGTCACAATGCAGGTGGCGACGATGCCGCGATCGCGCATCCGGGCGATTGCGCGCTCCACGCGGCGCCAATAGTCCACATCGAACCGCGCGAAGTCATAGGCGTGGGGCTTTCCGGGCCAAGCCGGCAGCGCATTTACCTGACCGGGCCTCGAATTATAGTTGATGGCTTTCCGTGTGCCGGGAGCCTCGATCTTTTCGCTCGGGGAGCGGCGGTCCGTATCCCGCGGGTAGCCCGTGAGAAGGAAACGGATCTTGTTGAAACCCATTCTGGCGCAGTAGTCGATGGTTGCGTCAACCTGGGCGTCATCGTTCGATGGATCCAGCAGGTGGTAAGCGGTGTAGCCGAGGTGATGGAAGCGCGCTCCCGACCCCATATAGACGAAATGCTTCGGATTTCTCGGATCCACGATGACAGGACCGGCACGGCCGGCGGACCGCGTCGATGATAGTTTTCCGGAGAACTCGCGGTCGATCCCTTTGCCTCGCAGGCGCAGCTTGTAGTCATACGTGGCCGCTGCTACATGTGGCGAGAAGCGGAGCCGAAACAGCGTTCCATCCTCGGAATCGGCGAAGCCCGACACGCGAATTGGTCTGTTCCCGGGGAGCCTGAACTCTCCGGCCACTTCTGCCTCTGTGAACGGGTTTCCGAACGGACTCTTGTCGAGCCGGATAACGAATTCGGCGGAATCGAACCGGGCAACGGAGCTCGGGGCGTCGAGCGTGACTTCTGCTGAGCCTGCAACACCTGCGATCGAGAGAAGCAGCACGCGAATCGCCGCTGTTTTTCCGGTTCTCATAGCGCCGCGCTCGTCTTGCGCGCGTTTCTCAAAAGTAGAGGTGCAGACCGAACTGCATGAGGCGCGGAAGGCGCGTGGATGTCACTTGACCAAAGCGCTGGTTCACCTGGTTGCCCGCCGCATCGAAGTTCGCAGCGCCGTCCACCCCGAAGTACTGCGAGTGATTGAATGCATTGTACATCTCCCAGCGGAACTGCAGCGAACGCTGCTCGTTCCCCAATGGGATTTTCTTCAGCAACGTCAGATCCCAGTTGTTGATTCCGGGCAAGCGAAACACGTCTTTTGGAGCGTTGCCGGCGGTGCCCCTCGCCGGTCTGCCAAAAGCATTCGTATTGAACCAGCGATTGAAGCTGCGCTCATCCCGTCCGAGGATGGGATTCTCCAGCATGACTACGCGAGCTCCGTCCCCGCCACCGGTGATATCGGCGTTGTCGGTAGTGATGAAGCCGATCCCGGCGGGTGTCCCGCTCGAAAAGGTCGTGATCCCGTTAAATTGCCAGTCGTCAAACACGGCGCGGACGATTGGGTTCGGCGCGACCTTGCTCAGGTTTGGCAGTTCCCACAAGTAATTCATCACGAGTTTGTGTGTTTGATCGAACGAAAGCTTGCCGTAAGTCCAGACTCGATAGTCCTGATATGTGGGCAGGACCTGCTGGTCGGAGTTAGTCAGCCCCATCGACTTGGACCAGGTGTATGCTACGCCGAATTGCAGACTCCGCGAAAACCGCCGGGTTGCATTCACGTGCAGGCCGTTGTAGTTTGACGTGCCGGAGTTTTCCTGATAGGTGACATTAGTGTAGCCGGGAAAGGGCCGGAAGAAATTTTCCGGCAACGCTATGTTGGGGTTGGTGGGATCGGCGTTCTCCGGCTGGAATCTGGCGCCGTAGGGGACTACGTTGAGATTCCGTCTTTGAACCAGGTGCCGGGCCACGTTTCCCACATAGGAAACATCGAGCACTGTGTTGAAGCCGATGGACTGCTGAATACCGAGACTATAGTTGTAAACACTCGGCGTGACGGGGTTCGGGTCGTGCGCAAACACTGAACTGGGGAAGAGCACTCCCTGCGAGCTCAGGAAGGTCTCCATGTTGTTGTAGAAAATGTTAGGACTGAACGAGCGCGGCGGCAATTGGGTAATCTGATTCACGATATCGTTAGACATCATGGCTTGTTTCGTGATGCCAAAGCCCGCTCGAAAAGCAGTCTTGCCATTGCCAAACACGTCCAGCGCGAGGCCGATTCTCGGCGCTACCTGGATCGGTTCCTGTTCAATGAAGCCGGAAGGAACAGCCGGATCGTTCGCCACCACCATGCCATTCGCCGGGTCGCCGGAGCCCGGCACGAAAGCACCGATAAACACGGCTGGAGCGAACTCGCCGGTGGCCGGATTCTGCGCTACGCGGGCGCCGCTCGCATTCCTCGCGGGCCGGTAGAAAAGTGGAGCTTGCGATCGATCATAAGAGTCGAGGAGGAGGATGGAGCCTTCCCTGTCCGATTCACGCAGCCGCCACGGAGTGTACCGCGAGAAGCGGAGGCCCGCGCTGACCGTCAGCCTGCGAGTGGCCTTCCAGGTGTCCTGGACAAACCATTCGAGAAGATCGCCGACGCCCCAGCCGCGGATTCTCAGGGTTGGCTCGACATACGATCGAAAGTTCCCAGTCAGCGCATTCGAGAAAGCCCAGTTGGTATCGAACGGGTTGTTGGGATCGCGGCCGAAGTCGAAGTTGCCTGAGAAATTGTTGGCGCGGGGACCCTCGCTGACCCAGTTTCGCTCGTAATAGAATCCGAACTTCAGGGAGTGGTTAGCGCGGATCCAACTGAAATTGTTCACGAGGTCCAACCTTTGATCGCCGGCATTGATGGGAATGCGAGCGTCGAAAGCGACGTTCACCGGATTGGGAACTCCGCCGAACGACATTGCTGGAATGAAATTCGAAGGATTCACTTCCGGGTTGAACTGGCCAAGCGTCATTCCATGCGTGGAGCGAATCAGTGGCCCAAAGCCCTCCGCGCTCTGGTATCCACCGTGGCCGCGCTCACCCAGATCCCGGAATCCTATGCTGAACTCGTTTACCGTTGCCGGGCTGACCACCCGGGTCCAACCCACCTTGGCGCTGTCTTCCGTAAAGAGGTAATGGTGCCGAAGCTGCGGCCAGTTGGAATTCACCGCCGCCATACCGGCGGAAGAGCGCGCGTCCGACCAATAGTTTCTGCCACGAATGGTGATTGTGTCCTTCTGGGACGGCATGAAATCCAGCTTGATCAGATTGGTCGTTTTGGGTTTGTCCCGGATCTCCTGAAACTGATAGTTGTAGGCGCCGCCCGAAACGCTTTTGTCCCCGAAGTTGGGTAGTGGAAAAAGGTTCAGCAGGGCCTGACCATTCCGGCTGATGCGGCTCGCCGGAATCACGTTGCCCGGAAATGCCGCTCCTGTCGTGGGATCCCGGATTACGATGAGCCTGTTGTTCTGGTCCAGGGTCTGCGAATAATCCCCCTGGCGCTCCGGGGCCGTTGGAGTGGTTAGCCGGCCGATGGCCAGAGGCTCCTTGGCCCGCCATTTTTCCAGGGAATAGAAGAAAAAAGCCTTCGTCTTGTCAGTGTTCCACTTCCCAGGAATGTAGATCGGCCCACCAATGGTCCCGCCGATGGTGTCGGAGCGGAAAAGGGGCTTGGGCAGACGGTCTCTGTTGTTGAAAAAGTCGTTCGCGTTGAACTGCTCATGGCGCTTGTACCAGTACAGGCTGCCGTGGAAGTCGCTCGTTCCCGACTTCGAAACCATGTTGATCTGCGGGCCGGAGTTCCGGCCGTACTCGGCGTTGTAATTTGTAAGAACCACGTTGACTTCAGCGATTGCATCTACGCTGGTCACCTCGTTAAAGAGCGAAACCAGATGGGCGTCGCTTCCCATCTGGCCGTCCAAAGTCACCGTATTCGAGTAGGAACGCGTCCCGGAGATATTCGGAGTGAAGGTCCCATAGAGTCCGCCAAGATCGTTGCCCAAGCCAGTGTCGGTTTCCCCCGCCGGCGCGCCGTCGCGAATAGCCCCTTGCGAGACACCGGGCAGCAATTTCACCAGGTTCATGACGTCGCGGCCCCGGACTACCATCCGGCTGAGCTGATCCGGAGTCAAACGCGCGCTCGTCTGGACCGTCTCGGTCTGAATCTGTGAGCTTTCCGCCGATACGGTTACCTTTTCCGCCGCTCCTCCGACCTCGAGCTTTATCTGTCCGGCCGCAACCCGCTCGTTCGCGCTCAGGACGATCCCGCTCTGCTCGAAGCTGCGAAACCCCGCGCTGTTCACCTTGAGGGTGTACGTGCCCGGGGGGAGCGCCGGAAAGACAAAGATTCCCGCCTGGTTCGTCGTCCCCGCCCGTGACGCGTTGGTCCCTTCACGAACAAGCTCGACTGTCGCTCCGGGCACGACGGCGTCCGACTGGTCCACAACCGTCCCGGTCATCTCGCCCGTGATGGTTTGCGCAGGCGCAAAAGTTGAAAAGCACAGGAAACACGCTATTGGAAACGCAACAGCCTTCGCTCGTAGCGATACAGACTTGAACTCCATGATGCAGCCTCCCACTCGAAATGTAGGGCCCGCAAGTTCCATTTTTTGGCCCGGATTTAGGCGAGTATACACCCAATCGCGCTTCGTTGCCGGGCGGCCGCGGAGAGAATATCGCTCCCTGACGGTGATGATATGATGAGCCACACTTATGACCTTTCGATTTCTCGCGTTTCTCTTGCTAGCCAACGCCGGCGTGTACGCGCAAAACGCCACGCAAGCCGGGAGATTTGTCGTCGAGCATCCCACGCTTTTGAACCTGGGATTCGAGTGGGCCATTACCGGCGATGCCAATCGCAATGCCGCCGTCGCCGTTCAGTTTCGCGCGGTGGGCGAGTCGGTTTGGCGGCCCGCCCTTCCGCTCGTGCGTATCGGCGGAGAAAAGGTCTATCGGCAGCGCGAAAATCTCGACTACACGGTGCCCGATGGGTTTGCCGGCAGCATTTTGAACCTCCAGCCGGGCACCGAGTACGAATGCCAGTTCAGGCTCACCGACCCGGACGGCGCAACGGGCGAGACGGCGCACACGGTAAAGGTCAAAACGCGCACCGAGCCTCAGCCTTCCAAAGAAGGGCGCACGCTGCATGTCTATCCGCCGGGCTATCAGGGCACGCGCCTCGAGCCCAGCTTCACCGGCATCCTGCAGGCTTATTACGGCGCGGGACTTGGCGATTGGACCGTCGTCTGGGAGAGGCGCGCCCAACCCGGCGACACGCTGCTCGTGCATGCCGGGCTATACAAGCCGGACCGGTTGGACTACGTGGATCCGATGATGGCGCCGTTTGACGGGTCCATGTCGCTGACCTTGAAAGGCACGCCGGACAAACCCATCACCATCAAGGCCGCGGGCGATGGCGAAGTCATTTTCGACGGCGCGGGCAACCACCGCCTCTTCGACGTCATGGCCTCGAAGTATCACATCTTTGACGGGCTCACTATCCGAAATACCGACGTAGGCATCTTCGCCGGGCAGAAAGAGGCGATCGGGGCCGTCGGGCTGACGGTCAAGAACTGCCGCTTCGAAGATGTCGGCTTCGGTGTGTGGACGGAGAACGCCGACTCGAGCGACTTCTATATCGCCGACAACTTATTCCTCGGACGCGAAGACCGCATGCGCCTGATCGGATGGACCTATCCGGGGCGCACGAATGCGGGCGTGTACGGCTCGCACGGACTCAAGAGCTACTATGCGGTCAAGGTCTACGGACCGGGACACGTGATTGCCCACAATGCCATTGCGTACTTTCATGATGGCATCTCCATTTCCACCTATGGAACGCCGGAGAAGGATCCGGAGCGGCGGGCGTCGTCCATCGATATCTACAACAACGACCTGCACATGTTCAACGACGACTTCATCGAGACCGACGGCGGCGTCCACAATATTCGCGTATTCAATAACCGCGGCGTCAACGCGGCTATGGGCGGCTACAGTTCGCAGCCGATCTTCGGCGGACCGGTGTACTTCATGCACAATATCCTGTATCACGTCCCAAGCGGAGTAGCGTTCAAGTTCTCCGCCAAGCCCGCGGGGCTTTTCGTATACCACAACACGATCATCGGCGAACATACCATTCGCGACCCTTCTTCAAACGTTCACTACCGCAATAACCTCTTCCTTGGCAGAGACGCCGCGAATCGGGGCATTATGGCGTGGGCGAACGCGACGGATGCCCATAGCTCGGACTACAACGGGTTTCGGCCGAACAAAGGAGCGGCCGCCCAGTATCTGTGGCTGGCGCCGGCGGCCGGCCAGCAGCTATATGAGCCCCAGCCGGGCGACTGGAAAAGTTACGGGACACTGGCGGATTTCCGCGCCGCAACGGGGCAGGAAGCCCACGGCCTCGAAGTCGATTTCGACATTTTCGAACGAATGGTCCCGGCCGATCCCGCCAGGCGCCATGCCGTGTATCACGCCATGGATTTGAATTTCCGGTTAAAGCCTGGCAGCAAGGCGATCGATGCGGGTGTCGCGATTCCGACGGTGAACGATGGGTTCGCCGGTCGCTCTCCAGACCTCGGGGCCTTGGAAGCGGGGAAACCGGAGCCCAAGTACGGGCCGCGCTGGCTCACCTGGCAGCCGTTTTATCGATAAGAGAACCATCGCGGCGGTCAGAAGGTGAACCGCAGAGCGAACTGCATGATCCGTGCGCGCCGGGCCGTGGTGAGCTGGCCCAGGCGCTCGTTGACCTGGGCGCCAGTGCTCGAATCGAACCGGGCGGCATTGTCCAAGCCGCTGAACTGGGTGTGATTGAACGCATTGTAGAGCTCCCAACGAAACTGCAGGCGGGCCGGTTCGCGCACCAGGAAGTTCTTGTACACGGCCAGGTCCCAGTTATTGATCCCGGGACCGCGGATCAGGGTCGGGGCGGCATTGCCGATGGTCCCTACGGCGGGCAGTTGGAACACATCGCTGCGGAAGAATCGCTGGAACGTCCGCTCGCTCTTGGGAAGGACCGGGTTGCCTGTCACGACGATCCGCGCGCCGTCCGTGGGCGATCCGGTGATGTCGATCGGCGTGGTAGTCGAGAAGTTCACCGGCAGGGGTTCGCCGCTAACGAAACTGGCGATGCCGGAGAACTGCCAGTCGTTCAGCACGGCTTTGGCCAGCGGATGAGTGAGGGGCGACCGCGGCACGTCCCAGAGCCAGTTCAGCTTCAGCACATGGGTGCGGTCGTAGCTGGCCAGACCGTAGTTCCAGACGCGAACGGGCACAAGGGTGCTGACACCTTCGTTGTCGTTGTCGTTGAATCCCATTGCTTTTGACCACGTCCAGGACGCACCGAACTGCACCCCGCGCGCGAAGCGGCGGTTGGCCGTCACCTGCAGAGAGTGATAGTTCGACGAGCTACCCGGCTCGCGGACGTTAGTATTGTTGTACCCGGTGAACTGTCGCAGGAATGCCGGCGGCAGCGGGCGGTTCGTGGTGGGATCCAAGTTCGCTGGGTCAAAGTTGGCGCCGAATGGTATCGCGTTCAGGTTCCGCTGCCAGAGTAGATGGCGGCCCAGCGAACCCACGTAGCCGATGTCCAGCACCGTGCCGAAGCCGACGTCCTGCTGGATCGATAAGCTGTAGTTCATGACCGTCGGGATCTTCGCCTGGCGGTCGAGACCGAGCACGTTGGACGGGAAGAGCACGCCGGTGGATGCGAGCAGAGTCGAAAGCGTACCGAAGAAAATCTGAGGCGTCGCAACGAGCGGCGGCTGGATCGAGAACGGGTAGAGCACCATGCCTTGCGCCATGCGGTTGTAGAACATGCCGAAGCCTCCGCGGACGGCCGTCTTGTTGTTCCCGAAGACGTCGAACGCGAAGCCGGCGCGCGGGCCGAAATGCAGGCCCCGGTCGTCCATCAGCGAAGTCGGCAGGCCCTGATCCAGGACGTGCGAGACCATCCCGTTCGCGGGGTCGCCCGCGCCCGGAGCGATCGCGCCGATGAAGTTGGCTGGGAAAATCTCGCCAGTCGCTGGATGAACGCCGACCCGCTGATTGCCGGAGCGCCCCGGCTGGATTAACTGCGCCTGCCGGGCCGGATCGAAGTGGGCCGGGTCGAATCCGGCGATCCGGTTGTCGGTGACGAACGAATGTGGAAGCAGGTAGAACCTTATTCCAAGATCAAGTGTCAGCCGCTTCGTCAGCCGCCAGTTGTCCTGCACGAAGAACTCGATGTTGCTGACGATCGCCCGCGGCAGCGGCCGGTCGCTAGCCTCGGTGTAGGAGTTGAACACGCCCAGAATCGCGTTCGAATACGCGTAGCCGGTGTCCAGCGGATTGTTGACATTGCGGCCGAAGTCGAAGGCCCCGAAATTGGGCGCGTTGTTCTGGTTGTCGGCCCAGAGGCGATCCATGTAGAAGCCCAGCTTCAGGGTATGCCCCGGAAAGGTCTTGGTCACGTTGTTGGAGAACGTGAAAATCTCGTGCGTCGTGTCCAGCGGAAAGCGCCCGTCCAACTGGAAGTTCGCGGCGCCGGGGACACCGCCGAAGGTGGCGTTCGGCAGCACGTTCAGCGGGTTGTTGTTGGGATTGAACTGGCCGATGTTGAAGCCGACCTGGTCCCGCTGGTTGCGCCGCAGGGCCTCCGGGTCCGGTTCGTTGAACAAAGGGCGCGTACTATAGCTGACGTTGGCCTCGTTGATCAGCGTCGGGCTGAAAATGCGCTGGTACCGTACGATCCAGAGCTTCCCTGCGTTGATCGAGCGCTGGCGCAGTTGATCAAACTGCGTGCCGGCCCCCGGCACGCCCAGCGCGCCCTCCTGCTCCGTCACACGGTGGGTGAAGTTGCCCGTGAGAAGGTTGTTGGTGTTCAGGTGATAATCGAGCTTCAGCGTCTCCGTACGCTGTGGATTGTGCTGCGCATCCTGGAAGACGTAGTTGAAGTTCCCTCGCGAGATGCCACGATCGAAGAAATTCGGCTGCGGGAAAGCTTGGATCAGTGCCTGGCCGCTGTGGTCCACACGGGCCGTGGGGACTACGTTGCCCGGGAACGGAATTCCGCCGCCGAACGGATCGCGAACCACGATCAACCGGTTGTTCAGGTCCAGGGACTGCGAGAAGTTGCCCTCCCGTTCGAGCGGAGTGGGCACCGTTCGCTGCGTGATCGCCGAGGCGACCCGCAACGGCCAGAATTCCTGCGACCAGAAAAAGAAGAGCTTATCCCGGTTGGTGTTGAACTTCCCCGGTATAGTGACCGGACCGCCGAGGTTGTAGTTCCACGTATTGAAGCGGTAGCGGGGCTTCGGCTGGCCGGTCTGGTTATTGAAGAAGTCATTCGCGTTGAACTGCTCGTGCCGCTTGAAGTAACTCGCCAGGCCATGAAACTCCCGGGTACCCGACTTGCTGACCATGTGCACGTTGGCGCCGGAGAGGCGGCCGTACTCGGCTTGGTAGTTGCTCATCAGGACCTTGACCTCGGCCACCGCGTCCATGCTGATATTCACCACCGAATTGAACTGGTTGCCGACGGCGTTGAGCGTCGCGCCGTCCAGCGAGACATTGTTGGTGTTCCGGCGGTTGCCGAGCGCGTAAACGTTCCAGTTCTGTGTGAGGTTTTCGGGCTCATCCAAATCGACCACGCCCGGCAGCAGCTGCAGCAGCGACATGACGTTCCGGCCGCGGATCGCCAGATTCTCCACCTGGCTTCCGGTAAGGACTCCGGCCCGCTCGGCGGTTTGCGTCTGGACCGTCGCTCCCTGAGCGATCACCGAAACCGATTCGGCGACGCTGCCGACCTCGAGAACCAGAGCGCCGAGCGCCAGGGTTTCGGCGGCGGATACGTGGATCGATCGCTGCTCGAGGCGCTTGAACCCCTGGGACTCAACGCTCAGGTTGTAGGTCCCCGGCTGAAGGCTCCCGAAGAAGAAGACGCCCAGGTGGTTCGTCTCCGCGTTACGCTGTGCGCCCGTCGAGACCTGAGTCAGCCGGATGCCGGCGCCGTTCACCGGCAGGCTGCTCGGGTCCTGGACTGTACCAGTGATGTTTCCCGTGATGCTCTGCGCCGAAAGCGAGGCGCCCGCAACGGCAAGCAGAAGGAGGAGACGAAGTGTATGCATCCATGGACCTTCCCGTGCGTTATTGTTCTGAGTGTCCGATAGTATACACCGATAAGTTACGTCCGCTTCCTCCCGCTGGTCCTGCTGGGAATCGCGGCCATCTTCTGACTACCGCTCCAAATCGATCACCGCATACGACTTCAGTTCGGGCAGCGTGAATTCGGTGGCGTCAGGCAGCACTTCATACCTCGATGTCCTTACGGCGGATCTGCTTGGTGTCGTAAACGCCCAATCCCATGGTCGATGCGAATTCGATGTGGCCGGGTTCGCGAATGAAGCGGTTCACCGCCGGATTCACTTCCCGCTCGAATTTGATGCGCTCCGGAGAGCGGTCCCAGATGGAGGGCGCGCCTTCCGCCTTTCTCTTGTCCTCGATCACGTCGATCAAAAGCCGGTCCATGGCCACCGGGTCCGTGCCGAACATCATCTGTTTCGGGAAGAAGCGGAATTTAGGGTTGAGCGAGAACGGCCCGGCGTGCCACACGCCCCGCAGCCCATCCATGACATGCAGCACGGTGATCGACCGCACGGGCTCGACCGATGCCAGCGTTCCGATGAGAGAGTACGTGTTGGTCTTCTCCCAGCGGTGGGAGCGGTCCACATTGGAAAAGTTGCCGTAGGCGATATTTTTCAGGCAACCGGTGACTCCGGCCGCGCGGTGCTCCTTCATATTTGGGACGTTGACAATCTTGGTCAGCTTTTCCGATACCAGGCGGACCAGATTCGAGCGCGTATCCTCTTCGCCAAAGAAATCCGCCTCGACATAGGTCTTCGGGTCGTAGCCGAGGATCGAACCGCGGGCCTCTTCGGCGGCCACGAGGTTGACTCCTTCGGGCACGTATTTCTCGTACCCCACCCTTTTCATCTGGCTCATGAAGCGCTCGTAGACGTAGATCTGCCGGGGCGGCACGCCGATGGCGATCAGATTCTCCACGATGCCGGCGACGACCTCCGGCGACGACATGATGTTTGGCGCCCCGGAGCAGTTGACCTTGACGCCCACCACGTCCTTGGGCGTGACAAAGCGCGCCCAGGAGTCGCGCTCCTCCCTGTCGCCAGTCAGCGCCCGCATGCCTTCGGAAAGCATCGTACGAACCGTCCGGGCGTCTGCTTTGCCCGAGGTTTCGTCGATGCAGCGGTTGGAATGGACATTTACCACCTGGCCCCGGTAAGGCCCTGGCATCCCGGGTGAAGCGGCCGGCTTGAAGGCCGAAACGATGTGGTACCTGGGCAGCCCGGGTGAAGCCGCGAGGAGAGGCGATGCGGCCGTTAGGTGAAGAAAATTGCGCCTATCCATGCTGTCCCTTGAGGATACCGAAACCCCCAATCGGGTATGCTGATACGGTGATACGCGCCTGGATCGCGCTCGTTCTCGCGGCCCTGCCGCTTGCCGCTCAGGATTGGCCGCAATTTCGGGGACCGAATGCCGCCGGAGTCGCCGGCGTTGCCCGGCTGCCGGTTCGCTTTGGCCCGGCCGACAATGTTGTGTGGAAGACGGAATTGCCGCCGGGTCATTCCTCCCCCGTAATTGTGGGGGATCGAATCATTCTGACCGCGGCCGAAGGCGGGAATCGCACGGATGCCGGCCGGAAGAAAGTCGTCGACGAAGGCGGGCGGTTATACACCATCTGCCTGGATCGCAAGACCGGAAAAATTCTATGGCGGCGCGAGGCCCCACGCCCGCGTCTGGAGCGCTACGAGCCGACGAACTCGTCCGCCTCGCCGACGCCCGCGATCGAGGGCAATGCCGTTTACGTGTTCTTCGGCGATTTCGGTCTGATATCGTACGAGCTCGACGGCAGCGAGCGCTGGCGGTTGCCGCTCGGCCCGTTCAATAACGTCAACGGCCATGGATCGTCGCCGATCGTCGTGGGAAAACTGGTGATTCTTCTCTGCGATCAGGATACGGATTCGTTTCTCGTCGCTATAGACAAGAACACGGGAAAGGTGGAGTGGAAGGTGGAGCGTCCGGACTCCACGCGCTCCTACTCCACGCCGTCCATCCTGCGCCCGGCGCGGGGCCCGGCCGAGTTGATTGTGCCGGGAGCCTATCAACTCGCCTCTTACAACGCCGAGACCGGCGAGAAGCTGTGGTGGATTCGCGGGTTGTCCTGGCAGCCCAAATCGTCGCCGGTGATTGACGGCGACATGATTTACGCTCACTGGTGGGAGTATGGCGGCGAGGCCGAGCAGCCCACCGAGACGCCCGCTTTTGCCGAGACGCTGAAGCAATACGATTCCAACCGCGACGGCAGGCTGACGCCCGATGAGTTTGCCTCCGAGCCGCGCATCCAGAGCAGCTTCTATACCATCGATCTCGACAGCAACGGCCATCTCGACGAGCGCGACTGGAATTTCTATCGTGCGCGGCGCGCATCGAGGAACCAGTTGATCGCCGTGCGCCACGGGGGACGCGGCGACCGGACGGGAACCAACGTCGTGTGGAGCATGCGGAAGTTTCTGCCGAACGTTCCGACGCCGCTGCTCTATCAGGGCGTGCTGTACATGGTGAAGGACGGCGGGATTCTGACCAGTCTCGATCCGAAGACCGGCGAGATTTTGAAGCAGGGCCGGCTCACGGGCGCTCTGGACACCTACTACTCGTCGCCAGTGGGCGGCGCGGGCCAAGTATATATGCTCAGCCAGCAGGGCAAAGCGGTGGTGCTGAAGGCCGGAGCGCAATGGGAGATTCTCGCGGTCAACGATCTGGGGGACGAATGCTTTGCGACGCCGGCAATCGCCGGCAACCGGATCTATTTCCGCACGCGTTCCGCGCTTTACTCTTTCGGGGAACGCTGAGTGGGGTGGGCTTGAGCCCGCCGCGGGACTTCAGTCCCGCTGTCCAAAGCACCGGTTGAAACCGGTGCGCGGGCTAAAGCCCAATGCCACTTAGTTTTGGGTAGGGGTCCGGGCAACTAAAACATAGGGAATAGGT
>JBBDWK010000024.1:0-38588 GCA_040902885.1 Bryobacteraceae bacterium | reverse complement strand
GCGGGAAACGACTTGGTGGCGGTCTTCATGAGCCGCGCTTTCACCTGGTCGGGCTTGAGCCCCGGTTCCTCGGCCAGCATCAGCGCGGCGGTTCCGGACACCATGGGCGCCGCCATGCTGGTTCCACTAAGCCGATAGTAGTCGCTGGACGGCCGCGTGCTGCTGGTCGGGAGGTAGTAATTCAGCGGCACCAGAGTGGCGCTGCCCGAGTTCGAGCGAAGCACGCTGTTGTCCGAGAGCAGAGAGATGATTCGATTGCCGGGAGCCACGATGTCGGGCTTCACGATGTGGTCGATCTGCGTGGGTCCCTTGCTCGAGTACGTGGCGATCAGGTCGTCGCCGCGCGAGACGGTGCCCATGTCCTTCATGGCGCCAACCGTGATCACCGAAGGGTGATTGGCGGGACTCATGACGGTGCCATAGCCCCGAGTGCCGAAGGTATTGTTCCGGCCTTCGTTTCCGGCCGCCACGACTACCGTGATTCCGTTCAGCCAGGCCTTCTCCACGGCCTTGCACAGCGGGTCCTTGGTGAAGCTCTCGTACACCGGCCTGCCAAGAGACAGATTGATGACCCGAATGTTGTATTTGGACTTGAGAGAGATGGCGCGCTCGATGGCTCTGATTACCGCCGAGTCCGTGCCAGCGCCGTTCGCGTCCAGCACGCGCAAATTGATCAGGCGGGCGGCCGGCGCCATTCCGCGGAAAGTATTCTTCGCGCCCAGGCCGCTGGACAACCCCGCATCGCCCGCGACGATTCCGGCGACGTGCGTGCCGTGTCCGTAAGGATCGCTAGTCCTGGAGTCGCCCTTAACGAAGCTCTGGGAATACACTACGCGCGAGAGGAGCAAGGTCTTGAAATCGGCGTGATTGTTGATGCCGCTGTCGATGATAGCGACTCCCACTCCCGCGCCCCGATACCCCTGGCTGAAGGCGATGGACGCGCCCGTGGTGGGGTTCGCGAATTCCAGGGAAGCGCCGACTGGCCGGTCCCGGGAGATATAGATTACGTTGGGATCTTCCGACAGCTCCCTGACCGACTGCATCGTGAGCGTGTATACGACAGCGTTGAGCAAGCCCAGGGTAACCTTCACCACGGCGTTGAGGAGCGGGCCGACGATCGGAATCCCGCCCAAAAGCCCGCCCAAAAGCCCGCCGCCGGACGTGGACTGCGGGATGGATTTGTACTGAACGATGACATCGACAACGCTATTCGAACTCAGTCCCCTGAGGTCCGGCGATATCTTACTGTCGTCCGCCAGGCAAACGCTGAAGCTACTCCATAAGAGCAGGATGCTCAGGAGCATTGCCACACGGGTTTTTCCTCTGAAAGATTTCATGCAGATCTCCTACTGGGCCAGTTTGCGGTTAAGGGCGCCCTTAACAACAACCAGTAGAAGCATCTGAGAAAGCCGGATGGGTACCAGGACGAAGGGGAATCGGAAGTACTACGAAAAGCGAGGAAGGGGCCAGATTGGGAGGCTGGCCCCTGGTGCAAACGTCAGTTCTCGCCGTTGAGGAGACGGCTCATCGGGCCGGCCGAGGGCGTGCTGGTTCCCCAGACGGCGCTGGTGCCCCAAACGGCGCTGAAGCCCTGTGTGTTGCCGGTACCCCAGACCGCGCTGGTGCCCCAAACCGCCGAGGTTCCCCAGACGGCCGATGCGCCATCCACCCAGACCGAAGTCCCCCAAACGGCGCTGGTGCCCCAGACGGCCGACGTACCCCACACGGCGGAGGTTCCCCAGACGGCCGAATTGCTGTTGACCACGCGCACCGTTCCGCTCTGCGCGTCGTAGATCGCGCTGGGCGAGGCGGCATGGCCCGTGGCAACGTCCGTGGAGTTCAGGGCGGCCCAGATGTCCAGGTACCCGGCGCCGATGGTGAACAGATCGTACTGGCTGGTGAAGCAGGTTCCATCCGGATCGCATGCCGTGCTTGCGGCGGGAAACGACTTGGTGGCGGTCTTCATGAGCCGCGCTTTCACCTGGTCGGGCTGAAGCTGCGGTTCCTTCGACAGCAGGAGCGCTGCCGCCCCGGAGACCATGGGGGCCGCCATGCTGGTGCCGCTCAACTTGTAATAGTCGTGCGAGTTGCCGTTGCGGTTGGTGTTCAGGTAGTAGTTCAGCGGGACCAGGTTGGGCGAGTTCGAGCCCGGCCGGGGAAGGCTGGACGGCGTCGTGAGCGATATAATCCGGTTGCCCGGCGCCACGATATCGGGCTTCACGATGTGGTCGATCTGTGTCGGCCCTTTGCCCGAGTAGGTGGCGATGAGGTCGTCGCCGCGCGGCGCCGTGGCCATATCCTTCATGGCGCCCACGGTAATTACCAGCGGATGATTGGCGGGGCTCATGATGGTGCCGTAGCCCTGCGTGCCGAAGCTGTTGTTCCGGCCTTCGTTGCCGGCCGCGACCACCACTACAATGCCGGCCCGCCAGGCCCGCTCCACTGCCTGGCAGAGAGGATCGTCGGCGAAGCTCTCGTACACCGGCCGGCCGAGCGATAGGTTGATCACCCGGATGCCGTAGGCGGACTTCAACTGGATGGCGCGGTGGATGGCTCTGATGACGCTCGAATCGGTTCCCACGCCATCGTCGTCCAAGGCGCGCAGATTCACGATGCGAACGCGCGGAGCCATGCCGCGGAAGGACAGGATTGCATTGGGCCCGCTGGAGAGCGCCGCATTGCCCGCGACGATTCCGGCCACGTGCGTTCCATGGCCAAACCGGTCGCTGGTCTTCCGGTCCCTTGGGACAAAGCTCTCCGAATAGACTACACGCGATCTGCGGGAATTCTCCAGGTCGTCGTGAGCGTTGATCCCGCTATCGATGATGGCGACGGTTACGCCTTCGCCCTCGTAACCATTGCTGAAGGCCAGAGCCGCGCCCGTGGCCGGGTTCGCATGTTCCAGCGACGCTTGAATGATGCGGTCGGGAGATACGTAGCGCACATCCCCATCGTTGGCGATGTCCCGCAGGACGCGGGCGGGAAGTGAAAATACGTCGGAGTCGTCATTTCCTAGATGACTCTTGAGCTGCGCTCCACGACGCAGCATCTTGGAAACGCGATCGTCCGCGGGCTTCGCGTTGTGGTACTGAACGATGACATCGACGGTGGCATCGGGGTTGAGGCCGTCGAGATCCCTCGATATTTTCCTCTGGTCTGCGTGGCCAAGATTGAAGCCGGCGCACAGCGTCAAGGCGAGCGCAAGCCTTGCTGCCGGTGTGACGTTTAATGTCCTCATTTTTGGTTCCTCGGGGGGCCAAGGGTGGGCCAAATTCAGTGTGCCCCTAAGGCCGGTCTTAAATGCAATCCTGGAAAATGCCTGAGAGAGACTAAATGGGTACTAACCCGGCGGTCGTCCGCTTGCTGACGCGCGCGGTTCGGTGCTGCCGGTCAGCGCTTCAATTCGAACACGGCCAGAGGATCTCCTTGCCGGCTCACTACATAGCTGATTGCCGCTGAAACTTCTTCCGTCGTCCATAGGTACCGTGTGCTTCCATGACGGGCCCATCGCCGCACGTGCGCCGCAAGTAAAGTCCAGTTCCGGAAACGGCAAACCTCCTGTACGACGTTCAGAACGGCGTTCCTATGAGCCTCATCGAGCAGGTAAGGCTCCTGTTTCATGAGTTTCTCCACCGCCTGTACGCGACCGGCGTCCGCCGCCGGCAACGGACGGCCGGGGATGTTGTGGTTGCGGTCGACGGCGCCTTCCTCGCCGGGGAGCCATGCGCCGTAACACGCAAAGGTAATGAGATAAGTCATCGCCACAGCACCGAACCGCGCGCGTAAGCAAGCGGCAGCAGTACTTACAGGGAGTTATTTACTTTGGAAAGAAGTTTAGCGGCCGTGTACGGCTTCTGTATAAAGCCGGCGAATCCCTCGCCGAACCGTCTGATGGCTTCGTCTTCGTGATAACCGCTCGAAGCCAGCACGCGCAGCTCGGGCCATCGTCTTTTCATTCTGCGAAGAGCCTCGTCGCCTCCCATGACGGGCATCGTCATGTCCAGAACGACCAGCGAGACCGCATCGCGCATCTCTTCGAGCACGTTGAGCGCTTCGCTGCCGTTCTCGGCTGAAATCACCTGATAGCCGTATCGTTCGAGCGCGATCTGAGCCGTCCGGCGCACGACCTCTTCATCGTCGACAACCAGGATGGTTCCGGTACCCCGCGCCGGAGACAGTTCGCACGGCGGCCGCACCGCGACCTGCCGTTCGGCCTTGGGCCAGAATACCTGAAAGGTAGTGCCTTTGCCCGGGTTGCTGCGGACCTTGATCGCGCCTTTATGGCCCCGGGCAATGCCGAGAACCGCCGAAAGGCCAAGACCCCGGCCGGTGAACTTGGTGGTAAAGAAGGGGTCGAAGATTTTTCGAATGGTCGCCTCTTCCATTCCCTCGCCGGTATCGTTGATTTCGAGCAGCAGATACTCGCCCGCCGGAATCTCGTCCGCGCCGAAAACGGAGACGCTGTCCGGGCTCGAAACCCGCTCGAGTCTGGTCGATACCAGCACCAGACCGGCGTTGCCCCCGATCGCTTCCGCCCCGTTGATGACCAGATTCATCACGAGCTGTTGCAGTTGGCCCAAATCCGCCTCGACCAGAGGAAGCTCCGGCGCCAGATTCAACCGCAGTACAACGTGCTTCGGTATCGAGGCCTGGAGCAGGGCGGTGAACTCGGCAACCGCTTTGGACAGATCGAGGTATTCCACGACAAAACGGCCCCGGCCGGAATACGCCAGCATCTGCCGCGTCAGTTGAGCCGCGCACTCGGATGCACTGACAATGTCCTGGAGCATGGGGCGATCTCTTGAAGTCCGCGGGGTATCGTCCAGGAGCAGGCTGGCGTTTCCCATGATGCCCGTAAGCAGATTGTTGAAGTCGTGCGCGATGCCCCCGGCGAGAATGCCCAAACTCTCCAGCTTTTGCTTATGGCGGACCGATTCCTCATTCAGCTGCCGCTCGGTGATGTCCTGCGCGACGCCCACGATGCGGACACTCTGCCCTCCGTCGTCGCGGAGCACCTGTCCCCGGCATGCCAGCCAGCGAATGTCGCCGTCCGGGCGGACTACCCGGTACTGGGTGTCGTAGTTGACACGGCCGAAAGTGGCATCGTCGAACTCCGCGACCACTCGCTGCACGTCTTCCGCGTGGATCCGTCTGGTCCAGTCCTCGAGGCTGCAATTTGCGGTTCTTGGCGGCAGGCCGCATATGGCGGCCATGCTTTCCGATTCGACTACTTCGCCGCTCAAGAGATCGATCTCCCAAAGCGCGAGCTGAGCCGCCTGAACGGCCAAACGGAGACGCTCTTCGCTCTTCCCCAGCGCCTGCTCGGTCTTTTGACGTATCGCGACATCGCGCACCAACTCGGCCGTGCGCTCGTCGACCTGCCTCTCCAGTTCGGTGTTAATCCGGCGGATACGATCCTCCGCTTGCTTTCTCCCGGTGGCGTCGCGAATCGAGCTGATGATAATGTCGCCGTCTTCCGTCCTCAGCGCGCTGATGGAAATCTCCGCTGGAAACGTTGCCGCGCCGGCGCGAACCGCGCAAAGATCGGTACTTTCGCCGTTCCACTCCGGAACCAGCGCATGGATCGGCTTTTTCAGCAACTCCTCCCGGCGATAGCCGAACAGCGCCTCGGTCCGCGTATTCACCAGCACGATGCTTCCCGCCGCGTCCGTGATGACCATCGCATCCGGAGCGGCTTCCAGGAGCGCCCGGACGTTCTGTTCGGTCTTCTTCAGAGCCAGCGCCTGGCGCTCCAGTAACTGCGAGTTTCTGCTGAGCTCGACGAACACGGCCACCTTGGACTGAAGGATCTCCGGCACAATCGGCTTGAACAGGAAATCGACCGCTCCCAGGTCGTAACCCCGGAACAGATGCTCGTCGCTTTTGTAGCCGGTGAGGAACAGAATCGGCGTATGCTGCGATTGCCTACGCGCGCGGACCAGCGTGGCTGTTTCAAAGCCATCCATCTCCGGCATCTTCACGTCGAGCAGAATCGCGGCGAATTCGTGCTCCAGGAGATGACGAAGAGCTTCGGTGCCGGAGTTGGCCTTAATCAGATCCTGCCCGAGGCATTCCAGCACGGCCTCGAGAGCCACCAGGTTCTCCTCGCTATCGTCCACCAAAAGGATCTTGACCTTCTGGGGTTCGAGAGGCGCTTCCGCCGCCCTCGCCGATGCAATCGCCATAAAGTCGCCTTCCGCGGCCGCGGATTACTCGGAACCCGAGGACCCGGCCGTCGAGATGGTACGCGAATACTCGTGACCGCGAGATAACCACACACGCAGCACGGAGAAGAGTTGCTCCAGATCGACCGGTTTGGTCACGTAGTCGGAGGCGCCCGCCTCGATGCACTTCGCCCGGTCGCCTTTCATGGCCTTTGCGGTGAGGGCTATGATCGGAATGGTCCGAAACTCCGGAATCTTCCGGATAGCCCGCATGGTCTGATAGCCATCCATCTCGGGCATCATGATGTCCATCAGAATGATGTCCACATCCGGCGTTCGCCTGAGCAGTTCGACCCCGGCCCTGCCGTTTTCGGCATGGATTACCTTGAGGTCGTGGTGTTCCAGAACGCTGGTGAGGGCGAAAATGTTTCGCAGATCGTCGTCCACGATCAGCGCTTTCTTATTCGCCAGATTCGCCTCCACGCGGCGAACGTTTTCGAGAACCGTTCTTTGAACCTCCGGCAGATCGGATTCCACCCGGTGGAGGAGAAGCGCGGCTTCGTCGATCAGACGCTCTTTCGATTGGACGAATCGGACCGTCCCGCCGCGGGCCGCGCGCTCCAACTCAATCTCTTCCGAATCGGTCAGCTTTCTTTCCGCGTAGACGATCACCGGAAACGCCTTGGGCTCGGGACGCTGGCGGATCTCATCGACCAGCGCCGCGACGGAAGTATCCGCGATGTCGGCGTCCCACACCCCGCAGTCGAAAGTTTGCCGCTTCACAATATCCAGCGCTTCGCCTCCGGTGAGGACCGGCGTGATGCGGATGTCGTCGCCGGCGAGCAATTGGGTTATGCGCCGGCCGCGCGTGTCGTCTCCGCCAACCACCAGCAGGCGTTTGACGCCGGGCTGGGCCGACTGGTGGATCGCCGCGAAGGCCGGGTCCAGGGACTCGGTGGCCCGCGATTTATCGAGGTATGTCATCGCTCCCAGCGCGAGGGCGCGGCGCCGGTTCTCATCACCGGTGATGACGTGTACGGGGATGTGACGCGTGGCCGGGTCATGTTTCAGCTGATCGAGTATCGTCCAGCCTGCCATATCCGGCAGCCGGATGTCCAATGTGATCGCGCCCGGCTTGAATTCCCGGGCAAGCGAAAGCGCCGTGCCGCCACGAAGCGCGACCAGGACCTTGAGACCGCGACCGTGAGCGAGATCCAGAAGGATGCGCGCGAACGCGATGTCGTCTTCGATAATGAGCAGCACCAGATCGCTGGCCAGCACGTGATTCCGGTCGTCCTCAATGGCTACTTCTTCCATGAGCGCCGGCACGGGCAGGCTGGGAGCGGGCGGAACAACTTCCCATTTTGCTGCCGGCGATTCGGGCGAGGCGCCGCGGTCCGCTGGGATCGGGACGTCCGTCTCGGCGGGTTTAAACGCGAAAGCGGCCGAGATGTAGGTTTGCGGCAGATACAGCGTGAAGACGCTGCCCTCGCCGGGCGTGCTGCTCAGGCGAATCTCGCCGCCGAGCAGGCGCGCCAGCTCGCGGCTGATCGAGAGGCCCAGACCGGTGCCTCCGAACCGCCGGCTTGTGGTGCCGTCGGCCTGCTGAAACGCTTCGAAGACGATCTTCTGTTTATCCTGCTGAATGCCGATGCCGGTATCCTTGACGCGGAAGGCGACCACGGTCTTCGCCCGGTTCAGCACCGGATGGTTCGCCCGCCATCCGCCGGCGACCGGCGCGATAGTCAACCGGACGGAACCGTGGGAGGTGAACTTGATGGCATTCGACAGCAGGTTCTTGAGGACTTGCTGCAGGCGTTTCGCATCGGTGTGAATGACGGGCGGAAGCTGCGGGTCGATCTCGACCGCAAAATCGAGTCCTTTGCCGTCCGCGACGTGACGGAATGTCCGGCCCACGTACTCTTCCAGATCGGCAAACCGGACGCCGCCCAGCTCCACATCCATCTTGCCGGACTCAATTTTCGTGAGATCGAGAATGTCATTGATGAGCGCCAGCAGGTCGGTTCCGGAGGAGTGAATCGTCTCCGCGTACTTGGTGTGTTTGGGCGACAACGATCCGTCCGGGTTATCCGCGAGCATGCGCGCCAGGATCAGCATATTGTTGAGCGGCGTGCGCAGCTCGTGAGACATGTTGGCGAGAAATTCCGATTTGTACTTCGAAGTCAGCAAGAGCTGTTCGGCCTTCTCTTCCAAAGCCTGCTTCGCCTGTTCCACCTCCCGGTTGGTCTGTTCCACCTCGGTCTTCTGCTCGGCGAGCAGCACGGCCTTCTCCTGCAATTCGTCGTTGGTCTTCTGCAACTGTTCGGTAAGAGCCTGCGACTGTTTCAGCAGCTCGCCCGTCCGCATGGTGGCGGCGATGGTGTTCAGGACGATTCCGATGCTGCGGGTGACCTGATCGAGAAAGGCCAGATGGATCTCGCTGAAGCGCCGGAAAGAGGCGAGTTCCAGTACGGCCTTGATTTCCCCTTCGAACAGAACCGGGAGTACGACGATGCTCACGGGCGTTGCTTGTCCCAAGCTGGAACTGATTTTGATGTAACTGTTCGGCACCGCGGAAAGAAGAATCCTTTCCTTCTCGCGGGCGCACTGTCCGACCAGTCCCTGGCCCATTCTAATCTGCCTGGGAACGCCGCCCTCCGCGTTGTCCGCATATGCCGAAATCAGCCTTAGAACGGGTTCCTCTTCGCCCTGCTCGGTGATGAAGAACGTCCCGTGCTGCGCGCCGACCAGCGGAGTCAGCTCGGAAAGCAGAAGCTGCGAGACAGTTAGAAGGTCTCTCTGCCCCTGCACCATGCCGGTGAACTTCGCGATGTTGGTCTTTAACCAGTCCTGTTCGGTGTTCTTGCGCGTGGTTTCCGCCAGGTTCGCGATCATCTGGTTGATGTTGTCCTTGAGAGCGGCCACCTCGCCCAGCGCTTCCACGGCGATGGATCGGGTCAGGTCGCCCTTCGCCACCGCGGTGGCCACATCCGCAATGGCCCGCACCTGGGTGGTGAGATTGGCGGCAAGCTGATTGACGTTGTCGGTCAAGTCTCTCCAGATGCCGGCCGCGCCGGGGACGCGCGCCTGGCCGCCCAGTTTGCCTTCGATTCCCACTTCGCGGGCCACCGTCGTGACCTGGTCCGCGAAGACGGCGAGAGTGTCGATCATGCCGTTCACGGTGTCGGCCAGTTCGGCGATCTCGCCCTTGGTCTCGATAACCATCTTGCGTTTCAGATCTCCATTGGCGACGGCGGTGACCACTTTCGCGATGCCGCGGACCTGCGTGGTGAGGTTCGCGGCCATGAAGTTGACGTTGTCCGTCAGATCCTTCCACGTGCCCGCGACCCCCCGGACGTCGGCTTGGCCGCCGAGCTTGCCTTCGCTGCCGACCTCTCTCGCGACGCGGGTCACCTCGGAGGCAAAGGAGTTGAGCTGGTCCACCATGGTGTTGATGGTGTTCTTGAGATCCAGGATTTCGCCCCGCGCGTCCACCGTGATCTTGCGCGACAGGTTCCCGTTGGCCACGGCGGTTGTGACGTTCGCGATGTTTCGCACCTGGTTGGTCAGATTGCTGGCCATGGAATTCACGCTGTCGGTGAGATCCTTCCAGGTTCCCGCCACGCCGCCCACTACCGCCTGACCGCCGAGCTTGCCGTCCGTGCCCACCTCACGCGCCACGCGCGTGACTTCCGAGGCGAACGAGCTGAGCTGGTCCACCATGGTGTTGATGGTGTTCTTGAGCTCCAGAATCTCCCCACGGACGTCCACCGTGATCTTGCGCGAGAGATCGCCCGTGGCCACCGCGGTGGTCACCTCGGCTATGTTGCGCACCTGGTTGGTCAGGTTGCGGGCCATGAAATTCACGTTGTCGGTCAGATCCTTCCAGATGCCCGCGACTCCTTTCACCTCGGCTTGACCGCCCAGCTCGCCTTCGGTTCCGACTTCGCGCGCCACGCGCGTCACTTCGGAGGCGAACGAATTGAGCTGGTCCACCATGATGTTGATCGTGTTCTTGAGATCGAGAATCTCGTTGCGGGCGTCCACCGTGATTTTGCGCGACAGGTCGCCGTTGGCCACGGCCGTGGTCACCTCGGCGATGTTGCGCACCTGATTGGTCAGGTTGCTGGCCATGGAATTCACGCTGTCGGTGAGGTCTTTCCACGTTCCCGCCACGCCCCGGACATCCGCCTGGCCGCCCAGCTTACCCTCCGTGCCCACTTCGCGCGCCACGCGCGTAACTTCCGAGGCGAACGAACCGAGCTGGTCCACCATGGTGTTGATGGTGTCCTTCAGCTCCAGAATCTCGCCGCGCACGTCCACCGTGATTTTGGTCGAGAGATCGCCGCGAGCCACGGCGGTGGTCACCGCCGCAATGTTTCGCACCTGAGCGGTCAGGTTGCCCGCCATGGAATTGACGCTGTCCGTGAGGTCCTTCCAAGTGCCCGCCACGCCTTTCACGTCGGCCTGGCCGCCGAGATTGCCTTCCGTGCCGACCTCGCGGGCGACGCGTGTCACCTCGGAAGCGAAGCCGTTCAACTGGTCCACCATTGTGTTCACGGTGTTCTTCAGCGCCAGAATCTCGCCGCGTACGTCCACCGTGATCTTGCGCGACAGATCGCCTTTGGCAACGGCCGTGGTGACCTCGGCGATGTTTCTGACCTGGTTGGTCAGGTTCCCGGCCATGGAGTTGACGCTCTCGGTCAAATCCCGCCATGTGCCGGCGACGCCCCTGACTTCCGCCTGGCCGCCCAGCTTTCCCTCCGTGCCCACCTCTCTCGCGACCCTGGTTACCTCCGAGGCGAAGGAGCTCAACTGATCGACCATCGTGTTGATGGTGTTCTTCAAAGCCAGAATCTCGCCTCGCGCGTCCACGGTGATCTTGGTGGTCAGATCGCCTCGGGCGACGGCCGTCGTAACCTCGGCGATGTTGCGCACCTGGTTCGTCAGATTGCTGGCCATCGAGTTGACGCTCTCCGTGAGGTCCCTCCAGGTGCCGGCGACTCCCGTCACCTCCGCCTGGCCGCCGAGTTTGCCCTCGGTTCCCACCTCGCGCGCCACACGCGTCACCTCCGAGGCGAACGAGCTGAGCTGGTCCACCATGGTGTTGATGGTGTTTTTCAGCTCCAGAATCTCCCCGCGCACGTCCACCGTGATTTTGCGGGACAGATCGCCTTTCGCGACAGCCGTGGTGACTTCGGCGATGTTGCGAACCTGCGCGGTAAGATTTCCGGCCATGGAGTTGACGCTGTCGGTCAGATCCTTCCATGTTCCGGCCACTCCTTTGACCTCCGCCTGCCCTCCCAGCGCGCCTTCGGTCCCCACCTCGCGGGCGACGCGCGTTACCTCGGAAGCGAAGGAGTTCAGCTGATCCACCATGGTGTTGATGGTGTTCTTCAGTTCCAGAATTTCGCCCCTCACGTCGACGGTAATGGTGCGCGAAAGGTCGCCGTTGGCCACGGCCGTGGTGACTTCGGCGATGTTGCGAACCTGCGCGGTGAGATTCCCGGCCATCGAGTTGACGCTGTCGGTCAGGTCCTTCCAGACGCCGCCCACGCCCTTTACCTCGGCCTGACCGCCGAGCTTGCCTTCCGTACCCACTTCGCGCGCGACGCGGGTCACCTCCGACGCAAACGACCCGAGCTGGTCCACCATGGTGTTCATGGTGTTCTTCAGCTCGAGAATCTCGCCCCGCGCGTCAACCGTGATCTTCGTGGTCAAATCGCCTCGCGCGACGGCCGTGGTCACTTCCGCAACGTTGCGAACCTGCGCGGTGAGATTCCCCGCCATTGAATTGACGCTTTCGGTGAGGTCCTTCCAGACGCCGTCCACGCCTTGTACAACCGCCTGGCCGCCCAGCTTGCCGTCCGTCCCGACCTCCCGGGCGACGCGCGTGACTTCGGAAGAGAAGGAGTTGAGCTGGCCCACCATGGTGTTCACAACTCGCGCGGTCCGGAGAAATTCTCCCTGCAGAGACCTTCCGTCCACCTCAAACGCCATGGTCTGGGAGAGGTCGCCTTTCGCTACCGCCCCGATGACGCGGGAAATCTCGGTTGTAGGCTGTACCAGATCTCCGATCAGATTGTTCAGGGAATCGATGCTGGAGGTCCAGGATCCCGCGTTCATGCCGAGATAAGCGCGCTGGTTGATTCTGCCTTCTTTCCCAACCGCCCGGCTGACCCGGTCGAACTCCATGGCCATCTTTTCATTCAGTTCGATGACATCGTTGAGGGCATCGCAGATCTTCCCGGCAACACCTGTGCGATCCACGGGCATCCGGGCGGAAAAATCTCCTTTCTTGAAGGCAAGCAGGGTGCTCAACAGCAGGCTGGCATCAAGGCTGTCGGTAACTCCATGGTCGGCTCTCATCCATTACTCCTTCGGTCGCCTGAAGTCTCTTTTGAATCATTTAGCTAAGAATCGTCCCGGACCGACGTCCGTGCTTTGGAGTGGCGCAAAGCTGGCGTAACTCCGTGCCAAATATTGTACTTGAATTCTCCTCCAGGACGCGCCACGGACTAGTGGAAAAGAGCTACGGAGGCCTAAAAATAGTATCACGTTCGCATCGTGTAGAATCGCCCTTTTGGCGCCAAAGCCGGACGAGGGCATCCGGCCCTGAACGCCTCCCCGCCTGTCAAAAGTCGCGTGGGACGGCTGACCAGATTTATTGCGGAAGCGGGAACCATTTTGGGGGGTATTATCGTCTAAGCTTCCGAAGTCCCATAAAAATCTTCGACGTTTCGAGTACCGGAAGCGTCTTCAAGCTGGAAGAGGAAGGACTCGCGCCATGGTCCAGCCGCTGAGTGCGGTGTTGTTCGTTTGCTTGATCCTCGGGCTAGGGGCCTGCAAGTCCCCGTCTACCGTCTCCGCCGCTCCGGTAGTCGATTCGAACCAGTTTCCCGTGCAGCGGCAGGTGCGCGCGACGGGCACGGTTCAGGCCGTCCGGGTAACTACAATTCAAGCTCCCCAAATCGCCGGCCAGCAGGGCCGCCTCACCTTGACAAAGCTGATTCCGAATGGAGCGACGGTTCAGCTCAACCACGTGCTTGCCGAGTTCGACCGGACCCAGCAGGCGGACGCCGCGCGCGAAGCCGAAGCCAAATACGAGGATTTTGGCCACCAGGTGGAGCAAAAGAAGGCCGAGAACAACGCGGAGAACGAAAAGCGTCTCTCCGAGCTCCGGACGGCCGAGGCCGATTTGGCGAAAGCCGAGATCCAGCTTCGCAAAGGGCCTATTCTCAGCGAGATCGACCGCCTGAAGAATGAAGCCAAGGCAGCCAACGCTACCGCCCGCGTGGCCAGTTTGACGAAATCTCACAAATATCGCTCCCAGGCGGCGGCAGCGGCGCTCCGCATCCTCGAGCTGCAGCGGGACCGCCAGAAAGTCGCTCTCGAACGCGCCCTCAGGAACGCCGAAAAGCTCGTGCTCAAAGCGGCCATCGCCGGTCAGGTGGCGCACGAAAACATCTGGCGGGGCGGCGCGATGGGACCTCCCCAGGAAGGCGATCAGCTTTATTCCGGCCAGCCTCTTCTCCGCATCTTCGACCCCTCGGAGATGGAGGTCCATCTCTATGTAGCCGAGCCCGATGGAGAAGTTCTGGTTCCAGGCGGCACGGCGGTCGTTCAGCTCGACGCCTACCCCGACACGCAGTTTCCCGCTCGTTTCGAGTCCGCAAGCCCGGTGGCGGCGTCGGCCTTTGGGAGTCCCATTAAAACCTTCGCCGCGCGCTTCCGGCTTGCCGTCCAGGATCCCCGTCTCATGCCCGATCTCTCCGCCGCCGTAATCGTCCGGGGCGAGCAAAAACAATGACTCCCGTTGCAGCAGCGACTCCGGTTGCAGCGACTCCCGTTGCAGTCCCGCTGGAAGAGAGGGTCGTTGCGCCGCCTCCAAAGCGGGTAGCGCCGCGGCGCCGCCGGCCGCGGCGCTACCCGGTCTTCGCCGCCGTTGCCGTAGCCCTAGGCGTGTGCGGCTACCTGGGCTGGACGAAATGGAAAGACCTCCCTCTCGGGCCGAAGCTGCCGTCCGCTCCGGCCCGCCAAGGCGAGTTTCTGGTTCTGGTCCGCGCGCGCGGAGAGCTTCGCGCCCGCAGGTCGGTTCAAGTCACCGCACCCGTCAACGTTCCCGAGCTGCGCATCGTCTGGCTCGCCGCCGCGGGCGAACCCGTGACCGCGGATCAGGCGGTGATCCGCTTCGATCCCAGCAGCGCCAAGCAGCAGCTCAACGAGAAGAAGGCTGAGTTGCAGCAGGCGCAGGCCGCGCTCGAGCAGGCGGAAGCGCAGGCGCGCATCACCGCCGAGCAGGATCGGATCGATCTCGCCAAGGCCCGCTACGAAGTCGAGCGAGCCGAACTGGAGGCCTCGAAGGCCGAGATCGTGAGCAGGCTGCAGGGCGAAGAGAGCCGCATCGATCTGGCTCTCTCCAGGCAGAAGCTGCAGGTCCAGGAGGCGACCGTTCAACTCCACGAAGCCTCCAGCCGCTCCAAAATCGCCTCGCTTGGCCGCAAGCGCGACCAGGCCTCGTCCGACGTGGAGATCACCGAATACCGGTTGTCTCGAATGGAGCTCAAGGCGCCCATCAGCGGTGTTATCGTCTACATGAACAACTACTCTCAGGGGTGGATGAACGCAAAGCCCTTCAAAATCGGAGATCAGGCATGGCCGGGCGCCGCTCTCGCCGAAGTGCCCGACCTTAACACCCTCGAGATGGAAGCCAAGCTGGACGAGATCGACCGCAGCCGCATTGCGGTAGGCAACGACGTCCGCGTGAAGATCGATTCCCTCCCGGAGCTCTCCTTACAGGCGAAGCTCGATGGCATCTCTCCGCTGACCCAGCAGAGCTTCGAATGGCCGCCCACCCGCAGCTTTCGCGGCTATGCCAGCATCAAGCAGCCCGACGCGCGCCTCCGTCCCGGAATGAATGGAGCCATTGATGTGATCGTCAACCGGATTCCAAACGCTATCGGCGTGCCGGCGAAATCCGTCTTCACCAAACGAGGAAAGCCCGTCGTTTACACGGTGGAGAACAAGGGCTACCGTGCGGTTGCGGTCGAGATCGCCGCGCGCAATCCCGACGAGGTCGCGGTCCGCGGCCTCCCGCCCGGCAGGCACGTAACGCTGGTTGAGCCGGACGCGAAGGAGTTGCTGCCATGAGATGGAAGACGGCTCTGGCGCTACTCATCGTCCCGCTGGCTCTCGCACTGGCCGCATGGGGCGGATTGACGATTTACCGCATCGGATCCGCGGCGGACGATCTCAACATTCCCACCACTCGCGTGAAGCGAGGCGACGTCACGGTCACCGTCACGGCGCGCGGCGAGCTGCAAGGCGGGCACTCGGAGATGCTGACCGCGCCCATGACCGGCGGACGGGAGATGGCCATCACCTATCTCCGGAAACCCGGCGAAGTCGTCAAAGCCGGGGACGTGGTTGTGGAGTTCGATACGACGGAGCAGCAGTTCGCGCTTCGGGAGGCGGAAGCCGACGTGGCCGAAGCCGAGGCACAGGTTGAGCAGGCCAAGTCCGAGAGCCTGGCCCGCGAGGAGGAGGCGCGCTATGCGCTCTTGGAGGCTGAGACCGAGGTCCGCCTGGCCGAGCTCGATTCGCGCCGCAACGAGCTTCTGGCGGCTATCGTCGCGCGTCAGAATACGCTTGCCCTGAATGCAGCCAACGACAGGCTCACGCAGATCCGGCACGACCTCGCCAACCGGAAGGTCACTACGGAAGCCGGCGTGGCGATCCAGGAAGCGGTCCTGAAAAAAGCTCAGGTCAAGGCCGAAACCGCCCGGCGCAACATCGCCGCCCTGACGCTCCGCGCGAAGTCCGGCGGTTACGTAGCCGTGCAGCAGAACAACAACAGCAACTTCGTCTTCTGGGGCATGCAGTTTCCGATTTTCCAGGTTGGGGATATGGCCCGGGCCGGCATGGCCGTCGCCCAGATACCCGATCTCCAGTCCTGGGAAGTGGTGGCCCGCATGGGCGAACTGGACCGCGGCCATCTGGCCGTCGGCCAGGCCGCGGTCATCAGAGCGATCGCCCTCTCGGGCAAGGATTTTGAAGGGTCCATCAAGAACATCGGCGGCACGACCGGACCGCCTTGGGATCGCCGTTTCGAGTGCAAACTGGCGCTGAGTAATCCATCGCCCGAGCTTCGTCCCGGCATGAGCGCCACGATCGTCGTAACCACGCAGAAGCTCAAGGATGTTTTATGGCTCCCCTCGCAAGCCCTCTTTGAGAGCGACGGCAGGCATCTTGTCTACCTCCAGAAGGACTCCGGATTCGAGCCGCAGGACGTGAAGCTGGTTCGCCGCAGCGAGAGCCGGGTCGTGATTACCGGCCTGAAGGATAGTCAGGTGGTTGCCATGGCCAATCCCGGTCAGGAACGCAAGAAAAAAGGCGCCGGCGGAGGCGCCATGCAGGCTTTGCCAAAATCCTAAAATCCATGCCTGGGCTCCCGTTTCGATCCTTCATCGCCGATCTGGGGCTCGCCGCCGCCAACCTGAGAGCGCAGAAGACCCGCACGTTTCTCACCGCTTTGGGCATCATCTTCGGCGTTGGATCGGTGATTGGAATGCTCGCCATTGGCGCCGGCGCGCGGGAAGAGTCGCTGCGCTTCATCGAGCAGCTCGGCGTCCGGAACATATTGATCGACTCGCGCTCCGCCACCAGCCGGGAGGAACTGCAGCAGCGCCGCCGTTCGTCGCCCGGGTTGACGGAACGCGATGCGCGCATCCTGCAAGCCAACATCGATTCCCTGGAGCTGCTCTCCGCCCGGCGCAGCCTGCACCCGGCGCGCGTCCTGCCGAAACCTGCGCGCGACGTTCCCGAGCTTTATGGCGTGCGCGCATCATACGCAGTCATCCACAATCTGCTGCCCATTGAGGGCAAGTTCTTTGCCCAGGACCATGATGCCGCAAGCGCCGCCGTCTGCGTGCTGGGGATGACCGCGAAGACCAACCTGCTCGGCTATGAGCCGGCGGTAGGCAAGTTTGTAAAGGTCAACGATACGTGGCTGCAGGTGCTGGGGGTCCTCGGAGAGCGCGTCGCTTCCGGAAGCCAAAGCTCGGGCGGCCAGATGGAGGATCTCAACAACCGGGTCTACATTCCTTTGAACACCTTTCAGTACCGCTACTGGGACCAAAACAGCTCCATGAAGGATGAGATAGACGGTATCGACCTGCGGCTGAAGGCGGAAGCGGACAATATTGAAGTCGCCAAAGTCGTCACCTCCATCCTCAATTCCACCCACAACAATACGGAAGACTTTAGCGTCACCATCCCCGCCGCCCTCCTCGCCCAGCAGAAGCGCACGCAGACTATCTTCACTTATGTGATGGTAGCGATCGCCGCCATATCTCTGTTGGTGGGAGGCATCGGCATCATGAATATCGTGCTGGCGACGGTGCTCGAGCGCACCCGCGAGATTGGAATCCGCCGGGCCACCGGCGCGCGCCGCGCGGATATCCTGCGGCAGTTCCTTACCGAGTCCGTGCTCATCTCGGTCGGGGGCGGCATCCTGGGCGTGGCCTTTGGCTTCTTCCTCTCCTGGCTCATTGCGGTGACCGCGGAATGGCGGACGATTGTTACGTCATCGTCCGTGATCGTGGCTTTCAGCGTGTCCGTCGCGGTGGGCATCGTCTTTGGGATCTACCCCGCGCGCAAGGCGTCCATGATCAATCCGATTGAGGCGCTGCGGTATGAATAAGTGGGGCGTGCTTCAGCGCGCGCACCGGTTTCAACCGGTGCCCGGTAACTCTCATGGCCCACGGAGAAGGGGACTGAAGTCCCCTGGCAGGCTGAAGCCCGCCCCACTCTTGCAAGCATTGGACTTACCGAGGTGGTCCAGGTGGTTTCGCCTGCGATCCACGATACCGGCCCATAACTTCTTTGTAGCGCTTCGCGGCGGCACGTAATACCGGACCCGGATCTGCGGGGGCCAGAATCGTGTTTACAAACGTCTCTGTTTCCCGTGGAGTGAGGGTGAGGTATGCCTTGCAGTCTGGCTCCTTTTTCCTCTTCCTGGCATTTGCACGACTCATGAGGGTTCACCTCCGCATAAACAGTGTACGGTATCAGTAGACCGGTTTGCGGTCGCCCTGGGCGATGGTGGCGCGGAGCGTTCCGACGCCTTCAATGCGCGCCCGGACCCGGTCGCCCGGCCGGATGCGAGCGCCCTTCGGGCAGCCGGTGGAGATGAGGTCGCCGGGATTCAGCGTCATGTAGTCGCTGTGGAAGCGAACCAGCTCGAAAGGGCGCGTGCGCATGTGACGCACGAAGTCGCGCGAGCAGATGCCATCGTTATGTTCGGTGATCACTTCGAGCGAATCGACGTCGCCGATTTCGTCGGCGGTGACAATCACCGGGCCGAAACTGAAGAAGGTGTCGAAGCTCTTCGATCGCGTGAGGTAACGCGTGTTCCTGCGCAGCACGTCAAGGGCGGTCAGGTCCAGCGTTGTGGTATAGCCGAAAATGACCTCGCGTACGTGTTCGGCGGGGACGTAACGGCAGGTCCTTCCGATCACCACGCCCAGTTCGCCTTCGGCGTCCACGTCGTTTGAGAGATCGGCGGGCGGAAGGCGGATCTCGCCGCCGGGCTGGAAAAGGCAGGATGCGGGCTTCATGAAGCTGCCCGGCTCTTCCGGCTGCACGGCGTCGATGTCCTCGGCGTGCGAGAGGTAGTTCAAACCGATGCACCAGATCTTCGGCGGCACACCATAAGGCAGCCGGGGCGTGATCTCCGCGATCGGGATGGTGGCGGCGCCTTCCGGATGAAGCTCCGCGCGGGTTTGAACGATCTCCAGCAGATTGTTGGGGACGCGGGTGCCGTGACGCGCGTTGATCTCCTCCACGGGGGCAACGCAATCGCCCACCAGGACGCCCGCGTGCTCACGGCCATCGTGCAGGAAGGTGAGAAGCTTCATATGCCCGCCACTGCGCCGCCATCCACGCGGATTACCGAACCGGTGAGATAGGACGCGCGCTCGGAGGCGAGAAAGGCGACCGTGCTGCCGAACTCCTCCGGCGTGCCGTAGCGTTTGAGCGGCACGGCCGCGACGCGCTCCCTGCCTATCTCTTCGATGGAGCGGCCGGTTTTCTCCGCCGCGGCGCGATCAAGAGTTTGCGTACGAGCGGTTAAGATGCGCCCGGGCGCCACGCAGGAGACCAGAATGTTGTCGGCGGCGACTTCGGCGGCCAGCGTCTTCGCCCAGCCGGCCAGCGCGGGGCGGTAGGCGTTGGAAACGATGAGACCGGGAATCGGCTGCTCCACCGAAGAGGAGACGATGTTGACGATGCGGCCCCACTGCGCGGCGCGCATCATGGGCAGCACGCCGCGCGTGAGACGTAGCGCGCTGAGGAAGACCTGCTCGAAGGAGCCGATCCACTGCTCCTCGGTAATGCTGTCGAAAGTTCCGGCGGGAGGACCGCCGCAGTTGTTTACCAGAATGGAGATGCCGCCCAGCTCGCGCTGGACGCGATCCACAGCGGCGGCGATGCCGGAAGCGCTCGAGAGATCGCACGCGACGGGAAGCGCGGCGCCAATTTCCACCGCGACGCGATCTAGCTCGTCCTGGCGGCGGCTCAAGATGGCCACGCGCGCGCCCTCGCATGCCAGCGCCTGCGCCGAAGCTTTTCCCAAACCCTGGCTCGCCGCGGCTACCAGGGCCACACGTCCTTTGATGCCCAGATCCATATGGGCAGTTTAATCAGAAGCGGCGCGCGATGTCGATGAGATCGAACCAGACGCCGCACGCCGTCTGCTCGACGGCCGGCGAAATGGAGACCGTGCCGATGGCGCCCATGAGGTCGGTGTGAAGGAGCAGTAGGTTGGATGTGCCCGGGACCGCGGCCAGCACGTCGTTGCGGTCCAGGACTTCGGCGCGCACCCGCAGGGAGACGCCTGTACGGCTGCCGCGGGCGCGGCTCACGATGCGCACGGTCTTGCCGGACCGGGCAATCTCCCGAACACGCTCCGGCATGAGGCGGGTGATGCCCTTCGTATCGATGGATTGAGGAGTCACGCGGGCGTCCATCAAAACATTTGCGAGGGCCGCTGTTTTGGCCGAGGAGTCCCAGCCTTCCAGGTCGTAGCTGGCATCGGCCTCGGCGATGCCCATGGCGCGCGCTTTTTCGACTCCCTCGGCGAGCGTGCCGCCCGCTTCCATGGTTTCGATTGCGATCTTCGAGGTGGAGTTTCCGCTGACAGGATTGAGGGTGGTGAGCTCCACGGCGATTTCGGCCTGGGCGGCGTCCAGGAAGGCCTCGATGCAGGGCGCCGCCGGACCGAACGGCGGCTGGACGGGCAGGCCTCGCGAGCTGATGGCGGTTCCGTGACGCGCCGTATGAATGCCGGTGATGCGGAACGGATAGTCCCGACGCTTGCGGCGGATGAGCCGGGCGAGCGCCCGGCCCACATTGCCATAACCGATCAGAGCGAGCTTCAAAGGCTTCAGAACTCCAGCTTCTCAAACATGACCTTCAACTCCGTCTCGAGGGCCGAATGCCCCTTCCGCTGCGCCGCCAACTGGTCGCGCAGTTGGGCGAGCTGCGTTTCCTGGGACGCGAGCTGGTCGGCGTACGCCTGGACCTGCCGGTCGCGTCCGCTGACGCGGTTCAGGCTGGCAAGATTCTGGCGGATACGCTCCTGGTCCTGCACTACGGTATTGATTTCGGCTTCCGTACGGGCAATCTCGTTGCCGGCGATTGCGATTTTGCTCTTCTGTTCGAGGATACGTTCCAGCTCCTTACGGGCGGCAGCGGAGAGATTCTGGTTTTGCACGTAAGTCACGAGAACGTCCGGCGTAAGGCTGGCGACAGCCACGGACGTTTCGTAGACGCGTTCTTCGGTGACCGGCAGCTTGGCAACGGAGTCGGGCGCAAGCTTCACTTCGAACCGGTAGTGCGCAGCGGTGGTCTCAACGGGCTTGGGCGTGAGCACCGTGTGCTGCGCGCGGACGGGGTGCTCGACGATGAGGGTCTTGGGTTGGTTCTCCGTGTTGCGAATTGTGTAGGTCCTGGTTTCGACGGCGGCGGCCTTCGTAAACAGCAGCCCTCGGCGGAGGTGCACCTCGCGAACCAGGTCCCGGCGCGAGTCGATCTGAGTGCCAATGCGCGTGCCCACGTCGATGGCATAACTGATGAGCCGCTTGTCGCCTCGGCTGAGAGTGTCCATCAAGGCTTCGCCGCCATAGGCGCCCGCTTCGAAGACGGTGACGGGGCCGCCGTCGAGAGTTTTGCCCGTGGAGTTGGTAATCTCCGCGGCATTGCGCGGGTGCGCCGAGGAGTGGTCCGAGTAAATCAACAGCTTGCGCGCCGCGACCTTGTCCTGCAGGAAGGGGACCATGGCGGATTGGTTCTGGCGTATGGTGACCGGCGTCGCGATGCGGTATTCGAAGAGCTCGCCGACTTCGCGCGCTTTTGCCGGCGCCGGAGGGGTACTGAGGTTCATAGCTTCGGTGCGCACCCGTTGGGGCGCCGGCGGAAGTGGCGCAAAACCGGCCATGGCTTTCAAGCGATCATCGACCGCGCCGGCATGCAGAGCCGGGGTCTGTGCCATCTCTTCCGGCAGTGTGGCAACCTGGCGCGAGATGTAGCGCGGATCGTAGAGCGGGCTGATGAAAGAGATGGGGCGGCCGGAGACGAGCGAGAGGCTCACGTTAGTCCAATCTTCGCCGGTGGTATTGTCCACTATGGCCCAACCTTCAAGCACTGGGCCCGCTTCCTGGAAAACCAGGCGGTAGCTGGACTTCCAGACGGGAACGGGGATCATGTAGCCGGCGGCGATGTCGCGGCTTTGCGTTCCCGTGGACTCGATGTGAACGGATCGCTTATCGCGGGCGCGCGTGTTTGCGAGCGCCGCGAGGTATTCTTTGAACTGCTCCTGCATTCCGGCATCGGCGAAACGGATGCGCGAGCCGGGAATCAGCTCGAGGGAGCGCAACTCGCCGGAGTCGAGCAGGAGAGTGACCTCCTCGCGGCCCGGCCGTTTCTCGTCGCCGGGAACTACCCGTGCGCCGACAACGGCCCCCGACGCCGTCTCGGAAGGAAGCGCGAGGGCGATGCGCGAGCCTTTCAAAGCTTCCAGCACTTCGGCGAGCGTCGTCTTGTCGCGCAGATTCCGCAGATCTTCAGGGAGGCCGGCGAGCGGCTGGCTGGAATCGTAACGGATTCCCGATACGGCGCCCCCGCCTTTCTCGTTGACCATCAGCGATTTCAGAACGTCGTTCATCTCCGCGGCTTTGAACTCCAGCCTTGCGGACTCACCCGCCGCCAAACGCCCGATACGCTCGAAGTAGCCGACGCCGTGCTTGTAGAGAACGATCTCGCGGACGGGAAGATCGGCGGCCATCAGGGCGCCGATCGGAATGAGGAGCAGATGCCGGAGCTTGCGAGTCATGACTGTTTAGACGCCGGATAACCGAAGCACGTTCAGTAACTGTGAAAAACATTACAGCTTACAACGGATGTGTTTAGCTTGACATAGAGGCCGGAAGGCGACAGACTTCTAGAGGTGACCCCAGTTCCTCAGGCCTGCACGGCCCGGTCCTCTCTCCCTTTTCTGTGCTTCACCTGGGCATATCTGCTCGCCGCCGGCATGCTGTTCGGTCAGGTGGGGGAAGAAACGACGTCCGAGTACGGCGGACCCGCGATTCTGGGGCGAGGCGCCGGAGCTTTCAATCAGCCGGGCGAGCCCATCAAGTTTCGTCCTTACATCTCGCTCGATGGCATCTATGAGGAAGGACTCAGAGCCCCTAGCGTGCGGCTCGACGGTTCCATTCCTCGGCAGAATTCCTATGGGGGGCAGGTTGCTGTAGGCCTATCGGGCACCCGCGCGTGGAGGAAAAGCGTGGTTTCGGTCGATTATAGGGGCGATTACAGGCATTACACCTCCAACCGTTATTTCAACGGCAGTAATCAAAATTTGACACTCGGTCTGAGGCACGCGCTGTCCAAACGGCTCGTGGTCAGCATACAGGAGGCGGCGGGAACGACGAGTCGCGGCGCCGGCCAGTTCGGCGGGTATAGCCAGGGGCTGGCTTTCAATCCGGAGCTGGTCGATGTGCCGCAGGACGAACTGTTCGACGGCCGAACCACATACTTCGTGACTCAGGGCGACTTGGTCTTCCAGAAGACTGCGCGGCTTTCCGTCGGGCTCGGCGGGGGGAATTTCATCATCCGGCGCCAGTCCAGCGCGCTATATGGTGTCACGGGCGGCCGCGCGCGGGGTACTCTCGCCTATCGCCTGAGCCGCAGGACGACCTTGACAAGCGCCTATGATTTCACGAACTTCAAATTCACACAGGGTTTCGGTGGAAGCGATGTACACGGAGTCAAACTGGGTCTTTCGCACGCGCTGACCCGCACTCTGGAAATTGCACTGTCGGCAGGCGCCAACCGGGTGGAAACCCTTGGGCTTACGCGGGTAACACTGGATCCCGAGATTGCAGCGATCATCGGGCAGAGGGTCGGCACGGAGGTGGTCTACCGAGTCAACTACCTGCCCGATCTTATGGCGCGCATCAGGAAGGAATTCGAGCGCGGAGCGCTGGCAATTTCTTATACTCGCGGCATTTCGGGTGGGAACGGCTTACTGCTAACGTCCGCGCAGAAGTCGATTAACGGAGGGTACACCTATCAGGCGCTGCGGCGGCTGGCGTTCTCCCTCTCGGGAGGCCACTCGACCTACAGCAGTTTGGCGCAAACCCTTGGGAAGTTTCAGACGTACCGGGGCAGCGTCGGATTGAATTACCGGCTGACTGGAAGCTTACACGCCCATTCGCGGTTCGATTACTTCCGCCCATCCATAGCGAATACCGGCTTCCGGCAGGACCGCCAGCGGTTTACGGTTGGTTTCCGCTATGCCCCGGGAGACATCCCACTGGCGTTCTGGTAGAAGCTGAGGACGGACTACCGCTTTTCGACGACAGTCACAGGCTCGGAAAGACGAAAGCTGATGCGGGTTTCGCTGGCCAGCGTGGCGGCTTTTCCCCGCGTGGCAAGAACACCGCCGGTTCCCGTGGCTCCGCCAATGGCCGCTCCGATGGCTGCGCCTTTGCCGCCTCCGGCTATCGCGCCGATGGCCGCGCCGATTCCCGCCGCCGCGCCAACCTTTGCCGCATCGCCGCGTACCGACGTGTCCCCCTCCTTACGGAATGTCTCGGTCTCGATGCCGATCTGCTGGCCATCCGAGGTTCTCAACTGGGTGAGGTGGATGGCGAGTGACGCAACACCTTTCACCCTGCCCGCCTCCGTGGTTTCAATGACGCTGCCTTCCAGGCGCGCGCCGCGCTCCGCGATTACCAAGCCGTCGACGACCAGCGGCTGATCCAAGGTTGCCGTGAAGGTATCGCCCGGCTGATTCCTGGCGGTCGAGAGACCTTCTCCCAAGCGGACCGGGATCAGAGTGCCCGACGGCAGAGTCACGGAACGGGGAGGCGCGGGAGGTGGCGGCGGGTCGGCGACCACGCTGGGCCGGGGCGCAGGCGTCGCCGCAGGCTCAATCGCGGGTGGCTCGGGCAGCGGCCTGGGGGCTTCCGCGGCCCTTTGGACAGGAGCGGGAGGCGCCAGGCGACGACGGACTGGCTTTCTCGCCGGCTCTACCGGTGGAGGAACCGGCTCGGGGGCGACGGCCTCCGGGACGGCGGGCGGCGCCAACGGCTCGACGGCCGGGGCAGCTGCCAGAGGAGCAGGCTCGGGACGATCCCCCACCTGCCACCGCGTGATCAATGCTCCTCCGAGGGCGCCGACAGCAACGAGTGCAGCGATATGCAAACGCTTCATGGGGGTTCGCTCCTTACACTGCTTCGACGCCTCATGGCCTGGTTCCGTTTCGAACCGCCCAACCGCTAGAATGAATGAAAGCAACATGCTCCCCGCCAATCAGAACGATGCCGCCGCGCGCTTCCCGGCGGAACTGCGCGTGGGGAAGATCGTAGTTCTTCCAGCCACGGTTCTAGCTCCCATGGCCGGGGTCACGGACACCGTCTTCCGGCGGTTCATCCGAAATTTGAGCGGCTGCGGACTGATCATGACCGAGTTCACCAGCTCCCACGGGGTGCGTGCCTCGGTGCGCGGGCGGAAGGCCGGCCGAACGTTCCGGTACCTGGAGTTCGAACCCGAGGAGCATCCCATCTCCGCGCAGTTGTTCGGGTCGGACCCAGCGGTGATGGCCGAGGCCGCGCGGATCTGCCAGGATCTGGGATTCGACATTCTGGATATCAATTTTGGCTGCCCGGTGAACAAGGTGGTGAAATGCAACGGCGGCTCGGGTCTGTTGCGCGACCTGCCCCTGGTGGAGAGCATCCTGAAAGAGGTCCGGGCCGCCATCTCCATCCCTTTCACCATGAAGTTTCGCGCGGGATGGAACGATCGCGAGCTGGTTGCGGTGCGGATGGCGAAGCTGGCCGAGGATTGCGGCTTGCAAGCGGTGGCGCTGCACCCGCGCACGCGGGAGCAGGGATATAGCGGCGCCGCGGATTGGACGCGCATCGCCGAAGTGAAGGCGGCGGTGCGGATTCCGGTGATTGGCAACGGCGATATTCAGCGCCCGGAGGATGCCGTGCGCATGGCGGCGGAAACGGGCTGCGACGCGGTGATGATCGGGCGCGCGGCTGCCTCGAATCCGTGGATCTTCCGCCAGATCCGGCAGTATATGGAGCGCGGTTCCTATGAGCAGCCCACGGAGCGCGACCGGTACGAGATGATGCGCACCTACTACGCCATGCTGCTGGAGCGCGAAGAGCGCGATACGCCCGGCAAGATGAAGCAGTTCGCCACGTACTTCACGCACGGAGTCCGCAACGGTTCCAAATTGCGCGCCGCGATCTACCCCGTTTCGGAGCCGCGCGCCATCCTCGACGCGGTGGACGAGTTTTTCTCCCACGAACTGGAGGATGCCTTCGTTTCGTGACACCCGGCCAATCGCGGGAGCCGCTCAAGAAAGTGCAGTTGATTACCGATGGCGCCGCGCAGCCCAATCCGGGCCGCGGCGGCTGGGCCTGCATCCTCCGCTACGGAAAGTACAAGCGCGAGATATTCGGTTTCTCTCCGCACTCCACCAACAATCGCATGGAGCTGACCGCCGCGGTGGAAGGACTGCGCGCGCTGCTGGAGCAGTGCGAAGTGGAGATTGTGACCGACTCGGAGTATCTGAAAAAGGGTATTACGGAGTGGATCCACAACTGGAAGCGCCGGAACTGGAAGACCAGCACGGGATCGCCGGTGATGAACGCGGACCTGTGGAAGGAACTGGATGAGCAGAACCAGCGCCACCGGACGCGCTGGGTGTGGACGCGCGGGCACGCCTCGCATGAAGACAACAATCGCGCCGACGAGCTGGCCACGCAGGCGGCGCGCGAACAACGCGCCAGCCGGTAATACGAAGCCGCGTGGGATACAATCGCAAGATGCCCAATGAGAACGCGCAGAGCGATACGTATGCGATCTTCGATACGACCGAAGGGAGTTTCAAAGTCCGTCTGTTTGCGGCCGAAGCTCCTCAGACGGTGCGGAACTTCGTGGATCTGGCCGAAGGGGCCAAGACGGGGAAGCCGTTTTACGACGGGTTGATCTTCCACCGGGTGATTCCCGACTTCATGATTCAGGGAGGCTGCCCGGAAGGCTCGGGGCGCGGAGGTCCGGGCTACCAATTTGCCGACGAGTTCCATCCTTCGCTGCGCCACTCGAAGCCGGGAATGCTGTCAATGGCCAACTCCGGACCGAATTCCAACGGCAGCCAGTTTTTTGTCACCGTCGCGCAAACCCCCTGGCTGGACAACCGCCACTCGATTTTCGGCGAGGTTGCGGAGGGGTATGAGGTGGTGGAGAAGATCTCGCGAGTACCGCGCGGCGCTCAGGACAAGCCCAAGACGGACGTTAAGCTCAATTCCGTGAAGATCGAAAGAACGTGAACCATGAAAATTCTGTGCCTGTTGGCGGCGTTTTGCGCCGCGGCGTTCGCGCAGGACGGATTTCGGCCGCTGTTTGACGGCAAGACTTTGGAAGGCTGGGATGGCGACCCGCGGCTCTGGAAAGTGCGCGACGGAGCGATCGCCGGATCGACGGAAGGAGTGACGCTCGACAGCAACACGTTCCTGATTTCCAAGGAATCCTTCCGGAACTTCGTTCTGCGCGCCCAGGTGAAGCTGCGCAATCACAACAGCGGCATCCAGTTCCGCAGCGAGGCGCTGCCCAACTGGGTGGTGCGCGGCTACCAGGCCGATATGGCGGAGAACAACTACTGGGGCTGCATCTACGACGAGAAGGGCAAGCGCGGCATTCTGGTGAACGGCTGGAAGGAAAAGGCCGAAAAGGTCGTGCGACTGAAGGACTGGAACGACTATGAGATTTCCTGCAACGGCGATCATATTCAGATCCGCTTGAACGGCCTGCTCACGGCGGATTTCCGCGATACGGAGCGGATGGAAGGGATTCTCGCGCTGCAGTTGCACAGGGGGCCGCCGATGGAAGCTTACTTCCGCAACTTGCGCATCAAGGTTCTGCCCTAACGATCGTGCGTACGAGGATCGCGGTTTTCGGCGGAACCTTCGATCCGATCCACAACGGTCATCTGGCGATCGCCCGCGAAGCGCTCCGGCGATGGAAGCTGACACGGGTGCTGTTCGTGCCGGCTTCGCAGCCGCCTCACAAAGCCTTTGAGAACAGAACCGGATACGAACACCGGTACCGGATGGTGGAGCTGGCCTGCCGGGACGAGCCGGAGTTCGAGGCCTCTCGCCTGGATGAAGCGGGAGGAAGAAGTTACACCATTCGTACTCTCGAGCGTCTGAAAGAGGGTATTGGAGAGAGGGAGCGCGAGCCGGAACTCTATTACCTGATCGGCGCCGACGCGTTCGCGGAGATTGCGACGTGGCATCGTTGGCGGGAGGTGATTCAGGCGGTGAAATTCATCGTGGTGAGCCGGCCCGGCCACGCCTACCAGACTCCCGCGGGCGCGCAGGTGGAACGGCTGGAGGAGGTGAGGATTCCGGTCTCGTCGTCGGAGATTCGCCGGCGGCTGGCGGCGGGAGACGAGAATGTCGCCGTGCCCCCGGCCGTGCTCGAATATATACGCCGGCACGGCCTCTATCGAGGACCAGGGGCCAGCCGCGGGAGTCAGATGTAGGCGATTACGTCGATCTCCACCAGGGAATCGCCGGGGATGCCGCCAAAGGCGGCGATGGTGGTGCGCACAGGAGGCTCCTCCCCGAAGCGGCCGCGAAAAACTTCGTTCATCGCCTGGTAGTCCTTCAGGTCGTGCAGGTACACGTTGCACTTGAGAACTTTGTCCATGGAAGAGCCGGCATTCTCAAGCTCCTTCTGAATCACGTCGAGGACATGCTTGGTGTGCGCCTTGATATCGCCCTCGAAGTGCGCGCCTTTTCCCGAGATGAATAACAGGTTCCCGTAGGAGACGGCGCCGCTGAACAATGGCGCCTTGGCGGGCTTCGATCCGCCCTGACGGTGAACCTTCTTCATGGGTGAGGTTCCCTGAGCGGCGGCTGCGGGAACGGCTGCCGCGGTGGCGCCGAGACCGGCCTTTAACAGACTTCTGCGGTTGGTTTTCTTCATATCGTTCACAATCCCTTCGCGATTCCGAGAATTAGGACAAAAGTCATAAACGAGTATAACTTAGAGATTTCCGCCGCAACGAGCTTCGAAGGCCTGCGGGAGATGGCCGGATAGACTATGGCCAGGAGAGAGCTTGCATGAAGGGCGGAAGACTCGCGACACTCGCGATTGGGTTACTGACTGTTACCGCGCTGGCTTCGAAAGGCCACGGCGCACCTGCTTTGACGCTCATTCAGGACGTCTTATACAAGGCCGACGGAACGCGCATGAGCGGCCTGCTCACAATCTCCTGGAACAGCTTCGAAGCTTCCGACGGTTCGAACGTCAGCGCGCAAAGCATCAGCGTCGCGATTACGGAGGGACGTTTGCGCGTGCAACTGGTTCCGACATCGGATGCCGCGACATCGGCCTATTACAGCGTCAGGTACAACAGCGACGGCAAGGTGCAGTTTGAAGAAACGTGGGTGGTGCCGCCCGCAACCGTTGCCCTGAGAGTGCGGGACGTAAGGGCGAACGTTCTTCCCGCGCCGGGAACCGGGACGCCAGGATCCATCCAGAAGGCAGACGTGGTGGGACTGGTCGAGGACCTCAACGCACGTCCGGTGAAGGGGCCCGGTTATGCGCCTTCCCGGGTGTTGATGGTGAGCGCGGCGGGAGAGCTGGAGTCGGTGGTTGGCGACGCCTCGGGTTGCGTGCGGGCGGATGGAACAGTGGCGCCTTGCGGGCCGGCTTTCACGGATGGTGAGACGCCGGCGGGCGTGGTGGACGGCGGCAACGCCACGTTTCAACTGGCGGCGGCTCCCGAACCAATTTCCAGTCTCGCGGTTTATCGCAACGGGCTGATGCAGAGAAGGGACTTCGACTACGGCGTCGCCAGCAATCAGATAGTCTTCGTGCCCGAGGCCGTCCCGCAGCCTGGCGACACATTAGTCGTCTCGTACCGCCGAGGAGGGGACAGCGCCGTTCCACCGGGAACCGGCCTCTTCAACTCCGAGGTGATCTGCAGCGCTCCGGGCAGCGCCACCAGTTCCTCCGCCCCAACCAGTCTCGGCACATGCAACATTCCCGCTGCGTCTCTTCACGCGGGGGATCGCTTCGAAATCCGTTTCGAGTTCTCCCATCAAGGCGCGGCAACCGGCTTCACCCTGCGTGTGACGTGGGACGGTGTCGTGCTGGCGGACAGGACTGCCGCCGCGGACGAGACGGCCATCACGGGCAGGGGCGACGCTGCCATACACGGCAGCGGTGTGCGGCTCAGCGCGCAGAGCTGGGGCGCGACTTCGGCTTTCGCGGTCGGCCTCGCCGACGCTTCCGCGCCCGGGCAGTCCGGCGTTCCCATCGACTTTCAAGCCCAGGTCGATGGAGCCACCGCGGATACCGTGAGGCTGGAGCAGTTCACCGTGGTGCGGTATCCAGCGAGGTAGCGGCTCTTAACCTCATATCAGATATCAGTTGGATATACTTTAGAGATAGACGCCAGGAAACCCATACAAAAACAGAGCGTAGCCGCCCGCGGCATCCCTTGGAAAAAAGCCATCGCTATCCTGGGCCTGGGCGCTGTTGCGCTGGCTCTGTGGATGCAGCGCCTGCGATCGGACGCCCCCGAGGTGCCGTTCGCGCGCGTGCAGCGGGAAGAACTGGTCAGCACGCTGAACACGAACGGACGAGTGGAGCCATCGGAGTGGGCCGTTGTCCGAGCCGAGGAGTCGGGCGTGGTGGCCCGCGTCCCGGTGAGCGCCGGCCGGATCGTGGCGAAAGGGACGGTGCTGGCCGAACTCCGCGCGGTGGAGCTGCGAGCCGAGCTGGCCGGGGCGGAGGCACGTGTCGCGCAGGCTCGCGCCGAGCTGGAAACCATGGAGCGCGGCGGATCCTCGGCGGAGTTAACCGAGATCGAGAGCGGAGTGCGTAGGGCACGGAGGGATTTCGAGACAGCGCAAAAGGAAGTCCAGATTCTGGAGCGGCTGGTGCGGAAGGAGGCCGCGACACGGGTCGAACTCGATGCGGCGCGGGAACAGGTCCGCCAGGCACAACTCCAGATTGAAGCGCTCGAGCGGAAGCGGGGCGCACTGATTTCGCCCGGCGACCGAAGCTCCGCCCAGGCCCGGCTGCAGGAGGCCCAGGCGGCCGTGGAACTGCTGCGGCGCAGGATTGAGCGTACCGCGATCCGGGCGCCGATCGACGGCACGGTCTACAATCTCGAAGTTCGGTCCGGGGCTTTTCTGAACCCCGGCGCGCCCGTGGCTTCCATCGGGAATCTGGAAGAGGCGACGGTGCGGGTTGCCGTGGACGAGCCTGAGTTAGGCAGAGTATCGAGGGGCCTTCCGGTAACGATTACCTGGGATGCCATTCCGGGAGAAAGCTGGTCCGGAACCGTGGAACGCATGCCGGCCGAGATTGTTCCGCTAGGCAGCCGGCAGGTGGGTGAAGTGCTGGCCACAATTCAGAACCCGGGGGGGAAGCTGGTGCCCGGGACGAATGTGAACGTGCGGATTCAGACTGCCGCCGAGCACGGTGCGCTGACCATTCCAAGAGAAGCGGTGCGGCGGCGGGCCGGATCGGGATCGGATGCCGGCGTGTGGACGCTGGGTGAAGGGAATCGGCTGACCTGGCGCAAGGTGGACCTGGGAATTTCCAGCGTAACCCGGGTTCAGGTGAGGGGACTTTCGGACGGCGATGCCGTGGCGCTTCCCACCGAACAACCCCTCTCCGAGGGGCAGCACGTACAACCGGTATTCCCGTAAGCGGCCGGCCGCGGGAGGAATCCGCGTTGGGTGTTATACTGAAAGTTAGCTCCCTCCGAGGTGAATCCTGACTTGTTAGTTGACGGTTGCAAGCACATGCTGGAAATCTCCGTTCCCGTTGAAGAGGTGGAGAAGGAAACCGACCGGGTGGTAGGCGAGATGCAACGGCGCGCGCGCCTTCCCGGCTTCCGGCCAGGCAAAGCCCCGGCCGGCTTGATCCGCCGTCAATTCCCGAAAGATATTCGCCAGCAGGTTCTCGAGAACCTCGTCCCGCGCTATTTCGAGCGGCAGGTGGAGCAGGAGAATCTGAAGATTGTAGGCAGCCCCGAACTGACCGATGTGCAGATGGAACAAGGGGAGCCGCTACGCTTCAAGGCGCAGTTCGAAGTGGCGCCCGAAATCGAGTTGAAGGAATACAGCGGTCTCACGGTGCCCTATCAGGACCCTGAACTGACGGATGCCGACGTGGACGAACGGCTCACGCAGTTGCGCGAGCGGAAAGCGGATTACACCAACATCGATCCCCGGCCGCTGGAGGGAGGAGACTTCGCCGTACTCTCGCTGCGAAGCGTCTCCGGGGTGGAGGGCGAGCGAATTGAGCAGAACGAGATGATGCTGGAACTGGGCGGCGGGGAGACGCTGCCTGCGTTCACCGAGCAATTGACGGGCATGTCGCCCGGCGATGAGAAGCAATTTGAAGTCGCCTATCCGGAGGACCATGGCCAGCCCGCGCTGGCCGGACGTACGGTAGGTTTTCACGCTGTCGTGAAAGGCATTCGGAAGAAGGAACTCCCCGAGCTGAACGACGACTTCGCGCAGGATCTCGGCGACTTCCGGAACGTGGAAGAGTTGCGCGAAGCTTTGCGGAAGTCGATCTTCACGGAGCGCCAGGCGGAGGCCCAGCAGGCCGCCAAGCAGAAGCTGGTGGACATGCTGGTGGACGCGCACGATTTTCCGGTGCCGGAGGTCTTCGTCGACAATCAGATCCGCCGGCGGCTGGAACAGACCGTGGGAGCGCTGGCGCGCGAAGGCATCGATCCCCGCGAACTCAACCTGGATTGGGCCAAGCTGCGGGAGAGCCAGCAGGAAAAGGCCGCGCGGGAGGTCAAAGCTTCGCTGATTTTGAGCGCCATCGCGGACCGGGAATCGGTGGATGCCATGCGGGACGAGGTGGACCGGGAAGTGGAGCGCATCGCGCGCCAGAAGCGCGAACCGGTGGCCGCCACCCGCGCGCAACTGGAGAAGGACAACACGCTGGCCCGTATCGCCTCCCACATACGGACCGAGAAGACCCTTAACTTTCTGTTCGATCACGCACGCAAGGTGGTCGAATAGCACTCGATCGACAGTTGCCCGGGCTTACACCCTCCCCGCCCCCTCCCGCCTTGACGAGGGTACAATTGCTTACCCGGAGGGTTCGGGGGATAATGAGATGGAAACGGGGATAGTGTCAACGTGCGGGATTTAGGTGAGCGCTCGGAAGCCAGCTTCTCAAGGAGATAATGTGTGAAGCGTGCCGGATCTGACGATACGTTGCGATGTTCGTTTTGCCATAAGAGCCAGGATGTCGTAGGGAAGCTGATTTCATCGCCCAGCGATTACCCTCGCGCCTATATCTGCGATGAATGCATCGCGGTTTGCAACTCGATTCTGGAAGACGACCGCAGCGATCAGCCGGCCGCCTCGCCTCACAAGCTGCCCAAGCCCTTAGAGGTTAAAGAGTATCTGGATCAGTACGTAATCGGGCAGGATCCCGTGAAGAAGAAGCTGGCAGTGGCGGTTTACAACCATTCCAAGCGCATTCATCTGAACCGGGGCCGCGGCACGGATGTGGAGCTGGCCAAATCGAACATTCTACTGATTGGGCCAACCGGGACCGGCAAGACTCTGATGGCGCAAACGCTGGCCCGTATCCTGGACGTGCCCTTTGCGATCGTGGACGCCACCACGCTGACCGAAGCGGGCTACGTGGGCGAGGACGTGGAGAACATTATCCTGAAGCTGCTGCAGGCGGCGGACGGGGATGTGCAACGGTGCCAGCACGGCATCATCTACATAGATGAAGTCGACAAGATATGCCGCAAGGACGAGAATCCCTCGATCACGCGAGACGTGTCCGGCGAGGGAGTGCAACAGGCGCTGCTGAAGATTCTGGAGGGTACGATCGCCAACGTGCCGCCGCAGGGCGGGCGCAAGCATCCCCATCAGGAGTTCACGCCGATCGACACGACCAACATCCTGTTCATCTGCGGCGGGGCGTTTGTGGGTTTGGAAAAAGTGATTGGCCGCCGGGTGGGGAAGAAGTCGATGGGCTTTCTGGCGGAGCAGGACAAGCACCGCGAGACCCGTGTACTGGCCACCCCGAGCCACCGCGATATCGGCCTGCTGGAGCAGGTTCAGCCGATGGATCTGATTCGTTTTGGGTTCATCCCCGAGTTCATCGGGCGTTTGCCGGTGGTGGCGGTGCTCGAAGACCTGGACAAGCAGGCGCTGGTGCAGATTCTTTCCAAGCCGAAGAATGCGATCATTCGCCAGTATCAGAAGCTGTTCGAGTACGAGAGTGTCCGGCTGAAGTTCAGCGACGACGCCCTGGAGGCGATTGCGGGTCTCGCCATGGAGCGTAAAGTCGGGGCACGCGGACTGCGGATGATTCTCGAAGACCTGATGCTCGATTTGATGTACTATCTGCCCTCCCATAAGAAGGTTCGCGAGTTTCAGGTGACCAAGGAAATGGTCCTCACCCAGAAGATCAGTCTGGCTCTTCTGGAAAAGGCCGGTTGACAAAAAGGGCGGTATTCAGAACACAAGTTCGGGCGTGCACGGCGCCCGAGGCCATCCGGCTTGGCCTGTTCTGGAGGCTGCGGAGATAGATGCTTACCTCGAAGGAAAAATCGGATACAAAACGCCTACCGATGATGCCCATCCGGGACGTCGTCATTTTTCCGTACATGATGACTCCCTTTGTAGTGGGGCGGGAATCGAGTGTGCGGGCTTTGGAAGAGGCGATGGCGGGCGACAAGAAGATTTTTCTCGCCACGCAGCACGACGCCTCCATCGACGAGCCCAAGCCAAACGAGATTTACAACATCGGCACGGTGGTCAACATCGTGCAGAGCCTGAAGTTGCCGGACGGCAACATCAAGGTTCTGGTGGAAGGCGTCGAGCGCGCCCGGGTGGTATCGGTCGCCGACGACGAAGGTTTCTTCCGCGCGGTGGTCCGCACCTCGCACTTCAAGGTCGAGGCGGGCCCGCAACTCGATGCGCTCGTCGGCCGGGTCACCACGCTGTTCGAGCAGTACGTGAAGCTCAGCCAGAATCTGAATTACGAAACCATGGTGGCGGCTATCCGGGTGGACGACTCGGGCAAGCTCGCCGACACTGTGGGCGCGAATCTGCAGCTGACCATCGAAGAGAAGCAGGAGCTGCTCGAGATTTTCGATCCGGTTGACCGCCTGACGCGAATTGCCGAAGTTCTGGATATCGAGATCGAGAAGCTGAACGTGGACCGGACCATTCAGGGCCGCGTGCAGCGCCAGATGGAGCGCGCGCAGAAGGAATACTACCTCAACGAGAAGATCAAGGCCATTCAGAAGGAGCTGGGCCGGGGCGAGAAGAGCGAGATCGACGAGCTCAAGAAGCGCATCGAGATGTCGGGCATGAGCAAGGATGCCAACGAGAAGGCGATGGCCGAGCTCAAGCGGCTGGAGAACATGCCGCCCATGTCGGCCGAGTCCACCGTCTCCCGCAACTACCTCGACTGGCTGCTCGCCGTGCCGTGGAAGAAGCGCTCCAAGGAGATTCGCGAGCTGAAGTACGCCGAGCAGGTGCTCGAAAGCGATCATTACGGGCTCGAAAGAATCAAGGAGCGCATCCTGGAGTTCCTGGCGGTGCGCCGCCTGGTGAAAGATCCCAAGGGCTCCATCCTTTGTTTCGTGGGACCTCCGGGCGTCGGTAAGACCTCTCTCGGGATGTCGATCGCTAAAGCGACCGGGCGCAAGTTCGTGCGCATGTCGCTCGGCGGCGTGCGGGACGAGGCCGAAATTCGCGGCCACCGCCGCACGTATATCGGCGCTCTGCCGGGTCAGATCATCCAGATGATGAAGAAGGCCGGCACGCGCAACCCGGTCTTCATGCTGGACGAAGTGGACAAGATGTCGATGGACTTCCGCGGCGACCCGTCTTCGGCGCTGCTCGAAGTTCTCGACCCCGAGCAGAATTACATGTTCGTGGACCACTATCTGGACGTTGAGTACGACCTCAGCCAGGTGTTTTTCATCGCTACGGCAAACGTCCTGCACACCATTCCACCGGCGCTGCAAGACCGCATGGAAGTGATCCGGCTTTCCGGCTACACGGAGCTTGAGAAACTCGAGATCGCCAAGCGGTTCCTGGTGCGTAAGCAGATGGCGCAGACCGGCCTGTCGAAAGACCAGATCGAGTTCACCGATCAGGGCATTCTGGACCTGGTTCAGGGCTACACGCGCGAAGCGGGCGTCCGGAACCTGGAGCGCGAGATCGGCAATCTGTGCCGCAAGATCACGCGACAGGTGGTGAATGCCCAGGGCAGTCCAGCCAAGCGCAAGTCCCGGGAGGAGAAGGCCGCCAAGGAGAAGCCGGGGACCGAAAAGGCGCGTTTTGAAAAGACCGTGATCGCGCCGGAGAAGCTGAACGATTTGCTCGGGCCGATTAAGTTCCGCGACATGCAGACGGAAAAGAAGAACGAGATCGGAGCGACGGTCGGCCTCGCCTGGACGGAGGTGGGAGGACAGATTCTCAGCACCGAAGCTATACTCATGGAAGGAAGGGGCAAGCTCACCATTACCGGGAAACTGGGCGATGTGATGCAGGAGTCGGCCCAGGCGGCCATGAGTTACGTTCGCTCACGCGCCCATCAGTTCGGGTTGCCGCGCGATTTCTACCGGAGTCTGGACGTTCACATTCACGTACCCGAAGGCGCCATTCCGAAAGACGGTCCTTCGGCCGGTATTACGATCGCGACGACCATCTGCAGCGCGCTGACCAAAATTCCGGTTCGTGGCGATATAGCCATGACGGGAGAGATTACGCTCCGGGGAAAGGTTCTCCCGATAGGAGGACTGAAGGAAAAGCTGCTCGCCGCGCACCGGCACGGGATTCTGGAAGCCATTTTGCCGCGGGACAACCAGAAGGACCTCCCGGACATTCCGGAGAATATTCGGAACGTTATGAAACTGCATTTCGTCGAGCATATGGACGAAGTGTTGAAGATTGCGCTTGAGAGGGAGTTTGAAACGCTTCCCTTACCCTCCGCCGGCGTGGAACTGCCCGCCCAGACCGGAGAAGAAAAGCGAACGCACTGAGCCCTCCCCGGTGGCGGCGAGCCCGTGCAACCCTGTGTAGCCGGCGGTGAGAAATCGCATCGGAGTTCGTATTTAGCTCGGCCCGGCCGGATCAGTTTCCCCCAGCGGAGTTGCCGGAAGTCGCATTTCTGGGAAGAAGCAACGTCGGGAAGTCCAGCCTGATTAACGCCCTCGTCGGCCAGAAAGGGTTGGCATTCACGAGCAGCAAGCCTGGGCGTACGCAGACCATCAATTTCTATCGGGTCGACGGCAGCTTCTATTTCGTCGATCTGCCCGGCTACGGATTCGCTCGCGTCTCAAAGGAGCGGACACAGGAATGGAAGCACCTCATTGAGAGTTATCTGCTGTACAGAAAAACTCTACAGCTATCGATTTTGATTCTCGACGCGCGACGCGGCTGGATGGAGAAGGATCTGGAGTTGAAGCGTTGGCTTGAGCATCAAGGACGGCGATGCCTGGTGATCGCCACAAAAATGGACAAACTGAAACACCAATCGGAGCAACGGAGCGCCCTGGCCGCGATCGGCAGGCACTCCGAAGGTCCGTTGCCGTTCTCGGCCTTGACAGGCCGGGGAGTGAGGGAAATTTGGCAAGCGATATCGAAAACACTTCACAGTTGAGCAGCCCCCCGCCACAGCAGGAGAAACCCGCCGAAAAATCCGACCGGCCGGCTGAAAGGTCCGTTGAACGGGCCGAGCCGAAACCGGCCGAGACGCGGATCGCGGAGGCGAAAGCCCCCGATGCCGCTCCCCCCGCAGGGCACCGGCGCAAGCAGGCCGCCGGCGCCGCCGCTGGAGCCAAGAATGGCTCTCCGACTCTCGACCTGGTCGAGCTGAAGGACATGAGCATTCAGAAGCTGGGCCAGGTGGCCAAGGACATGGGAGTCACCGGCGCCGCCGGTCTCCGCAAGCAGGAGCTCATTTTCAAAATTCTTCAGACTCAGGCGGAGAAGAGCGGGCTGATCTTCTCCGAAGGCGTACTGGAGTGTCTGCCGGACGGCTTCGGCTTTCTCCGCGCTCCGGAGTATAACTACCTGCCGGGTCCGGACGATGTCTATGTCTCGCCGTCCCAGATCCGCCGCTTCGATCTGCGAACCGGCGACACGATCTCCGGACAGATCCGGCCTCCCAAGGAAGGCGAGCGTTACTTCGCGCTGATCAAAGTCGACGCGATCAACTTCGAACCGCCGGAGGAAGCCCGGAACAAAATCTTCTTCGATAACCTGACCCCGCTCTACCCCAACGAGCGGCTCAAGCTCGAGACAGCGCGCGACAACAACTCGGGACGGGTCATGGATCTGCTCACGCCCATTGGCAAGGGGCAGCGCGGCCTGATTGTTTCGCCGCCGCGCACCGGCAAGACGATGCTCTTGCAGAACATCGCCAACTCCGTCACCACCAATCACCCGGAAGTCACGCTCATCGTGCTGCTCATCGACGAGCGCCCGGAAGAGGTGACCGACATGCAGCGTTCGGTGCGGGGCGAGGTCATCAGCTCCACGTTCGACGAGCCGGCCACGCGGCACGTGCAGGTGGCTGAGATGGTCATCGAAAAGGCCAAGCGGCTCATCGAGCACAAGAAAGACGTCGTGATCCTGCTCGACTCGATCACTCGTCTGGCGCGCGCCTACAACACCATCGTGCCGCCATCCGGCAAGGTGCTCTCGGGCGGCGTGGACTCGAACGCCCTGCAGCGTCCCAAGCGCTTTTTCGGCGCGGCCCGCAATATCGAGGAAGGCGGTTCGCTGACCATCATCGCCACCGCGCTCATCGACACCGGCA
>JBBDWK010000023.1:0-38765 GCA_040902885.1 Bryobacteraceae bacterium | reverse complement strand
CGAGCCGAGACAAGCAGTTCCCGCTTCGGCTCACTCTCGGTTGCGGAATCGCTGATCCCGCTGATTTGTCATGGCACTCGCCTGAGCGGCTCTGGTATGATGAATTCGATTCCCCGATGAGAAGGGGACCAGGAAGTTACAATTACGGGGTCAATTCTTTTGCACGCGGCATCAAAACCCCGCTCCGCTCTGACGGGGCGGGGTTTTGACTTTCCGCTTCAGGAACTGAATCCCCTCAAACGCAATCGATTCCGGCGTAGGCGCAATGTCCCGCCAGATGGACGCAGCCGCGGAAAGCTCGCCTAAAGCGAAGCCGAAGCTTTCGATGGTGAGCCATCCGTCGTAGTTCACGTCCTTCAGAGCCTGAAATACGCTGTCCCACTCGACATGCCCGCTGCCCGGAATGCCGCGGTCGTTTTCGCACGTGTGGACGTGCTTCAGGCGCCGGCCCACCGTCCGGTACCCCGCGGCGATGTCTTTCTCTTCGATGTTCGCGTGGAACGTGTCGAAGAGGATGCCGACGTTCGGATGGTCGATCTCGTCGCAGAACCTAAGTACGTCGGCGGCGGTATTCAGGAAGTAGGTCTCAAAGCGGTTGAGCGGCTCAACGGCAATGCTCACGTCATGCCGCTTCAGGACGTCGCCGAGAGACTGGTAGGCTTCCACCGCCCACTTCCACTCCTCCTCCGTGCGCCTGCGGCCCGGCAGATAACCAACCGGCGAATAGAGCGGCCCGGCCATGATGTTCGCACCAACCTCCGCCGCGGCCTTCACGCACTCGGCCATGTGCGCGCGCGACCTCTTGCGAACATCGGCATCGTCCGAGATGAGACTCAATCCTCCGGTGAGCACCGAGCACACGGTGCACTCCAGCCCGTTCCGGTCGAGGCCCTTGCGAATGTCGGCGGCGGCAAAATCCGATGCGCGGAACAGCGGAACCTCCACGCCGTCGAAGCCGTGCTCTTTGATCCGGGGAAGAAGCTCCAGGTTTGAACGGTCGAAACTCGCCGTCCAGATGAATGTGTTGACTCCGAACTTCATTGCACCAGACCTCTTGCGTCAGGATTATCCGGACCGAAGTGTTTCAGCATCACAAGATTTTCCCGGTCGCTGCGGTTGGTGACGAGGAGACCATCCCGGGCCGCACAGGCGGTGGCGAATAGTTCGTCCTTGGTCATCTGTCCGTAGCGTATGAGCGACGGGGTTTCAACGTCCATCCGGCCCACCGACCCCCAGCCTTGCACCACAATCAATCCGTAGGCTGCGGCATCCTGAATGGTTACCGAGCGTCCAGGGAACACGGTCAGCTCTTTGGCGGAGTAATGAGGAGTCGAATAGACGACCCACTTTTCGGAATAGCCCGCGTCGTTCATCCCGGCTTCGGGTTGCACCGGCACTGGCTCAAAGAGGCGGTGCTTGGCGAACTCCGGATCGACGTTGGCGTCCCAGTCGAGCATGCCGATGATGAAGTCGAGATCGCGATGGCGCTCCGCCGGCACGTCCTTTACCAGAAGGTCCCACGGAACCGCGCGCCCCTCCACCATGGACTGGAACATGCCGAAAACGTCCGAGTTCACCTGCGGTTCGTAGGTCACCAGCGAGCCAGGCGCGTGCAGAATTCCGGCGTCAATCTGCCAGCCCGTGCCGGGCTTCAGCTTATAGGCTTTCGAGTGATACAGGATGCCGTTGTCGCCTTCATTCCAGCGCTCCAGGCACCGCCGCACGTCGTCCTTCGTCGTGCCGGGCTCCAGGCCCATGAAGGTATACGGGAAATTGTTGTCCTTGAAGTTGTACTGCGGTGGGAAGTAGTAGGCTTCCGGCTTGCCCCTCTGTCCCACCAGTTTGGCGTGCTCCTCGCTCTGGTGCATATGGTGGGGAATGGGGCCCAGATTGTCGAAGAACTTGCAGAGCACGTTCCAGCCGCCCTGCCGCCGCATCACGTCCGCACCCAGAAACTCGTCGCCCAGCGTCTCGACGGCGGTTCGCAGCAGCACGCGCTTGTTGCCGGCGGCTATATAGCTAAGTCCTTCGTCGTCTGGCGTACCAGGGCCGTTGGCCGCATTCGTCGTGGAGGAGAACCATCGTTCGTCGATGCCGCCCCGGTGCGCACCGCAGGCATAGAGATCGCGCGGGTCGAGCTTCAGGCGTCCACCGGGCATCAAAAAGGACCGGGGCACCCAACAGGGGGCCAGGCGAACAACTCCCTCGCCCTGGAGCAGGGCTTCCTTCAAAAGGGTCGTATCGGACATGGGTTATTTTGTCGCCGACGGCCGTTCCGCCGGGGACGGCTTGGACCCCGCGGCTAGCTCGACCTTCGGCTTCACCTTCAATTTAATGGGCAGACCGGCAAAAGATGTCTGCTGACCGCCAGCGCGCGTTTCCACGCGGCCCGCGACGACGATCGGCTGCTCGATGGGCGGCGCGGTGGGCAGCGCTTCGAGCACGAAGCTGCGCTGCTGCTCGTCTTCGTTGATCAGCACGCCATTCAGGCCGACGTCGAGAACCCGCACGCCGGGAGGCAGATTCAACACCTCCACCGGAACCCGCCCGCCGAATCCGTTGTTGCGCTCAATGGCCACCTGCACCTCGACCGTTCCACCCGGCGTCAGTTCCACTTCCTTCATCCCGGCGTTCATGAAGATGTCGGGCTTCGGCATCAGCGAGATCAGCTTCAGCTTGTCGTCGAGACTGGCGGCGTGCACGAGTTGGCGGCTGCCGGCCTTCGCGCGGCCCATCACTGTGAGCGGCACGGCCCGCTCCAGTTTCGCGTCTTCCCGCGCGGTCAGCAGCAGCGTAGTGGAGATCTGTCCCGGCCCAATCACTCCCTTGGTGGCTTCGAGACCCGCCGGCAGATCCTCCACGGTAATTTCGATCGGTCCCTCGAACTCGTCCATGCGCAGAGCGGTCACGGCGATAGGAATGCGCCCGCCCACTGGAACGTTGGGATTGCGCGGATTCACGCTCAACTGGAAATCCGGCTGGGGCTGGCGGATGGCGAGCCGGTACCTCAGATCGTCGCCATTCAATCCGCCCTTAAAACCGCGCACGTCGCGGAGGCGCGCAATATACTCGCCGTCGGCCGGCGCGACGAAGCGCAGACGGGAATCTTTTCCGTAGCCTGGGCCGCCATCGTCGTTCCGGTGATACAGGCGCACCAGGGGCAGGCCGTTACTCGCGAATTGAGCACCCGGCGGATGGATCTGAACCTTGTATACGGGCGAATCGTTGGCGTGCGCCTCGGGCGTGGTGTCGAAGTACGCCACCCGCCGGCCGCCGAAGGAGACGAAGCGGAAATCGTCGTCCGGCGTGCGCGGCATGGCGTCCACTTGCAGAATCTCGGAGCCGATCATCACGTAGTCGTCGACTGCGAAGCCGGTCGGCGACTGGATGCGGATGCCCGCCTGCACGGAGTCGTGATCGCGCAGCGTGGTGGAGGTTTCAAGCATGCAGCGCACGACGCCGCGCTCGATGGGATTGCCCTTCACGTCCACGACCTCGAGAACCGAATCCAGACGCGAGCCGAGACGCCGCGCGTTGACCGTGAGAACGATCTTCTCGCCCTTCTTCGCACGGAAGCGGAACGTGTTCTCGGCGGCCTCCACACGGCCGTTGACGGTCACCGGCAGGGTCACCGGCTGGGCGGTGTCGAGCGAAACGTTCTCCCCAGACGACAGGACTTCCGGCGCTTCGCCCAGGGCCAGCGCGATCTCATTGAATGCGCGGCCCGAGGGCGTCTCCGGCCGCAGGATCACAGACCGTTCGTCCTGCTGGGAAGGCTGGCCTTTCACAACCATGGGCGCCGGGCTCAGGTTGTAGCCCGTGAGCCGCACTTCCGCCTCCTTACCCTTCTGCAGGCCCATGGGAAAGGCCGATACCACCACCGGAAACTTCCCCGTCTTGATGCGATAGAAATGATTGCGCCCGCCGCTCTGTTGATAGTCGGAGATGCGGACGTAATAGTCGCCGGCCTGCTCGAAGCGGTGCGCAAACCCAGCGTTTCGCGACCGCCGTCCGCGCCGTACTCCCGGAGCACGTTCTGTTTCCCGTCCAGAATGGAGACCACCGGCGAGAGCGCGGAGCCGAGAAACTCGGCGCCGTTGTCGAACAGGATTTCCTCGCCGGCCTTCACCGAAATCTTAAAGAAGTCCTCATCGCCGGGCTGCGCAACCGCCCCGACCAGAATCGCCGGCAAATAGGTCTCGAAAGCGCTTTCGGGCGTGTTGTTCGGCTCGCGATCCGGAGCTTCGCCGTAATACGGCTCTATGGCGAAGCGCGCCTCCGGGCTGGTGCCGAGCGGCGTCTGCACGCGCAGGCCGATGTTGCCGATGGAGGCGACGGGATCGACGTCCACTTCGAGGGTGATCTGATTGCGCGGCGGGAGCGGGCCGAGATCGATGGTGGAAGGCGTGCCGTTCGAGCCGAGGCGGATATCCGCAAGATCGGGCAGTTCCTTGATCCGGAGGATGCGCGCCTTGACGCCGGGCTCGCTGAAATAGATCGCGCTGGCGTTAGCCAGGTTCAGTCCCTCGATGGTCATCTCGACCGTCGCGCCACGGGAGACGCCCAGCGGCGCCACGGCCGTGATGGTGGGAGGAGTGATGCGGGTGCCCGTCGGCGAGTCCATGGCCGGCTGCGCACAAACTGCCGCAGCCAGGCATAGGGTCAATAGAATTTGTTTCATTGAGCCTCCACCGCGGCGCGCTGCATGCCGCGAGTCAGAATATCGGCCAAGGGAATCAGGGCCAGCGAGCCGTCGAAGCGGCCCGCGGCCACGGTCTTTCCATCCGGCGAGAATTCGAGCGCCATCACCCAATCCGGCTGCCCGGCGAACGTCTTGATCTCCGTGAGATCCTCGGGCTTGAACGCCTTGATCGTTCTGTCAGCCGCGGCCGAAAGCAGGACTTTGCCATCCGGCGACCACGAGAGTCCCAGGATGGCGTCCTCATGGGCGATGAGCGAAGCCAGCAGCGTGCCGCTCTTTTCGTCAAGCGACCAGACTCGGATGGTCTTGTCGAGCCCGCCCGCGGCCACCATCTTGCCCGAAGGATCGAGCGCCAGCGCATTCAAACCGTCGAGCGGCTCGCCGAGCGTGTAGAGCCTCTCGCCCGTTGCGGGGTCCCAGATCTTGACGGTGCGGTCCGCCGCGGCGGAGACCAGCTTCCTGCCATCGGGCGTGAACGCAAGCGCGTAAACCGCGTCGATGTGATCTTTCAGCGTGCGGATCTCTTTGCCCGTGGCCGCGTCCCAGAGCTTGATGAGCTTGTCGTAGCTGGAGGTCGCGACCATCTTACCGTCGGGCGAGAAGGCGACGGCATAGATGCAATCGTCGTGGCCCGCGATGGTCTGCAGCTCCACGCGGCGCTCCACGTCCCAGATTTTGACCTCGCCTTTTCGCGCCGGCAGGCCCCCGGCCGCGGCGAGCAGCCGCCCATCGGGCGAGAAGGCCAAGGCCCGCACCGCTTCGGCGTGCCCGCTGAGAGTCGCGACCGGCTGGTTGGTTGCCGGATCGTGCAGTGTGACTTCACGGAATCCGCCCAGAGCCAGCAGCTTGCCCTGCGGATGCCAGACCAGCGAGCCGATTTGCGCCTTTACCGGCTTGAGCGGTTTGATCTCCGGAAGGCCGCTGTGCGAGAGCGCGGTGATGGAAGTGAATGTGCCGGGAGCGGGAGGTTTGGCGCCTGCATCGATCCACTTACGGATGGTTTCTATGTCCCCCGCGGCGAGCGACTTTCCACTCAGCGGCATGGCGGGCTGCGCTTTGCCCGCCACCATGAGATACAGGCGGCTCTCCGCGCTTTTGCCGGGAACCAGGACCGTCCCGTTGTGGCCGCCCTTGCGGATGCCTTCGGTGGTGTCCAGATCCAGGCCGCCCATCTTGACGTTTCCCGCGTGGCACCCCAGGCAGTTCGAGGCGAAGATGGGCGCTACGTCTTTCACAAAGTCCTGCGCGGGCAGCGTCAGGGGCAGGAGCAGGATAAGGCCGAGAGGTCGCATGGCGTCAGTAGTTGAACAGAAATTCCTTGCTGGTGAGCAGGGCCCACATCATGTCTTCCAGGGCTTGCCGGCGCGCTTCCCGACGTACCTCCGTCGAGCCCGTAGCCGCTCGATGCTTCTTCAGCTCTTCGAGCATCGGCCGCTTCTCCTCTTCGCTGGGGAAGCGGCTGTATGCGGAAAGAAACAGGTGATCGAGTATGCGCGCGTCGGACAACCCAAGCTTCAACGCAAGCGCCGCGTAGCCGTCCGGCGCGCTCAGTTTTCTGTTGAGCGTTTCGCCGTTAATGACGTGCAGCGCCTGGGCGATGCTGGGCTCGCTCGACCGCTCTCCGGCATCGCAGATGACGCGGTTCGGCCGCCCGAAGGCGCTCAGGAACTCGGAGCGCACCTGCGTATCGGGAAGCTGCAGGGCGCGCGAGCCCGCCGGATAATTGGCGAAGCGCGTGGGCACTCCCGTTACCTGCGACATGGCGTCCAGAAGAACCTCGGCGGGAAGCCGCTTGACGACGTACTTCGAGTAATACTTGTTGTCGTTCTGGTTGGTCGCGTTGGCCTCCGCCGACAACTGGTACGTACCCGAGCTCATGATGGCGCGGATCAGCCGCTTGACGTCGAAGCCGTTGGACGAGAAGTCCTTCGCCAGCGCGCCGAACAACTCTTCGTTCGACGCGGGGTTGGTGGCGCGTACGTCGTCCACCGGATCCACCAGGCCGCGCCCCATGAAGTTGCCCCAAACCCGGTTTACGATGGAGCGCGAGAAATACTCGTTGTCCGGGCTGGTGAGCCACTTGGCGAAATGGATGCGCCGGTCGTCGGTGGAGCCGAGATCCATCGGTATGCCATCGAGCGGCGTCGGCGGCAGCGGCTTGCGCAGGCGCGGATGATTGATCTCGCCCGTGGTCTTGGCATAAACCACCACTTCGCCTGGCGCGTCCCCGTTCTTCTGACCCACGCGCGAGAACAAATTCGCCATCTGGTAATACTGCTTTTGCGTCCACTTCTCCAGCGGATGGTTGTGGCAGCGGGCACAGGTGAGGCGCTGGCCGAGAAAGGCCTGCGTTACGTTCTCCGTGAGAACGATGGGGTCCTTGTGGAGCACAAAATAATTCAGCGCTCCCATCTCGCTGGTGTTGCCGGAGCTGGTGAAGATGTCCCGCGCGAACTGGTCCCACGGTTTGTTTTCCCGCACGCTGTCCCGAATCCAGTTATAGAAGGACCACATGGCGTTGGAGCGCAGGCGGCGGCTGGAAACGAGCAGCAGGTCGGACCACTTGTAAGCCCAATAATCGACGAACTCCTCGCGCTCGAGCAGCGCGTCGATCAGCCGCGCGCGTTTGTCCGGGCGCGCATCGGCCAGAAAGTTCTCGACCTCTTCGGCCGTGGGCAGAATGCCCGCGGCATCCAAATAGGCGCGCCGCACGAACACGGAGTCCGTGGCCGGCGCCGAAGGAGCGATGTTCAGGCTCTTCAGCTTGGCGAGAACGTGATCGTCGATGAAATTGTTGCGGCGGAAACTCGCGTAGACGGAAGCATCGATTTTATTCTCGAAAGGAACGGTGACGCGCGAATAGAGCACGCGGCTCGAATAATAGAGCGTGATGGCCGCCTCGCCGTGGCCATTCATCTTCACCAGCCCGTTGTCGTCCACGTTGGCGACGCCTTCGTCGCTCGAGCTGAACTTGGTCCAGCGGGTGACGTCGCGCACCGTACCGTCCGAGTACTTCGCGCGCACCACAAGCTGCTGCTCCGCGCCGGGCTTCAGCAGCGCCGACGGAGGATAGACTTCGAGGCCCGTAACCTGCGCGTCCTTCTCGGAAGGAGGCGGAGTGCCCGCGGCGATCCATTCCGCGATCACGCGGTATTCCAGGGATTTCGGATCGAAGCGCTTGCCGCCCGCGTGCGCCACCACGGTGGTGGGCTTCAGCAGAACGAGGCTGTTCGCGGGATCGGAGAGCGAGATACGCCGTCCCACGGACTGCCGGGTTAGGGTGTCGAAATCCACTTCCGGATCGTAGCCGCGCAAGGTCAGCTTGAAGCCGTTCTTGCCCGCCAGCGCGCCATGGCAGGCGCCCTGGTTGCAGCCGGCCTTGGTCATCACCGGAATCACGTGATTGCGAAAATTCCACGTGAACGGCATTTGCGTACCCTTCACGCGCACGTTTACCGAAGCGACCGCGCCATTACTCGAAGCCTGGATGACAGCCAGACCATCGGATTTGGGAGTCACGAGGCCCGCCGCATCCACCTCGGCGACCTTGGGATTTGAAGACGACCATTTGACCTGCCGCGTCCAGTCTTCCTGGCGGCCATCGCTCAGTGCTTCGGCGAGCAGTTGATGGCGCGCTTCCGGACCGTTCAGCTCCACCGACTCAGGCAATATCTTCAGAGCCGGAGCGGCGATCAGACTGGCCGCAACCAGTCCTGCAAGGACGATTTCCCTAATCATGTTTTCCTCTGCGCCTCGGCGTCTCGGCGGTGGATGAGAATTCTATGCGAACAACTCCCGGATCGGCTCGACGCCATGATCGACCAGACGAATCGGCCGGCCCTGCGCGCCAGGCAGCTCGAGATCGAGCGGAATTCCGAGCGAGTGATAGACGGTGGCGGCAACTTCGGCAGGAGTGGTGGGCCGGTCCTTGGGCATCGCGCCGATCTCGTCCGATGCCCCGACCACGTTGCCGCCCCGGACCCCGCCGCCGGCCGCCAATATGGTCCAGCACTGGGGCCAGTGATCGCGACCGCCCGCCGGATTCACCTTCGGCGTGCGGCCGAACTCGCCCATGGCAATGACCATCGTGTCGGAGAGCAGCCCGCGCTCGCTCAAATCTTCGAGCAGCGAGCTGTACGCGTTGTCGAACATAGGCCCGACCAGATCGCGATAGCAACTGATGGGGCTGAAGGGCTTCGATCCGTGAATGTCCCAGGTAATCTCGTCGAAGACCGTCTCGAACATATTTACAGTGACGAAACGGACGCCGGCTTCGATCATGCGCCTGGCGAGCAGGCAGCTCTGGCCGAAGCGGTTCATGCCATACTTCTCGCGGACCTTTTCAGGCTCGCGCGAAAGCTCGAAGGCCTCGCGCGCTTTCTGTGACGACATCAGCGTGTATGCCTGGTGGAAGGTAGAGTCGAGGAGCCGTGCGTCCTGGGAAGTTTCGAACTTGCTGACGGTTTTATCGACCATCTCGCGCCAGTTCTTGCGACGGTCTACGCGCAGCGCGGAGAGGTAGTCCGGCGGCAGCATATCCGGGACTTTGAAGTTGGGATCGGACGGATCTGCGTTGAGGACGAAGGGATCGAACGTCTTGCCGAGGAAGCCCGCGTTCTGCCCATGAGGCATATTGCCGCCGGTGTTGCCGATGGGACGCGGCAGCAGCACATGGGGCGGAACGTCGCCCTTGGGGCCGCGGACCTTGGCGAGCACGCAGCCGAAGTGCGGGTGCTCGATGCCGCCCTGGAACAGCCGGCCGGTCTGCATCATCTGGTGGCCGGTATCGTGGACGGCGGCGGCGGTGTGATACATGCTGCGCACGAGGGCGAACTTATCGGCGTTCTTCGCCATGCGCGGAAAGTTCTCGGAGATCTCGATTCCGGGGACGTTGGTTTTGATGGGCTTATAGGGTCCGCGGATCTCGGCCGGCGCGTTGGGCTTCATGTCCCAGGTATCGAGCTGGGAGGGGCCGCCTACCAGGAAGAGCATGATGCAGTTGCGGTTTTCCTTCTGCTTATCGATGGCGCCCATGGCCTTGAGGCCCATGGCCTGGGGGAGGCCGAGGCCCAAGAACGAGAGTGAACCTGCGTGCAGAAAATCGCGCCTGCGAAGACCATCGCAGAATTCCACTGCCTTATCGGCGTCCAGTCGAAACATGGTTGGCGTGCTCCTTGGCTCAGATTTTACGCTGCCAAGATTGTATCGAAGGGGGGAAGGGGAGGGCAAGCTGGAGTCTTGGCTCATGCAACATGAGCCTGTGTAGCGTTCAGGCTGTTACACTCTTACACTGACCAACCACAAGGCAGCGTTGTGGGCTGGAAGGCCGGTTGAACGGTATGTCCTTGACCAGACGGGAACTCTTGCCAGTTCTATTGCAAAACCCGCGCAACCTTCAGCCCGACGTCCGCTTCATACCACCCGATCTGAAGGTTCCCGAACTGAGCGAAGGCCCACCGCGTCCCGGATTCAGGGTGCGCCTCGGCGGCAACGTTTACCATGTATTGTATCTGCCCGAAGACTGGCAACCCGGCAGCACCTATCCCTTACTCGTGGAGTACCCCGGCAACGCGTACGGGGAAGGCGGACGCGGCATGCCCGAAGAGTCAAACCTCGGCTACGGCATCTCCGGAGGGCGAGGCTTTCTATGGTTGTGTCTGCCGTTTGTCGACCCACATCTGAACCAGAACGCCTCGAATTGGTGGGGTGATGCGCAGGCGACGGTGGACTATTGCCTCAGGACCGTGCTCTCGGTCTGTGACGAGTTTGGAGGCGACCGCAGCCGCGTTCTCCTGTGTGGCTTTTCGCGCGGCGCCATAGCGTGCAACTACATCGGCCTGCGCAACGACTCGATTTGTCGTCTATGGCGCGCCTTCATCTGCCATAGCCACTACGATGGGGTCCGCAGATGGCCCCACCGCGACTCGGATCGCGATTCCGCCCTGCAGCGCCTCAGGCGGCTCGAGAGACGCCCGCAGTTTATCAGCCACGAGGGCTCGATCGAAGAAACCCGCAAGTATCTCGAATCCACCAAGGTTGCAGGCGACTTCACCTTTCACCCTCTCCCTTATCGGAACCATACAGACGCCTGGATACTTCGGCCTGTTTTCCTCCGCGACACGCTGCGCCAATGGGTCCGGGGAGTTTTGGCCTGAACCGTAGTTATTGCCTTTCCGCTGTTGTAAGCGGCCTTATCAGAACGTCCGCGTGCCCGGTACTCTGGTGGGTACGTGGTAGACGGACTTTCTCGCCGTGATGTAGAGACCACGGAAGCCCGAACCCCAGCAGCAATTGCTGGGACCTTCCGGGGGCTTGATTGTTCCGAGGTGCTGCCCGCCCGCGTCGTAGACATAGATGCCGTCGCGGGAGGCCATCCAAACGTTGCCCATCTCGTCAGTCTTGAGACCGTCGACACGCAAGGGAGCGAAGTCGCGCCCAGCGCGCAGGCGGCCGTCGTCTTCAATGTCGTGAACTTTGACCGTGTTCGTCTTGACGTCGGCAATGTAGAGCTGTTGCTGGTTGGGCGATAATGCCACACCATTCGGCGCGAGCGTTTCCGCCACTACGCGAACCTCGCCTTTGGGCGGAGCACCGCCCACTCCGCTGCGCTGCCGGGTAATCTGATACACGCGCGACTTGGGCAAGTCGGAAAAGTAGACGCTGCCGTCGATGCCGTAGACCAGGTCATTCGGTCCCTGAAGCCCTTCCTCGGCGAGCACCGTGATGGCGCCGCTCTTTTCCGTCCGGGTGACGCGGCCGCCGCCTTCAGCAGCTACGAGGCGGCCCTGATGGTCGAACGTGAGGCCATTGGCCTTGTTGCTGTTTTCGCGAAACGTCGTGAGTTCGCCTCGCTCCCATTTCATGATCTTCAGATTGGGAATGTCGCTGAACAGCAGGAATCCGCGGCGGTTGAAGACCGGTCCTTCGGTGAACGCGAAGCCGGTCGCCACCTGCTTGATCTCAGCATTCTTCTCGATCAACTGCCAGAATTTTTCCGATTTCGCTTCAAGCACTGGCCTCACTCTCCTTCCAGATAATATCGGCTAAGCTCATTACGATCCCACCCCCGGCGCATACCAGCTTTTGGCGGGAGCCTTATAGGCAATCTTGAGCTCCGGCAGCTCGAGCCGCTTGCCGTTCTGATAGCCCGAGTCCATTAATCCCTCCAGCGCGCCGCTAACGAGCAATGTCCGCTCGACGGCAAAGGGCGGCTTGCCCGTAGCGATCATCTGTATGATGCCGTGCACCAGCATCGAGAAATTGTTCGAGTTCTCGATGGGGATGTAGCACAGCGTTGCTTCCGGGTCCTTACCCTTGGGCTTGACGGCGACCAGATATTCAGAGACTTCATTCAAGGCCAGGACCGCGCCGCGGAAGCCATCGCGGTACTCCACCAATCCAAGCGCCGCGCGCATGTCTTCCGGGCGCTTATCCGAGCGCGCCTTCTGCCGGCGCGAGAGCGCCGCATCCAGAAGCTCGCGGCGCCACAGCCCCTGCTGTGCCGCTTTCCACACTTCATCGCCTTTCAGCATCTGCACGGCGCGCACACCCACCTCGCCGCCCTTCCGGCGCTCGACGAAGCCCTGGAGAGTTTCGAGGATATGGAAGATGCCGCCATCGGCCGTCCATCCGCCGCCGACACTGAGCGCCGCTTCCATTTCCGTACCCAGCGCCGGGTCGTATTCGGGACGCCGGAACGTGATGGGAACGCTTGAGCCGGCCATGAACGGGAACTTGAGCTCGCGCGACCAGTCATACATCTGCTGCGCCTTCTTCCAGTCGTAGGAGAGATGCTTGTCCACAAAAACCGGGCAGGATCGGCCGCTCTCTTTGAACACTTTGACCACCTGTTCAAAGAACTCATAGCGAGGATAGAGCTTCTGCTGCTTCTCGTTGTTGGGATAGTTGCCGTGTTCGCACACCAGAATCACGCCGTCGACGGCGAGCTTTCCGGTTCCGAGCGTGAGCGCGTCCGCGATGGACTTGGTGACCGGCAGGCCGTAGGCTTTGGCCAGACGGTGACCGATGTCGCCCGGGTGCACCTGATCCATCCAAAGGGATGAGACTTCAAACGCCGGCTCGTAGTACTTCTCGTGAACCCAATAGCCTTCGAGAAACCGGGTGATGAAATTGTCCGAGTGCGAGCGGACATGATAAGTGGACGAAAGGCACGCAATCCGCTTTCTGCCCGATTGCGCGTGCGCCAGCGGCACAGCCGCCGCGGTTGCTAGAAATTCACGTCGTCTCATTGCTTTTCCGCAGCCTCCTCACTGGCGCGCAACACGCGCAGAATGTTCAGTCCCATGATCTTTCGAATGTCCCGATCGGAGTAGCCCATCTCCATGAGACCCTTCACCAGTACCGGGTACTTGGAAACGTCTTCCATCCCAACCGGCGTCATGCCGGAGATGCCATCGAAATCCGAACCAAGAGCCACGTGGTCGGGTCCCGCCAATTTGGCTATATGATCGATGTGCTGGAGCAGAACTTTGTAGTCGACCTTCGGCATCTGGGCAAAGTATTTGCGCTGAATGCCTCGCACCAGCTCCCAGCGGGATGGATCGGAGGATCGCAAGGCCAGCACGTCCTTGATCTCCTGGTCGCGCGCCGGGCGATTCCCAATGTACACCTCGTAAGCCTTCTTTTCCAGATAGCCCGCATGGAAGTTGATGCATACCACGCCACCCTTCTTCGCGATTGCCGTGATGATTTCATCCGGCATGTTGCGCACGATGGGTGCGATCGCCTTCACCGAGGAATGCGACGCCAGCACCGGAGTCCTGCTTTCTTCCACGGCATCGAGCACGGCCTTGTCGGAGATGTGCGAAACGTCCACCATCATGCCGATCCGGTTCATTTCGCGCACCAGCTCGCGGCCGACCTTCGACAAGCCATTGTGAACTTCCGTGTCCGTCATGGAATCCGCGAAGCTGTTCGACCGGAAGTGGGCCAGCGTCATGTAGCGAATGCCCAGCCGGTGGAAAATGCGGAGCACAGCCATGCTGTCGGCAATCAGGTGCCCGCCCTCCAGGCTCGCCAGCGCGGCCAGCTTGCCCGACTTGTGAATGCGCTCCACGTCGGCGGCGGAATAAGCGAACTCCATGTCGGAGCGATTGGCGGCAACTTCTCGGTGCAGCGCCTCCAGGCATTCGAGCGAACGGGGAAGCCAGAGTTGGGGAGGATAATCCTGCGGCTGCGCGTAGATGCCAAAAAGCACCGCGCCCAGCTTGCCCTTCTTCATGCGCGGGATGTCCAGCTCGTAGTATCCGTGCTCATCGGCGAGGCGATAGCCTTCATCAACGACGTAGCGCGGCGTATCAATGTGCGCGTCAAAAATGAGAATGTCGCGCATGAGGCGCTCCAAGCGGTCCTGAGCGGGAAGCAAACTCACGCACAGCACGAGCAGCAAGACCAGTCGATGCATTCGAGGCAGTATACTACGCGCTGGTTGACGCGCACGCACCACGAACGGAACCACGTGGAACATCTGAGCGAACGTAGCAGCACCAGACGGAGCCGCGACGGTACGGAGCGGTTGCGATCACCGCCGAGACGCCGAGGCGCAGAGAAAAACTAATGTGCTCCGCCCTCGGGCAAATCCAAGCTATACTATCCTGCCTGGAGATTCAGGAGGCCACCGGACCGGTTCGAGTATTATCAGTGCACGTCCTGCGGTAATCTGAACTCTTGGACAATCAGGAAATTCAGGCGTTCTTCACAGAACTGCGGGATACCCACGCGAGCGGCGTGGCCGTCAAGGAAACGTCATACTATCCGTACCTCTCAAACCTGTTCAACGCGGTTGGCAAGAAGATGAAGCCGCGCGTCCGCTGCATCATTCACCCGCGTAGCATTGGGGCCGGACTTCCGGACGGCGCTCTCATCACCACGGATCAGAAATCATCGGCTGCCGACCCGCTCGCCGAGGGGCTCATTCCCGCGCGCGGCGTCATCGAAATCAAATCGCCGGGCGATGATGCCAGCCAAGTGGCGCAGAGCGAGCAGGTGAAAAAATACCTGAGCAAATACGGACTGGTCCTGGTCACCAATTTCCGGCAGTTCATTCTCTTGAGCCGGACCACCGGCGGCCTCCCTGAGCAGCTCGAAACTTTCACTCTTGCCCCGTCTGAGAAAGCCTTCTGGAAAGCGGTCCAGACGCCGCAGAACCTTACCGCACAGTTCGGCTCCTCCTTCCACGAGTTTCTCCTCCGGGTGCTGCTTCATGCCGCGCCCTTGACGAAGCCCAAGGAAGTCGCGTGGTTTCTCGCGTCTTACGCCCGCGACGCCAAGGCGCGGATGGAAACGACGCCTCTGCCGGGACTCGCCACGTTGCGCGGCGCCCTGGAGCAGGCTCTCGGCCTCAAATTCGAAGGCGAGCAGGGGGAGCAGTTCTTTCGCTCCTCGCTCGTTCAGACGCTTTTCTACGGTGTATTCTCGGCCTGGGTTCTGTGGTGCAAGCGGCCAACAACCGGCGTGAAGGAAGAATTCAACTGGCATGAGGCAGCATGGTCGCTGCATGTGCCCGCCATAAAGACGCTGTTCGAGCACCTGGCCACGCCGTCAAAGCTTGAAGCCCTTGGAATCGAGGAGGTACTGAACTGGACGCAGACGGCCCTCAACCGCGTCGTGCGTTCGGAATTCTTCTCCGGCTTCGAGGAGGAGAATGCGGTCCTGTATTTCTACGAACCGTTCCTGGCCGCATTCGACCCGGACCTGCGCAAACGCCTCGGCGTGTGGTTCACGCCACCTGAGATCGTCAGGTACATCGTGGCCCGGATTGATCGCGTGCTCCGCGAAGAGCTAAACCTTCCGAACGGCCTTGCCGATCAGAACGTCTTCGTCCTCGATCCCTGCTGCGGCACGGGGGCTTTTCTCGTCGAGGTGCTCCGTCGCGTCGAGGCTACTCTCAACGAAAACGGCGGCGATGCCCTCACCGCCCAGGACGTGAAAGCCGCAGCTATCGAGCGCATCTTCGGTTTTGAACTGCTGCCCGCGCCGTTTGTCGTCGCACACCTGCAGCTCGGCCTTTTCCTGCAAAACATCGGCGCGCCCTTGTCCAGCAAGCTGCATGAACGTGTCGGCGTGTATCTCACAAACGCGCTTACAGGCTGGAATCCGCCAAAAGACCCGAAGCAGAAGCTCATGTTTCCGGAACTCGAAGAGGAGCGCAATGCTGCCGAGCTGGTGAAACGCGACAAGAAGATTCTTGTGGTCCTCGGCAACCCGCCATATTTCGCCTTCGCCGGAGTCAGCCCGGAAGAGGAGCAGGGGCTTGTTGAGCCTTACAAACAGGGCCTCTTCGAGGACTGGAACGTCCGCAAATACAACCTCGACGAATTGTACGTCCGGTTTCTCCGGCTCGCCGAGAGGCGCATCGCCGAGATGAGCCGCCGCGGCGTCGTCTGCTACATCTCCAGCTATTCCTACCTGAGCGACGCGTCCTTTGTCGCTGTCAGGAAGCGATTCTCCGGGGAATTCGACTGCGCCTGGATCGACTGCCTCAACGGCGACAGCCGGGAGACCGGCAAGCTGACGCCGGCAGGGGAGCCGGACCCGAGCGTATTTTCGACACAATACAACCGCGAAGGCATCCGCCTGGGCACTGCCGTCGGCATGTTTGTAAAGCGCGATGATCCGTCTCAACCGATCAAGGTCCGCTACCGGGACTTCTGGGGCGCGGAGAAGCGAGCTGATCTTCTCAGCAGCCTTGGTTACGAAGGGGACTTCAATGCGCAGTACGAGGAGGTGAAACCTGACGCCGCCAACTGGTTTTCCTTCCGGCCTTCGCGGACCAAGGCCGATTACAAAGACTGGCCCGCGGTTGTCGAGTTCGCCGATGCAGAACCCATCAGCGGCCTGCAGGAGATGAGGCGCGGCGCGCTGATGGCTTTCGAGAGAGCCACTCTCGAAGAGAATATAAGGACATACCTGGACAAGACCATCGACTGGCATACATTCGCCGCCTTCGGAACCGGACTTTCCAAGAAGGCGGGAGGATTCAATCCTTCCGCTGCCCGCGCGAAGGTCCAGTCAACCAAGACCTTTGGCGCAGATTGCATCACACGTTACTCGTTGTATCCGCTCGATGGCCGTTGGTGCTACTATTCCACGGCAGTTCCCCTCTGGAACAGACCGCGGCCCGAGCTTCTTGCTCAGCGGCCCGATGGCGAATCATTCTTTATCGTTCGCCGCTTTGCGGAAAGACCGAAGGAGGGGCGGCCGGCGACGGTCACCACCGCCTTACCGGATTATCACCTGCTCCGGCCGAACGCCGTCGCCATTCCGATGCGCCTTCGCGTTAATTTGCCGGAGAACCCAGCCGGCCAAGCGACCATGGCCTTCGGCCACAACGAGGCCACTTCGGCCAACCTTTCGCAGCGGGCGCGGGCCTATCTTGCTGCTCTCGCCTCCAGTGATCCTGACACTGACGAAAATCTGAGCCGCGCCCTCTGGCGTCATGCTCTGGCGATCATCTACGCGCCGGCGTACCTATCCGAGCATGGTCCTGGCGTCCGCGAGGCTTGGCCGCGCGTGCCACTGCCGAACGGCCGTGACCTTCTGAATTGTTCGGCACAGCTTGGCGCGCAGATATCCGCATTGCTCGACACTGAAAATCCTGTTCTTGGGGTCACGACAGGCAAGATCAGGCGGGAACTCTCATTGCTCGGACGCATCACCGGCCCGAAGACCCCATTCAGCCTCGCTGTCACCGCCGGATGGGGCCACATGCAGAAAGACAAAGACGTGGTGATGCCGGGCAAGGGCCTGACCAAGGAGCGCGCGCTTTCGGGCGAAGAGGCTGCCGCCATGGGCGATGGCGCGGAGGATTTCGGACTGCCGGTGGCGGACATCAACGCTCTCTGGGGCGACAAGACACTCGACGTGTATCTCAACAATGATGTCTACTGGTCGAATGTCCCCGCGGCCGTCTGGGAGTACGCGATCGGCGGCTACCAGGTTCTCAAGAAATGGCTCAGCTACCGCGACAGGAGCGTCCTCGGGCGCGAGATTACGAAGGACGAGGCGCGGGAATTCACGCACATGGTCCGCCGCCTCGCAGCGCTCGTCCTTCTGGAACCGGCCCTTGATGCGAGCTACGCGGCTATCACCGCCGACCTGTACATCTGGCCGACATCCTCTTGATAGGCAAGTTCAAGGAAATTTTCGGCGTCTCGGCGGTGACACTTGCCCCGTCCCGACATCGATGATGCAAGCCGCCTCGCGCTGGCCCATAATAAGGCGATATGCGCGTTCTCGCGGGTCTTTGTCTGGCGGCCGTTCTGCCTCTGGCCGCGCAACATGAAAAGGAGGGCAAAAAGTCGAAGCATCCCTTCATCGGCGATGCTACGGCCATTGCCGCCGGGCAGAAGCTGTTCGCGAACGGGTGTGGGGCCTGTCACGGTGCGGAGGGGCAGGGCGGACGCGGACCGAATCTGCGCGAGCGCGTCTTCTGGCACCCGCTCGACGACGATTCTCTCTACAACACCATTCAGAAAGGGATTCCCGGCGGCGGCATGCCGGGCGCCAACCTGCCGGAAGACCAGGCGTGGCAGGTGGTGGCGTTCGTGCGCTCGCTGACCGCCCCGGCCATCGAAGCCCAGGCGCAGGGCGACGCCCATGCGGGCGAAGAACTGTTTTGGGGCAAGGCCGGGTGCTCCGGATGTCACCGCATCCAGGGGCGCGGTGGAATGCTCGGCCCGGACCTCAGTAACGCCGGCGCCATGCGCGCGTTGCCGCAGCTTCGCGAAGCCATTCTGAATCCCGATGCCGATGGCGCGGTGGGCTACCGGGCGGTTACGGCGACGCTGCGAGATGGCAAGACGGTCAAAGGCGTAGCCCGTAATCGCACCAACTACTCGCTGCAGCTTCAGGACGCGCAAGGCACGCTGCATCTGCTGTCCATGGCCGACGTCAGCGAGCTGACCCTGAGCAAGGGATCGCCCATGCCGAAGAACTACGGCCAGCGGCTGAGCAAGCCGGATATTGACAATCTTGTGGCGTTTCTGAGCCGGCAGAGCGTGCGCCCGGTTGAAGCGGAGAGGAAATAGGCGGTGGAGAAACAATTCATGCGGACTGCTACGCTGTGCCTGGCTTTGGCCCTGACTTGCCCAGCGCAGGTGCTCTACGAGGATATTCTGAAAGGCCCCGGCCGGAACTGGCTGACCTATGCGGGCGACTATCAAGGCCAGCGGCACAGCCCTCTGAAGCAGATTACGACGGAGAACGCCGGATCGCTCGTGCCGAAGTGGGCGTATCATATCCCGAAGGCCAACGGCCTGCGCACCAACCCGATCGTCCACGACGGCGTCATGTACGTGACCAACACCAATGAGATGCGGGCGCTGGACGCGCGCACCGGCCGGCTGATATGGCAGTACAAGGACGCGCGCTCCAAGAAAGAGGCGGTCAATCGCGGCGCGGCCATACTGGGCGACCGCGTGTTCTTCGTCACCGCCGACATTCACCTGGTGGCGCTCGACCGCCGCACCGGCGCCGTCCTGTGGCAGAAGAAGTACGGCGATATCGAGCAGGGATTGTTCGCTTCAGCCGCGCCGGTGGCCGTGAAGGACAATGTGCTGGTCGGCGTGGCTGGCGGCGATACGGGCATGCGCGGCTACATCGCGGCGCTTTCGGCCTCGACGGGCGAGGAGATCTGGCGCACATACACCGTTCCGGCCAAAGGCGAGCCGGGTTCGGAAAGCTGGGGAGATTACATCGAGTACGGCGGCGGAGGCACCTGGTCCTCCGGCACCTACGACCCGGAATTGAACCTGATCTACTGGCCTACCGGAAATCCCTGGCCGGACTTCTACGGCGGCGACCGGAAGGGCGACAACCTCTACACCTGCTCGCTGCTCGCGCTGGACGCCGATACGGGCAAGATGAAGTGGTATTTCCAGTTCACGCCGCACGACACCCACGACTGGGACGCTCAGGCATGGCCCGTGCTGGTGGACCTGCCCTTTGAAGGCAAGATGCGGAAGCTGGTGCTGCACACCAACCGCAACGGCTTCTTCTACGTGCTCGACCGCGCGACTGGAGAATTCCTGCGCGCCACGAAGCTGGTCGACAATCTGGACTGGGCATCGGGCGTGGACGCGAAAGGCCGGCCCATCCTCGTTCCGGGCAAGGACCCCACACCGACTGGAAATCGCGTGTGTCCGGGCGTTCGCGGCGCCACCAACTGGATGTCGCAATCGTTCAATCCTGCTACGGGTCTGCTCTACGTGGTAACGCTCGAACAGTGCGACATTTTCATCAGTTCCTCGAAAGAGCCCGAGCCAAAGAAGAACTTTTCGGGCGGCGGAGCCGGACCCAAGCCGGTGGATCTCGGCCAGTTCTTCCTGCGCGCGCTCGACCCGAAGACCGGCGAACGCAAGTGGGAGTATCCGATGACCGGGCCGGCCGAGATGTGGGCGGGCACGGTGACGACGGCGGGCGGCCTGGTGTTTTTCGGCGACGACGACGGGCACCTGGTGGCCGTGGACGCGCGCAACGGAAAACACCTGTGGCACTTCCAGGTGGGCGAGGGACTTACAGCCTCGCCGATTACCTACTCGGTGGACGGCAAGCAGTACGTCGCCATCGCGACATCGACGGCCATCTTTTCGTTCGGTCTGTTTGAACCGCTGCAGCCGGTGGCCTTGCCGAAGATCACCGTCAAGTAGGGCTTCTCCCGTCACACCCAACCGGCGATGTATAATTCCTCTCATCAGAGGGTCAACATGTTTCGCATATTACTGATCGCTACAATCCTGAGCGCTACACTCGTCACCGCCGCCTTCGCTCAAGGCGGCGAATCAACCCAAATCCTCGGCCACGTCGAGGACAGCACCGGCGCCCTGGTTCCCGGTGTCACCGTCACCGCAACCCACGTGGCCACCGGACAAACCCGCACCGTCGTCACCGGCGAATCCGGCACCTATGTCTTCCCGCTCATGACGCCCGGAGACTATACCGTGCGCGCGGAAAGAGAGGGCTTCAAAACCGACCTCCGGACCGGCCTCATCCTCCAGCTCAATCAAAAAGCCCGCGTGGACTTCCAACTCCAGGTGGGCGCAGTCAGCGAATCGGTCGAAGTCAGCGCCCGCGGCGTCATCCTGAACACCGACGACGCCACACTCGGCAATGTCGTCGAGCAGAAGCGCATCACCGACCTGCCGCTAAACGGCCGTAACTTCGCCAACCTCGCCGGCCTCATGCCCGGAGTCATCAAGGGCATCTCGTCCAACACCAACCAGTACGGGCGCAGGGACACAGCCATCGCCGTCAGCGCCAACGGCACGCGCGAAAATCAGGGCCAGGTGCTCTACGACGGCGTCAGCACCGCCTGGAACATCAACAACGCCACTTTCTTCAAAGCCTCGATCGAAGCCATTCAGGAATTCAAGGTTCACGCGGGCACCTATTCTGCGGAGTACGGGCACAACGCCGGCGCGCAGGTCGAGATCCTCACCCGCCCGGGCGCGAACCAGTTCCACGGAGCGCTGTTCGAGTTCATGCGCAACGACAATTTCGACGCTCGCAACTACTTCCGCCCGCGCCCCCTCGAAAAAGACATTCTTCAGCGCAACCAGTTCGGTTTCGTGCTCAGCGGTCCCGTGTGGATCCCCAAACTCTACAACGGCCGCGATAAGACCTTCTGGATGGTCAACTACGAAGGACAGCGCGAAAAGCAGGAGGTCGCGTCCATCGCCTCGGTGATCCCCGAAGCTTTCCGCCGCGGCGACTTCTCCGCGCTCACCACGCCCCTGCGCGACCCACTCGGCGGCACTTTCGCCGGCAACCAGATCCCGGCCAGCCGCTTGACCCCCATCTCACAGTTGTACCTGCAAACTCAACCCCTCCCAAATCAGAGCGGGCTTGCTTCCAACCTCGCGGGCGTGGAGCAGCAGATCAACAATATCAACCAGGTCTTCACCCGCGGCGACCACAACATCGGAGACAACGATAAGCTCTTCGGCCGCGTGGCCCTCTTCAACTACGAGTTCCCCACAGTTCCGATCGACGGCTTTTCCATCCTCAACAGCCGCATTACCGCCCGCAATGCGGTCCTGAGCGAAACCCACATCTTTAGCCCCACGGTCATCAATGAAGCTAAGCTGGGCTTCAACCGCAACTGGATCCTGCGCAGCAATCCGCGCACAAACACGAATTTCGATCCGGAATCGGTCGGCCTCACCGGCATCCTTGCCGGGCTCCCGCCCAACCAGCGTCCCTTGAGCCCGCTCGAAACCGGCTATGTGCCAATGAACGTCCTGGGCTACCTCACGATGGGCGACGGCGGCCTCATTCCCGACTTCAATGTCAGCGAAACCTGGCAGGTCGTTGACAGCCTCACGTGGACACGTGGCGTGCACACGTTCAAAGCCGGTATCGATTTCCGCCGCCTCCGCATGGACCGCGCCGGCGCCAACGTGCCCCGCGGCCAGTTCACCTTCAATGGCGAGATCAGCGGCAACGCCGTGGCCGACTTCCTGATCGGCTACGCCGCGCAATCGCAGTCCCCGGAGGGTATCCTCCCGGTCCAGTTCCGCCAGCACACCTATGCCTGGTACATCCAGGATGAATGGAAAGCTGGCCGCAATCTCACCATCAACCTTGGCCTGCGCTACGACTACGTCGGAACCGTCGACGAGAAGAACGGCATTCAGCGCGCCGTGCGCCTGGACCGCCCGGGCGGATATCTGTTCCCCGAAACACCCGCTCCACCGGAAGGCCGCGAACCCATCTCCCTGTACAGGGCCGAGACGAACCGCTTCTGGCCCCGCGTTGGACTCGCTTACCGCCCCGCCGATGGCTGGGTCGTGCGCATGGGCGGCGGCGTCTTCAACAACGCCAACCAGATAAACAATGTTACGGTGTTCTCCGATCCGGAACGCCGCGCCTCCAACAACTACTTCTGGAATCCGCAGAACTACATTACGTATGGCAATCCGTTCCCGTCCGCTGGTGTCGGCGCCATCCCTCCTGTCAACGTGGTTTACCTCAACCCCGACCGCGTCAACGCATACAACGTGCAGTGGAGCGCATCGGTGCAGCGCCAGCTTTCCGAATCCACCGTACTGGAAGTGGCCTACGTCGGCAGCCAGGCGTCGCATCTGGACAACAGCCGCAACCTGAACGACGCGCCTCCAGGATCCGTTCCTCTGCAGCCGAACCGCGCGTATCCGCTGTGGGGCGGGATCCGCTATCTGGCCAACGACGCCAAGTCATACTATCAGTCCCTGCAAGTGCGCGGCGAGCGGCGCTTCTCCCGCGGCTTTTCTTTCCTCGCCGCTTACACTTGGGCGCACAACATCGACCAAGCCTACGGCACCAATGAATCGCTTCCGTTCACCCCCGGCGGCGCCCAGGACATGAACTGTTTCGCCTGTGAGCGCGCCAACTCCGGCTTCGATTACCGCCACCGCTTTACTACCAGCTACCTCTGGAATATTCCCACACCGAGCGACTGGCGCGGCCCCGCGGCGTTTGCTCTCAAAAACTGGAGCTTCAACGGCATCGTCACCTACCAGTCCGGCTTCCCGTTCACCGTCACCCAGTCGGGCAACACGCAGAACACCGGTGCGGGCACTCAGCGTCCGGACTATGTGTCGGGCGTCAGCCCGGTTCTGGATAACCCCGATCCCTCGCGCTGGTTCAACACCGACGCGTTCGCGCGCGCCGTCAACAAGTTCGGCAACGTCGGCCGCAACACGCTGCGTCAACCCGCCATGAAAGTCTGGGACATCGGCGTGTTCAAGGAATTCCCGGTCGCCGAGGGACATCGCTTCCAGTTCCGCTGGGAAGTCTTCAACCTCTGGAATACTCCGCAGTTCCGTGCGCCTGTGGCGCAACTCGGCAACCCGAACTTCGGCATCATCACGTCCACATGGCTCGATAACCGGCAGATGCAATTCGCCCTTAAGTACCTGTTCTAATCGGGGTGTGAGAGTCGCTTTCTATGATCTACCGGCCAGCCGCGCGGAGAGCCAGTAGGTGGCAAGGGTCAGAAACATCAGTTGAATGAGGGGCGAAATGCCCACTCCAAGGACGGGCAGCACGGGCATGCGCTGGTTATAACTCCACATGCCGGTCGATAGGGCAAACCACTCCACAAAGGCCGCGCATACAAACCCTGCTGCAAGGACCGCGACGACCCTCGGTCCCGTGAGCCGGTAGATCCAGGCCCTGTCATGAGTGGCTTTCGCAATGATCCAATACAACGCGAGAACATAGGCGGCATCGCAAACCGCCGCGAACACGCAATAATATACGTTCACCAGAGTTAGCTCGGAATCTTTGAAGAGCGGCATCTGCGCCACCTCCCATACCAAATGGATCAGGAAGGCGATCAAGAAGATGCGCCACGGCACGAGCCGGTTCAGCAAATCATCCCCACCAGACTTCGCCGGAGGCCAGATGAGCCTTCACCACGTCGGGATTGAGTTCCATGCCCAGGCCGGGTTTGTTGGGCAGCGCGATGTAGCCGCCGCGAATGGGCGGGCCGTCCTGGAGGATGACCTGGTCCATCCAGTCGCCTTTTCCGGTGACCGTCTCGCAGCACATGAAGTCCCGAATGGCGGCGCCCCACTGGATGGTCGCCATGGTGTTGATGAGGCTGCCGGTGTTATGCGTGGCCATGGGGAGGCCCCAGACCTCGGCCATGTCGGCGATGCGCTTGGTCTCCAGAAAACCTCCGGTGTTGCGCAGATCGGGGTGCAGGATATCGCAGGCGCTGTTGACGATGAACTCCCGGAAGCCCTGCCGGCGCGTCAGATTTTCTCCCATGCAGATAGGAACGCTGGTGCTCTCGGTGAGGCGCTTCCAGCTTTCCGAATAGTCCACGGGCAAGGGGTCTTCGAGCCATACCGGCTTGATGGGCTCGATGGCTTCGGCGATCTGGATGGATGTCCGTACGTCATACTCCCAATGACAGTGGACCATGATGTCGTGATCCCAGCCAATGGCCTCGCGGCAATTCTCAAAGCCCTTCCGTATGTTGCGCAGCTCGGTCGTGGTGAGTACGCGGTTGGCGAGATCGCGCGCCAGGTCCGACTTGGGGTCGGTATGCGGGAAGCTGAATTTGTGGCAGTTAAAGCCGCTAGGATCGGACTTCACCCGCTGCGCCCACTCCTGGCAGGACTTCGGGTCCAGCATATTGCGCGGCGCGGCGTGATCGTACACCCGGACGCGCTGGCGGAAGGCGCCTCCCAGAAGCGTTGTGGCAGGCACGCCGAGTATTCTGCCCGCGAGATCCCATAACGCCATCTCGATGCCGCTGACCCCGCGCATGAAAGAGTGCGCCGAACCGTCCGTGTGCCGGCCAAGGCCGGTGTAGATCACATCGATCCCAAGAGGGTCTTTGCCGATCAAAAGATCTTTCAGCGCGTGGACTTGCTCCTCGACTCCCACGCCGGGGTTGCCATACGCCTCGGCGAAACCGAAGAGGCCGGCATCGCTCTCCACCTTGACCAGCGTGTAGGTACGCGGCCCCTGCATCACCATCGTCTTGATATCCGTTATCTTGACGCGCCCCTTTTCAGGAGCGGCCATGGCGCGATAGCGGGTAAGAAAGGAGCCGGCGGCGAGTGCGGGCACGGATTGCAGAAGGTCCCGGCGAGTGATCTGTCTCATAGGCACAGATCATACAACACCCGAGGGCAGTGCATTTCAGTACCGAGCCGCCAGCGAGACGCAAAACGCATTGGGGATAGGTTTTCTCCGCGCCTCGGCGTCTCGGCGGTGAAGACTTGGGTTGACTCCCATCCACGCCAGATTATATCTTGGGGTCATCGTGAAGTCTGCCAATATCAGCGCGCTCCTGCTTCTCGTTTTTCTTCTGGTTCCCGGATCTGGAAGAGGCGACTGGACAGATTGGCGCGGCCCGCGCCGGGACGGCGTCTCGCATGAAAAGAACCTTCCCACCAATTGGTCGCTGGTGTGGAAGGCGCCCTATGGAGGACGTTCGACGCCCATCGTTCTCGGCGACCGCGTCTTCCTTCAGAGTATTTCCGGCACGGGCGAGACCCTGCAGGAACGCGTCATGTGCTTCAACGCCGATACCGGCAAGCTGCTGTGGGAGCACAAGGTCAACATCTATCTGAGCGACGTTCCGCCGCACCGCGTCGGCTGGGCTTCGCCCGTAGCCGACCCCAAGACGGGCAATATTTACATCTACACCGTGGGCGGTTCGCTCCTCGGACTCACCAAAGAAGGCAAGCCGCTCTGGGAGCGCTCGCTTTCCGAGGACTTCGGCCTTGTCACCACGCATGGGGGGCGCACGGTATCGCCGATCATTGAAGGCGATCTGGTCATCATCAGCGGCGTGAATGCAGGATGGGGAAACCAGGCCCGCGCCGCACACCGCTTCATGGCGTTTGACAAGAAGACCGGCGAGACCCAGTGGGTCGGCGCGCCCGGCGCACGGCCTTTCGATACCACCTACTCGCCGCCGATCGCCAGCGTGATTGATGGCATGCGGATGATCATCGCCGGCGGCGGCGACGGCACGGTTCACGCCTTGAAGGCCCAGACAGGCGAGTCCGTGTGGAGATACACGATCAGCAAGCGCGGCGTCAACACCGGCATCGCGCTGAACGGCACAACCGCCATCGTCAGCCACAGCGAGGAAAATCTCGACACCAGCGAGATGGGCCTGCTGGCGGCCATTGATGCGACAGCCAAGGGTGAGATCGGCAAAGAACAGATTAAATGGAGGATCACCGGCTTCCAAGGGGGCTTCTCCTCACCCGTTATCGACGGCGACCGTCTATATCAGATCGATAATGGAGCCAATCTTTATGCGTTCGATGTGGTCAGCGGCAAGCGGCTCTGGCAGCTAAACCTGGGCGTCGTTCAGAAAGCCTCGCCGGTTCTTGCCGATGGCAAGCTCTACGCCGGCTCGGAGAACGGCAAGTTCTACATCCTGCGCCCCCGGGCGGACCGATGTGAAATTCTCCATGAGCAGTTGCTGGGCTCGGAGGCCACGCCGGAGGCCATCACCGCCTCCGTGGCCATCTCGGATGGACGCATCTATGTCGTCTCGGATAGCGCTCTCTACTGCATTGGGAAAAAGAACCCCGCGCCTCCGCTGCCCGCCGAGCGAATGCCCGATCCCCCGCCGGCCAACGCCGCTGTCGCGCACGTTCAGGTGGTGCCCACCGAGCTGACGCTGAAGCCGGGCGACAACGTTTCTTTCCGCGCCCGCCTCTTCGACGACAAGGGGCGCTTCCTCCGCGAGACCAAAGCGGCCTGGGCCGTCGAGAAACTACAGGGCGCCGTAAGCGCGGACGGCCGGTATACCGCCGCCGGCAAGGCGGGCCAAGCCGGATTGGTGAAAGCTACCGTGGATGGCGCTACGGGCATGGCGCGCGTGCGTGTAATCCCGCCCCTGCCGTGGAGCGAGAATTTCGATTCGGTTCCGCCTGACACCGTACCCTCGCATTGGATTAACGCAACCGGCAAAAGCGTCGTGCGCGAGGTGGAAGGGAACAAGGTGCTGGTCAAGCTCTCCGACAATCCCTTTACCCGGCGCGCCCGCGTTTACCTCGGGCCCAGCGATCTCTCCAATTACACCGTGGAGGCCGATGTGCTGGCCACCGAGAAGCGCCGGCAGATGGGAGACGCCGGCGTGGTGGCGCAGCGTTACGCGCTCATCCTGTTCGGAAACCATCAGCGCCTGGAGCTGCAACCGTGGCAGCCCGAAACTTCACGGACGGCGACCGTCAAATATCCGTGGAAGGCGAATACCTGGTATCGCATGAAGCTGCGAGTGGAACCGGCGCCGGGCGGCAAAGTAGCGGCGCGCGGAAAGGTCTGGCCCGCGGCGGAAGCCGAACCGGGCGCCTGGACCATCGAGCGCGTCGACCCCATTCCCAACTTGCAGGGCAGCCCCGGAGTCTACGCCGACGCGCCCTTTGAAGTTTATATCGACAACCTGAAAGTAACCCCGAATCAATGAGCACTCAAACGTTCGCCCTCAGGCTGCTAGTAGTCGCGGCGCTTGTGAGTCCGCCAGCCGGGCTCCGGATTACGCCGCAGGCCTCCGCCTCTTCCCCAACCGGCACGGGCGACTGGCCCATGTGGGGCGGCACGTCCGACCGCAACATGGTTTCCAACATGAAGGGCGCCCCTATTAGCTGGGACGTCGCCACGAAGAAGAACGTCCGCTGGATGGCCGCCCTTGGGTCGCAAACCTACGGCAACCCGGTTGTGGCCGGAGGCAAAGTCTTCGTGGGCACCAACAACGAAGCGCTAAAGGACCCCAAGCAGGGCGGCGACCGCGGCGTCCTCATGGCGTTCCGGGAGACCGACGGCGAGTTCCTCTGGCAGGCGACACACGAGAAGCTGGCTTCCGGACGCGTCAACGACTGGCCGTATCAGGGCGTCTGCTCTTCGCCATTGGTGGAAGGCGACGTTCTCTATTACGTCTCCAACCGGGGCGAAGTGATCGCGCTCGACGTGAACGGCTTCATCGACGGCAAGAACAACGGCCCCTTCACCGAGGAAACGCTGAAAGGCGAGAAGGACGCCGACATCCTGTGGAAGTTCGACATGATGGAGGAGGTGGGCGCATTCCCGCACAACATGTCCAACTCGGCGCCCGTTTCCCTCGGCGACCTGATCTATGTGAGCACCTCCAACGGACAAGACGAGACGCACGTCAATGTGCCTTCCCCGCGCGCGCCGTCCATCATCGCACTGGATAAGAAGACCGGGAAACTGGTCTGGGAGCACAATTCGGTCGGCGAGAAGGTTCTGCACGGCCAATGGTCCTCTCCGGCGGTCGCTAAAGTTGGCGGCGTCGATCAGGTGATGATCGGCGAGGGCGACGGCTGGGTGCGCGGGTACAACGCGCAGACCGGCGAGAAACTCTGGGAGTTCGACACCAATCCCAAGGATTCCGTGTGGCCTAAGACGCGCAACGAGTTGATTGCCACTCCGGTGATCCACGAAGGGCTGGTCTACGTCGCCAACGGGCAAGACCCCGAGCACGGCGAAGGCATTGGCCACCTTTATTGCATCGACCCCACCAAACGCGGCGACATCACAAAGAGCGGCCTGGTCTGGCACTACGATAAGATCCGGCGCTCCATCTCAACCGCGGCGGTCCATGAAGGTCTGGTCTACTATTCCGATTTCAGCGGCTTCCTGCACTGCGTGGATGCCAAGACCGGGAAGCCATATTGGGTGTACGACATGCTGGCGGCCGTCTGGGGATCGCCGATCGTCATCGACGGTAAAGTCTATCTCGGCGACGAAGACGGCGACGTGGTGGTTCTGCAGGCCGGCAAGGAGAAGAAGCTGCTCGGCGAAATGAACATGGGCAGCTCGATATACTGCTCCGTGGTGCCGGCCAACGGCACGCTGTTCATCGCCAACCGAAACCAGCTCTACGCCATTTCGGAAAAGAAGTAGCGCATCGGCGTCGATGCAATCCTTCGACTTCCAGTCGCGCACGCGCGCGGTGTTCGGACCCGGCAAGCTCTCCGAGCTGGGTGCGCTCGCGCGCGATCTCAACTTTCAACGCACGCTGCTGGTCTGCGATTCCGGGCTCGTCGCGGCGGGTTATGCGCGCCGCGCCGCACGCCTGCTGAACGACGCCAACATCGAGGTCTTCGCCTTCCACGAATTCGCCGCCAATCCCGATAGCGACATGGTGGAGAACGGCCGGCGCTTTGCGGCGGACCTGGCCATCGACTCCATCGTCGGCCTCGGAGGCGGCAGTTCCATGGACTGCGCCAAAGCCATCAACTTTCTGCTCACCAACGGGGGACGCATACAGGATTATTGGGGCTACGGCAAAGCCTCGCGCCCTATGCTGCCCGCTATCGGCATCCCCACCACTGCCGGAACCGGCAGCGAAGCCCAATGCTATGCGCTGATCTCGGACGTCGCGACGCATGTCAAAATGGCCTGCGGCGACACGAAGGCGGCCTTCCGGACGGTGATCCTCGATCCTGAATTGACCGTCTCGCAGCCGCAATTCGTCGCGGCAACAGCCGGATACGACGCCATCTCGCACGCTGTGGAAACCTGGGTCAGCACCCGCCGCAACCCGCTCTCGGAGTGCTTTTCCCGGGAAGCGTGGCGCCTGCTGGAAGTGAATTACACGAAGGTCATGGCCCAACCCGAGGACATCGAAGCGCGCGGCGCCATGCAGATCGGCGCTCATTTCGCGGGTCTGGCCATCGAGAACTCAATGCTGGGCGCGGCTCACGCCTGCGCGAACCCGCTCACCGCGCGTTATGGCACGGAGCACGGCGCCGCCATAGCGGTTCTGCTCGAGCACGTAGTACGGTGGAATGAGGAAGTCGTGGGCGAGCGCTACCGCACGCTGGGGCCGGACTTGGCCGCGCGGCTGCGCGACCTTGCCAGCGCGGGCGGCCTGCCTGGCGGCCTCCGCGGGCTGGGAACGCAGCGGAGCGATCTGCCGCAGCTCGCAGCCGATGCCGCGACGCAATGGACCGGCCGCTTTAACCCCCGGCCTTTCGATGCTGCCGGGGCGCTGGAGATTTACCAATGCGCGTTCTGACGCTTCTTCTGCTTTTCGGCGGGCTCCTCTCGCCGCAGTCCGCTCCCCCGGATGCCTGGCCGCAATTCCGCGGCAATCCCCAGCTCTCCGGCGTTTCCGCTTCGGAGGTGCCGCGAAACCTCAAAGTGCTGTGGAGCGTGCAGGCGGGCGAGGTCATCGAGTCGTCCCCGGCCATCGTGGACGGAGTGGTCTATGTCGGCACCGGCTCCGGCGATCTGCTGGCGCTCAATCTCTCCGATGGCAAAACGCGCTGGAAGTACCAAGTTTCGGGGACGCTGGGTGTGGGAGAGTCTTCGCCCGCGGTGGCCGGCGGAGTGGTCTACGTCGGCGATCTCGAAGGCGTGGTGCACGCGGTCGACGCGCGCAGCGGCAAGGGACTTTGGACCCACAAGACAGCCACTGAGATCAAGGCTTCTCCGGTGGTGGCCGGCGACCGCGTCCTGATTGGCTCCTACGATCAGAACCTGTATTGCCTGAATGCGCGAACGGGCGCGGTAGTCTGGCAGGTACAAACGGAAGGTCCCGTTCACGGCACGCCCGGCGTGCTGGACGGCATGACGTATGCCTCGGGCTGCGACGGCCAGTTCCGCGTCATCCGCATATCCGACGGCAAAGAGATGTTCCAGATTCCGGCGGGCGCGTATACCGGGGCCTCTCCGGCGCTGTCGGGCGGCTCGGCCTATTTTGGGACGTTCAATAACGAAGTGCTGGGCGTGGATCTCCGCGGGCGCAAGATCGCCTGGAAATACGAGCACCCGCAGCGCAAATTTCCCTTCTACTCTTCGGCCGCAATCGTGGGAGACAAAATCGTGGTGGGCGGGCGCGACAAGATGGTGCACTGCCTCAACGCCTCCACGGGGAAAGCGCTGTGGACCTTCGTGACGCGCGCCAAAGTGGATTCTTCGCCCGCCGTGGCCGGCGATCGCGTGTTCGTGGGATCCAATGACGGCCGCTTCTACGTTCTGAATTTGAAGGACGGCGCGAAGTTGTGGGAGTTCAACGCAGGAGCGGGCATTTCAGCATCGCCCGCGATTGCCGGGGGCCGGATCGTGGTCGGCGCGCAGGACGGCCGGCTTTACTGCTTCGGATCGTAACTTGGCGCCGGTCACGTGGTCGGCGATTCGTCCGGAACCTCCTCGATGTCCAGCGCCAGCTCGGTGTTCAACACGGCATTCTTGAAATCGTCCTCGCGGCCGTCCGCCACGTCGTAGACCCAGGTCTCCGTCCCGAACGCCAGAAACCCGTTGTCCTCGCTGCTCTGGGACCCCGAACCCGCGTTGATGTCCTCCGCCGCGTGGATGCTGGCCGGCGGAAGTATCTCGATCAGTTCGGCGTCCTGAACCACCCCGCCCGGCAGATCGACGCGGGCGCTGGGGAAGTCGGCAGGCTCTCCGTCTTTATTAAATCTTTTGCGAAACGTGACTCGGTATCTCATGAAAGTCACCGAAAGCGCCGGCTTGCGCCGGCGCTTTCTGCCACCAAAAATTGGTTCTAGCGAGTTGCCGAACCCGGCTGGCGCTGCGTGGGCATGACTTGGCTCTCCCAGAGGTCCATTGCCGCTTTCAGGTGTGCCCGAAGGGTTGGAAGAGTTTGCTGCGCGTAGGCTTTCACACTCGGAGCGATTCCGGGAAGGCCGGCGATCTGCTCGTATCGGGCGATGTCTTTGATGTGGTGGCCAATCTGCGCCTTCAGAAACTCGCGCTCGAACTGGGCCCCGCTCAGGCTCTTGAGTCTCTGCATCTTCTGCTCCGGGTCCACCGCGGGGTCCACGCGGGCTCGCTCGGACTCCGTACCGTTCTGGCCCGACGGGGTCTGCAGGCTGACCATCGGCAGGGTGACGTTCCAGCTGCGCGCCAGAACCACCAACTGCTGGTTCGCCTTGACGTGGTCCGTCTCCAGCCGCTTGGCATACTGCCGCACGGCATCGGTCGTTGCTTTCCGCTGGGCGATCTCCGCCATCTGCACTTGCATCACGTTGCTGTGCGCCGCCTGTTTCAGGAAGTACTCGGCCTGCATGCGCTGCATGAGCTCGGTTGACTGTGCCTGCCGGCTCCCTTGTGTCTGGCTCTGCCCCTGAGCGGAGGATACGTGCGGCATCAGGGCGATCAGGAGTACCGGTAGGTATTTCCCGAATGTGTGGTGTCCTTTCATACGTCTCCTTTGCGTACTGATTCCAAAATCGTCGCCGCCCGTTCCCCAGGTATAAAAATAGCGATAAGGAAAATGTGAGAACTGCGGCATCTTCCCGGCCGGGAATCGCAGGCCGGCGATAATGACAGTGCACTTACCGGCCCATTGTTGCGGCTGCCAAGGCCTGGGGAGGCCCTTCCACGCCGCCTCATCCGTCGTCTATGATGGGATTTCAACCGTGCATCCAGGAAGCATTCGGGGACAGTGGCAAAGCGCCCCGAAAAGGCGGAGAATAAGAAACCGAGTCTCGCGGAGCAATTACCGCGCTGGAGAACCCGTTCGAATCACGGCGGTAGATCAAGGATCTTTTGCATGAATGCGCACTTGTGCAGGCGCCTGAAGCTTTCCTCGTTGGTATGCGCGGCAGCGTCCGCGAGTTTTCTCGCCGGATGCAGCCGGCAGCCTCCCGTCCAAGCCAAGCAGGACTCAGGACCCATCAAGATCCGTACCGCGAGCGTAAACGCCCGCGATCTCCGGCGCGAGGTCGAATCCGTCGGCACGCTCTTTCCATATGAGGAAGTGACCATCAGCTCGGAGATCGACGGACGCGTGGTGAAAGTGGACGCCGATTTGGGCGATCTGGTGAAGGAAGGCCAGATCCTGGTGCAGGTCTCCGAAGAGGAGGCGCGCTACCTGCTCGCGCAGAACGAGGCCCAACTGCGCCAATCGCTGGAGCGGCTGGGTCTCAAGGACGAGAACGACCGTATCCAGGACATTCGCCAAAGCCCGGAAGTGCGTCGCGTCCAAGCCGACCTGAACGATGCCGAGCAGCGCCACACGCGAGTGCGCGATCTGGTGAACCAGGGAATCGGCTCGCGCCAGGACCTGGATCAGGCCGTTGCCCGGCGGGACGCGCTGAGCGCCAGTTACGACGCCGCGCTGCACCAGGCCGCCAACCTGGTGCAGGAAGTGGAGCGCTTCCGCGCCGTGGTGCAGTTGCACCGCAAGAAGCTGACCGATACTACGATCCGCGCGCCCTTCACGGCCTTTGTGAAGGAGCGCCAGGTGAATGTGGGCCAGTTTGTGAGATCGAACACGCCGGTCTTCATTTTGGTGAAAACCGACCCGATCCGTCTGCGCGTGGAAGTTCCCGAGCGCATGGCGCCGTGGGTCAAGAACGGCCAGTTTGCCGACGTAACCCTGGAAGCTTTTCCCGGCCGGACGTTCCGCGGCGAGATCTGGCGCATTTCTCCTACCGTGGAACAGACCAAGCGCACGTTCATTGTCGAGGCCCTGATTGCCAACCCCAAAGGCGAACTCAAGCCCGGCTCCTACGCCAAAGCGCGCGTGCGGACCGACAAGACGGACCGGATCAAGCTCATCTCCGCCCGCGGGATCAATTACGTGTTTGGGACGAACAAAGCCTTCGTGGTGAAGGAAGGCGTAATCGATGCGCGCGACGTCAGGATCGGCGACCGCTTCGGCGAAGATGTCGAGATTATCGAGGGCTTGAACGAGGGCGAAACGATCGCCGTCTCGCAGTTGCCCCGGCTGGACACGGGCGTCCGGATTCAGGTTACGCAGTGAGATTTCTCCTCCTTCTTTGCCTTCTCGCTCACGCTGCGCTCCCCGCCACGAAGGTTCTAGTCACGGTGACCGAGCGAAAGTCGGGGAAGCCCGTCACCGGCCTGAAAGCGGAAGATTTCGTGGTGCTGGAGGACAAGACCCCGCGCCAGGTCGAGAGCGCCGAGTTTCAGAAGCCTCTGCTGGATGTAATGCTGCTGCTCGATACCAGCCTCGCCGGGCCGATGGTCGCTCCGGTCTCTGAAAGTTTGATCGGGCAACTGGAGCCGAAAGAGCAGATGGCCGTCGTGTCGTTTCACTCCTCGGCCGATCTGATCCAGGACTTCACTTCGAGCAAGGAACTGCTGATGCGCTCGTTGGGCACGGTAAAGTTCGGCAATACACCCCGCCTGCTGGATGCGCTCTATGCGGCGATTGAAGACGGCTTCTCAAACAGCAGCCTCAGACGGACGATCGTGCTGCTCACGGCGGGAGTGGAAGGAAGTTCCCGTGTAAGCGAACGGCAGGTGGTGCGGCTGGCGCGCCGCAACGGCGTATCGATCTACCCGGTTTACATGATCGGGTCGGAGAAGTCGATGATGGAAAACCTGGCCCGCCAGACCGGAGGGGCTTCGTTCAATCTGCGCGACATGAAGAAGAGCGACGCGCCTCCCGGATCGACCGTCTTTCAGGTTCTTCGGGCCCACTATGTGCTGACGCTGACAGGGAATCTGGCGCTCGGCGAAAAAATGAAGATCGAGGTGAATCGCCCCGAGAAGCTCTTCATCTCGGGTCTACCGCTCGAGTGAGCCGATGGGTTTCCTTTTGCTCGGTCTGGTCATGGCCGGCAGCATCGCGGCCGCGCAGCAAGGGCCGAGGGTTCCCCTTCCCACCTATTCGGCCAGCACCATTCTGCCCGATGGTCTCAGTCAGCCGGCTCCGCTCGCGCCCGGCGTGATCATGTCCGTTTATGCCTCTCAACTTGATCCTGTCAACCTGAGGCCTCTTGAGAAACAGTGTAGACGCCAGTGGGACATCGGCTGGCGCTGAGAAGCCTGCGCCCAAGAACACTGCAATCACGATCTGTCTCGCATGCGGCCTAACGCACAAGCTTAGCCGCCCTCAAGCCGTAGCGAAGCGGAGGCTTGAGGGTCGGCTGGAGCGCTTTGTTAGGCGTTTCGTTCGTTTCGTCCTACGGCTTGAGATCAATCGCCGCCTTGAGGCTGCCGTCCATATACATGGGCACCGATTCATGTATATGCGTGATGAGCCACTGACCGTTGATCTTCCGGAAGCAGAGAGTCTCGCGAAACCAAATGTCCGTGTCGTCGCCATCGGTTCTTGGTCCTGTCCACCGGCTTAAGCTATAGCAGAAGGCGACGTCATCCCTGACCGTAATTTTGAGGTCGCCAATTTCGTAGCCGATCGGACCGCGCCACGTTGCGAACCAGCCTGCCAGATCCTCCTTGAAAGGCGACTGTTGGAGTGGTGTCTCGATGAAATAACCCACGGAATCTTTGGTGAAACTGGATAGCACTGCCTGCACGTTCTTGTTGCGGATTGCGTTCACCCGTGCGTTGATCGTCCCGCGAATTTGGGCTTCGTCGCGTGATTTGGTGTTTTCGGTGGCCATGGTGTCAGATCCTTGTGAATTCGTTGTTTACCGTTGTAGCGGCTGATCGCGTTGTGCGTTCAATGACTAGACGAACGGCCCGGCCCATTTTCGACACGGTAGGAGTTTTTTTCAGGGAGCACACAGAAACGATCCAGAATTCCCCGCGCCGGTCTGGAACGATGACCGAGACGAGGGTCTGGAGGCGCAAGACACTTACTAGGTCCGTGACCGCCTGAAAAAGTTATTCACAACAATTCCATTCAGAAATGTTTTGGACTATACTGGGCCATGCGGGCCTATCGTCGACTTCGCGTGCGATTGCCGAAGAGGGATCGCGAAGAGTTGGATGCAGTGCTCAGCGGCGGCGTTCAGAGTGTCCGCACTGTGCTCCGGGCGTTGGCGCTTCAGCATTTGCACGACGGCAAGGCGGTCTCCGAGGTGGCCGCCAATGTGCGGCTGACGCCGAAAGCGGTACGGGAGATCGGGCGCCGTTACGAGGATTCCGGCCTGGAACAGGCCCTTTACGACAAGCCGCGTCCGGGAGCGGCTGCGCTGTTGGAGGACAGCCAAAAGCAGCGCATCATCGCTATGGTGTGCAGTGACCCACCAGAGGGCCGCGCCCGGTGGACCGTACGGCTGGTGGCCGAGGAAGCCGTGAAGCGGCGACTGCTCCCAAGGGTGGGAAGGGAAACCATACGGATCTTGCTGCTCCACCACGACCTCAAGCCGTGGCGGGAAAAAAATGTGGTGCGTGGCCGAACTCAATGAGGACTACATCACCAACATGGAGGATGTACTGGAGACGTATGAAAAGCCATATGATCCCCAAGAGCCAGTGGTTTGTGTGGACGAGAAGCCGGTCACGCTGCATGCCGACGTTCGCCCCGCCTCTCCGGCCGCACCCGGCCGCGAGGCCAGGCGCGATAACGAATACGAACGCTGCGGCACGGCCAATGTCTTCTGTGCGGTAGAACCCAAAGCAGGCCGGCACTTCACCTTCCCTACGCCGGACCGTTCGGGGTTCGAGTTCGCACAGGTGGCCTTCCAGTTGGCCATGGCGTACCAGGAAGCCAACACCATCCACCTGGTACTGGACAACTTGAATATCCACCGCCGCAAGTCGCTGACCGATCTCTACGGCGAGGAGACCGGCGGCGAGATCTGGGACCGGTTCACTGTTCACCACACGCCGACTCATGGAAGCTGGCTCAACCAGGCTGAAATCGAGATCGGCATCTTCTCGCGGCAATGCCTCGGTACCAGAAGAATTCCTGACCTCCGCACTCTGCGTCGGGAAGCTCGATCCTGGAATCGACGAATGAACCGAGATCGCATCAGGATCAACTGGAAATTCGACCGCAAAGCTGCCCGTCGCAAGTTCGGCTACAAGAAGAACGTTTCTAAGCGGTCATAGACCTAGCGCCGCTCGCAGATCGGACAGTGCCGCATTAAGTGGCGCCTGATGGCGCTCTGGGTCAATCCCGACGACTGCCAGGTCAAAGTCAATGCTCGGCGGGATCTGTGTGCCGCGCGCTGTTGAACCCTTGGAACCGACCCAAACAGGGGCTTCCAGGGACAGCCTTGCTCGGATGAAGGTCTCCAGCCTATCGACGAGGAACCTATCCAACGCCTCGACCAGCGCCTGTTCGGCTGGAGGCACGTCATAGGGGCGCAACCACTCGTCCATCACTCCCTCTCTATGCGGTTCTGGGGAGAGGCAAGACCACTCGCGCCGCCCGTTCTGGCATCAAAGGACCATCCCTTTGCCCGCATAACGGCTTGGGCATCACCCGCCGCCCGGTTTTTGGGCGGCCGGATGCATGCCCCGGTTAGGCGGTCGAATTTGGTCCAGTGCAATCTCCACGCCTTCGATTCAACTTACCTTGGGGTCGTACTTCTCGTAGATGTCCGAAAAGATCTCTTGCGTCGCACTCATGGCGTACATGAATCGCTCAGTGGCCGCCCCGTGAGTGAGTCGCTTGAGGTCGTAGCCGGCAACAAGCAGCAGGTTCCGTAGAGTGTCCGGGCTTTCGCCAACAGCGCTAGCGGCTTCATCGTATCCGTGACTTGGGAGGATGGTAACCACATGAGAGCACGCGAACCACAACACGTACCTAGGGTCGTGCGTGTAGGCAGCCGGGTTTCGTGAGCCCCGCTCAAGGAGTCTATATGCCGCCTGCATGACCTCATCGTCACCGGTAACCAAGGGCGTTTCGGCGGGCGATCTGAGCTTCACCGTGGCACCGAGCGAGACGGCCACCACGATCCCGGCGAGATATCCTCCTAACCCCCAGAGCCATCCAGACGTCCACTCGCCGTAGAGGACACCCGTGAGACATGCGACGGCGGCCGCTAGGCCGCCCAGACGCTGGGCGCGACGGGCGGCAGGATTGACCTCTGCGATGCCAGTGCCCCTTTCGGCACGCAGTATCGCGAGACCGCTGCCGACGCCTATGGATGCTACTAGGCCGGTCAAGCCACCGCGCCAGCCGCCTACTGCGAAACCATATCCCAACAGAAATAGTGCAGCAAGGACGGCCAAGCCTTGCATAATGTTGCCTCCCTTCTCCATCTGTCTCGCACCGGACGATCTCGTCGAGCTCGGTCATCGTTGGATTCAGAAACTCCTGTGCGACTGCCGCGATTCAGTTGGCCGCTGCCTAACGAATTGGCGTTCACCGGCGCGCCGCCTTTTGGGCGGGCCCGGTGCAACGCCTTGTTAGGCGAGCCTGATTTCCCGGCGGCCCAGCTTCGGACAAACGACCGCGGCGGCCCGCCCATTGCTGAACTCCACGGCATGCTCGTCCGCTTCTGAATCCAAGAGGCGCACCAGCTTGCGACCTCGACGACTGTTCACTTCCATTTCGCGGACGGTCCGTTCAAAGAAATGGGACCGATGCCCGCAGTCGCACTCAAACGAGGATGGAAACAGATGCCTTGCCATGAAAGCGGCCTGTGGGCCTAACACCAGATTTCAGCCGCGGCGGCGCACGATTGCACGCGTCGCCGTCGGCTGCAAATCTTTGTTAGACAGCACTCGAGCGACCCTGGATACGCCTCAACTGGCTCGGCCAATCCGCGGACACGCGCCGCAACATCGACAGGCTCACCGCCAATACTCCTCGTACGTGAGTATTCGAGTTCGCTGTTCGGTTTGACCGCATGAGCTACACGTGTATTCCTCGTGATGCCTCTCGGTCATGAAGTGATTCTTGGGTCCTTCAGTTTCAACCTCC
>JBBDWK010000022.1:0-38887 GCA_040902885.1 Bryobacteraceae bacterium | reverse complement strand
CAAGAGGACATTTCTACTTTGCTCAAAGGGGACATTATCACTTTGCTGCCACAGGGAGAGATCAACAGGGCGCGTTCGAAGCATTCTCAACTGAATTTCGGCCGGCCGTATATCCGGATCGCGTTTCCATGCAGGAGCGCCGCCGCCGCGCTGGTCACTTCGCTGTGTTTGCTCCCCGTGCCGCGCGTGCGCTCACGCAGGACTTCGGCCATGATTTCCCGCGTGAACATCGATGACCCCACCGCCATCTCCACGCTTGTGGAATCGTGCCCGCACGTGATCTTGTGCACCGGGACGTAGTTCCACCACATCGTTAGCGCCTCACGAAAGAACTGTGGATTAAGTACAGGCTGCCAGCAGGTGTCGATGTAGACATTCGGGACGTGTTTGGCCAGCCAACCGCTCTCCTTGAGGAAAGGCCAGCAATGGATCATCACTACGTTCATGCGGGGGTAACGTTCCGCGAGTGGGACCAGCGGCAGCGGCGATGACTCACCAAGGTTATTGGTTCCCACATGAACCTGGTGGACCCATCCTCGCTCGTGCGCCAGTTTGCAGCACTCGTGCACCACCCAATCCTGAAACGCCCGCACCTCCCGCGGCGTGAGATCGCCGCGGAAGTTCACGGCGTTATCTTCGCGGGATTGATACTCGAGGCTCCGCCGGTACGCCTGCAGTTGTTTGATACCGACCGCGGACTTCTTTGCCGCCACCTCGAAGAACCGTTCGAGGAAGCTCCGCCACGTATCCGCATCCACAGGATCCACGCCAGCCATATCCGCAAGCGTCCTGCGGCGCGGGGACTCCGTCGGCCAGAGTTCCAGGAAAGGATCAATGCGAAGCACGGTCCGGGTAAACGCCATCTCCTCCGCCGCACTCTCGCGCGACGCTTCGCGAAAGTAAAACTCCGGCTGAACCGGACGGATGAGGTCGGAGAAGTGTGCCTGGCGCATCGCCGAGCGGTACCAGGCGAATATCGCGGCGTAACGCGAACCGATGGCTTCATTGAGGCGAGCAAAGGAGCGCTGATCCAGTGATAGCAGGTCCGAGCCGTAGAGCTTCAACACTCCCCGGCGGACACATTGAACCACGCCAGTAAATTGGTGCTGGCGCAGGACCGGCTGGATGCGATGCCATGCATCCCAGGGGGAGCGCTTCGCATATTCGTCGAACTTCATTCCGCTGTCCGCAACCAGTTCGTCAAAATTCGCACCGCCGCGCGGCGCCCAGTTCCGGAAATACGGGTCCACAACGAGATCAAGCAGGCCAGTGCGCTCGCCAGGCCGTGCACCGCACTCAAAATCCGCCCGATACCCGCCTGGCATTCGCCCGATCGAAGAGACGCTGCCCCAGTGCTCATGAGAACAGCAGTTAGGAAGACTGGAGAAGTCCAGGAGCGCTGAAGAATCGGCTCGCACGCGTTGCAGCGGGCCGGCAGCAGCAAGCTGCGGAATTAGATCCCTGCGAGATATCTTCATCGTTTCGCTCGACGTGCGGTCAGGGCAGGAGATCATGGGAAACTTCCTGCCTAATTTTCGCGTGAGTGACCGCCGGCCCTACCGCGCCTTCTTCAATTTCTCCTCGAAATGCGCCCGGGCTTGCATGACCATCTTGTGGGCCCGCTCGCGGTTGTCGCCGGGACCGAAGTTGTTCCGCTCTTCCAACAGGCGCCAGAAGCGGTCGACCCAGCGAATCATGAGTTCAACATCTTCTTTAAGCAACGGCGGCTGGCCGTTTACGTTGACGTAGATAGCGCCGGAGTGGGCCTTCGGCAGGTCGAAGCCGCGGGATGGGACGCCGGCGACGCGCACCGCGAACCAACTGCTGCGGTCAACCTCCACTTCCTTATCCATTCGGAAGGTTTTGGCCTGGCCCGGCACGGTCCGGCTCTCGATCACCTCGCCGTTCCGGATGAATTCGACAGTTGTCAGCGGAACGGGCGAATTGATTTCGGTAGCGAGGTTCGCCCGATAAGGCTGGCCGGCCGGTATGCGAATCTCCGAACCGATCGACTGCCCGTTGATTTGGAATGTGAGGAGCGGGCCGTTGGTGACAAAGTTGTGACCCGTCCGGTGCCGTTCCACCCACCGCTCCCACGTCATCACCGAGCCGATCTCCACGTAGGAGCGCGCGCGCTGCCGGGCAGGCGGTTAATACCCCGCCAGTTCGTGAAAGCATCCGTGCCGGCCCCGGCCGTGACCTTGAAGCCATTGTTCAACAGCTTGTACCACAGATCGTAGGCCGCGCCGCCCGCCGGAAGCACGTCAATGGAATTCAAAGCACCGAGAGCCGCCGTGATGGGGCTCTCCTTGGCGCCGAGATTGGTATCGAAGACGTCGCGGGACGCCATCGTGAAGGGGTGCATGTACGTGACGAAACCGCCCTGCTTCTGCGCTTCCAGTGCCGCCATGGTATTCAGCGGGAAGTCGTAAGGCGAGTCGCTGCCGATCACGCTCGTGTAGGAGGGCGGCACCTGCTTCTTGATGTTCAGAAAACCCATATGCCCGAGCGGGAAGCTGTTGCGGTATTCCTGGCCCCAGAAAAGCACGTAGCGGGAGTTCGACAGCGGATGCACCTTGCCGGTGAAAAACTCCTTGTCGTGAACGAAGGCGCCTTCGGAGTTGGCCACAATCATGTTGGCCGTATTCAGGTCCTCGGCTTCCAGCCAGTCGAGCGACTGTTTCGGACGCTGGTAGTAGCTGCCGTTGTAATTAGCGTGAAAGTGGTTCTCGCCGGTCCACCAGCCGCGCTGGGCCCAGTTGGTCCAGCGGCGCATCTGGATTGTGATTTCGCTGGTCTCTCCCGCGGCTACGTCGACGCTCCGCTCGGCTATATCGTATTCGACGCCCTTGAGTCCGGTCAGTTCAATTTTGCCCGCGGGAACGGGGAAGGTATCGTCTCCGCTGCCGATGAAGAAGCCCTCGCGCGGGCGGCCGGGATCGAGGAAATAGTAGAAAATCGACACGCCGCGAGGAGAGTAGGCCTTTCCGTCCGAAGCACGGACGTAAAGACGCACGGGCGTGGGCTGACCCGTCTCGTCGAGCACCTTTACTCGCAGATGGCCGGAAGGGTTGCGGAACTTCAGATTGTCGATCTTCACATGCTTCTTGTCTCCGCCATTAACGGACATCGTGAACAGATCGATGTTGCCAAAATGGTTGGATACATGAGCCACGAGGCGGCTGTCGGGGGAGACCGCCGGGGCGAATTCGTCGCGGTTGGTGTTGGTAATCGGCACCGGCTTGCCGCCCTTAGCCGGGACGCGGTAGAGCTCGTAGTCGCCTTTGCCGTTAACCACGTCGGCGGAGTAGATGACGCCGGAGCCGTCTGGAATCGCCGAAAGGCTGTGCATGAGGCAGATATCCTCTTGGCGGTAACTGGTGAGCGGCAACTGAACCATAATGTTGGCGCGCCGCGAGGGCATTGACCAGATCTGCGGGACGCCGCCGCGGAAGCCAGCGCCGCTTCGGTCGGCGCCGAAGAGTAGTTCATTCGTCTTCGGATTCCAGGAGGTGTCGATCCATGGGCCGGCAGGCCCGCTCTGCAAGCGGGATTGCAGCCGCTCGACCTTCGCGGCCGCAACATCCACTTCGTGCAGCAGTGCACCAGAGTTGGGCACCTGAAGGCCGCAGACGATTCGCTCGCCGTCGGGCGACCAGACGGGCGTGCCGGCAGTGGGGAACGGAGTTTCGATCTCCGTCTCGCGGCCTGTGGCAACCTCGATCACCATCAGGCGGCCGGAGATGTTGGGGATGCGGCCGGCCGGATTTGGACCGCGAATAAAGGCGATGCGGTCACCTTTGGGCGACCATGCCGGGTGGGCGTGATAGCCGGCGGAGTTTGAAATCTGCCGCGCCTCGCCACCCTCCACAGGCACCTCCCAAATACTTCCAAATAGCGAGAAGCCGAGGCGGCGGCCGTCAGGAGCCCACGTGGGATCGGTTGCACCCCACGTGATACCGTCGGCATCGGCGGCGGATGCCGTCCGGACCCGGTCGCGCCACATAACCACGCCGGCCACAATGATCAGTGTCAGGACCATCAGGGAGCGGGAAAGCTTCATAAAAATCTCCTTAGAATTCGAGTTTCAACATTTGAACTTCAGTCCGAACTGCAGAACGCGTGCGGCGCGCGCCGAGACGTTGAACGCCTCGAATCGAAACTGGACATTATATCGCTCGGCCCAGCGATGGTTCTTGAGCAAGGAGAGATCCAGGGTTCGCCAATCCAGGACCGGTGAGGATAGACCGGCCGGCGTTGCCGAATGTGAAAGGGGCAACCGATGCTGTGGCCGCCCCTCCACATCTGATCGTCCGCGCGGCGGCCGGCGATCACTACCCGGTACGCGAACTCACGTCGCGTGGTGAGCTCGTTCAGACCTGGGTTACTCGCGTAACGCCATCATGGCTTCCACCATTGAGGCACGGCGTGCCGGAATGTAACCGGCTATTGCCCCGACAGTGATCAAGAGGGCCGCGGCGATCCCGATAGTGAGGGGGTCGTTTGGTGTGATTGCGTAGAGCTGCGAGGCAATCAACCGCGCACTCCACGGTCCGGCGACGAGACCGATAGCCGCTCCAACTGCGACGAGTATCAGTGCCTCGCCGAGGACCATGCGGATGAGCCGCGGGCGCGATGCGCCCAGCGCGATTCGGATGCCGATCTCACGCGTGCGGCGAGCAACGTTGTAAGACAGCAATCCAAATAGGCCAACCGCTGCAAGGGAGATAGCCACTCCACCAAAAGCGCCGGCCAGCCGAGCGAGCGCGTGCTCGTGACGCAGGACGCGGTTGATCTGTTCGTCGATAGTGCGCACGCTCACCAGCGGCACTGTGGGATCTACTTGCGAGATAAGGTGACGCATCTCCGCTGCGATCGCGCGCTCTCTTCCGGGTTCGGTGTAAATTGCAAGGCTCTCCAAAATATCCGTGTTCTGGCTCGCATGAAGAAACGCCATGGGGCGGGGCGACTCACGCAAACTACCGTGCCGAACGTCGCGTACGATGCCAATCACTTCGAATCCCGGCGGCGCAAATGGTGCGCCCAGCGAGAAGCGTGCGCCTAATGCGGATCCCTTCGAAGAGAGACGGCGCGCCAGAGATTCGTTGATAACGGCAACGCGCGTGGAGCGTTCCGTGTCTGTGCTGTTGAAAAAGCGGCCAGCAACGAGCGTCATGCCCATCGTCTCGAAGTAGCGCGTGCTTACAACCTGGTGAGCGAGATTCAGTTCTTCGCCATCGCGGGGTTGGTAGCCGGCGATGCTGAAGTTGCCGCTTTGAGTGCCGGCGCCAATCTGCGCTCGTTCTGCCAGACTCGCAGCCCACACCCCAGGAAGCGACTCGATACGCGCGAGCAACTTATCGTAATACTGCCGCCGTTGTGCAGCCGGATATTCGAGGCCTCGCAGTTGCAAGTCGGCCAGCAGCAGGTTTTCGCGACGGAATCCTAAATCCATCTGCTGGAGATTTCGCAGGCTGCGGGCGAATAAGCACGCACCAAAGACGAGAAGCATCGATAACGCAACCTGGACCACAACCAGCGCGCGGCTGAGGCGGAGACGCCCACCAACGCTAGTGGCTCCTTCCTTCAGTCCGTCGCTGACATCAACGCGCGTGCTTTGAAACGCCGGCACCGTACCAAAGAGAAGCGCGGTCAGGAACACCACGGCAAGAGTGAAGCTCAGTATTCGCGTGTCAAGCCAGGCACCTGTCGGGCCAGCGCCGGCGACAAGGACCTGGAGGAGAGGCCGGCTCCAGTGTGCAACAAGTAATCCCAGTGCACCGCCGAGGAACGCAAGCAGCAGGCTTTCAGTAAATAGCTGGCGGATGAGACGGCGCCGGGGTGCTCCCGTCGCCAATCGAACGGCGATCTCTTTTTGGCGTGTGGCAGCACGCGCAAGCAAGAGATTGGCAACATTGGCACACGCGATCGAGAGAACAAAGGCGACCATCCCGAACATGAGCCACAACTGCTCGGAAAAGCGCGCGCGGAGCTCCGCGATGCCGCGAGCTCCGGGAGCCAAGGCGAGTCTTTCTTCCCGGCGTGTTCCGGTCGCGCCATATTGCTCCAGGAATTGCCGATGTAGCGCGTGCAATTCCGCCGTTGCTTGCTCAGATGTCGCACCTTGCTTGAGTCGGCCTATCAACTGCAGCCAGGATATATGCGGATAGTTCATCCATGGCCGCTCACGGTCGCGCATGTCGCCGACAGAGTGAACGTTCATGTTGTAACCGAGCGCGGATTGCATTGCCGTGGGAATCCACATGTCAACGGGACGCTCAGGTGTGACTCCAAAAAACTCCGGCGGCGTAACTCCGACGATCGTGAGCGGAGTTTTATTGACGACGATGGTGCGGCCGATCACATCCTCCTGGGCAAACCGTCGCTTCCAATAGGCGTGACTGATGACAGTCACCGGATGCGTGCCGGGCTTCTCGTCATCACCGAATGTAAATACGCGTCCCATGTGAGCGTTCACGCCCAAGGTTGAGAAGAAGTTACCCGTTACAAGCTCACATGTGGCGCTCTCGCGCTGCGCGGCTCCATCGGGCTGCACCATGGCGCTGAACGGGCGAGTGATCGCGAACAGATCGGATAAGGTCGTGTTGTGGGATCGCAGACCGGCAAAGATCGGATAGGAGAAACGCGAATACTGCTCGCGGGGCGTGGCCTGATAAAGCAGGACGAGTTCTGCCGGCGCACGGACGGGAAGCATCCTCCAGAGCAGAGCATCCATCAAGCTAAAGACGGCAGTGTTCGCTCCGATGCCTAATCCGAGCGCGAGGACGGCGACGCTCGCGAAGCCGGGGTGCTTACGCATGTAGCGCAATGCATATCGCAGGTCTTTAGCGAGTGCATCGAACCAAGCCCAGCCCCAGACCTCACGGCTGTCCTCGATGGCGTGTGCCGTATTGCCTAGCTGTCGCCGTGCCGCTGCGCGTGCGGAAGCTGCGTCCATTCCGGCCGCGCGGTAGTCTTGCTCGGCGAGTTGCTGATGTAAGGCGAGTTCTTCGGCGAGGTTGGCTTCCTCACGACCATGGCGGACGAAATACCAGAGGCGGCGGAGTGTTCGCATCATGCATTCCCTAATACGCGCTGGATCGCGGTGACGACGACATCAAACTGGCGTGCTTCTGCATCCAGGTGCTTCCGGCCGGCGGCAGTGAGCGTGTAGTATCGCGCACGCCGGTTGTTTTCCGATGCGCCCCACTCGGCTTTCACCCATCCGTTGAGGAGCAATCGTTGCAGCGATGTGTAAAGCGAACTCTCGCCCAACGCGAGAACATCGCCGGAGGATTGTCGAATGCGTTGGGCAACCGCATAGCCGTGAAGCGGCCCGGCGATGAGCGCACGCAAGATCAACAGGTCGACGGTGCCGCCGAGAAGTTCGGGATGGCTGCTCGCTCCCATCGTGATACGAGGGAAGTATGAACCACGATTTTTATGCTGTCAAGTTATTTCCAACAGAGAAAATTGAAATTTGGAGAGAGTTGGCCTTATGCGGTCGGCGCTGGCAGACGGCGAATTAGCTTAACTCCAGAGCTCGTTCACCGGCCCGTAGAGATCCTGACTTGAGAACGGCACGTACTCGAAGCCGCGGCCGAACGGGTCGTCGTGGCGGACAGTGGTCCAGTTGATGCCCAGGGCCGAGTAGATGGTCGCTTCCACGTCTTCCACGCGGATGTCGCGCTCGCGCGCCCACCCATACTCGACGCTCGCGCCGCCGGTCTCGTCGGTCGCTCCGATGGCGCGTCCGCCCTTGATGCCCGCGCCCGCGAAGATGCAGGACTGCTGGAGGTAATGATCGCGCCCATGAATTACGGAGAGCCTGCCCACCGTGCGGCCGAACTCGCCCACCGCCACCACCAGGGTCTCTTGCAGCAGCCCGCTGGACTTCAGCTCTTTGAGCAGCGTCGCCAGCCCGTCGTCGAGCGTCTTGGAGAGCGCCGGCAGACGGGTGTAGATATTCTCATGCATGTCCCAGCCGCACAGTGTGATCTGGATGAAGCGCGTCCCCTGGTTAGCGGCGAGCACTTGCCTGGCCACCAGGCACGCATTCCCGAAGGCGGTGCCGCCGTAGCGCGCGCTGTCCTCCGCCGTGAACTTGAAGGCCGAATCCACTGCGGGATGGTACATCAGCCCGCGCGCTGCCTCGTAGAAACTCTCGTAGTCCTCCGGCTGGTGTCCCAAGGGAGAGTTGCCTCGCAACGGACCGTCAAGCTCGCGCAGCAGTCTCCATCGATCGTCGAAGCGGGCGAGACCGTCAGGGTGCGTGGTGTTGGCGATGCCGCCCGTCGAAGGAATCACCTTGACGGGCTCATAGATGGCCGGGAGATAGCCTCGGCCGGCGGCCCCATCCGAGTTTAATGCTAAAAAAGTGGGGAAAACCTGGGAAGGGGTCCGCTCTTTCTCCTTCTCGATGGCGACGATGCTGCCGATATTCGGCGCAACGCTCCCCAAAGCCGCCGTCGGATTGCGTCCGATCTGGGTCCAGGTTTGGGCGAGAGAGTGAACCAGCGCCCAGGCTCGCATGGAACGTACGATAGCTATCTCCGGAATCTGTTGCCCGAGCTTGGGCAGGATTCCGGCGGGCCAGCGGATTCCGCTGATGGTGGTAGGCTCTAGCTCAGGCGGCGTAACACCTGGGACCTCCTTCAGATCGAAGGTATCGGTGTGGCTGGGGGCGCCGGCCAGCAGGATAAAGATCACGTTCTTCGCTTTATTTTGAGTTATCACCGAAGCGGCAGTCGTGACCTGGGCCGGGCCAGGCCGTGCGGCAAGAAAGGATGCGGTGACGCCGCCGGCGATCCGGAAGAAGTATCGCCGCGTGTAGTGAGGCCGTGCGAAGAATGCCTGCATGCAGATTGCTTAGTAGTTGAAAAAGAAATCCACTTTGTTATAGAGCGACCACAGTAGATTCTCCGCCCGCTGGCTGCGTGTTTCCGCGCCCGCTTTCAGATGGTTTAGCGCGGTCGTCTTCTCGGCCTCTGTCGGATTGCGGCTGAGCACCGCAAGAAACAGATGCGAAACCAATTCCTCGTCCGGCCGCGCCAGGTGCTGGGCAAGGAGACTGTCTCCAGCAGCGCGGATGCGCGTCATCACGAAGCTGTCGTTCATCAGGTTCAGGGCCAGCGGCAAGCAGCCGTCGGGCTTGCGCTGGTTCTCCTGGCGGTCCCCGCGAAGGAAAGCGTTCAGGAATTTCGAAATCGGACCGTTCCCATCCGGCGTGTTGACCGGGTCGGGGAACTGCATCGCGAAGGATACCCGCGGGAAACCGAACTCGGTGAAGCCCCGAACGTCATAGCTCGGCAGAACATTGCTGGATACGACAATCGCGTCGTGAATCTCTTCGGCCCACAGCCGGCGGACCAGCTTTCGAGCGAAAAGCTTCTCCCAAGCCGGATTCCATTCGCCCGGGTAACGCGAAGAGAGCTGATAGGCATCCGAATTCACAATTTGCCGCATCAGCCACTTCAGGTTGTACCCATTCTCGATGAATTCCCTCGCCAGGTCGTTTAGGAGGCGGGCGTTGCTGGGCTGGAGGGTCCATCCCGGCTCGGCTGGCGGATTGTCCGGATCCAGACGCGCGGGGTCGAACTGGTTGGCGGGTTCTACAATCCCCCGCACGAAAAACTCCCTCCAGATGTAATTCACAATAGCCCGGGCGAATTGGAAATCGGAGGTCACTTCCCGCGCGAGAGCGGCGCGATAATTCTCGCCCGGCTGCGGCCCGCCTCCGCTGAAAGGGTATACCGGCGCAACGTGCATCCTCGTCCCGATGAGATGGCGCGCAGGGCGGTTCCCGCTGGTCGTGTTCAAGGCATAGTCGGTCTGAAAGAGCTGGACATCCATCATTTCAAAGTAGGACTGCCCACTGTCGGTTAGCCTTCGAACCACTTGCGAATGGGAGAGGAAGGAAGCCATGCCCCAGGCCTGCAACCGCGTCGCGGACTTCCCCCACAGGCTCAGCGACTCCAGATGTCCCCGGCCGTTGTGGCATAGGATGCAGTTCATGTGCCCGACGCCCAAAAAAGTCTCGGCAATGTTCGCTGCCTGCTGGTCCCAGGTATCCTGTTGCGGCCCGCCGGTTACAATGCCGCCTGCCAGCCAGTTGATCTGTCCCTGCTCCCAACTGTTGGCGCCTTGAGCGGCGATCAGATCGGCGGCCATCCGCTGATAAGGTTTGTTCGCGGCAAGCGAGTCCCGAATCCATCGATAGAAGGCGTTGCGGCCCTGATTCCCACGCACCACCTGGCTCGTGCGGGCGGTGTTGCGGAACAGGTCGCCGAAGTACATGGTCCACTTGTCCACCCACTCCGGACTGTTCAGGAGCTTTTCGACGATGTCCTGGCGCTTGCGAGGTGATGGGTCGGCCACAAATCGCAGCAAATCGCCTGAGGCCGGAATGCGCCCGGTAAGATCCAGGGTGGCCCGGCGCAGAAATTCAAAATCGCTGGTTTTGGGCGCCGGAACCACGCCTTCGGCCTGCATCTGCCCAAACAGATGGCGGTCGATCGTGCCCGTCCGCTCTTCCGTCTTGTTCGCTTCGGGGGGCGCCGATAGTAAAAGAGTGCAGAAATACCAGACTGTGCAGCCTGCCAAGGCTGCAGGCGCTTGCCATCTCCCCATTTTCGATCCCCTGATGGACCTGCGTCTGGCTCGATTATGCCTGTAAAACGCCGACTTTCCTGGTGAGATTTCCGCCAAGCGGAACTGGGGATTCGCACTATACGTGTAGTGCGTCACAGAGGATCGACAACCGCTTCCTCTGGTCGCGGCTCAGAAACGGCTTCCGAGCCGCGACCAGAGGAAGCGGTTGTAAGAAATTAGAGGAGACGCCTCACGAGTTCCAGATCTCGTTCACCGGCCCGTAGAGGTCCTGGCTGGAGAACGGCACGTACTCGAAGCCCCGGCCGAACGGGTCGTCGTAGCGGACGGTGGTCCAGTTGATGCCCAGGGCCGAGTAGATGGTCGCTTCCACGTCCTCCACGCGGATGTCGCGCTCGCGCGCCCACCCATACTCGATGCTCGCGCCGCCGGTCTCGTCGGTCGCTCCGATGGCGCGTCCGCCCTTGATGCCCGCGCCGGCAAAGACGCAGGACTGCTGGAGGTAATGATCGCGCCCGTTCGCGGCCGAAAGCTTTCCGACGGTGCGCCCGAACTCGCCCACCGCTACAACAAGGGTTTCGCTCAGCAGCCCGGTCGACTGCAAGTCTTCGAGCAGCGTAGCGAGCCCGTCATCTAGCGTTCTCGAGAGCGGGAACAGCCGCGTGTAAATGTCGTTGTGCATGTCCCAACCACCCAGCGTGATCTGGATGAACCGCGTCCCCTGGCCGGCGGCCAAAACCTGTTTGGCTACCAGGCAGGCGTTCCCGAAGCCGGTGCTGCCATACCGGGCGCTTTCCTCGGGGGCGAACCTAAACGCCGCATCCACCACCGGGTTGTACATCATCCCTCGCGCGGCCTGGTAGAAGTTTTGGTAATCCTCGGGCGGGCGGCCGAGCGGCGAGCCGATCCGTAGGGGATCGTCCAGTTTGTGCAGCAGGCTCCAGCGGTCCTCGAAGCGGGCGGGACCGTCGGGATTGGTAGTATTGGGGATGCCGCGGGGCGAAGCGTTCAATTTGAACGGTGCATACCCGGACGGAAGGTAGCCTCCGCCTGCCGCGCCGTTGGAGTTGAGCGCCAAGAAGGTGGGAAAAACCTGTGATGGCCTTCGCTCCTTCTCCTTTTCAATGGCCACGATGCTGCCGATATTGGGCGCGTGGTTTCCCAAAGCCGCTGCCGGATTTCTTCCGATCTGGGTCCACGTCTGGGCCAAAGAGTGAACCAGCGCCCAGGCGCGCATGGAGCGCACAATCGCCATCTGGGGAATCTGCTGCCCAAGCCTCGGCAGAATCCCATTCGGCCAACGGATGCCTCCGATAGTGGTCGGCTGCAACTCGGCGGGAGTAACGCCCGGAACTTCTTTGAGGTCGAAAGTGTCGGTGTGGCTGGGAGCGCCCGCCAGCAGAACGAAGATTACGTTCTTCGCTTTATTCTGGGTTGTCACCGAGGCGGCAGTTGTAACCTGGGCCGGCCCGGGCCGTGCGGCCAGAAAGGATGCGGTGATGCCGCCGGCGATCTGGAAGAAATGCCGCCGCGTGTAGTGAGGCCGTGCGAAGAACGCCTGCATATAGGTTTCTCAGTAGTTGAAGAAGAAATCCACCTTGTTATAGAGCGACCACAGCAGATTCTCCGCCCGCTGCGTCCGCGTCCCCGTGCCCGCTGTCAGATTGTCCAGCGCCACCGTCCTCTCAGCCTCGGACGGAGGGCGGCCCAACACCGCGATGAAGAGATTGGCAACCAGTTGATCGTCCGGCCGCGACAGGTGCTCGGCTAGCAGACCGCCGCCACGGCTCCCGCGGATGCGGCTGATGACGAAGTTATCGTTCATCAGGTTGAGCGCCTGCAGTAGCGAGCCTTCGGATTTGCGCTCCTGGTCCTCGCGGTCTCCACGCACGAAGGCGTTCAGGAAAGTCGAGACCGCGCCGTTTCCGTCCGGCGTGTTAATCGGGTCGGGGAACTGCATCGCGAAAGAAATGCGCGGGAAGCCCAGATCGCTGAAGCCGCGGATATTATAGCTTGGCAAAACGTTGCTCGACTGCACGATGGCGTCGTGTATTTCTTCGGCCCAGAGCCGCCGCACCAGCTTGCGCGCAAAGAGCTTCTCCCACTCCGGCTTCCACTCCCCCGGATAGCGCGAGGAAAGCTGATAGGCCTCGGAGTTGGCGATCTGGCGCATAAGCCATTTCAGGTTGTAGCCGTTGTCGGCGAACTCCTTCGCCAGCGCGTTGAGAAGCCGGGCGTTGGTGGGTTGCAGCGTCCAGTCTGGCTCGGTTGGTGGATTGTCTGGGTCGAGCCGCGCCGGATCGAACTGGTTGGCCGGCTCGACGATGCCGCGCGTGAAAAACTCCTTCCAGATGTAGTTCACGATGGCGCGAGAAAACTGGAAGTCCGAGGTCACCTCCCTGGCGAGAGCCACCCGGTAGTTTTCACTCGGATTGGGTGAACCGCCGCTGAAAGGGTAGACCGGGGCGACGCGCGTGGTGGTTCCGATCGGGCGGCGGGCGGGACGGTTTCCCGTAGTTGTGTTGAGAGCGTAGTCGGTCCGGTAACGCAGGTTGTCCGCTATCTCCCAGTAAGCAAGCCTGTCCTCCGTGCGCCTCCGGACCTCTTGGGAGTGCGAAAGAAATGACGCCAATCCCCAAGCCTGCGACCGGGTCGCCGACTTTCCCCATAGGCTCAGCGGCTCCAGGTGCCCCCGCCCGTTGTGGCACAGAATGCAGTTCATGTGCCCCAATCCTAAAAAAGTCTCGGCTACGTTGGCCGCCTGCTGGTCCCAGATATCCTGCTGCGGCCCGCCGGTCACTATACCGCCGACCAGCCAGTTGATCTCGCCCTGTTCCCAACTGTTGGTTCCCTGGGCGCTGATCAACTCCGCGGCCATGGTGTTATACGGTTTGTTGGCGGCCAGCGAGTCCCGTATCCACTTATAAAAGGCGTTCCGGCCCTGATTCTGGCGCACTACCTGCGTGGTCCGGGCGGAGTTGCGGTACAAGTCGCCGAAATACATGGTCCACTTGTCCACCCACTCGGAACGGATCAGAAGTTTTTCCACGACATCCTGGCGTTTGCCGGGTGATACGTCCGCCGCGAAAATCGCCACCTCCCCCGAAGTGGGAATCCGGCCGGTCAGGTCCAAGGTGATGCGGCGCAGGAATTCGAGGTCGGTGGCCTTGGGGGCGGGTGTTACTCCGGCGGCGTGCATCTCTCCGAACAGATGGCGGTCGATGGTGCCCATTTGTTCGAGTGCCTGCACCGGTTCCGCACGGCTGGCGCCCGGAACGAAGCTGAACCGTTTCAGGACGAGCTCGGTCTTGCGGCTCAGGCTGAAGTCTTCGCGACCCTGGCGCTCCAGTTCCAGGCGGCGAAACTTCTCGCGGCGGGAGCCGAACATGTCGCACTCAGAGTGGTCGACGTCGATCGTCTCCGGCGGCTCCGGTTCCTGGCCCGGAAGAACCAATTGGCACAGGAACCATACCAGGCTCCCCGCCAGAACTGCCAATGCCCGCCGCTTCCACATGGAAATCCCCATTATCCGACTGTCAGAAGCCATTATGTTTCATCAACCCGAGCTTGCCAATAGAGTTTCTGGCGAATTAGAAACTTGGGTTACGCCATCTGGAGATATCGGCAGATAGTGTCGAAAAACTTTAGGGCTTCGGCAGCAGGTGCTTCTGGACTTTTCCGAGCGCCGTCCTGGGAAGCTTCTCCACGCGAACGAATCCGCGCGGCACTTTAAAGGACGCCAGACTTGCCCGGCAGCGCGCTTCTAAATCTTCAGGCTGGAACTCCCCGCGCGGAACGACATAGGCCACCGGAACCTCGCCGCGAATGCGGTCGGCCACCCCCGCCACGGCGGCCTCGGCCACCTCGGGCTGCTCCATAAGGAACTCTTCAATCTCCCTTGGATAGATGTTGAAGCCGCCGGAGATGATCAGGTCGCTCCTCCGGCCTTGCAGGGTGTAATAGCCGTCTTCCGAACGCACGCAGATATCGCCCGTGCGAAACCAGCCCTCGAGAAACGCGTCCCGCGTCGCCTCTTCCCGTCGCCAATAGCCGGCGAACACGTTCGGCCCGCGGATATAGAGTTCGCCCACCTCGCCGTCTTTTACGGCCTGGCCTTCCGCGTCGAGGATCTTTACGGCTACGCCCGGCAGCGGAAGCCCCACCGTTCCGGGCCGCCGCTCGCCTTCGTATGGATTGCCGATATTCATGAGCGTCTCGGTCATGCCGTAACGCTCGAGTATGGTGTGGCCGTAGAGCGCGCGGAACTCTTCGAGCACCTGCGCGGGCAGCGACGCGGAACCGGAAACGAAGAGGCGCATGAAGCGCCCGATGTCAGCGGCGCTTTCGGGTTGAGCTTCCAGCAGCCGCACGTACATGGTCGGGACGCCGAAGAACATTGTAGGCCGGAAGTCGCGAAAGGTTTCGACTATGGTCTGATGTTCGAAACGTTCCAACAGCCGCGTGTGGAAACCGCCAATCAGCCAGCAATGCAATCCATTGCCAAGTCCGTGCACATGAAACAGCGGCACGGCCAGCAGCAGCCGGTCCTCGTCCGTCATGCGCCAGCAGGTGAGCAGGTTCAGGGCGTTGACCGCGAAGTTGTTGTGAGTAAGGATGGCTCCCTTCGAAACGCCCGTGGTTCCCGACGTATAGACGATAGCGGCGGGCGCTTCGCCCTCGAGCGGCTCCGCAACGCGCTCGCAGGAGAGCTCTGCCGCCTCACGGGCGAGTTCCTTAGTCTGCCACACATCCGCGCGGCCTGGAAACTCGCCTTGCGCGATCACGGCCTTCGGCTCGGCGTCGGCCAGAATGTGCGCGGTCTCCCGCTCGCGGTAGAGGATATTGATGGGCACGAAGATGATACCCAGCTTGATACAGGCCAAGTAGATATCTACAATTTCGAGCGAATTGGCGAGATACACGCACAGGCGGTCGCCGGTTTCGAGGCCGCGCGCGGCGAGCAGGCGCGCCATGCGGTTCGCGCGCGCATCCACGTCGCCGAAAGTCAGCGTTCTGCCCTGAAACTGGAGCGCGGGCCGGTCGCGGCGTCCTATGAAGGATAGGTCGAACAGGTGGCTGAGATTCATGCGTCGTGAATTCCGAAAGTTCCCGCGAGGGCCAGCAGAGCGAATCCGCCGAGCGCGAGAAAGGCCGCATGATTGGTGTAGTTGGCCGAGAACGCGAAACCCAGTGCGCAGACGCACGTCAAGGCCCTTCGCCGCGAGGTTTCCCCAACTTCAACTGGGGCGCGACGTGCCGTAGTCATGCGGGCAAGTGTAATCCAGGCCCGTACGGAGGTCAAACTTCAGACGGTTTACAGATTCTGGCGGCGTGGCTTTGTTTTGCGCTTCCGCACACGGAGTCCGGTACGAAAGCCGGGAAGATTCCACGAGAGGCCGAACTCCACGTCATCATCCAGGTCGTAAAGAGGCCAAAAGCTTTTGCTGCGTTTCATAGATACCTTCCTGACGGTGGCGCGGGGGTCGCTATGTTAATTTTACCTGAATTGCCGTTCCTGATTCCACTTGAACATTTAACCGATTTGTTTGGCACGATTTAGGCGATCGGCGATGCCTCTCCATGCAGGTTCTTCGGAAAGCTTTTCGACCGCGATCCAATCCAGCCCCAAGCCGTCCAACCGATGCAGTTCGGCGTAAAGACGGGCAGCGTAATCCGTTGGATTGAGAGGCATCGTGACCATCTCAACATGGTCCGAGGGCGGTTGCGGACACGGTGCGAAATGCAGATAAGCGCCTCTCCCATGGTCCGGAAGCCGGCAGTTCTCCACCAGAACGAGCGGCGTCTTAGGACGATAGTGCCGCCGGTGCAACCCGGGCGAGGAGTGCGCTCCGGCGCCAGCCTCGGTGTCTTCCATAACCGGGCCGATGCGCGCTTCGATTTCCTCCCGCGAGACGATTCCCGGGCGCAGCAGCACGGGTTCCGAACCCGCCAGCGAGAGCACCGTGGATTCGATGCCGATGCTGGCCGGACCGCCGTCGATGATGAGATCGACCTGGCCGCCCAGCGAACTGCGGACGTGCGCGGCGAGGGTTGGAGAAAGCTCCGTGAAGCGATTGGCGCTGGGCGCGGCGAGGGGCACTCCGGCTTCGCGAATCAGGGCGAGGGCAATCGGGTGCGCGGGCAGCCGCAGTCCCACGGTGGGCAGTCCGGCGGTGACAATGTCCGGAATGTGCGGCGCCTTTCGCAGCACCAGAGTGAGCGGACCGGGCCAGTATGCGGCGGCCAGTGTTGTGGCAGCGCCGGGCCATTCGCTCGCCAGCCCGCGCGCCATCTCAATCGAATCGACGTGTACGATCAGGGGGCTTGTGGAAGGACGGCCCTTGACCTCGAAGATCCGTGCTACAGCTTCCGCGTCAAGCGCATTCGCGCCCAGGCCATAGACGGTTTCGGTGGGAAAAGCCACCAGCCGTCCGGCCCGGAGCAGCGCGCCCGCCTCCCGCAACTGCTTACTCGAGATCACTCTCGGCGCCGTCGCTCGCCGTCTTGCCGGTTTTGCGGAAGACGAGATAGGCGTGCATCAGGGCGTCCAGATCGCCATCCAAAACACGGTCCACGTCGCCTACTGCCAGCTTGGTCCGGTGGTCCTTAATCAGGCGATAGGGCGCAAGCACGTAGCTGCGGATCTGGCTGCCAAAATTGATATCAAGCTTGGAAGCCTCGGTCTTGCGCGCCTCTTCGCGCTTTTTCTCCAGTTCCCTCTCGTAGAGCCGGGCGCGTAGTTGCTTCATAGCGCCATCGCGGTTTTTGTGTTGGGAGCGTTCGTTCTGGCACTGGACCACAATGCCGGTCGGGAGATGCGTCATGCGGACGGCCGAATCGGTCATATTAACGTGCTGGCCGCCGGCGCCGCTCGCCCGGAACGTATCGATGCGGAGATCTTCGGTGCGAACGTCGATCTTGATCTCTTCGTCGATCTGCGGGTAGACGAAGACCGAAGCGAAGGAGGTGTGCCGGCGGGCATTGGCATCGAACGGGGAGATGCGCACCAGCCGGTGCACGCCAATCTCGGAAAACAGCAGTCCGTAAGCGTTCTCACCGTCTACTTCAAAGGTCACGGACTTGATGCCGGCGCCGTCACCTTCCAGCCGGTCCGTGATGACGGTCGAGAAGCCCTGGCGCTCGCACCAGCGCAGGTACATGCGGAGCAGCATCTCCGCCCAGTCCTGGCTCTCCGTTCCGCCGGCGCCGGGGTGAATAGTCACCAGCGCGCTGCGGGCGTCGTTTTCACCGGAAAGCAGCATGGACGTCTCCAGCTTTTCCAGCAGAGTGGAGTAGACTTTGATTTCCCGTTCCAGCTCTCCGGAGACGCCTTCGCCTTCCCGGCCTAATTCAAAGAGCGTATCCAGGTCCGAGGTGAGTTCGGCTATGCGGCGGTCGTTGGCGAGCGATTCCTCGATGCGTTTCCGCTCCTGCATGATCTTCTGGCTTTTTTCAGGCTGATTCCAGAAGTCGGGAGCTGAAACGACCTTTTCGAGTTTTTCTAGTTGAGATTTTTTGGCGGGGGCGTCAAAGATAGCTCCGCACGGCGAGAGCCTGTTGGCGGAGCGGGGTGTATGTTCTTTCCAGTTCGTCGAGCGTCATACTTTTTTTAATTCTAGCAGATAGCCCCGTTTTCCCACATTGATCCCGCGCGTGGGACCAAGGTCCGCGGCAACGCCTTCGGCTTCATGAATATGCCCGCAGAAAAACCAAACGGGAGGATACTGTTCCAGAAACTCCCGTACGGCCGTGCTGCCAAAGTGTCCCCCGCGCGCTTCGTCGAGCGGTGTGTCGATGGGCGGGCAGTGGCAGATCAGTACCAGCGGATCGAGCGTGGCGAAGGGTTTCAGGCGAGCTGCAATCTCGGCTTCCGTGTATTCCCCAGGAGTGCCGAACGGCGTGGGATTCGAGTAGCCCAAGCCCGCGATGTGGTAGCCATCCACCTGCATCGAGGTTTCGTGGAAGTTGTGGAACCCGAAGTCGCGGCAGAAATCTTCAATCTGCGCCGCCGATTCGTTGTTTCCCGGCATCACCCAGACGCGGTCCGCGCTGTGGCGCATCAACTCGCCGCAGCGATCCAGACCCCGGCCAAAATTCACCAGGTCGCCAGCCGCGATGTAGTAGTCGGCCTCAATGGCCATCACCCGCTCCAGGGCCTTCAAATCGCTATGGATGTCGGAGAAAATCAGCAGCTTCATGAGCTAGTAGGGCGGGCCGCCCTCGCCCGCAGCCCAACCCCCTGGTCGGGCTTTTCCGGTTGCAGCGAAAGCCGGACGAGGGCGTCCGGCGCGGTCCAGGGTGACCGCCCCACTGACTGTCAAGAATTGGCTGGGACAGTACACTACAGGCCTTCGAAAAATTTGGACGCAGGCACGGAAAAGCCGGGAAGCCACTCCACCTGGACCGGCTCATCGCCCCGAATCAAGCGAGCGGCGCCGCTCTGGTCGAAGATGCGGACAGTGCGCAGTTCGGGATAGACAACCCAGACCGTGCGGCTGCCCTTTTCAAGATACAGCTCGACTTTATTCTCCAGATCGGCCGCCGATTCTGAAGAAACCACCTCCACAGCCAGTGCGGGGGCGATTTCGAACGGCCCATCTCCCACGGTGGGAGGCATCTGCTCGTTCAACTGTAGCGATACGTCGGGTATCCGGCCTTCGACTTCCGAAATCTGGTAGAGCGTTTCGACGTACACTTCGCCAACCTCATTGCGAAGGAGATACTCGACTAGAACGCGGTTGATCTTTGCTTTGACTCTCTCGTGCCTTTTTCCAGCGCCCGCCATCTCGACGATCTCTCCTCCAACCAGCTCATATCGCTTGCCCTCGGGCAACGGCAGCGCCAGGAAATCCTTCACTGTCAGGCCTGTGGTTGTCGCCATACTCAAAGCTTAGCACCGGGTCCTCTCGGCCGAACGCGACATTCTGGCGAATCCCCTTGACTTCTCGGGTCGTTCATTGTACATTGTACTTATACAATAGACAATGATCCTGCAGATCAACGTCGATTCCGAGGCGCCGGTCTACCGGCAGATCGTGGACGCCCTTCGGCCTAAGCTGGTCGAAGGCGAGCTGCTGCCCGGAGATTTGCTGCCGCCTGTGCGTCAGTTGGCAGCCGACCTGGGGGTGCATTTCAACACCGTTGCTGAAGCGTATCGAATTCTCGCGGAGGAAGGCTGGCTCGATCTTCGGCGCCGGCGGGGCGCCGTAGTGCTGGAGCGGAAGATGCCGCGCGCCGACCGGGCGGCGGCAGGTAACTTCGCGCGGCGGCTGCGAGAAATCATAGCCGAGGTGCAGGCGGGCGGGATTCCCGCGGCCGCTATCGCCCGCGAACTGCGCCAACTTGCGGAGGGCTTGGAACAATGACACCTCTTCTCTGGATTGTCGCCATTGTCGGTGTGGTGCTTGCACTCACGCCGAAATGGACGCGACCCGACCTATACTTCGCTGTCACGGTTCAGACGGACTTTGCATTTACACCGCAAGCCCGGCGAATTCTGCACCGGTACTGGCTGGAAATCGCGTTGCACACGCTGATCGCCCTTGCTCTGGCCAACCTTGCGGGAGTGGAAAAAGGTTGGTCCATGCCGCTGGGGATCGGATGGCAGATGATTGGCTCGACCTGGGCCGTAGCCCGGGCCCGTCGCGCGACTGCGGAATACGCGGCGGCGCCGAGTCCAGTCCGAGAAGCGGCGTTACCCGCGCGCCGCGAGACGTTGCCTGGCGGCTGGCCGCTGGCATTGGGCCCTCTCGCCTTTGTAGCGGCGGCGGCGGTTTACGCCTGGATTTTCTGGGAGCGGCTGCCGCAGCGGATACCGGTGCATTGGGGACTTGATGGCGCCGACCGCTGGGTGGACCGCACGCCGCTCAATGTATTCGGATTTCTGATGCTGCTGGCATCCTTCTGCGCTGTTTTCCTTCTGCTATCGTACGGCATGTTGGCCTGGTCTCGAACCATTTCTGTCACCGGCGAGCGCGCCCGCGGCGAATCCCGTTTTCGGCGCGTCACGCTCTGGTTGCAGATTGGGTTGCCGTATCTGGTGGTTATACCCGGAGTTGTGCTGGCCTTCTGGGCTGAGGCGCCCGCGGTGACGCTGTGGCCTGTGCTGATCATTGCCGTGATCGTAGTTGCCTTGACGATGCTCATTCGCATGGGCCAGGGTGGCAGCCGGCTGGCAGATACGACTGAGCACCAACCTCCCATCGGGGATCGAACGCCTGATGCCGCCTGGAAGTGGGGCGTCTTCTATTACAATCCCGACGATCCCGCCCTGGTGGTGGAGAAGCGCTTCGGTTTGGGTTACACCCTCAATTTCGGGAACCGCTGGTCATGGGTCCTGACGACAGCGCTCCTCCTACCGGTCGTGTTTGCGGTCGCATTCGGTTAACGCGAGCGCCAAAACGCCGAACGACCGGCGAATCGTGTGATTTCCGATCACCTCGCGAATGTGAATCCCAGTCCGGTCGTATAGAGTAAGTCGTTGTTCTGGCGTCCCGTCACAGGATTGCTCAAGTAGCGGTCGCTGAGCGAAACGTTCCAGTTCAACCACCTGGTCAATTGCGTGATCGCGCCGATGTCGAAGTTCATTCGGTACTGACCGGTGTTCGAGAGATTGTTGAACATGCGGAAAGCTTGCACGAGACTCGTTCGGGTATTCAGCTTGTAGTTGAAATCGTCACCCCAATAGGCCTCGGCCGAATTCCGCGCGAAGGCTGCACTTGTGTCTGGGCTGAACTTTTCCCTATTCCATGCGCCGCCGGCGACGAGCGCCAGCCGTCCGGCCTCCCCTGTCCAGACCTGATAACCCAAGCCGCCGCCGAGCACGACCCGAAGATCGAGCGACTGGAACTTGTCGTACTCGTAATCGTTGAAGGCGTTGGCGAAGATCTTCTTCGTTAGGTTTCGGCTGTAGCCCCAACCTCCGCGTACCGCACGGGCGGTCTGAGCATCCACCCCGGTGACCGTGGCCGTAGAGCGAATCGAGTTGAAATAAGCCGTCGTGCGGCTGGTGTTGGAAGCCCGCAGGAAGTTGATCGGCGTGGTCAAGGTGGAGGTTTCGGCGTTACCCTTTGTGCCGGCGAGGTTCAGGCTTCCAGTAATGGTCCAAAGATCGAGCAGACCCGGATGGAGGAATCGATCGTATGCTCTCTGCTCGGCGTCATTGCGCAAAGCAACGATCTCGCTGGGAGCGACATTCTGCGGTTCTCCCGGAGCAGCGACCTGGATGCGGCCATCTTGCGTCTGGATGTTCGCTTTAACGGTCTGATCGTCCGGTAGGACGACATGGAGTGGCTGGTCCGTTCTAACTGTGGCGATGTCGTCCCATTTGAGCGTCACGGTGCCAAAATTCTTGCTCTCCATCGTTACCGTTTGACCGTCCTTCTTGACGATGTCACCGGTAATCCGATCACCGTCTTTGAGCACAATCTGATCCGCCCAAGCGGTGCTGAGGGACACGCATGCGAAGGATGAGAGAACGCGGAGTCGACTGCGTTTGAGAAATGACATGGTAGATGTTGTTCCTTTAGTCCCACAGTTCCTTTCGTTTGGCGATGGCCCGTCCAACCGTCAGCAGCAATTCCGTCTCTTCCGCCGTGAATTCGCGTTCGGAACGATTGGCTACGCCCAGCGCGCCCACCGGTTCTTCGCCGCGCAGAATGGGCACCACAATCGCGCCCGCCATTCCCGTGGCGCGGGCTCCGGGCCGCACGTCGCCGCTCGAGTCGGTCTGGATGTTGCAGGCGTCCACAGGTTTCCCTCGTTCCACCGCCAGTCCCGCCATGCCTTTGCCCACCGGAACCGTACGCACCGTTTGCAGCACGACCTCCGGGATGCCGCGGCTGTGCGCTTTCAGGTGAAGCAATCCGTCCGGCTCCAGCAGATGTATGGTGCCGCTATCGGCGCGCAGGCCGCACAAAGTCGCCTCCAGCGCCTCGTCCAGACCGACCGCCGCCTCTACTTGATCGAGCAGCGTCATTTTCGTTTCGTCAGATTCTCGAACAGGAACAGCCCGCTCTTTCCGGCTGTCAGGAAGTCCAGGTCCCCATCGCGGTCGAGATCGACCACCGGAATCTGCATCCCGCCGCCCGTTCGGGAGCCGTAATCCACCACGTGCTTCACCCACTCGATTTTCTTGCCCGGTTCCGGCTTCAGGTACTCGTACCAGTAAATTCCCAGAGGTTCCTTTTCGCCCGGATCGCGTCCGTTGTGGGCCATGTAGCGCTTGCCGGTCACCAGGTCCATCCGGCCGTCGCGGTCGAAGTCCACCTGGGTCATGGCATGGGACTGCGACCAGCTATCGTCAATCACGTGCTTCGTCCAGGCCCCGTTTTCTCCCTGTTCCAGCCAGAAGATGCCGTAGTCGTGCGCCATAGAAGTGACGATGTCGTTGCGGCCGTCGCCATTGATGTCATGAACGTAGAGGAAGCCGAGCGATCCGAGGTCGAAGTCGGCATGAACCTTCCAATCTCCTGGCCCCTGGGGAGCTTCGAACCAGCCCTTGGGAGTGAGAATATCGTTGCGGCCGTCGCCGTTCACGTCGCCCGCGCCGATCCCGTGGCCATAACTGCGCGGGCTCACCACGTGTTTCACGAACTTCCCGCCCTTGAGCTCATACCAGGCGAGCGGCGCCGTCGCCTGTCCGGCTTGCGGCAACAGCTCGAGCGCTTTGCCGTCGTTGTTCAGGTCCACCAGAAACACGAACTCGACCGAGTAGCCTTCGTCGATGGTGTGTTCCTTCCAGTCTCCCTTGCCTTTCCCGGGGTTCTGCATCCATACCAGCCGGCGGGAGAAGTAGGAACCGCTGACAATATCGATCGCGCCGTCGCCATTCACGTCGATTTGCAGATCGCTGAAGTTGTCGATGTAGTTATTGCTGAAGTTCAAGGTGCGGAACTTGTGCTTCGTCCAGCGCGGCCCTTCGTACCAGTTCTCTCCGGAAACGACATCGAGGATTCCGTCGTTGTTCAGATCGGCGACCGCGCACGTCTCGTTGGCTCCTAGATCGAGCGTATGTTTGGCGAAGGGAACCTCATCCGGCCGTCCGGCCGACCAGGCCAGAGCCCCGGCGAGCAGGAGTGCGATAGAATGCCGCATCATGCGCACGATTGTACAACTTCTGCTTGCTGCCCTCCCCGGCTGCTCCCTAACATGCCGCGCCCTGGCCGGGGTCGAGTTTCGCGCCCAGGAGATCCAGCGCGACTTTGGCGTGGCGTACGCGGTCTCGACCGCCGACGTCAACGGGGATGGAAAACCGGACATCGTGGCCATCAACCACACGCAGCTCGTCTGGTTCGAGAACCCGACCTGGCGGAAGCACGTGGTGATGGACGGCGGCACGAAGAAGGACAACGTGTGCTTTGCGCCGCATGACATCGACGGCGACGGCAAGGTCGACTTCGCTATCGGCGCGGACTGGCAGCCGTCCAATACGTCCGGCGGCGGATCGCTGCAATGGATCGGGAACGCCGGCGGCGCGGTGCATCCCCTTGGCGAGGAGCCGACCCTGCATCGCATCCGCTGGGGCGACGTGGACGGCGACGGAAAAGCGGAGCTGGTCGTGGTCCCGCTACACGGGCGCGGCAACAAAGGTCCGGCGTGGGAAGGGCAGGGCGCGCGCATTCTGATCTACCGTGTGCCGAAAGATCCCGCGCGCGACCCCTGGCCTGTCGAGGTTGCCGACGACTCGCTGCGCATCGTACACAACTTCATCGTCACGAATTTCGACAAGGACCCGCAGGAGGAGATTATCACCGCCAGCCGCGAAGGCGTGAACGTGCTGAAGCGCGGACAGGACGGCAAGTGGTCGAAGACCCACATCGGCGACGGCTCACCGGGCGAGATCAAGCTGGGGCGACTGGGGCGCACCCGGTTTCTGGCCACCGTGGAGCCGTGGCACGGCAACTCTGTCGTCATCTACAAGGAGCAGTCCGGCAAGTGGGCGCGCGAGGTCATCGAGACGCAGCTCACCGGCGCGCACGCCCTTGGCTGGGGCGACTTCGACGGCGACGGCGCGGACGAGCTGGCCGTGGGCTGGCGCGACAAACAGTTCGGCGTGGCCGTCTACAAGCGCGGCTCCGAGAACCGGTGGTCGCGGGCGGGCATCGTGGACGACGGGGGCATGGCGGCCGAGGATCTCGTGGTGGCCGACCTCAATGGAGACGGACGGCCCGAGATTATCGCCGGAGGGCGATCCACAAAGAACGTCAAGATCTACTGGAACGAATCCAAGCCGCAATGGACGCGCCACGTGGTCGCGGAGGGATACCGAAACCAGACCGCCATCGCCGCCGACTTCACGGGCGACGGCAAAGTGGACGTGATCGCCAACGACTTTAAGCGGACCATACTCTACGTTGCACCCGACTGGACCCCCATCGTGCTGCAGACCGGCGTACACGCGATCCACAGCGAGGTGATGGATGTGGACGGCGACGGCCGCATGGACTACATCGGCGCCCGCTACACGCCCGGGCTGATCTTTTGGCTCCAGCAGCCCAAGGACGCGTTGCGCGAAACCTGGACCTACCGCGCAGTGGACGATTTCGCCGCGGGCGGCGTCAACGGCATTCACGGGCTGATGAAGGGCGATGTGGACGGCGACGGCAAGCCCGACCTGATCGGCAATAGCGCCCAGCCGAAGGGCAACTTCCCCGAATCCCTGGCCTGGTTTAAGGTGCCGCCCAATCCTCTTGCCGCGCCGCGCTGGGAGCGCTACATCTTCGCCAACCGCGATGCGCCCGGCCTCAGCCATTACCTGGGTTTCGGCGATGTGAACGGAGACGGCCGGCCGGACCTCGCCAGCGCGGCTAAGGTCCCGGAAGGCGGCAACTGGTTTGCCTGGTGGGAAGCGCCGGCGCGAAATCAACTCAAGACCGCCGCCTGGAGGAAGCACGTTATCGCCGAGAATCAGGAGGGAGCCACCAACATCCTGATGGCCGATGTGAATGGCGATCATCGCACGGACTTCGTCGCCACGCGCGGACACGGGAGAGGCGTCGTCTGGTATGAAGCGCCGGAGTGGACGCCGCACGAGATCAATCCCGCGCTCACGTATCCCCACTCACTGGCGACAGGGGATATTGACGGCGATGGGGACGTCGACCTCGCCACGTGCGCTTATGGCGACTTCATCGCCGCCTGGTTTGAGAACGACGGCAAAGGGAATTTCAAGACCCATCACATTTACGAGGACCAGGCGGCTTACGACGTCCGGCTGGTGGATATGGATGGTGATGGCGACCTGGACCTGCTGGTAGCGGGCCAGGAAAGCCAGAATGTGGTGTGGTACGAAAACCGGTTGAAGCCGTAACTTGAAGGCGCGAGCCAAGCGGCCCGCGCCTCCTTTCAACTCATACTCTCTAGAAGTACAGCTTGAGCCCTAACTGCGTGCGCCGCGGCTCGTTAAGCTGACTCTGCACGCGGCCGAAGTTCACCTCCTGAATGTTGGTGCTGCCGGGCGAAGGGCGAAAGCGGTTGAAGGCGTTGAACATCTCCCAGCGGAGGTCCACTCGCAGAGACTCCGAGATCTGGAATTTCTTGGCGAGCGAGAAATTCTCGTTCAGGTTCCAGGGCTGGCGCGCCTTGGGGTTGTGACGAGTGGCGTTGCCGGCGCGGTCTGTCGGTTGCGGACCGAAAAAAGACGTCGGTTGGAAAAAGCGATCAGCGCCCTTCCAGTTGGGATTGTCCAACTGCGTGAACCAGCCATCGTAGGTTGAAATGGTGGCCGCGCTGCGGCCATTGAACAGCACGCTGCCGATCGCGGCATTGTTGGTCAGCGACAGCGGGTAACCGCTCGAATAGAATTGGGTTCCGGCGATCTGCCAGTTACCCAAGATCCACGAAGCAGGTCCGCTGCTGAGCCACCGCTTACCCCTGCCGAATGGTAGCTCGTAGATATAGGTGATCTTCAGGTTATGCGTGAGGTCGAATTCTCCGATCGACTTTTCCAGCCGCCGGTTGTAATGGTCCAGCGTCCCGTTGTCCGGCTGGTAACCGTCCGCATCGGTGAACAGCTTGGAGAATACGTAGGAACCCTGCAGGGTGAGCCCCTGGCCATACCTTTTGTCGATCTTGAGGATCATGGCGTGGTAGCTCGAGTGCCCGCTCTTGTCGCCCGCCCCGGAGGAGGTATTGATGTCACGGAATTGGGGGAAGGGGCGCAGCGCCTGCGCCACACTGATGGGCGCGCAGGTAGCGCTGAACTGGCAGTTGATGTCCGCATAAGGAAGCCGGATCCCCGCCGCTTGCGCCGCCGGCGAATTGATCGCACTCGCCAGCAGGTTCCGGCCGTAACGCTCCAGAACACTGAAGGGAAGCTGGTTGTAACGCTTCAAGCCGGCCACCAGGTGCGAGCCGATGGTGGCGTTGTAGCTTCCTTCCAGGACCAGTGAGGTCGAGAGCTGGCGCTGAACAGAAAGCGTCCACTGGTAGTTCTCGGGCAGGCGGACGGCTTCCCCGTCCCAATAAGGCGGGCTGGCGCCGTTTGAGAAAGTGGGATCGATCACTGGCGGCCTGGTATACGGCGGCAGCCCCTGGTCGTAAAGGAAAATCGGCGTGATCCCGTTGTCCAGGCTGGTGGCCAGAAAGGTCAGCGTTGAGCCTTCGAAGTGGGCACTTCCGGTGATCGTCTTGGCTACCCCGAAGCTGCGGCCCGCGCTGGCGCGCAGCACGGTCTTGCTGTCCAACGCATAGGCCATGCCGAGACGTGGAGAGATGCCACCATACCATCCGGGTGTGATGGTCCGCGAATTCTCACGCCCCGGGCCGAAACCGGCAAACCGCAGCGCTCCCGGCAGGTTCTCCGCCCGCGCGTTCGGCAGCGTCATATCCAGGTCGCTCCATTTGTCTGTCTGCTCCAGGGGCGGCAGTGTGAACTCATAGCGAGCGCCGAGGTTCAGTGTCAGCCGCGGCGTCAATTTCCAGTCGTCCTGCGCGTACCAGCTGTGGCTGCGCCACTGCTGGCCGACAAATCGGTCATTTTCCGTTCCCCCCGCATATCCCTGTCCAAGGAGAAAAGAGGCGAAGCCATTGCCGCCGCCCGTAGCGAGGTTGTTGTCGTTGGGCACGCTGGTAGAGCGCCGGTCACCCCGCACGAGGCCGCCCATGGTCTGCTGGCCGAAACCGTTGTAGTGGATGCGCTCCCACAGGTAGCCAACCTTGAACGTGTGTTTGCCCTTCATGATGCTCAAATCGTCGCCGAGGGAGAAGGCGAAGTTCTCCGAGCCGTCATAAACCCGGGCGTTCCAGGTGCTGTAGTCGGAGAACTCGGCAATCAGCAGGTTTCGTTTGCAGTCCCAGGCGCCCTTCAAACAGATGCCTTTCTGATCCCAGCCGCCATCGGCCGGTTGCGCGAGATGGGAATCCGTCATCATGTTGAAGCCGCCGAAAATGTGGTTCACGATGGTAGGCGTGATCACTTTGTCATAAGTGCCGCGAAAGACATTGCTGTTCTGGGTATCCACGCGGTTGGTATTCAGCGGATATGGCAGGCCGGGGAAACCGTTCGGCCCCGGCGTACGCTCGTGCAGGCCGTAGTTGTAGAGAACACTGACGCGGTCGTTCGGGCCGATATTGTGATCACCCTTGGCGCTGAGTTTGGTCCAAGGGTCCAGTGCCGAGCCTACGTTATCGATGTAGTTGTTGCGCACGTACTCGCTGGTTCCGGGGGCCGCGCCATTGTTTGGCCTGAGCACGTCCCGAACGACGTTCACGTAGGCCTGTGAGATCTGCGCGAAACGCGCCTGTGGAATCTGGTTGTTGGGAAAAGGCGTGCGCGTGAAGCCGGTTCCCGACGCTTGAGTGGTGGCTGGATCATAGATTGTCAGCGGCCGCCCGTTGTTATCCACCCAGTTGCGGAAATCGCCGTTGTACATTTCGGGAGTCGGCACGTTCAAGAGCGTGCTGGTAGCTCCGGCGCGGTTGCGGAACCACTCGCCGGCCACGAAAAAGAACGTACGGTTCCGCCCGTCATACAGCTTCGGCAGCCAGACCGGGCCGCCCACACTCCACCCAAAGTCATGCTGCTTGTATTTGCCTTTCTGATTCTCGAAGAAGCGCCGGGTGTCCAGCGCGTCATTGCGCAGGAACTCGTATGCGGTGCCGTGCAGCTCATTGGTGCCTGACTTCGACGAAAATGTCATCATCCCGCCCTGGCCGCGGCCGTATTCCGCCTTGAAGCCATTCGTCTCCACGGCGAATTCGGTGATCGCGTCTACTGACGGCGTATTTACATTGGTCCACTGCACCGAGTTGAAACGCCCGGTGAGAATGGAAACGCCGTCCAGGGTCGCACCGTAAGCGCCGCCCTGGCCACCGCCGACGTTGAAGGTGTCGTCGCCAGGCTGGTTGACTTCCGGGGTGATGAGCGCCAGGTCGAAGGCGCCGCGCATCGCGCCACCCACAACCAGAGGCAGCTCGTCCACCATCTTGTTCGAAACGGATGTGGAGACCTTGGCCGTGGTGGTCTGCAACAGATCCAGAGTAGCCGAGACCTGAACCGATTCGGTGACGGCACCTACTTCGAGCTGTGCGTTGACCGTCACCGTACTCCCGGCGCTTACCACAACATCACTGCGGATGGCAGCCTTGAAGCCCTGACGCTCGACACGAAGCTGATAGGTTCCAACCGGCAAGGTGGGAATTGTGAAGTCCCCGGAGCTGGTGGATTGAGTTGTGAAGGCAACGTTGGTTGCGGTGTTGGTAGCGGCGATGCGCGCGTCCGGCACGGCCGCTCCCGTTGAATCGGTTACCGTTCCGTTGATAATGCCGCGGTCGGTCTGCCCGAATGCTAACGCTACGGCGCCGCAAAATACGGCAACCCGGTAGATCAAGTTCATGTGGCTCACCCCTAGCGTGAATTCGCCGCATATGATATCAGAGAACAAGGCGAGTCAGCAAATCGGTTTGGCGGCTTTCTCGGCGAGCAATCGTCACTGCTCGCTCTCCCTGGCGCCGCTGCCTTTCATGCGCTGGGACGGCCTGGCCGGCTCGGAAGAGAATTCTGTCCCGCCCGTCAGCAGCAGGCCCTGGATTTCGATTGCGCGCTGCCATGCTTCCACCAAAGCGGCAATATAATCTTCCCGGAGCTGGAACAGGTTCCGCTGCGTAATCAGAACTTGCGGGTAAGCCGCGGCCATCTGTTGAAAATTGTTCCGGTACAGCTCGTACGCCTCCTGCGCTTTGGGAATCATCCGCGTGCGGTATCGCTCGATCGCATTCATCGAATTCAGGTATTCGCGGTAGACCTCCGCCAGTCGCGAGCGCAGGGCGAGCTTCGTCCGCTCCACGTCAAGGCGGGAGCGCTCGGCTTCGGCCCGGGCAGCGGCGACCGCGCCCTGGTTGCGGTTGAAGATGGGAATCTGAACGCCGATATCGAAGAAGCCTTCGACGCCCACCGGGCTCCGCACTCCTGCGGCAGTCTGCTCCAGCAGTTCGCGGTTGTAGCGGACGCCGCCCCGGACCAGAACGTCGGGAATGGGTTCCCGCTGAGCGCGTCTGAGCGCGAGTCCCGCACGCGTGGTCTCCACCTCCGCCGCGCGCAGCTCGGGGCTTTCGCTGTAAATTCTGTCCAGCGCGTCTTCAATATCGAGCCGGGGCACGCTCTCCAGGTCGTCCTCCAGAAGCGCCGGGCGGAGTGAGGGGTTGCCGGTGACCGCGGCCAGTTGCCGCCAGGTGCGCTCGCGCGCGTTCTGCGCCGTGACGAGCCCAAGCTCCAGACGTTCGGCCTCGATATCGGCCGCCAGCACATCGGGCCGGTCCGCCTGACCCACGTTGCCTAACTCACGGGAGATGCGGACAACCTGGCCGGCCAGGCGGGCCAGCTCCGTGCGCACCTGCAACAGCTTCTGCTCCCCCAGCGCCTGGTAGTAGAGCGAGCGCACCGCGTTCAAAACGCGCTGGCGCTGTCCTTTTTCGGCTGCCTCGGCCGCGGCCCGGTCCTGCTCGGCAACACGCCGGCTGAGGCCTAACTTGCCGCCGGTCACAATCCGCTGCTCGAAGAAACCTCCCAGCTCGCCGCCCCGGATGATCGGACCCCTCGCGATCTCGTCGCCCGTCGCGCCGATGATCGGATTGGGGTAGAGTCCAGCCTGCCGCGCTCGCCCCGCGGCGGCCTGAACTTCGGCTGCCGCCTGTCCCAGCGTGGGATTATTGGCCAGCGCCATCCGCTCCAGATCCTCCAGCCGGAGGCGCGGCTCGCTTTCCTGTCCATAAGCGCCGAACACGAATGCCAGTGCCGCGGCCGCGCGAATTCTTCCGAAACCGCGGCCTTTGTCAGTCATGCGCATGCGGCTTCCTCTCCTTGGGGGTCTGCTTGGCCTTGAGGTCCATGATCTTGTCGTAGACCTCCCCGGGTACAACGCGCACCAGCGTCATCATGCCCATCATGGCCCCGCTCCAGCCTTTGCGCAGGCCGTAATTTTCCGGCTTATCGGCGAACATTTCGTCAACCGGCATCCACATGTCCTGCGGGTAGCCGGGGACCTTCTTCTTCTCCGGATCGTCCTTGGGGTACATCTCCATGGCTGGGTTGTGCGCGTGGTGGCCCTGATGGCCGCCGCCGCCCTGCGCCACCAGGTTTGAGACGGACCGCTCGGCGTCGGCCGCCAGTCCCATGCCGCGTCCCAAGGAAGGTCCGAGTTCCTCGGAAAGAGCGCTCCCTTGACGGATCATTCCCATGCCCTCCTCCATGCCGCCGCCCGTATGCAGTCCATGGCCGCCGTGCGTGATTGGCCCTACCATGGACACCATCTGGTTCATCATGTGGTGCGGCAAATGGCAGTGCAGCATCCAGTCGCCGGCATACTTGGCGTCGAACTCGATGTCGCGCGCCTGAGCGACTCCCACCAGCACGGTGTTCTGGCTGGCCCAACCGTGAATCGGACCGCGGCCGCCCTCCGTGCCGGTGACCACGAACTGATTGCCGTGGAGGTGAATCGGATGGTGATCCATGCCTAGATTCACCAGCCGGATGCGAACGCGTTCTCCTAGTTTCACGATCATCGGAGTGGTAGCCGGTCCCGCCTTGCCGTTCATGGTGAGCCAATTGAATTCCATGGCGAGGGTGTTGGGCACGGTGTTGTTGGGCAGCAGCGCCCAACCCTGCAGAATGAGCCCGAAATCGCGGTCGCAGTGCGGCTGATACGGCTCCTTCGGGTACATGATGAAGAGTCCGATCATGCCCATCATTTCCTGCATGGCGAAGTGCGAGTGATAGAAGAAGGTGCCGGCTTGGTGGAGTTCGAACTCGTAGACGAAGCGGCCTCCGGGCGGCACCGGGTCTTGTCCCAACCCGACACTGCCGTCCATCTCCATGGGAACTTCGAAACCGTGCCAGTGAATGGCGGTCATCTCCGGAAGATGGTTGTCGAACACAACCCGTACCTTGTCGCCCTGGTTGACCTCGATGGCAGGCCCGGGAATGCTGCCGTTGAAGCCCCAGGCATCCATCGGGCGGCCGGGCATCAACTCGGTGCGAACCACCTCCGCGATGAGGTGAAACTCCTTCCAGCCGTCCACCATCTTCCAGGGAAGCTTCGGTAGATCCGGCGTTTCAACAGGTACGTTGAAGCCAGGCTTGGCTTGCTTCTGGGGGAATGCGGAGCCGCCGGCCCACGCGCCAGCGGCCGTCGCCCCCAAGCGCCGAAAAAACTCTCTTCTTCGATTCATGATTGAAAACCCTTTCGTTGTCGTAGACCCCGAGGAGACGCCTGAGCGTGCAACGACTCAGGCGGCGTCTACTAAACCCTAAGGATTTTGATTGAGAAAAGATTGGGCGGAAGCGGCGGTGAAGGCTGCTCCGCGGAACGCCGCGATGCCACCGGATCAGCGGACGAGTTGCCGGCGAAAGGCTCCACGAAAGCGGCCATCGCTTCGAACGCAATAGATGGAAAAGGCGGCTGGGGATCGCTCAAAAGCAGCGGATGAGAGCAGGATCTGGAATCGTTATGGGACTTCGGCTCGCTGTTTTCGTGACAGTCGGCAGTCGAATTGGCGCAGGATTGCACCACGCACGCCGCCGCGCACCAGGCATTGCCGACACTGAGCGCGATCACCAGCAGAACCACGCAATTCGCCCAAGCCGCCCTCATCATCGCCCCGCTAAATCGATGGTAACACGCATCGCAATTCTAATGTTCGATATGGAACACTACAGGAATTAGATTGCACAGATCACCTCCTCAGAGTATTGGCTCCATTAGGGGCGGTTAATACAATAAATGAATGACTTGGTCGAAACAGGAACTGCACGACTTCGTTCGTGAGCGGCTGCGAGACTTTAAGCTGATCGTGGTTTCAAATCGGGAGCCCTACATTCATGGATATGCGGGAGACCGGATCGAGTGCGTTCAACCGGCCAGCGGGATGGTGGCGGCGCTCGATCCCATCATGCAAGCCTGCGGCGGCGTATGGGTGGCGCACGGCAGCGGCGACGCGGACATGGCTACCACGGATGCCAACCATTGCGTCGACGTGCCACCGGAGAATCCGCTGTACAAGCTGCGCCGGGTCTGGCTGGATAAAGAGCAGGAGGCAGGCTACTACTACCGGCTCTCCAACGAAGGCCTCTGGCCGCTGTGCCACATTGTTTACCGGCGCCCGGCCTTTCATCCCGAAGACTGGCAGTTGTACCGCGACGTGAATGCGCTATTCGCGGATGCGGTGATTGAAGAAGCGGGAGATTCGCCCACTTTCGTCTTCATCCAGGATTATCATTTCGGCCTCTTGCCCAGGATGCTGAAGGACCGCAATCCCAACCTGGTTGTCGCCCAGTTCTGGCACATCCCCTGGCCGAACCGTGAGATGTTCCGCGCGTTCCCCTGGCAGGAGGAGCTGCTGGACGGCATGCTGGCGAACGACCTGCTCGGATTTCACCTGCGGTATCACTGCCGCAACTTTGTGGAGACGGTGGACCGATCGCTCGAGTGCCTGGTTGACCACGAGCGGCACGAGATAACCCGCCGGGGTAAGACCACGGCCGTGCGGGCCTTCCCCATCAGCATCGACTTCGAAGAGCATTCCGATAAGGCCTCCGGTCCGGAGGTGGCAGAGGAGATGGTTCGCTGGAAGCGGCAACTGGGCCTGAGGGGCCGCGTCTTTGGCGTGGGCCTGGACCGCATCGACTACACGAAAGGTATCCCCGACCGGCTACGGTCGCTGGACCGATTCCTCGAAACGAACCCGGAGTTCCGCGAGCGTCTCGTGTTTCTGCAGGTCGGCGTCCCGAGCCGCATCCATATCGAGGAGTACCGGCTTTTGGGTGAGGAGATCGAGTCCCTGGTGGAGGAAATCAACTGGAAGTGGCTGACCAGGTCCTGGCGCCCTATCGTTCTTCTGAAACAGCATCTCGGGCCCAGGGCGATGATGGCTCTCCACCGGCTTGCGGATTTTTGTATGGTAACGTCTCTTCATGACGGCATGAACCTGGTGGCGAAGGAGTACGTCGCCAGCCGTTCCGACGACGACGGCGTGCTGATTCTCAGCAGGTTCACCGGCGCGGCGGGCGAACTGGAGGATGCCGTTCTCGTGAATCCCTTCGACCGCGAGGATTGCGCGGACGCCATTCGCAAGGCTCTCGAAATGCCCGCGGAGGAGCGGCGCAGGAGAATGCAGAAGATGCGAGCCGTCGTGGCTGGAAACGACGTCTATCGCTGGGCCGGGAAAATCGTTTCCTCCTTGCTGAAGTTCGAGTTTCCCCAGCCGATGCAGCCGGAACGAGAGGAAAGAATCTTATGGATACAATCCGGAGCTTCCTGCTAGCGGACTGGCCGAAGCTCGTAATTCCCCTAGGTGTGCTGATTGGTGTTCTGCTCGCGGGCCGCGTGGTCCGGCGCTACCTGTTCCGTGCGCTGGAGCGGTGGACGCGGAGCACCAAGTCCGAATTCGACGGGCGCCTGCTGGACGCCTTCCAACCTCCGTTCATGCTCTGGGTGTTGATCGCCGGAATCTACGCCGCGATCGACATTTCGGTGCTTCCCGATCGTGTCACGGTCCTAGCGGGCAAGGCGTTGCTGGTGCTCTGGGTGGTCTCGTTCACGGCCGTGGCCTCAAATTTGTCGGGGCGGCTGATCCGGCAGCATGGCAGCCGGATGCAGGGCGCTCTCCCGGTCAGCAGCCTGACGGAAAACGTGGCGACGCTGGTGATCGGGGTGATCGGGCTGCTGATTGTGCTCAATGGTCTGGGCATTTCCATCATGCCCATGCTCACCGCTCTCGGGGTTGGCGGTTTGGCCGTCGCACTGGCCCTGCAGGATACGCTGGCCAACTTTTTCGCCGGGTTCTACCTGAGCATTGCCGGCCAGTTGCGGCTGGGCGATTACATCAAGCTGGAGACCGGCGAGGAAGGATACATCGCGGACATCGCCTGGCGCACGACGACCATCCGCGCGCTGCCCAATAATCTGATCATCATTCCAAATTCAAAGTTGTCGCAGGCTATCGTCACCAACTATCATCTGCCGGAGAAGCGCATGTCGCTTCTGATTCCCGTCGGCGTGAGCTACGATTGCGATCCGGACCATGTGGAGCGGGTGTTGGTCGAAGAAGCCACCAAGGGCGCGGAAGACATCCCGGGACTGCTCGCCGAACCAGCGCCGTTCGTGCGGTTCATTCCCGGATTCGGCGACTCCTCGCTGAACTTCACGTTGATCTGCCAGGTGCAGGAGTTCGTCGATCAGTATCTTGTGCAGCACGAGCTTCGCAAGCGTATCTTCCGCCGCTTCCGCCAGGAGGGCATCGAAATTCCGTTCCCCAGCCGGACCCTCCACATCAAGCACGCTGGAGACAATGGCTCGCGGCCGGTTGAGACGCCGAATGAGCAAGCCGCTATTCGATAGGCTGCGAGAGGTTGAGACCAGGATTCGCGCGGCCGGCAATCTGTTTCTCTTTCTGGATTTCGACGGAACGCTGGCGCCGATTGTAGAAGAACCCGAAAAGGCCCGCCTGCCGGAGCGCACCCGCGAGGTTCTCAATGCGTTGGCCTCGCGGCAGAACGTGGCGCTGACCTTTGTCAGCGGGAGGTCGATCGAGGACATCGAGCGGCGCGTGGGCATACCGGAGGCGATCTACGCGGGCAATCACGGCATCGAGATTCGCGGCGGCGGGCTTTCGTTTCTGGAGCCGCGAGCCGCGGAACGCCGCGAGGATCTGGCGACTCTGTCGTGCGGGCTTGCCGGAAAGCTGCGGCACATCGCCGGGGCGTTCGTCGAAAACAAAGGCTTGACGAGCAGCGTACATTACCGGCGCGTCAAGGAAGCCGATATTGAAGAGGTGGGGCGCGTGGTACGGTCTTGCGTCCAGCCGCTCGAAAGTCTCTTCGAGGTCCGGCCGGGCAAGAAATCCTTCGAGGTCCGTCCTCGCGTACCGTGGCACAAGGGCGCAGCCGTCCAATGGCTGCTCAACCGCCGGGGCGATAGCGAGACTCTGCCGCTCTACTTCGGCGACGATCAGACCGACGAGGACGCATTCGCGGTGTTGCGGGACGGCATCACCGTGCGCGTGGGGGAGGGGCGTACTCTGGCGCACTACCGGCTCACGGATCCGCTGGAGGTAAGTGAATTCTTGTGCCGGATGAGTGGATGGATTGCGTGAACCGCTTATTTCAGCCGAATGGTTAGGGCGTGTACGTCGGCGCGTTCCGCGCCCGCGGCGTCGATGTTGCTGATCGGCGCGATCGCCTCGAACCTGCCGTCCGCGCCGCCGGCAGTCACCTTGATCACTCCAACGCCAGGTGTGCTTCCAGTGCTTACATGCGGATCGGCGGTTAAGGGATTGGGCCCGCGCAACGACATAATTACGTGGCTGCCGTTGGGCGACGTCATCAGAAGATCCGGAGTCGGATCGTCGCTCACCGGTCCCGCGAGGTGGATTCGATTGACGACCAGATCCGTCTTCGTGTCCACGACAAATAGGAAGTTACGGCCGCGATCGGCCACCCAGAGATAGCGCTGGTGTTTGGTGAGCGTTGCGCCGTGAGCGTCGGCACCCTCCTCGTTTTCGCTGAAGATCACTTTCGGCGCCGGCATATTCGGGAGGTTGCTGGAGGAGAAAGTTACCGGAAAAGCGTAAAGAGAGGCTTCGTACAAATGGGAGGCGGTGCCGCCGCCGGAGTCGATGTACATCTTGCTTCCTACCTGCGCTCCCAGGCAGCCGTTGGGGTGGACGACGTCGTTTGTATACTCGGCCACGATCCGCATGGGCGTGGTCTTGCTGTCCACGACGAACAGCCCGCCCCCTCGCAGCGTCACGAAGGAATACCGGCTCGTGGATTCGATCACGGGACAAATCGGTGCATTATCGGGCCGAATCGCGGGCGCCTCGCAGGCAACGCCGTTCGGCGTGAGGCATGTGGCCAGATTGATACCCGCCGCCGTATTCAGGACAAAGCTGTTCGTCGCATAATTCGTGTCGATCCGCTCAAAAAGCTTCCCATTCTGATTTGCCACCGCGACATACGTCTGGTCGGGCGATGGGATCGCAAAGTGATTTTGTCGCGCGCCTCCGGCGCCCACCGATGTCCGGAGACACTTAACCGGAGTCCGGCTCGCGGCATCCATGAAAAGCACGTGGCCCGACGACACGAAAGAGATGATGGCATGCGTCTGGCCCGCGTTTATGGCGATCATGTGGGGACGCACCGGCAGCGCGCCCGTCTCCGAAAGGCACAATGAGGCGGCAGGTCCGGCCAGGTCGACCTTCTCCGGCACTGCCGAAGCGGCTTTATGACCCTTCTCCAAACTATGGCCATCGTAGACGTACAATGTCCCGCCGTAAGCCAGGCCGGGGGAATTGGATTGGTCAATGGCCCAGACTTCATACTTATCGTTTGCCAGAGCCGGGACTAAAAACGCGGCCCACATCATGAGTGAGCAGACGGAAACTTTGAGCATTTTCACCTCGGGTAGAACGGGCGCCTATGATATCAGAAAATATGACTGGAGATTCAGGACAGCTAACGCTTGCCCACCGGGCGCATCTCTATGTTGCGGAGGTACAGCTCGGCGGCCCTGAGTGCAATGTCAGTTGTTAGGAACCGGGAACAACGTGCGCAGCTCTTCCTGGCTCGGTTGCCGGCCGTATTCGCAAATCTCGAACGCTTCCGCGTACTTTACCGAGTTGCCTTTTGCAGGGCCGTACCAGCGGATGAGCGCATCCCGAGACTGGTTGGCTACCGCGGCATACCTGGCCCCATGCAGTTTCCTGAGGTATTCACGCCGTCCGGCTGCATCCTTTGGTATCTCGCCGAGGCGCTGCTTGCGGGTCGCCGCATCCACTCCATAGACCGTTTCGTACACCTGCGAGGCAAGCGCGTCCACAGCTTGAATTTTCTTTTCGAAGACCTCGTCGATGGAAACGGCGATGTCAGCCTGAAACGGGGTTGGTTTCTTGAAATTATCGGAATAAAAAAGGTATACGGGATTTGGCTCCACCGGCGGCGTGTTCAAGTGATAGAACGGAACGGTCACCATGAACGCCGCGTCCTGTGCCAGCACGCCGACGTAACGGTGATCTGGATTGTAGTCGTTCGGCCGATGCGAAAGTACGATGTCAGCCTGCCATTCGCGGATGAGCCTGACCATGGTCTTGCGGTTCTCGAGTGTGGGCATGAGTTCACCATCATGGATGTCCAACACCTCTGTTTGTATGCCCAGAATCCGAGCGGCGCGTTGTACTTCGGCGAGGCGGCGGCGGGCGAGCGGGCCTCCCCCCATCTCGTAGTGGCCGAGATCTCCGTTGGTCATGGAAACCAGCTTCACGTGATGGCCGCGCGCCGCCCACATCGCCGCCGTACCGCCTACCTTGAACTCGGCATCGTCCGGGTGCGCGCCAAACGCGATGATCCTGAGCCTGCCGTCGTCGAGGGGCGGCGCGGGGCGGGCCTGAGTCCCTCTGGCCTGGGGCAGCAGGAGCAAAGTTATAAGGAATCCGATTCCCACGCAACAGATGGTCAACAGCAGCTTATTCCTGTTCATGATGGTCCTCCTCGAGTGTAAGCCGCGGCGGCCCTCCAGGGACAGCGGCTATGGCCTGTCCAGGGAGCGCAGCTCGATGCCGCGGAAATAAAGCTCGGCGCCCTCCGACTGGAATAAGATCCGGCCTTTGGAAGGCTTCGCCTGGGCGCCTTCGTTAACGACCTTGCCGTTGACTTTGAAGGTCACCTTATCCCCATCGGCGATCAGTTCCAGTAGATTCCATTCGCCGTGGGCGTTTTCCACCTCGGCCACGGGATCGTGTCAACGGTTTTTAGAAATGTCCCCATGTTCCGTTCATTAGAAGTGTCCCC
>JBBDWK010000021.1:0-39073 GCA_040902885.1 Bryobacteraceae bacterium | reverse complement strand
CGGTAAAAACATGTTTAGTGCTGCATGTTTTGGAGTTTAGACACGGGCTGCTAGCAGGTTGGCAAGCTCCTCGTGAGCCTGCACGAGCGCTGAGTTGGGCAAGCGATCTACTTGATCGTGGAGTTCCGTTCGGCCTGACATCTCGCGCCAGCATAGTCTTTAGTGACAGCGTCCGCAGCAACGGCCGGCCCCGACGCCACCGGCCAGTCCGCTCGCACAATGTTGCTCGCCGGGAGGTGCCTTTCACCACGGGTCCCCGCTCGAATCGCCTTCGACCGCCCAAGTGCGTCCACATTCCCTACTACGAAGCCGATAGCCGGGGCTCCGCTTCGTATCCGACAGGCTTACCGCCCATCGATCATCGCGTGACGTTCTCTAGGGGCCAAAGATCCGGGAGGGTTGCGGCTCATGGGCCGATCTCGTTCCCAGGAGGCCCACCGCCCAATGGAAATAAGGGATTTGCCGGCTCCGCCAAGCTGGGGCTCGGCCTCCAATCGTAAAATAATTAGCGGCGGATGTAGCGGGATCGTCACAGTTGCCCCTGCGGGGGTGCTGCCAAGCTCATGAATTCGATTCAGCCAGCAGCATTAGCGGTGGCGGCGAAGCCACCAGCAGAGTTCTAAAAGTATCCACGACACCCCCCAGCGCTGCGGTTCAGTTCGGCTTGCCGTTCCCGCCCTTCCCTCGCAGGATCTCCTTCGCAGCAATCTCGACGTAACGATCGGCGACCGGGGCCGACGGTTCCAAGACGCTTTTGAAGTTCGCGTCCCAGAGCTGTTTTTGCAGGAGTCGGTTCTACCTGGGCTTTCCAGAGACGCTTGCGCTCATGCTCAACCGCTTTCCGGATCTTGCTCGCGGCTTTCTGGCTGTGCTTACCGCTGAGGTGTTTCAGAACATCCTCACTCGAAAGCACCTGATCCAACTCCGGATAGCACTTCTCCCAAATGAATTCTGCGGTTTCCTCTCCAAACTCGGCCACCTCGACTTCTCCGCGATCATTCAGCCGGAAATCAATCATGCAGGTTTCGATCGGAACCAGCCAAGCCGGTTCAGCGCCCGCCCACTCATCCAACTGAACAACGGCGTCTTTCCTGTCGTCGGCCTTTACCAACGAGAATTCGCCGTTCGGCCACCGGCACAGGTATAAGCCCGTCTCGAATTCCTCGAGATCATCCTCCGTTTTGTCGGCGTCCACTGGATCTTCGTGTTCGCCGCTGACTTCAGCTTCCGAGCTCTCGGACTCGGCGACCTCGATCGGCCCAAGCTCGGCTTCCACCGCGGATTTGGACGTTACACGTTCGACTTCGACGTTCGCGTTGGCTAGCAACGGGTTACGTTCCGACAGCTCCATGAGCGCGTCTTCGATTTCGTCTATGAATTCCTCGGCGGATAGAGTTCGGGCCTGTCCATGGTCGTCGACCGTGGCCACAACCCCCCGCCGCGTAGTGCCGCCGGGCCGCTTCGATCACCGACGGCGCCACGTCGGTGTCGAGAACCACGTCCAATTTGAGTCGGAATCTGGAACGCATGTGTCTATCCTCGTCCTTTGTTACGCCTGAATCCCAAATCTGTCAAACAACCTTCGCGCCGACTGCCCCTTCCCCGAGGGAACCAAGGTGACGTGTGGTGGTAGGGAAGAGGGCTCGATCAAACTCGTTTTGAAAAACGCGACCTCTGGTCCTAAATAGGGGATGAGTGTCATGGCGGGCCAGCGAGGCCGCTCTGGGCCGGGGAGTAGGTAGGAACATGAACGCCGTGGGCCGCAGTTCATCAATGTCGGTTCGCTGGTGCGGTATCGGCCGGAGGATCTCGAATCGTGGCTCGCCTCGATCGGCATGCTTGGGTTGACTCATGCCGAACATGGATCAGAGCGGGCTATCCGGAGGACTGAACTTGAAGATCACTCGGTAACCGTCGGCGCAGCCGGTGCCGCCGAACGTAAACAACAGTCATTACGGTATTCGGAATCGATATGGGATGGGAACAACCTGCAACACGCGAATTGGATCAGGCTCACCTTGAGTCCACATTCGACATTGATTTACGGCATGGTGACATCGCCCAGCAATGGCGGTTAGGCCCCGAGACAGTGCGGCTGCCGGTGAAGGACGAACCGGCTGTTTTGAAGATGCGAATGGACCTGCCGAAGTCCATGACCTCTAAAGTAAACTCGCTCTTCGGCACAGGTGTTCTGCTGACGCTTAACGGAAGAAGATGTCCCAATTAACAACAGCTGAGGCGGCTAGAATGTTGGGCATTGCGAAGGCAACATTAAACGAATGGCGCATCCGCGGCGAAGGGCCGGCATACACAAAAATGGGTCGACTCGTTCGCTATCCGGAACACGAAGTCCAGAGGTATATCCGTGAACGTACAATCGAAACATCCCACCGAAAGGGGCATCAGGGAGAAGAACGGGAAATGGGAGTATCGCTTCACCTTGAACGGCCAGCCCTATTCTCGGGTCACCGATTTAGAGGCCGTTCCAGAAAACATTCTTAAGGTCCACGCGGAGCGCACGGCCCACATCGAAGAGCTGAAGAAAGGAAAGCCAGTGATCAGGCGCGTTATCACTTCCCTTGATCACGCGATCCCCAAATTCATGGCCTGGTATCGAAGCGAACATCAGAACAGGAAATGCAAATGGGCGGCGAGTCTGATGGCTTCATTTCAGTTTTACTTCGAGCAGACCAAATGTCCTCTCACGAGGATCGGCCCAGCACAGCTCGAGGACTTCAAGACGTGGAGACGTGAAAATGCTATCCACGACAACACTCTCCGGAAGCAACTGCTCTTGCTTCGTCAGTTTTTTCGATACGCCCGAAAGCAGGGCTGGACAAAAGGTGATCCCTTCGCCCAGGGAGAGGACGCAGAGGTGAAGATCCCCCGTGAGCAGGACTCTGATGCGATGAGAGTCCTGTCGCCAGACGAAGAAGTTCGGTACTTGACGGCCGCGGCACGTGAAAGTATTGACTTGGCTGACGTAGCAACGATCATGCTTCGGCAGGGTCCTCGCCCTGACGAAGTGATGTCGCTGGAGCAATCCCAGGTAGATCTCCGAAATCGGCATTTTACGATTTGGGACAACAACGCGCAGGGCAAGTCACGGAATGCACATCGAAAGCTGAAGATGACTGATGAGACCTTTCGCATCTTTCAGAGGCGGTTGTCGGTACCGGGTGTCTGGGTATTTCCATCCTCGAAGAACGAAGGCCCGCGCACAACTCTTCAGAAAGCACATCGGCGGGCCACTCGGGGAAAGAAAACCAGGGATGGCAAATACGAAGGCGGCTGCGGCATTGAGTGCCGACTGTACGACATGCGACATACGTTCGCCACACGATTCGCGCTCGCTGGCGGATCACTGCCTGTGCTCGCGAGAATCCTTGGGCATGCCGACCTCAGTTTGCTTATGCGTTATGTGCATCCATCACAGGCAGACATGGACCGCGCGATGGAGTGGTATTCGAACATGCAGACCCGAGGCACAGAGCTTGAGAAAATGCTGCTGGAATATCACGACGGGACGAACCAGGCTGAAACTTGGCCCAGGCCAACTTCTGGGCCAAGTGCCCCACCAAAACTGGCCCAAATTGGCCCAACTAGGCCGAAGTTGGCGAACCGGAGAATTTCGTGATCAGTTCTGCGGAGCTCTATGTCTTCAATGATTTACTTCAGAAGGGTTGGTACGCCCGGCAGGATTCGAACCTGCGACCTTTTGCTCCGGAGGCAAACGCTCTATCCAGCTGAGCTACGGGCGCATATTTCGGATTGTACCGCGAGGGCCTACTTGACAGCGAGGCCCTTGGTTTATTATCACTGTCACACCCACCATGTGGCAACAAAACTATACCCCGGTGGCCGACAGCCTGCTCGTTTCCTCCCTGGTTGCGGCCCTCCCCATCTTTGCTCTCCTTTATCTTCTAGGCGTGCTGCGCAAGCCCGCCTGGATCGCCGCCCTCTCCGGCCTCGGAGCCGCGGTGGTGGTCGCTGCCGGCTTCTATGGGATGCCCATCGATACGATGATCGGTTCGGCCCTCTACGGCGCCGCCTTCGGTCTCTTTCCCATCGGCTGGGTCGTCTTCGCCGCCATCCTGCTCTACCGGATCACGCTTGAGACGGGCAAGTTCGAAATCGTCAAGGACTCGGTCGGCAGCCTCACCGACGACCGGCGCCTGCAGGCCCTGCTCATTGCCTTCGCGTTTGGCGCCTTCATCGAAGGCGCGGCGGGTTTCGGAACGCCGGTCGCCGTCTGCGCCGCCATGCTCGCGGGGCTGGGCTTCTCGCCTTTCTACGCCGCCGGCATCTGCCTGCTGGCCAATACCGCCCCGGTCGCCTTCGGCTCCATCGGCACGCCCATTCTCACGCTGGCCGGAATTACGGGCCTGCCGCTCGACCGGCTCAGCGCCGGCGTAGGCCGTATCTGCGCGCCCGTTTCGCTCATCGTGCCGGCCTATCTGGTTATGGTTATGGGCGGCTGGAAGGCCCTGCGCGGCGTGCTGCCCGCCGCGATTGTTTGCGGCGTTTCCTTCGCGGGCATGCAGTTGTTTGCCTCCAACGTGCTCGGCCCGCAGTTGACGGACATCCTGAGCTCGCTTGCCGCCATTGGCTCGCTGGTGATTCTCTTCAAAGTCTGGAAACCCAGCGACAGCTTTTCGCTCGAGGCGGAGGGGACCATGGCGGCCTCGGCGGGCGCGTCCGCATCCGCCGCCTCGCACGGAAAACCTGCGCCCAAGCCTCCCGCGAAGCATTACACCAGCGGCGAGATCATGCTCGCGTGGACTCCCTACGTTTTGTTGGTGGTTCTGGTTCTCATCTGGAGCATCAAGCCGGTGCAGGCACAGCTCGCCACCGTCAACCTGAAGTTCGGGTGGCCGGGCCTGCACAACGCCATCGAGCGCATGCCACCGGTGGTCAATGCGGCCTCGCCTTACGCCGCCGAGTACACCTTCAACTGGCTCTCGGCCACGGGAACGGTCTGCCTGATCGTGTCGATCCTCTCGGCCATGATTCTGGGCATGTCGCCGGCCGGATTCGGCAGGGTCTTCGGCAAGACCGTCAAGCAGCTCGCGATACCGATGCTCACCATCGCCTCCGTAATGTCCCTCGCCTATCTGATGAACTATTGCGGGGCAACCTCCACGCTCGGCCTGGCCTTCGCCGCCACCGGCGTCACCTTCCCGTTCTTCAGCGCCATGTTGGGATGGCTCGGCGTCTTCCTCACGGGAAGCGACACGTCGGCGAATGCCTTGTTCGGAAACTTACAGGTGGTCACCGCGGGACGGTTGGATCTGAACCCGGTGCTGATGGCCGCTTCCAACTCTTCGGGCGGCGTGATGGGCAAGATGATCAGTCTGTCGAGCATCGCGGTCGCCGCCGCGGCCACCGGCATGAAGCCGGACGAGGAGGCGAAACTCTTCCGTTTCAACATGCGTCACAGTATTTTACTGGCGTCGGTACTGGGCCTGATCACCGTTTTTTACGCCTACGTTATGCCGCAGTGGGCCCCGTGATTTAAGGCCCCAAACATAATCGTCCACGCCTTCGCGCCAGCCCGGGGGAGTCCGGTGACGATTGTGTTACCATCCCAATTGATTTGACAGTGGGGAGTCAAAGGTGAAGGTCTACGACAGCAAAGACATACGAAACGTTGGTGTAGTGGGACACGGCCACTCCGGCAAGACCACGCTCACCTCTGCCCTTTTGTTCACTTCGGGCGCAACTAATCGTCTGCTTCGCGCCGATGAGGGCAACACGGTCACCGATTTCGACGACGAAGAGATCCAGCGCAAGATCACGATCTCAACCGCTATCGCCGCGGTGGAATGGCAGAAGTCCAAGATCAACGTTCTCGACACGCCCGGATACAACATCTTCATCAACGACACTAAGGCTGCGCTGGTAGCCGCCGACTCGGCACTCGTGCTGGTGGATGGCGTGGCGGGCGTCGAAGTTCAGACCGAGAAGGTATGGGGTTTTGCGAACGATTTTAAGCTCCCCCGCGCAATCGTCGTCAACAAGCTCGACCGCGAGCGCTCCAGTTTCGACCGCGCTCTCGAAAGCGTGCAATCGAACTTTGGCCGCACCGCGATCCCTATTCAAATTCCCATCGGCTCCGAACGCGACTTCCGCGGCATGGTGGATCTGGTCCGCATGAAGAGCTACACGTATGCCCCGGACGGCGATGGCAAGGGCAAGGAAGGCGACATTCCCGCCGACCTCGCCGATGCGGCGCAGAAGGCTCACGAAGCCCTGGTGGAGATGGTGGCGGAAGGCAACGATGCGCTGCTGGAGGAATTCTTCGACACGGGAACCCTGCCGGCCGATCATCTTCTGGACGGTCTGCACGCGGCCACGCGCGACAGGCGCATGTTCCCCGTCCTGTGCGCCTCCGCGCTGCACAACATCGGGACGGACCTGATTCTGAATTTCATGGTCGAAAATCTTCCGGCGCCGGCCGAGTGCCGGGCCGCGGCGGGTAAGGTCAACAACGAGGACGTCACCCGGCCCATCTCGGATTCCGAGCCGGTGTCCGCGTTCGTCTTCAAGACCGTCGCCGACGCCTTCGCCGGCCGTGTCTCGTATTTCAAGGTCTACTCCGGCATCGTGAAGAACGATGCCCAGTTGCAGAACGTTCAGAAGAGCGTGAGTGAGCGCCTGGCCCACATCGGAGTGCTTTCGGGCAAAACTATCCAGCCTGTCACGGAGCTGCACGCCGGAGATATCGGAGCGGTCGCCAAGCTGAAGGAGACGCTGACGGGCGATGCCCTTGCCGATAAAAGTTCGCTCATTGCCTACCCGCCGGTCGCGCTGCCCGAGCCCTCGATCGCTTTCGCGCTCGAAGCTAAATCGCGGCAGGACGAAGACCGCATGGGGAACGCCATCCATCGCGTGCTGGAAGAAGACCAGGCGCTGCGCTTCTACCGCGATCCGCAAACCAAGGAGTTTCTGCTGGCGGGCAGCGGGCAGCAGCACATCGAGGTGATTGTCAGCCGCCTGAAGAAACGCTACGGGGTGGACGTAACGCTGAAAGCGCCCAAGATTCCGTATCGGGAAACCATCCGGGGCACCGCCGATGTGCAGGGCCGGCATAAGAAGCAGACCGGCGGTCACGGACAGTTCGGAGACTGCTGGATTCGGATGGAGCCGCTGCCGCGCGGTGCGAATTTCGAGTTCGTGAACGATATCTTCGGCGGCTCAATCCCGAAGAATTACATTCCGGCCGTGGAGAAAGGTATTCTGGAGGCCGCCCAGAACGGCTTCCTCGCCGGATTTCCGATGGTGGATTTCCGCGTGGTGCTCTACGACGGGTCCTACCACGACGTCGACTCCTCCGAGCTTTCCTTCAAGCTCGCCGCCCGAAAGGCGTTCAAGAACGCCATGCAGCAAGCCAAGCCGGCGCTGCTCGAGCCCATCATGAACGTCGAGATTCACGCTCCCGTCGAGTACGCGGGGGACCTGATGGGCGACCTGAACGGCCGGCGCGGCCGCATTGCCGGAATGGAGACGCGGGGCGCGACCCAGATTCTCCGCGCGCAGGCGCCGATGGCGGAAATGCTCAGTTATTCGAGCGACCTCACTTCCATGACGCAGGGCCGCGCGTCCTTCACCATGGAGTTTGACCACTACGACTTTGTGCCCCAGGTGCAGGCAGAAAAAGTTGTCGCGGCGGCCAAGGCTGCTCGCGCCGGAGAAGTGGAAGAAGAGGAGTAGCGGCCGCCCGCGACACGGCGCCGTCCGCGGCGATCGCTGCGAGAACAAAGTCGAACCGGAACCGCACGAACTCCCGCAGGAACTCCACCGCCGCCTCGAATTCCTCGTTGCTATTCGGTTTGAACGGGTCCGCGAGCGCCGCCTCCCGTACCTGGGTGTAGTACCGTTCGATCTCCTGCTCCAGCCAGCCGCCCGCGCCTCCCGCCGTGTGGGCGGCGGTCGATAGCGCATCGAGATAAGCCTGGCGAAATTCGGGAATGGCGATCGCGCGCCGCGCCAGCACGTTGTCGTCGAAACGTTGGAAGATCGGATAGTGGGGCACCTGAAAGGCGACGTCCTTGTCCCAGAATAGAAAATGCGAGAGATTCGTGCCCCGGAACCGGTACAAGTAGAAATTGTTCATTCCAAAGTCACCCAGGACGCCGTCCCACTCGCTAATGAAATTCTCGAGCGCAAGATGGGTCATCACCTGCTTCAGGTCCAGGTATTGGCCTATGGCCGCGGCGAAGTCCTCCTCCTGGCCGCAATTCATCGCGCGAATCATTGCCTCGAGTGGCGCTGGGTCGGGGTTATCTTCGTTCGTCTCGGGCTTAAAGGGAACGGGAGAATAGCTCGCCAGGTCAGGTCCTTTGTACTCGAATCGGTACCCCTCGTCCGGTTCCCAGTCGTAGAGATACCCCTCGTCTTCTCCGAAGTTGCGGCGCAGAAAGGCCTTGTCAATGCGTTCCACGATGACATACAGGCCCGCGTACTCCCCGTTGATGAACAGGCGGGTATGCGCCTCTCTGGGAGCAGGCAGGCCCATCCGCGTGAACAAGGCCATGGCCAACCGTTCGCGGATCAGCGAGGGATCCTGGGTCACGTTGTCCAGGTTGAAAGACTTCACTCCCACGAACCGGTTGCCGCTGTCAAAACGGTCGATGTCCACGCGCAGACCTGGCTTGACGCCGCTGCGGCTTCCGTGGCCTCGCGAGCGGATGGCGACGTTATTGACCTCAATATCCCGCCAGCGAAGATTGCACCGGTATATGGTGTCTTCCAGAAAGGTCTCGCGCAACGTCTGCCAATCCGTGGGGCTGATAGTGAGGTAGATTTCGTGAAGGACTAGATCGTCGAAGAAATCCCGATCGGTTTGAGCCAGGGCTCCTGGAATCTGAACCGCGAGGAACAAAATTCCGGCCAGAAACAAATGGCATTTGGAGGTAAACATAACCCAAAATTGATTACAACACACCTCCCCAGTGGTTGTATCTCTAATGGGTTGCGATCAATACGGTTAAAGCGTTGCTTGATACCCCTCCGGTCACAATTCTCAAATCGTGAACTCCGGCGTCCGTCCGTTCCGGAACGCGAAGGTTCACCTGGTAGAGCCCGGCGTATCCAGGCACGAGGCCGGCGAAGAGCGGCTGGATGGAGTGCCGGCCCAGCGTAGCCTCTACCTGAAGCCGCACCGGGCATAGTGTTCGCATCGGGGCGGGCTGGCCGGCGGCGACCGAAGCCATGACCTGCCCAAGGCCGGTCAGGTAGACCACCAGATACTCACCGGGACGGGCCGGGGTCTCGGGGGAAACCGCGGTTCCGTCCAGATGCTGCGCGGCGAAAACACCGGGCGCGGCGGAACTGATCACGACAGCCTTCCCGTCAACGCCGTTCGGCGTCGAGATACTCAACGTGCCGGGGCCGGCGGAATCGAACGGCAACTGCGCGTTCACCTGGCCCGGCGTCACCGCGAGCAGCGGGATGGGGGCGCGGTCGAGCATGACTCTCACGCCACCCAGCTCGGTTGGAAGAGGAAATTTTCCGGCGTTGTAGCTGCCGTCGGCGAGGTTCCGTCCGAAAATAGAGATTAGCCCGCCCGGCGCCAGCCGAGTGGTGTAAGAAGCGGCATTCACCACGCCCTGCTCGCTTATGGTGGGCGGCGGCTCCAGCGTCACGCGGTCGATCTCCTCTCCATCCATGCCGATTGCCCGGATGGTCATCCGATAGCCTTCCACGGATGCGCGGAGAAAGTGGTGTGCGGAGGCGCTGAAGGCGTGAAACGGCCTTTGGGTCACGGGGTAGATAGGGGCGCCGCCGCCGCCCGTGGTAATGTACACGGTTCCCGCTCCGGAGGGGACCGGGCTGCCGCCGCGCAAGGGCTGCGTCCTCTGGTAATTGTGCTCGTGCCCGTTCAGTACGAGTTGCACGCCATGGCGCTCCAGAATCGGAACCAGGTGCTCCCTCGCCAGCGCCGATAGCGGATCGTTCTCGTGTTTGCCGCCCGCAAAGGGCGGGTGGTGGAAGTAGACCACCTTCCAAAACTGCGTGCTTCGCCGCAGATCGTCCTCCAGCCAGTCCAGCATGGCTCGGGAGCCGCGGGCGGCTTCCTCCAGGGGCAGGTTGCTGTCGAGCGCCGTGAAGTGTACATTGCCGCGGCTGAAGGAGTAGTAGCGGCCATAGTGCGCTTCCGGAAGGCTCGTGCCGGGCAGCGTGTGCACCAGGAGGTAAGGGAGGGCGCGATCGGTATAGTATTCGTGGTTGCCCGGACAGGGAAAGAAGGCCACCCGCTTCATCAGGTTGCGGTAAACAGCGAAGTGCCGGGCGTCGAACTCTTCAAAGGCGCCGTTGGGGTAGGCGATATCGCCGGTATGCAGCACCAGGGCTGCCCGTTCCCTGGTCATTCGCGCAGCGATCTGCGCCTGCTCGGGCGTGCCTACCCCGCTATCGCCGAAAACGAGAAAATCGAAGCGGCCGGCGTCGGCCGTCTGGAAGGAGAGTTCCTCGCCGGGAGTCACATTCTCTCCGCCGGCGAGCACCCGGTAGCGGTATTCGGTCCCGGGCGCGAGTCCCGTGAGGATCGCCTGGTGCCGGTAGTAGGTGGACTTCATGCGTGTGAGACCGGGATTTCTGACTTCCGTCCGCGCTTCCATCCGCAAGGAAAAACTGTGGTCCGCGGAGTACTCCACTACGCCGGGAACGTTTTCCTGGGTTGCCCAGAGAATGGTGGCACGATTCTCGCGAACATTCTGAAGATAGGGCTGACGAAGGAGGGTCGCCGCCGGAGCGGCCGAAGCAATGAGAAGCGCCGCCAGCAGGCGGTAGGAAGATCGCATACAACCATCTATCAAAACTGTGATCTCAGTCTACCAATCCTGAGCAAGCGCCGGGATGGACGCTTTTCTCCCTATTTTCGTAGCTTGTTCGCCATTAGAGATACGGAAATCGGAATCTCTTAGGGGAACTTCCACGAGTTTTCAGGCACTTACGAATGGCCCTTGGGATGCCACAAACAAAGTGGGGTTTGGTTTTATCGCTTTGGTGAGTTGCCTCCTTCCGTGAACGCCCCGCCCAGTCCTGGCGCCGACGTGCCGGCTGGAGCGGGGCGCCTTTTTTTCATACACACCGTTAGCGTCCTGCATCCTCGCCGCTGAATTTCCGATAGAATTGAAGGTTGGCCACTTCGTCCAGCAGCCTGATCGCCATCTATCCGGGCTCGTTCGATCCGCTCACTAACGGCCATCTGGACCTCATCGAAAGAGGCTCCAGGCTGTTCAACCGCCTGATTGTGGCGATTCTGCGCAACGAAAGCAAGCAGCCGCTCTTCTCCGTGGAGGAGCGCATGGAGATGGTGCAGGAAGTAGTCAAAGTCTTCCCGAACGTGGAAGTGGATTGCTTCGACGGCCTTCTGGTCGACTACGCAGCGGAGCGCGGAGCGCGGGCCCTGCTGCGCGGAATCAGGGCCGTGTCGGACTATGAGTATGAGCTGCCGATGGGCCTCATGAACCGCAGGCTGCGGCCGGAGATTGAAACCGTGTGCCTGCTCTCCGCGGAGGCCTATTCGTTCATCAGCTCGCGCCTCGTGAAGGAAGTCATTCGCCTGGGCGGCAACATTTCCGGGCTTGTGCCCGGGTCGGTCGAAGCCCGGCTGAGGAGCAGAATCTCAATCGTGAAGGAAACGGAATGCAAGCAGGCTTAAAGATGGACATTGCCGATCGGATCTCTTCCATCAGCGTTTCGTCCACCATGAAGGTGGCGGCGGATGCGGAGAAGTTGCGCTCGCAGGGCGTCGATGTAGTCGACTTCGGCGCGGGCGAGCCGGACTTCCCCACTCCCGACAACATCAAGCAGGCGGCCGTTCGCGCCCTGGATCAGAACTTCACGAAGTACACGTCGGCCGGCGGCACGCTCGAGCTGAAGCAGGCTGTGTGCGCGCGCCATGCGGCCGAGTTTGGAACGGATTACAAGCCCGCCGAATGCATTATCTCGGTGGGGGGCAAGCACGTCATCTTCAACCTGACTCAGGCGCTGGTGAATCCGGGCGACGAGGTGATCGTTCCCGTCCCTTACTGGGTTACCTACAAAGACGTCGTCAACTACGCGGGCGGAAAGTGCGTCTTCGTCGAAACCGACGAAGCGCAGGGCTTCACGCTGACGGCTTCCATGATCGAGCCCTATCTGACTTCGCGGACGCGCATGCTGATTATCAACTCGCCGTGCAATCCGAGCGGCGCCGTGCTCGATAACGACGAATTCCGCAAGATCTTCGCCCTCGCTTCCAGCCGCGGCATCTACCTGCTTACCGACGAGTGCTACTCGCACTTCCTCTATGAAGGGCAGCCCTACTCAATCTCCTCGGAGCCGGGCGCGAAGGAGACCGTGCTGGTTGCGGGCACTCTTTCAAAGACCTACGCGATGACCGGGTGGCGGGTGGGGTATGCGCTCGTGCCGCCCGCGATTGCGGGGGCGATGCTGAAGCTGCAGAGCCACTCGACGTCCAATCCGACGTCCATCGCCCAGAAGGGCGCCGTGGAGGCTTTGCGCGGGCCGCAGGAATCCGTTCAGATCATGCTGGCCGAATACCGCCGCCGCCGGGACTTCGTGATCGCGCGCTTGCGTCGGATTCCGGGAGTGCGCTGCGCAGAGCCCAAAGGCGCTTTCTACGCCTACCCGAACATTGGCGTGGCTCTGGGCAAGAAGGGAATCGCCAGCACGCTGCAATTCTGCGAGCGGCTGCTGGAAGAGGCTGCCGTTGCCGTGGTGCCGGGCGAAGCCTTCGGCACGGATTGCCACATCCGCATCTCCTACGCTACCTCCATGAAGGAACTGGAGCGCGGCCTCGACCGTATCCATCAGTTCGTGGCGGGACTGGGGTAATGCTTCGCGCTCTCGCCGCCTCCTTTCGCGAGAAGGTTTGGGGCAGGACCGACCTTAAGCCTTGGTTTGCTTCCGATGGAAAGCGCATCGGGGAGGTATGGTTCACGGACGAGAAGCCGCTGCCCATCCTGGTGAAGTTTCTCTTTACCTCCGACAAGCTTTCCGTCCAGGTTCACCCCGATGACGATTACGCACGGGAGCACGAGGGTTGCGCCGGCAAGACCGAGATGTGGCACATCCTGCACGCCGAGCCGGGCGCGCGCATTGCGCTCGGCTTTCGCGAGCCGATCACGCGCGAGCGGCTGCGGGAAGCTTCGTTATCCGGCGAAGTTGAAAAGCTTCTCAACTGGGTGACGGTGCAGGCCGGAGACACATACTTCACGCCGGCGGGCACGGTCCACGCGATCGGCGAGGGCATCGTGCTGTGTGAAATTCAGCAGAACTCGGACGTGACCTATCGCCTCTACGACTACGGACGCCCGCGCGAGCTGCAGGTGGAGCGCGCGGTGGAGGTGGCGGACTTAGGGCGGCATCCGGGCGCGTGCCAGCCTGCCACATCCGCGAACGGCGATCAGGTGCTGTCCATGTGCCGGCACTTCGCCACCGAAGCGCTTGCGCTCCATGGACCGCGCGAATTCGCGCCCGGGAACCGGTCCTTCGATCTGTTGATTGTGCTGGAAGGCAGCGGCCACATGGGCGAAGCGGAATTTCACGCCGGACAGGTCTGGCTCGTGCCCGCCGACGCAGCGCCATTCCGTATCGTGCCCCACTCTTCCGCCCGCCTGCTGCGAACCTACGTGCCGTGAGCTTCAGGACGCGGCTGTGCCGTCCTATCCAATTCCCAGTTCGTCGATCCGCTCCAGTGGAGTGCCGCACTCGCGGCAGATCAGTGCGCCGCAGTCGCCGCACGCCAGCGGGATGCGCACTGTCTCGCGGCACACGGCGCAATAGAATTCGGGCTGTCGCTGGTTTTCGGTCACCTGTTACAATCCATTATAGGAAGCGTGCGTTACCTCGGGACCCTATTGCTATTCTTCGCGGCGGCCGGGGTCAACTGTGGATTCCGTTCGGGACCCAGCAGTGAGCCGTTGGGCGAAGCCTTCGTCGGACCCGCCGAGTTGAAGTTGCGCGAGGAAATCTCCCTGGAATCGAAGAACGTCGCCACTCTTGCGCATGGCGACCGGGTCGAGCTGGTGGGTCGCCGCCGCCGCTTCTGGCGGGTGCGGACGGAAAAGGGCGTTCAAGGGTGGACCCATCAGCGCCAGTTGCTCTCGTCGGCGGATATGGAAGATCTTCGCAAGCTCCATGAGCGGGCCGAAGCGCTGCCCTCGCAAGGAAAGGCTTCCACCTACGAGCTGCTGAACGTACACACCGAAGCAAACCGCACGAGTCCCAGCTTCACGCAGCTTCGCGAAGGCGACAAAGTGGACGTGCTGGCCCAGAAGCTTACGCCACGCGGCGAGCGCGCCTCGCGCCCGCTGATTCCGCCCACGCCGCCGGCGCCGCCACCAGCGCGAAAGCCCGCAAGCCGGGCGAAGTACCCGCCTCCGCCCATGCCCACGCCGCCCTCGCCACCCGAAAACTGGCTGGAGCTGTCGCGGAGCCCATTCCCCAAGGAAGAAGAGGCGGCGGAGCCGGTTCCGATGGACGACTGGAGTTTGATCCGGACAGCGGCGGGCAAAGCCGGGTGGGTTCTCAGGAGCCGGGTCTACATGGCCATACCGGATGAAGTGGCGCAGTATGCCGAAGGCAAGCGCATCACATCGTACTTTTCTCTGGGCGAAGTACGCGCCGGGGACGAGCCGAAGCACAACTGGCTCTGGACCACGATCGAAGGCGGCAACAAACCGTACGACTTCGACAGCTTTCGCGTTTTCATCTGGAGCCTGCGGCGCAACCGTTACGAAACGGCGTACATCGAGCGCAACCGCGTCGGCCACTTCCCCGTGAAGGTTCACGAGGTGGACCTGCCCGGGCCGCAAGGATCGGTGAAGTATCCCGGCTTCTCAATCTGCATGGAGAATCCGGACGGCGGGCGCTACCGGCGGAGCTACGCCTTCATTGTGAACGTGGTTCGATTCGCGGGCGAAACGCCTTGCGAAAAGCGGCCCGCCCAGCGGGAAGAGAATCTGCTGCTGGCGGGAGAAGCGGCCAAACCGGCGGAAGCCGATCCGCCCTTCTACCGGCGATGGATCCAGAACGTCGACTGGTTGCGGCGGCACTGGCTGGGGAATTAGCCCCGCGAGCGGCGGCGCATGCCCCTGTCCCGAAGTGGAGCCGGCCGCGTTTCGAATTGAAACCGAAATCCCAGATCGAGTGTTTACCTTAACCTAATGCGTTGAATCCACTGGGCTTCATCCGTGGTTCCCTGCGTGCATCTCTAAGGCCCGTCGCCGGCTAGCCGGAGTGACAACCCCAAAAAAGGCCGGGAGGATTCTACAGATGCCAACGCAGAACGCGCCATCGGAGCGGAAGGTCAAAGTTCAAAAGACGGTTCGGGACAGAATTGTTCTGGAGCATCTTCCTCTGGTGAAGGCGATCGCGGTTCGCGTCCATGAGAGCCTGCCCGTCCACGTGGATCTGGACGATCTGATTCACGCGGGAGTGCTCGGCTTGTTCGATGCGGCGAGCAAGTACAATCCCGACAAAAAGGTGATCTTCCACAGCTACGCCAAACACCGCATCAAAGGGGCGATTCTGGACAGCCTCCGGCAGATGGACTGGGCCTCCCGCGATCTGCGCAAGCGTCATAAACAGGTGGAGGCGGCCACGCGCGATTTGTCGGTCGCCCTGGAGCGGACGCCCACGGAAGCCGAGCTGGCCGAGAAGATGGGCGTGGGAGTGGAGCGGTGGCGGCAGATGATGGTGGAGCTGCGCACCGTCGGCCTGATCTCCGCGTCCACCCGCGGCACGGATACGGATGCCGCGCCGCCGGACTTTCCCGCCGGTGAGGAGTGCCAGCCGGATTCGCTCTGCGCCCGCGAGCAACTGCGCGAGATGCTGAGCACCGCGATGAAGACTTTGCCGGAACGCTACCGGAAGGTAGTGCTTCTCTACTACACCGGCGAGATGACCATGAAGGAGATCGGCAACATCCTGGGCATCAACGAAAGCCGGGTCTCACAGATCCACAAGACGGCTCTGGAGAAGATGGCCGCAGCCTTGCACTCGGCCGGAATCCACTCCAGCCAGGCGTTCTGAACACCCGGGAGAAATTACAAGCGCAGTCTCACTGTTCATGGACATCACGACGGTGGGCGATGCGGGTGATGCTCGCAATCTTACGGGGACCCCAGAACGCCGATCGGCCCTGGCCGCTCCGGCTAACATCGCGGGAACGGCAGGAATGCCCAAGACAAAACAACCACCCAAGAGCCTCACCGCCGCCCGTCCACTGGAAGGGCTTATCCGCGTCATCCGCGGCCAGAAGGTCATCCTCGACGCCGACTTGGCGGCGCTGTACGAAGTCGAAACCAAACAGCTAAATCGGGCAGTGAAGCGCAACCTATCCAGGTTTCCGGAAGAGTTCATGTTCCAACTCACCGAGGCAGAACGTTTGAGGTGCCAAATTGGCACCTCAAACGCCGGGCGCGGCGGTCGCCGGTATCTGCCGTATGCCTTCACCGAACATGGCGTGGTCATGCTTTCTTCCGTTCTGAACAGTGAGCGCGCCGTGCAGATGAACATCCTCATTGTGAAAGGCAGCGCCGCAAAGTTGGTCGGGCCTTTAGAGACATGGCCGTGATAACCTTCGAGACGCCGAGCCTATTGCGCCGCCTTAATGGCGAATTCCAGAACCATGGAGGGGAAAATACCCAATGCGAGCGTGCCCGCCGCCGTAATCCAAAGCGCGGCGCCAAGTCCGGCCGTGATCGGCTGCAGCGAGGTTGTCGCTTCGCCCGGCTCGTGCATATACATCACAACCAGGACGCGCAGGTAGTAATAAGCGCCCACCGCGCTGTTGAGTAATCCAAGCACCGTGAGCCAGATGAGGTTGGACTGCAGGGCGGCTTTGAAGATGTAGAACTTGCCGAAGAAGCCCGCCGTGAGCGGAACTCCGATCAGGGACAGAATGCAGATGGAAAACAGGGCCGCGGGGACCGGCTGGCGAAATCCGAGTCCGGCCATGTCGTTGATCTCCAGGTAGCGCTCGCCTTTGCGCGAGAAGTGAGCTACCGCCGCGAAAGCGCCGATGTTCATCAGGGCGTATGCGCCGAGGTAGAACATCGCCGCGGCGGAACCGTCTTCCGAGCGGGCCGTCATGGCGACGAGCACATAGCCGGCGTGAGCGATGGAGCTGTACGCGAGCATGCGCTTGATATTGGATTGCGTAAGCGCGGCGAAATTCCCGATGGTCATGGAGAGCAGCGCGGAGAACCAGACCAGCGGTTCCCAACGGTCGCCTATGGAACCGAAGGCGGAAGAGAAGACGCGCAAGAAGATGGCGAAGGCGGCTGCCTTGGGTCCCGCGGAAAGAAAGGCGGCCACGGGAGTGGGCGCGCCCTGGTAGACGTCCGGAGCCCAGATCTGAAAAGGAGCGCCGGAGATTTTGAACATGAAGCCGACGAACATGAGCGCGGCGGAGACGGCCACCAGGAGAAGATCCGGACGGGCGGAGCTCGCAAGCGCCGCCCGGATGGCGATCAGACTGGTGGTGCCGGTAGCGCCGTAGATCAGCGCCACGCCGTAAAGCAGGAACGCCGTGGCGAACGAGCCGAGCAGAAAATACTTCAAGGCCGCTTCATTGGCGCGCTTGTCGTCGCGCAGATATCCGGTCATCACGTAGGAGGCGATCGAGGAAATCTCGAGACCGATAAACAGCAGGATCAACTCGTTGGCGCCGACCATTACGCACTGCCCCATCACGGAGAACAGGAGCAGCGCATAATATTCGCCCGGTTCCGCTCCCTCCCGCTCCAGAAAGTGAGAAGAGGAAAGTACGGTAAGCAGACCCACGGCCGTGACCAGGACGCGGAAGAAGGTCGAGAAGCCGTCCACCACGAGCATCCCGGAGAAGGCCGGGCCCGGCATGGAGTATGCATAGATGGAAGCGCCGAGGGCTGCCGCGAGGGCCGCGAAGGAGAGATAACCGAGCGTGCGCTTCCCCCTTGGGGGGGTGAGCGGCTCAAGCACCATGATCAGGACGCCCGCGAGAGTGAGGATGATCTCCGGCAGGAAGCGGATCAGCTCGGCTGCGGAAGGAATCAAACCCTGGGGAACGTTAGCGTCCAATTACAATCTCCTGTGCGGCCGGGCGCGCGTTGACAGGCGGAGGCGCCTTTACCTGGATGCGGCGGTTGACGTCAACGTGCTGGAGAATTCCGGTATTGGCCGCGCTGACCACAGGCAGGAACGTCCTGGTATACGACCCCATCCACACCATCAGGATCACCAGAGGCACGATGGCCGCCCACTCGCGCAGGCTCAGATCGTGCACGTGCGCGCGCACCTCCTCGGGCGTCTCCCCATAGAAGGTTCGCTGATACATCCACAACATGTAGCAGGCGGAGAGAATCACTCCTATGGCCGCGAAAACGGCCCAGGTGAAATTGGCCTGCGCCGCGCCCTGGAGGACCAGGTACTCGCCCACGAAATTGTTGAGCGTGGGAAGACCGATGCTGGCGAGGGTAGTGATCAGAAAGACGGTCGCGAGCCACGGGGCGGGCGTTGAAACTCCGCCGAAATCTTTGATCTCAAGCGAGTGACGCCGCTCGTAGAGATAACCGACCAGGATGAACAACGCTCCGGTGGAGATGCCGTGGTTGAGCATCTGATAGACCGCGCCGTCCAGTCCCTGCTGCGTGAACGAGAAGATACCAAGCACGACGAACCCGAGGTGGCTGACCGAAGAGTAGGCCACCAGCTTCTTCATGTTGGGCTGTACCAGCGCCACCAGCGCGCCGTAGATGATGCCGATGATGGCGAGCGTTACGATCCAGGGCGCGCACGCTCGCGCGGCCTGGGGAAACATCGGCAGGCAGAAGCGCAGCAGCCCGTAGGTTCCCATCTTCAGCATGACGGAGGCCAGCATCACGCTGCCCGCGGTGGGCGCTTCCACGTGGGCGTCGGGAAGCCATGTATGCAGCGGGAAGAGCGGCACCTTGATCGCGAAGGCGACGAAGAAGGCCAGGAAGAGCAGCATCTGCTCGGCGGCGGTCAGGGCCAGTGCGCCGCTTGCCAGCGAAGCCAGAATCGACCCGTAATCGAAGGTGCCCGCGCGGTTGTACAGATAGATCATGGCCGCCAGCATCAGGACCGAGCCGGCCATGGTATAGAGGAAGAACTTGACCGCGGCGTAGATGCGCCGCTCGTGGCCCCATACTCCGATGAGGAAGTACATGGGCACGAGGGAGACCTCCCAGAAAACGTAGAACAGGAACAGGTCGAGCGCCATGAAGACGCCGATCAGGCCGAACTCCAGCAGCAGCAGGAAGGCGAAGAATTCTTTGACGCGCGTCTGGATGTAGGACCAGGAGATGAGGATGGCGATCGGAGTCAGCAGGGTGGACAGCAGAATCAGCCACAAACTCAGGCCGTCCGCTCCCACGTGATAGTGAATCTCGGGCTGCCTGATCCAGACTACATCGGTCGTCTGCGTTTCATAATGGAACGGAAGCGCCAGGGAAGCGGCGAAAACGATGAGCGAAACCACCAAAGCGGCTGTGCGGATGGTCCGGTGATCGTCGCGCGGTAGAAAGAGAAGCAGCAGGAAGCCGGCCAGCGGAATGGCGAGCAGGAGATCGAGAAGACTCACCGGCGGCCTCCAGCAAGGCTCATGGCCACGATGGCAATGACACAGCCGAAGACCACCCAGGTGGCATAACTGCGTATGTTGCCCGACTGGAGCAGCCGCAGCAGGCCGCCGACGGCCTTGGCGCGCGAGCCGATGCCGTTCACCGCGCCGTCAATTACGCCCGCGTCCATGCCCTTCCACAGCACTACACGCGAAATTACGGCCAGCGGCCTGACCATGGCGGCGTTGTAAATCTCGTCCACAAAGTACTTGTTGTAGACCACCTGGTGCAAGCCGCGAAAACTCTCCTGGAGGGATTTAGCCATGCTGGGCCGGGCGACATAGAACAAATAGGCGAGCCCAATGCCCACCGCGCTGGCGGCGACCGATATGGCCACCAGGGCCTGATCGTGATGGCTCTCGGCCTGCGGAAACAGCGGCGCCAGAAAGCCCGGAATGTCGATGAATCCGCCGCCTAGCGAGAGCAGCGCCAGCACGCCCAGCGGGAGCGTCATGATGGCCGGCGACTCGTGCGGATGGTGATGCCCGCGATACTCTCCGAAGAACGTCATGAAGATGGCGCGGAAGACGTAGAAGGCGGTCATGCCCGCGGTAATCACGCCCACCCAGTACATCCACGGCGCGTGATGGTGCGCGGCCAGCAGAATGGCGTCCTTACTGTGGAACCCCGAAAAAGGCGGCACGCCGGCAATGGCCACGCCCGCGCAGAGGATGGTCCAGAAGGTGACCGGGATGTGCGAGCGCAAACCGCCCATGTGACGCATATCCTGCTCGCCCGAAAGCGCGTGGATGACGCTGCCCGCACCCAGGAACAGCAGGGCCTTGAAGAAGGCGTGGGTCACTACGTGGAACATGCCCGCCGAAAACGCTCCCACGCCCAGCGCTAGAAACATGTAGCCGAGCTGCGAAACGGTCGAGTAAGCGAAAACCTTTTTGATGTCGTTTTGCAGCAAACCGATGGTGGCCGCGAAGACCGCCGTCAGCAATCCGATCAGGGCGACCACTTCCATCGCCGCGGGCGCGTTCACGAATATCGCCGACGCGCGGGCGATCATGTAAACTCCGGCGGTGACCATGGTCGCGGCATGGATGAGAGCGGAGACGGGGGTGGGGCCCTCCATCGCGTCCGGGAGCCAGACGTACAGGGGAACCTGCGCGGACTTTCCGGCGGCGCCGAGCAAAAGCAACAGGCCGATCAGGGTGAGCGTGGCTTCGGCGGCGCCGGGCGCGGCCGCGAAGACGGTTTCGAAATCGAGGCTGCCGAATTGCACCACGATGAGCAGCATGGCCAGCAGGAAGCCGAAGTCGCCAATGCGGTTGACGATGAACGCTTTGTTGCCCGCGTCGGTGGCGCTCTGCTTGCGGAAGTAGAATCCGATGAGCAGGTAGCTGCACAAACCAACGCCTTCCCAGCCCACGAACAGCAGCAGGAAGTTCGCGCCCAGCACCAGAACCAGCATGAAGAACATGAACAGGTTCAGGTAGCTGAAGAAGCGATAGTATCCTTCCTCGTGGGACATGTAACCGGCGGCGTAGACATGAATCAGCGATCCGACGCCGGTGACTACCAGCAGCATGACGGCGGTAAGGCGGTCGACGGCGAAATCCATGCCGATGCTGAGGTTGCCGCTCTGAATCCAGGTGAAATAAGTCTCGACGTGGGGAGCATCCAGCGGCGCGAGCGCCAGCAGGGTCTTCACGACCCACGCGAAGGAGAGCAGCACGGAGCCGATGGCGACTGCGTTCACCATGCCCTTCGAGGCGCGCCGGCCGAAGATTCCATTTGCCAGGAACCCGGCCAGCGGTAATGCGGGTATAAGCCAGAGATGCATAGTCGGGTCGGCCGTCTAGTATTTCATCGAATTGACGTCGTCCACGTTCAACGTCTGGCGGTTCTTAAAAACCGTCAGAATTATGGCCAGGCCGACCGCGGCTTCCGCGGCGGCGACCACCATAACGAAAAACGTGAAGATGTGCCCGTTCACCTGCGCCCACTGGTAGGAGAAGGACACAAAACTCAGATTCACGGCATTGAGCATCAGCTCGATGGACATGAACAAGGTGATGATGTTGCGCCGGAACAGAAAGCCGGCCACTCCCAGGGCGAAGAGGATGGCGCTCAGCACGAGGTACCAGGAAAGGGGCACGCCGGTCATCGCTTAGTCGATCTCCTTCCGGGCCAGCACGACGGCCCCGATAATTGCGATCAAAATCAAGACGGAGGTGACCTCAAAAGGCAGCAGGTACTGCGTGAAGAGAACTTCGCCGAAGGAGCGCGGGCTGCCCCCGCGGAAATTTCCGAACCGAACCGGCGGAGCGGCGGGGAACAGGCGCAGCACGAAATAGCTCAGCAGGCCGAGCAGGCTGACCATGACTGGCACGCCCATGAACTGCACCAGGAGCGAGCGGCCTCGCTTCGCCTCGCTTCCGGCGTTCAAGAGCATGATCACGAACAGGAACAGCACCATGATGGCGCCGGCATAGACGATGAGTTGAGCGGCGGCGATGAACTCGGCGCCCAGAAGCAGGTAGAGAACCGCCAGCGAGCCCATGACGCCGATCAGCGAGAGGGCGCTCGAAATCGGGTGCGATTGGAGCACCACGTTGATCCCGCAAACTACCGCAAACGCCGCAAAGGCGAGAAAGAGAATTACGTCCATTTTGCCAGCCTCAAACCAGGGCCACCATAAATCCGGTAACGAGGAGATTCAAGATGGCCACCGGAAACAGGAACTTCCACGCAAAACCCATCAACTGGTCGTAGCGGAAACGTGGCAGCGTACCGCGAACCCAGATGAAGGTGAACAGCAGGGCGCCGGTCTTGGCGGCGAACCAGAACAGGGGCAGCACGATGGCTTTGAGCGCGGGGATCAGCAGCACCGCGGCGACGCCCAGGAAGATCAATCCGAACACCGGCAGCGTATAGCGATCCTTCCCGCGCGCCGGATGCAGGCCATGATAGAGGCATACCAAGCCGCCGAGCGCGAAGATCGCGGGGGGAATCAGGTCCCCGGCCAGCCCGGGCGCCAGCGGGTGCCAGCCCCCTAAAAACAGGATGACGGTGATGGACGCGACGGTAATCATGTTGGCGTACTCGGCCATGAAGAACGAGGCGAACTTCATGCTGCTGTATTCGGTGTGAAAACCAGCCACCAGCTCATTCTCCGCCTCAGGCAGATCGAACGGGATGCGGTTCGTCTCCGCGAACCCGGCGATCAGGAAAATAATAAAGCTGAAAAATTGCGGGAATGGCGCCTGGAATATGGTCCAGTGCGGGAGAAAGCCGAAAGCGTATCCGGACTGCGCTTCCACGATCTCGCGCAGGCTCAGCGTGTTGACCAGAAGCAACGGTGCGGCGATGGCGAGCGCCATGGGCAGCTCGTAGCTGATCATCTGCGCCGCGCTGCGCATGGCGCCCAGAAGGGCATACTTGTTGTTCGAGGCCCAGCCTGCCAGTGCGACGCCGTACACGCCCATCGAAGAGATGGCCAGAATGAACAGCACGCCGATATTCAGGTCGGTGAGCTGCATCCAGGTGTTATATCCGAACACTTCGATTTCCGGACCAAACGGAATTACCGATATGGAGAGCAGCGCCATGGTCACGGCGAGAAACGGAGCGAGCAGATAGAAAAACTTGTTGACGTGGGGCGGGAGAAGGTCTTCCTTGGTGATCAGCTTGATCACGTCCGCCAGGGGCTGAAGCAGGCCATGCGGCCCCACGCGCGACGGCCCCATGCGCAGTTGAATGTGCGCGATGACTTTGCGCTCCACCCATTGCAGGTAAGCGAGCGTGGTCAGGAGGACGAAGGCGACTATACCGGCCTTAATCAAGCTGATTATGAAGAATTCCATTAAGGGTGAATGCGGCCTTCCAACACCGAATTGAGAACCTTGGAGTACCGGCCCAGGGTGCCGGAAGTGAAGAGAGTATCGCGGCTGGAACGAATCAGATCCGGGCGGGAGGCGATAGGAATACGCCCGTTGACGGGTTGCGTGGCGGCCGCTCCGCCGGCGGCGATTACCGGCAACGGAACATCATAGCCGCGCACCTTCCGGCGAATCTCTTCAAAGACTTTATCGGGAACCCAGGGCCCAAGAGAGGCCGGGATCTCACGGCCCATCTCTCTGGCGATCAAACCGAAAATTTCAAGGTCCGGCTTTGCGCCCATCGTCTCCAGCGCCTTCTTCAGCCGCTGCACCTCCCCGCAGACGTTGGTGACCGTGCCGTTCTTCTCATAGGCGGACGCCGCCGGGAAGACCACATCGGCCGCGCGCGCGGTCTCGGTAAGGAACATCTCGTGTACCACGACGAACGCGTTCTTCGAGGCAATCCGCTGGCCTTCGAGCGGATTGGCGCCGACCACCCAGAGCACATCGAGGTCCTCCGCGGCCAGCATCTCTTCGGTCGTCAGGCCCGGCTCTCCAGCCGGATGAAAGCCGGGAAGCAGATCGGGCAGCAGGCCCATGTCGATGGCGCCTCGCGAGTTCGAATAATCGAGCAGGCAGACGTACTTGACTGGAATGCCGAGCGAGTCGCCGATCTCCACCAGACGCCGCACGGCATAGCCCTTGATGGAGTCGCCGAAGACGATCGCCAGCTCGCTTTCCGATTTGAGCTTGGGCACGAGCGCTTCAATCGCCGGCAACTCTTCGCCGCGCGCCGCCCGCACCCTCTCGACGGCGATCTTGTCCTCCCGGACCTCGCCTTCCGTCACCGCGTACACGCGGGCCTGATGGTGCCGGTAATTGGCGCGAATCTGGAAGGCCAGCAGCGGATGCTCGAGCGCGAGATTGGCCCCCGCGACGAGGATGGCTTTGCTGTTGTAGAGATCGTCCGTGGAGGCGAGGACGTTGACGCGCCCGCTGAGAGCGTCCAGGAGCGTGACCAGATCGCCGGTGCGGTGATGGTCGATGTTGGGCGTGCCCAGCACATTGCGCCCGAACTTCTGCAGATAGTAATTCTCTTCGTTGCTGGTGCGCGTCCCGCCGACGATGCCGAACTTTCCGTTGCGCGCGCGAGCTTCATTGAAGCGCGCGGCCACGGCGGCCAGCGCCTGCGACCAGGATGCCGGTTCAAGAGTTCCATTCCTGCGCATCAGCGGCGACTGGAGCCGCTCGGGATGCTGGTGGAAATCGAAGGCGTAGCGGCCCTTGATACAGAGGAACTCGCCGTTGACTCCGGAGGCGTCGCGATTGTCGCCGCGAAGGATCTCGTTGTTGCGGACTCCGAGAGTGGTCTTGCAGCCGTTTGAGCAGTGAGTGCAGATGGTGCCCACGTGCTCCATCTCCCAGGGGCGCGTCTTGTAGCGGTAGCTGCCGCTGGTAAGCGCGCCAACGGGGCAGATGTCGATGCACATGCCGCACTCGTCGCACTCCAGATGATCGTTCTTATTTGGGGCGATTTCGGAAACCGCGCCGCGGTTCACGATGCCCAGCGCGCCCACGCCCATGCCCTCGCTGCAAATGCGCACGCAGCGGAAGCAGAGGATGCAGCGCGGAGCGTCGAAGTAGACCACCGGGGACCACTGCTTTTCGTCGACATGAAGTTTCGTTTCCGTGAACCGGCTCTCGCCCGCGCCGTAACGGAACACCATGTCCTGCAGTTCGCACTCGCCGCCCTTGTCGCAGACGGGGCAATCGAGGGGATGGTTGGTGAGCAGGAACTCGAGGGTGGATTTGCGGGCCTGGGCGATGACCGGGGTTTCAGTTCGAACGACCATGCCCTCGGCCACGGGAAGTGTGCAGGCGGCCATCAGCTTCGGCGACTTTTCCACCTCCACCAGACACATGCGGCAGGCGGCCTGAAGGGAAAGGCCTTCGTAATAACAGAAGGCGGGAATTTGAATTCCGGCGCGCTTGGCGGCGTCGATCACCAAAGTGCCCGGCGCGGCCTCCAGGGCTTTGCCGTCGATCGTCAGTTTTACCAGATCAGCCATTATTTACAGAGAGCGCCCTTCCGGACTGGCGAAGCGCCCGAAGCCGATGCTATCGATTCGACCGGGGAGGGAAAGGACCTTAAATTTGACTATAGTAGGTGGCAAAATTGCCTGTCAACCGAACGCCGCGGCGAGAAGTGCGTAAAGTGCTGAATTCGGGGCTTCAAACACTATTATAGCGGGGGATGCACGATCCTGACTTGAACCACAGGGGACCCGGTACTGGAGATTTGGGGAGCGGGCCCGCGCTTTTCGGAATCGGTTGGATCGAATCCGCCCCCAGCTCATTTGAAGCCCCGCTGGAATGTTATTCACGTCTGAGCGCGGATGTTGGATCGAGCAAGCTAGCCCTGCGGCCAGGCAAAGTGGCGGCAAGGGCCGTGAATAGCAGGAGCAACAGCGCGGCGCTCGCGAACGCAAGCGGATCGAAGGGCTCCACGCCGTAGAGCGACGCCTTCGTGACTTGTCCGAGTGCCAGCACCACAGGAAGACCAATGACAATTCCGCCTCCGGCGAGAGCAAACGCTTCCCGGAGGACCAGCCAAACCACCCCGCTTCTCGTGGCGCCCAACGCCATGCGGATCCCGATTTCGTTCGTTCTGCGCGTCACAGCATGGGCCAGGATGCCATAAAGCCCTATACAGGCGAGCACTAGCGCAACTGTTCCGAACGTCGTGGATAATGCCGCCACGAGCCGCTCCCGGAGGAGAGCCTGCTCGATCTGTTTCTCCATCGTGGAAACGTTGTCGATCAAAAGCGTCGACCGCACGCTTTGAATCTGCTGCCGGACGGGTGCGGCGAAAGTGATGGCGTCGCCGGAGCAGCGCGCGGCAAGCGCAAGCCGATTAATTCGATCAACAGATTGCGGGATGGGAAGATAGATGAAGCGCGACGCCGGCTCGCGCAGGCTATCGTGTTTGGCGTCCCTGACCACGCCGACAACCTCGTACAGCAGATCGCGGCTCGGATAATTCGTAAATCTGACCTTCCGGCCGATGGGATTTGCGTTCCCGAAATAGAATCGGGCGGCGGTTTCGTTGAGGATCGCTACCTTGGGGGCGCTGCCGTGGTCGCGCGCACTGAACCCGCGCCCCAGCCGCATCGGTACGCCGAGTGTGTCGAAATACTCCGGCGAAATGGCGGCGAGATGGATGTGTTTGTCCGTTTCGGTTCGAGGCACAAACCCCGGTACCTCGAGGATCGCGCCACGGTCGCGGCCACTCAAGGGATTCATGGTTGCCCAACTGGCAGAACGTAGTCCCGGTATCTGCCGGACTCGATCGATAATATCAGTTTGCATAGCGAGCCATTCGGAAGAGCCGAATAGCTGCCGCTCCGGCGTGACTTCCATTGTGAGGATGCCCTCGCGAGCGAAGCCGAGGTCGACCGATTCTAGTTGGCGCAAGCTGCGAATGAAGAGTCCGGCGCCGGCGAGCAACACCATGGAAAGCGCCACCTGCACGACAACCAGCGCCCGGCCGAGCCTCAGCGAGACGCGGTTTCCGGCGATGCCTCGCGAGCCGCCATGCAGCCCGGCGGCGGGATCAAGGCGCGCGGCCCGCATCGCCGGCACGATTCCGAGCGCTAGACCGCTCAGCACTGCGACGCTGAGCGTGAACAGCAGCATGCGTACATTCAGCGAGAGGTCGAGAACAATCTTGTTGTTGCCCTCGGCGAAGAATGCCGCCAGTGCCATTTCGCCCAGGTGAGCCAACACGATCCCGAGCGTCGCGCCCGCCCCGACGAGCACCAGGGATTCCGTCAAATGTTGGCGAACGAGGCGGCCGCGGCCCGCTCCAATTGCCAGACGTACTGCGAAATCCCTTTGACGCGCCATCGCCCTGGCGAGCATCAGGTTGGTCATGTTGACGCACGCGGCAAGCAGTACCAAACCGGCCAGAATCATGAGCGCGGTGAGCGGTTTCGAAAACTGCCTCCGCAGGCCGCCCAGTCCCTGCCCCGCGGGCGCGAGTTCGATGCGCTGAAACAGCATTCTGCGAATCTGCTCTGAAATCTGAACATCGGCCATATAAGCCTGAAACAAGCCGTCGGACTCTGCTCGGGCCTGCTCGGCTCGCACCGCTGGCTTGAGGCGTCCAACGACCTGTAGCCACGCCGATGTTCGGTCCCGCAGCATCGCTGGATTGGACAGCATCATGGGAACGGCGATTTCGACGGGCCTCCCCGGCTCCAACGACATGGTTTCCGTTGGCATGACGCCGACGATGGTCACGGCGTGCTCGTATAGGTAGATGGTTCGGCCGACGACCGCAGGATCGCCACCGAACCGCTGCTGCCAAGAGGCGCGGCTGATCACGGCGACCGGACCATCAGGCCCGCCTTTGCCGGGTGTTTGGTCGTCCGAAGCGGTGAGCGTGCGGCCAATCAGCGGCCGGACGCCGAGCGCCTCGTAGAAGTTACCCGACACCCAAACACCCCGCGCCAGTTCCCGGCCATGATCCGCCGTCAGTTCCATGTCCGACGGGCTAAATGCGGACACCGCTGCGAAGCTCCTGGCCCGATCGCGTATCAGTTCGAAGCACGGATAAGGCTGGCCATCGCGCCCTTTAGTGCCGGCCGACTGCACGAAAACAAGCTGGCCGGGATCGCGCACCGGCAACAGGCGAAGCATCACGGCATCGAACACGCCGAAGATCGCAGTGTTGGCGCCGATGCCGAGGGCCAGCGAAAGAATGGCGATCGCCGCAAATCCGGGATTCTGGCGGATTGTCCGGAAGGTGAGCCGGAGGTCGGCGCGAAGTTCATCCAGGCGCTGAAGGCCCCAGGCCTGGCGGCATTCGTCCTTTTTTGTTTCCACGGAGCCAAACTCGATCCGCGCGCGACGCTCGGCTTCCGCAGGGCTGAAACCGGAGCGAATAAGGTCATCCACGTAGGATTCGACGTGGAAGCGCAACTCGGCGTCCATATCGTCTTCAAACTGCTTGCGGCGCCGGATCCTCATGATTCACCCGGAATCGCGCTGAGCACCCCGGCTACAACGGATGAGAAGTCTCTCCAAAGAGCGGTTTCCGCCTTGAGTTGCTTGCGGCCCGAGGCGGTGAGCGTGTAGAACTTGGCCTTTCGCTTGTTTTCGCTCTCACCCCACGCGGAGGCGATCAGCCCTTTGCGCTCGAGGCGGTACAAGGCCGGGTACAGCGACCCTTGCTGGATCTGCAGCCGGCCGCCGGTGAGTTGCTGCAGCCGGAGCAGGACGCCGTAGCCATGCAGACCGCCGAGTGAGACGGCTTTCAAGATCAGCATGTCCAGCGTGCCCGGCAGGAGTTCGACTTGTTTGCCCATTCCTTGACTCTCTAGGAGAAGCTTACATCGCTTCTCCTAGAGAATCAAGGAGAGTCTGCTCAGGGAGCTTACAGGGAGTTCAGCGCACTGCGATGGTAACGCCCGGCTGACTCACCGCCGTCCCAATTCGAAGCTGGACGGGGATGGCCCCGGGCGTGATGGCGCCTCCTGGCAGCCTGGCATTGATCTGCAGAACGCCTACGAGGCCGGGAGCGCCGCCCGCGAAGACGATGTCGGCGTTTTGACCGCCCACGGTGAGAGTGAGCGGCAGAGAGGGTGTTGGCAAGGGTTGCGCGGCGGGCTTTCCGTCGATGCCCTGAGGGTTCGTGCTGCCTTCGCCGGTGACGAACAGCGTGATCACCGAGCCGGGCCGGGCGGGGTTGAAGGCCGAGTTTGGCGCGCCATCCTCGTTCAAAGCCGCAGCCGGACCGCTTGCGCCGCCATAGGTGAAGATTCCCGGCGAGGAGGCGGCCACGGGAAGTGTGAGGCGGAACCGGACCGCGTCCTGGTAGAGCACCTCCACGTTTGTGGCCGCTCGGCCCGCGACACTGTACGGCACTTGGGCGTTGATCTGACTCGCCTGCACGTAGAGGAGCGCCGCGGGCTGGCCGTCGAAGAGCACGCGGGCGCCACCGATAGCGGTTTCAAGAACGCCGGAGGAGTTGAGCGCGGGACCAATGCCCTCTGCCGGGCCAATACCGGTTCCGAAGATGGAAACGATCTGGCCGGGTGCGACCGGGTCCGGGCGAAGGGTCGCGGCATGGAGCGCGAGACCGGTTGGCTCCGATCCCGGAGGGGGCTGCACCGGGCTGAGCGGCGTGAGCTTACGGATATGATGGTTTTCCTGGTCGGCGACGTAGACATTGCCCTCGGCGTCAACCGCCACGCCGGTGGGGGAATGAAGCCGTCCCTCGGTCGCGGGACCGCCGTTGCCGCCGAAGCCCTCCTGCCCATTTCCGGCGATAGTTTCTATGATTCCATTCGGGGAGACCTTGCGAATGCGGTTGTTGAAGGTATCGGCGATGTAGAGGTTGCTATCCCGGTCGAGAGCCACTGCGGAAGGGGCCCGCAGGTGAGCGAGGGTGGCTGGGCCGCCATCGCCACCAAAGGTGCCCAAGCCGGTACCTGCAAAGGTGGAGATAATGCCGGCAGGAGTGATCTTGCGAATACAGTTGTTGTTGTGGTCGGCCACGTAGAGATTGCCGAGTGAGTCCATTGCCAAACCACGAACGGCGCTGATTTGTGCGTCTAGGGCGGGACCGTTGTCCCCACTGTGCCCGCTGATGCCCTTGCCGGCGGTGGTGGTAATGATACCTCCCCGGTCAATCATTCTAATGCGGAAGTTCAACTGGTCAGCGACGTGCAAGTTGCCAGTAACATCGACGGCAAGCCCTCGAGGTTGGTTAAACTGGGCGAAGGTTGCCAGGCCGTTGTCTCCCCGAAAACCCTTAATCCCGTCGCCAAATAACGCTTCGATGATGCCGTCCGGGTTGACTTGCCAGATTCGGTTGCCTCTCTCCTCGGCAATCCAGACACCACCGGAGGAGTCGGGAACTACTTGGACGGGGTGAAAAAGGGGAACTCTTGTAGCTCGGGCGCCTCGGATGGCCTGTTCGGAAGAGCGTTCCTCACCGTTTCCCGCGATTGTGGTGATTATCCCCGTGGTACTCACTTTTCTTACGCGGTGATTACCGTGGTCGGCAATATAGAGGTTGCCATGGGAGTCGACTGCGACTCCAGCAGGAGCTTTTAGGCGGGCAATTATGGCGGGAACATTCTCTCCCCTGAATGCGAATGTTCCATCGCCGGCTAACGCACTTAAGGCTCCAGTGACGGATACCTTGGCGACTCGCCGAAGATCGGCGACATAGAGGCTTCCGGTTCCATCCACTAAGACATCCTCAACTCTGTCTAAAGGACCGGCGCCGGGCAGTGGAATTGTCTTTGAGTCCACAACCGTAATGAGCTGTTCGGATAGTGTGAACTTCTGAATTCGTAAATTCCCGGTGTCGGCAATAAATTAGGTTGCCGGCACCATCGGTCGCGACGCCTCGAGGAAGGTGAAGGATTGCTGCACGGGTGGAAGTATTAGGACCGCCCTCGAGCACGGTCGTAATGCGATTCTGGTGAACCTTCCGTATCCGGTGATTTCCGTGGTCGACGATGAACAAGGCTCCCTCAGGGCCTATAGCCAGCCCCATCGGGTTGTTTAGTTGCGCGGTCGCCGGATCGTCTTCACCACGACCGCCAGGCACTCCGGTACCGGCGATCACGGAGATAATTCCATTAGGAGTAACCCGACATACACGATGGCCGATCATATCGGAGATGTATAGGTTCCCCGCGGCATCCAACGCAAGGTTTCTCGGCGAAAGGAGGCGTGCGGCAGTTGCGTCACCGGTTGACCCCGGAAGTGTCAGTCCGCCGCCGGCGAATGTTGTCATAATTCCTTCCGGGGAAATTCTTCGGACCCGGGCATTGCCAAGATCGGCGATGTAGACATTGCCGGCTGCATCCACCGCTACTCCGTGCGGCCCGTTCAGGAGTGCATCGCGGGCCGGTCCTCCATCACCTGCAAATCCGGCGTGGCCGTTTCCAGCCACAGTTGTGATCAGGCCGGTGGCATCGACTTTCCGTACTCGGTGATCTTCTGAGTCGGCAATGTAAAGGTTGCCCTGTGCATCCAGCGCGAGAGCAACAGCGCTGGCCAGTTGAGCGGCTATTGCGTTACCTCCGTCACCGACATAGTCGGAGCCGGCAATTGTATCGATTCGGTATGTTACCTGCGCAGAAATATAGGTGGAGAGAAGCAGCGAAATGGCGAGAATCCGGCTCATTTAAAGTGCAGTGAGCCGGACTTCAGAAAATTCTCAGGTTTCCGCTATCCGTATATCGAAGAGATCTCATCCGTGGGTATGTAACCCGTGGCGCCCAGGGGATCGACGTACGCGTAGCCGCGGCCGGAGGGCGTGTTCTTGATCTCCTTGCCCCAGTCGATGCCCAGCGCGGAATACATCGTCGCCACGATGTTCTCCATGCGCGGCTGCTCTTTCCGGTGCCAGCCGGTGTCCATGCATTTGGAACCGGTCGTGTCGGTGGCGCCGAGCACGCGGCCGCCTTTCACTCCAGCGCCGGCGAACAGCGCCGGGTAGCACTTGTTGTAGTGGTCGCGGCCGGCCATGTTGTTCAGCGCTCCCACCGTGCGTCCGAACTCGCCCATGCAGACCACCAGCGTTTCATCGAGCAGCGTCTTCTGCGGATTGGTCTTGGATTGCGTGGTTGCCAGGTCGTCGAGCAGGCTGGAGAATGCCGGGTCGAACTCGCTGCAGAGCACGTAGTGGTTGGAGGCCGCCTTGCGGTCCCAGATCGCGACGTGATGGTCCCAGCCCGGATGGCAGATGTGGATATACCGAGTGCCCGCATCCTGAGCGAGAACGTTCCTCGCCAGAATGCACGAGATCCCGACCGGATTGTCGCCGTATCGCTTCCGGTCGTCTTCGTTGATCTTGAAGGCATCGGGCCAGCGGCTGTCGCTCAGCAGCCGGTACGCGGAGTCGTAGAAATCCTCGTAGCCGGCCATGTCCTTTCCGAGGTTTGCCGGGTTCAGCGCGCGCGAATCGCGCAATTGCTTCAGCAGCCGCCACCGCTCTTCAAGCAGTTCGATGGCCTTCTGGTCCAGCGCGCCTCCTTTGGCGGCAATCTCCGGATTGATATCGACCACCGAGAACCGGGGCGGCAGGAAGCCGGTGGAAAGCGCTCCGGCAGCGCCTTTTTCGAGGTAGAGAGAAAGATACGTAGGAAAGGTTTCATCGGCCTTGCGCCGCGATTCCAGCTCCATGGCCACGACCGAGCCGATCGAGGGGATCTCGCGCGCGAAGGCCAGGTTCAACTGTCGGCCGGTCTGCTGGTAATACTGGGCGCGGAAGTGGACCTCCTCGTGACTCAGCATGGACCGGAGGATGGCGATCTTATCCAGGTGCTTCTCGAACCGGGGAAACAACAGCTTCGAGAGATAGACATCCGAATTGACCTTGCGCACATCCAGGTCGTTCGGCATGCCGGCCGTCTCTTTGAAGTCGAAAGACTCCACATGACTGATGGCGCCCGATATCTCATAGAACAGGACGTTCCGCGCCGTGCCCCGGGGATTGGCCTTCGACCCCGTTGCCGCCGCGATGCGCAGCGGCCAAACGGCCTCCGCGGAAGCCGCGAGGATGCCGAGACCTCCGATCCTCAAGAGGTCCCTTCGAGAGGGAATCAGATCTCCCACCGTCCTCGGCAACCGCTCCCTGACGGTCGCGGCTCCGTAAGTCCCTTCAGAGCCGCGACCGTCAGGGAGCGGTTGTTGATCGTGAGATAACCGTCGTTTCATCGTGTCGGCCTCATGTTTGCCTAATAGTTGAAGACGAACTCCACCTGGTTGATCAAAGCCCATTGCAGGTTCTGCGCGCCGGAGACGCGGTCCGCGCCCATCGCTTCGAGCGCTACTTTCCGCTCGCCTTCCGAGGGCAATCGCGATAGCGTCGCCAGGAAGAGTTCGTCCACTACCCGCCGATTGTCGTCCTTATAGGCATCGAGCAGGCGTTGCACCCGGCTGTCCTTGGCGGCGATTACTCGATCGTTCACTACGGACGATTGCATCAGCAGCATCGGTTGTAGTGGCGACCCAGTGGGGTTCTTGGGCGGATTGCTGCGATTGGACTGGCCGAAGGTCGCCATGAAGTTCTTCAGATCGCCGCCGCCGGCGGGTCCGCTGAGCTGCATCGCCATTCCGACCTTGTTGCCCCCAAAGTTGAAGCTGGCGGGGCGGCTGGTCGCGAGGGCTATGGCGTCGTGGATCTCCTCGGCGCTCAACTGGCGCACGAACTTCCGCGCGAAGTACTTCGTGTAGGAGTCCTTCCATTCGCCTTCGAAGCGCGCCGAGAGCTGATAGGCATTCGAGCGGCAGATGGTGCGAAGAACGTGCCGGATGCTGTGGCTGTTCTTCCGGAAGTCCTTGGCCAGGGCGTCCAGCAGCTCGGGATGCGACGGCTGAAGGTCCCAGCCCTCGGGCAGGTTCTTCGGGTCCTGGCGGGCCAGGTCGAACTCGTCGTAAGGTTCCACAATGCCGAAACCCATCAGGCGCGACCAGAACAGATTCACTGTGGCACGCGCAAACTGCGGGTGGGCGATGAGCATGCGGCCCAGCTCCACGCGCGGTTCGGCGCCGACTTTCGGCCGCTCACCGGTAAGAATGAACGCGGAAGTGTTCGGGCCGCCGAAGCGCGGCACGCGGATCATGCTGGCGCCCTTGGTGTCGTAGCCCGAAGCGTGGTCGTCGATCAGGAATTCGCCGGACTGCGGCTTCCCGTCCTCCCAATACATCAGGTAACGGGCATTGCCGAAGAAAGCCGAGTTCTGGAAGAACTGCGAGCGCTTCTGCCGGCTGAGCCAGACGTTCACCTTCTCCAGATGCCCTTGTCCGTCGTGGCACGAGATACAGGAAAGGTTGATTCCCAGAAAAGACTTCCCATACAGCACGTTCAGCTCGTCGTGCGTATCGAGCTGCTGCACCATGCCGAGGTCGTTGCCATCGTCCGGCTGCGGCTTGCCCTGGACGTGCTCGCGCGCGATCACGTTGGAAGCGGCCACCACATGGTTGCTCTTCGCCGAGGCTGCGATCAACGACTGCGCGACATCGTCGTAAGGCCGGTCGACCCGCAGGTTTTCCTTCGTCCAGTAATGGAACAGGTTCTGCCCGCGTCCCATCTTGCCGTTGGCGCGGAACAGGTCCATGAAGAAATAGGCCCACTTGTCGACGTAGGCTTCGCTCTCCAGAAGCCGGTCGATGAGCGTATCGCGCTTGGCGGGATTCGTGTCCGTCTCGAAGGAGCGTATCTCGTCCACGGTGGGGATTCGCCCCGTGAGATCCAGCGTGACCCGGCGCAGGAACTCCATATCGGTCGCCAAGGGCGCGTGAGGCACTCCGGCGCGCTGCATCTCCCCGAAGATGTGTTGGTCGATGTAATTGCGAGGGGCCAGGGAGGCGGCTGAGCCGGGCAAGGAGGATGTGGAGGGCTTCATCCTCTCCGTGAGCGCTCCCGCTTCCTTCGACTTCGGCGGCTGGAACAGCGGAGCGTGGATCTCCGAAAAACGGTCCGGGCTGATGGCTTCAGGCCGGGCTTTGCCGGGTCCGTTGGCGCCCGCGCCAAAGCCGCCGGTCAAAGCGACTAAGTTGGCGCCGAGCAGAGCGCGCGCAATTCGCATCGGAACCCTCCTGATTCGGGTTGTTTAGAGTATGTATTTCGTGGGGATGGATGTCAATGGGGCGTTGGGCCGATTCCGCACCCTCAGGACGCACCGGCGGCGTCGGCGCGACCCCGATTGCGGAGGCAAAGATCGCGGTAGTGGGAGGCAAGGTAACCCATCAGCTCGAGCATCAGGAGACGGCCTTCGTCTAGATAGGCGTAGGCTCTTTGCAGCGGCACCCCTTGCGTCTTTTCCGAAAGCGCCGCTTTGTAGATCTCTACAACGTCTCGCGGGCCGGCTTTGAGACTGCCCAGAAGGTCGGCGAGAGAGTGTAGTTCTTCCGGGATTTTGTGCTCCACTTTGAAGGCCCTGCGCTCCAGAGCCATCTCCATCACCACGCCGTATTGCCGCACCAGGCCGGCGAACGCGGCTGGATCGCCTTCCATTAAAGATGGGAACCCGGAGGCGGGTGCGCTCCGCGGGACCCGCGAGATGCGGTCCAGCGAGCGTAACTCCCGGTCCCGCTTCTCCTGCTGCCGAGGCATAGGGTTAGCCGCGGAGCGATACGAGCCAGGCCTGCTGGCTTCCCCAGAGAATGGTTCCGACCCGCATCTCCGCCACGCCGATGGTGCGGTCGGTGTGTACGATGTCGATCTCCGCGGTGCGGCCGTCCACTAATGGGTAACCGAAATACTCGCCAAGAAGGCGATTCTTCCGGCGCTCGAACATGGCCTCCGCCGCGGGATTGAGATAAATAACAATCCCTCCCAAATCGACGATCAGGATGGCATCGCTGTGATTCTCGACGATAGCCCGCAAGAGGGCTTCATTCAAATGCGTGCTGGGCTTGACGGGCTCGCTTGACTTCATCGTGACATTCTTCAATCCAACGGCGCCTCGGGCTCGAAGAGGCCGTCGAAACGTTGAAGCTCCGGTTGCACCACCTGCAGGAAGTTGCCCGAAAGAATGCCGGAGATGTTACGGAACGGCTTTCCGATGTGAATTCCCCTTCCATCGATGCTGAACTGCCGGATCTCCTTGTCGTGAGCCGAACCGCGCATCTTCAGCACTGTAATCCCACGCCTCATCTCACCGTACAGCTCCACATAGCGGAGAAGAACGATCGAATCCGTGACCGTGGAGATATGGGCCTCCGTGACCGACGTTCCCGCCAACAGCGACGGGGTGGTGGAGGTGAAAAGGCCCGTGATCTCTTCCTGCTTCAGATACGAAGTGAGACTGTTGACGAACTCGCGGAACCCCCTCACGCTGGAAACCCTCTCCAGCGCCGACAGGCTGTCCACGGCGACCCGGGTCGGCCTGAATTCCGCAATGCAGTTCTTCATGCGGATAAAATGATCTTCAAGAGCCTCCGATTCCGGATACGTGCATTGAACCTGGAGCCGGTTTTCCCGTTCCAGCCGCTCCAGGTCGAAGCCCCAGCCCGTGCCGTTCCGGAAAAGCTGCTCCCGGCTCTCTTCGTATGCAAAGAGGAGGCAGCGTTCCTCCCCGTGATTGGCGCCCGCCACAAAATGGCTTACGGCCAGAGTTTTTCCGGTGCCCGTCGCGCCGGATACCAGGATTACCGAATTTTGGAACAAGCCGCCGCCGCACATCTGATCGAGTTCCTTACAGCCGGAGGAAATTCGAACCTGCGAGGATGGCTGCTTCAGTTCCATCAAGGGGAGGGGAAGAACCACAACGCCTTCCCGGGAAGCGATGGTAAAAGGAAATTCGCCTTTCTGGTGGGCCGTGCCCCGAAACTTCAGGATTTCGAGCGTCCGCCGCCTCTTTTCCTCTCCCAGAGGATTGCGCAGGATGATCACGTTGTCGGCCACGAACTCCTCGACGCTGTAACGGGATATGGAGCCGTAGTCTTCCGTGCGCTCGGCCGTCAGGACGGCGGTAATCCGCAGCATCTTCAAAGCCTGCGAGATCCGGAACAGTTCGTGGCGGACGATGGCCGGGTTGGGAAACCTAGTAAAGACGGTCCCCAGCGAGTCGAGGGAGATGCGGTGTGCGTTCACCTTCCTAACCGCATGTTCGATACGCGCCAGCAAGGCGCCGAAATCGTACTCGCCCGCCAGGACTGTTTCGCTCTCCGGCTGCGGGGAGGCGTCCACGAAGGTCCACTTTCCTTCCGCCTCCAGCTTGGCGATGTCCCAGCCGAGGGACATCATGTTCTTCCGGATATCGTCCGGCGACTCCTCGAAGGTGACGAAGACGCCGTTCTGCTTTCGGGCGATCCCGGCCGTGAGGAACTGTGCGGCGAACACCGTCTTGGCGCTGCCCGTGGTGCCGCTGACCAGGGTGGTCCGTCCGAGCGGGAAGCCGCCGCAGCAGATGGGATCGAGCCCGGGGATGCCGGTTTCGATCTTCTCCACCATGCGGTCGTTGATTACGTTCATGATGCGTATTTCTCCCCGGCGCTCGGGATCCCGCCTCCCACGTCGAGCGCGGCCAGGACCCGCTCGGCATCCGAAAGATCCCCAATGATGCGCCGCATAGGAGGCGGAAGCTCCTTGATCAGCGTTGGCGTGGCTAATATCCTCTGCTCTTCGGCCTCTTCGGGTCTTTCGAGGACATCCACCACGACTAGTTCATAACGTCCCGCCAGTTCCTTCTCGCAGAGGCGTCTCAGGTTCCAGGCGGCCCTCTCCGAGCGGTGTGTCCGGCCCGCGATGTACAGCTTGAATCGAAACTCGGTCATGTTTCTCATTCACCCGTTTATCCCCAGCCGTTCTCTGTGAGCCTCACGCCTTGATCGTATTCTCCGGCTTCTCCGAAGCTGGCCGTCAATGGGCGCGATACCCTTGAAAAAAGAGGACGAAAAATATCCTAAGGGTTGTGAACCCCAGGTGTCTGCCCGGCGGCAAGCGGGCCAGCCGAATGATAGGTGTGTATGGCTGAACTGGTGTTCGAAGTTGTCTGGAACCCCTTCATAAGCGGGAAGATATGATACGCTCGATGGAGGTCTATGCTGCGGAGCGCCCTCGCCATCGCACGGCTGTTGGTACTCGGAAGTATCGCGATTCTCTGTATGTGCGCCGCCGAAGCTGCGAATTCCGATCTGGAACGCGGATTTGCGCGAACCGTCCGGCCCTTTCTTGCCAGCTATTGCATCGGATGCCACGGCGGCGCTACACCAGCCGCGCAGTTCGATATCCGGCCTTACACCACGATGGCCGCGGTGATCCGGGACTATGCCCACTGGAATCTGGTGCTCGAGAAGCTTACGGCCGGGGAGATGCCGCCGAAGCCGGCAAAACAGCCTCCCGCGGACACCCGCCGCAAGACGATCGATTGGATCCAGGCCATGCGCACGGGCGAGGCGCAAAAGAATGCAGGCGATCCCGGACCGGTGTTGGCGCGCCCTCTGAGCAATGCCGAGTACAACTACACTATCCGGGACTTGACCGGCGTCGACATCCGTCCCACACGGGAGTTTCCGGTGGACCCCGCCAATACAGCCGGCTTCGATAACTCGGGCGAGTCGTTAACCATGTCCCCCGCGCTGCTGAACAAGTACCTGCAAGCCGCGCGCGAGGTGGGCAATCACATGGTGCTCACGCCCGGCGGGTTGGCCTTCGCGCCCCATCCGATGCTCGTCGAGACGGATCGCGAGAAGTACGCGATCCAGCGGATTGTGGATTTCTATGAACGCCAGCCGACCGACTATGCCGATTACTTTGAGGCCGCGTGGCGCTACAAGTACCGGACTGTTCTCGGAAAGAGCGGCGCCACGATGGCCGGCGTGGCGGCGGACGCGAAGGTGAACGCGCGGTATCTTGCGATGATCTGGGAGATCCTCGGAGAAACGAAGGAGGCGGCGAAAGAGGAGGTTGGCCCGATCGCCAAGCTGCGGGCCATGTGGCGCGCTCTGCCGGCGCCGGGCGGAAATCAGCCGGACCCGGAGGGTGCCCCGGCCCGCGAGAAATGCATCGAGATGCGCGACTTCGTGTGCAGAATCCGGAAGCACACGGCCATGGAATTCGCGGCGCCCGTG
>JBBDWK010000020.1:0-41190 GCA_040902885.1 Bryobacteraceae bacterium | reverse complement strand
CTTCCTAAACCGGACAACTCACGTGTTAATTGGACCGGACAATTCACATGCTAGCGACACACCTGTCGTAGTTTCCTTGACTCCTGCTCTCCTTGGTGCTAGAGTGCCGCCATGCGCTCGGCCAATAGCTCCAGCAATAATATGGCGTTGATAGCGGTCGTGTCGATTCTCTTTGGGGGCGCTTTTGTATACCGCAAATACAATGACTATCTGGAACACCGGTGGCGTCACGTCACATCTGAAGCTGAATTGCTCAGTGCGCGCACACGCGGATATTTCACATCTACTCAAGAAAAGTCAGACCCAAAATGCCGGTTGAACGGAAAGGTGGTCGTCCTCATTAGAGATGATGGCACATCTCCGCTTACGCTCGATAGACGATCCATGTACAACCCGGATCGACCCACATCAACCAATACTATCTTCGAACTAACGTTCAGCAATCCCAAGGATGTAAGTACAATCGTCATCGTAGAGCGACAAGATTATGTTGCAGGAACGTATGTTCGGGCGGACGGAAAGCGAGAATTTGCTGACACAGTAGAGGGTGGTAGGAGAGGTCGCATGGTTAATCGATTCCTTACAATCATCCACCGACCCTCAAATGATCTTTGCTCAATCAAATTTGATGCTCCCGCATTGCCCTCAACAAGTACAAATCCCACGCCGACTACGGACGCATTGCCTGCTCTCATTGAATACTTGAAGAGCATTAGTTCGCCGAAGTAGTCGTCCCGGAGCCGGGCTAAGCAGCACGGCAGTGAGTTAATACAGCGCAAAGCGGCTCCCCTTCGGTCGTACCGCGGAGGTGCATAATCCTGCTACTCGGCGGGTCCTTGCGGCGCGTAATCCGACATCCTCGCACTGCCGGCGATTAGCGTGTTGACCCGCGGTCCCGGCAGAAGGATGCCGGCGAGGTTCAGCGGATCGGCGTTGGGGATCGCGATGTCGTCTTCCGGGTGCGACTCGGCGCGGCGCACCGCCCGCAGCAGGTCGAGCGCTTCCGGCCGCGCAAACTGTTCGCCCACGAATCCCGATACGAAGCGCCCGCCGCGAATCTCCCCCCGCGCTTCCATGCGGCGGAACACCAGCAACAGCTCGCGCCATGGCGGGGCCAGCGTCTCTCGCGCCATCAGGTCGCGAAAGACCACTCCCCAACGCAGCAGCAACTGTTTCGCGAAGGCTTCCGTGCGGGCCTCGGCAGTGACTGTTCCCGGACGATGGCGCACCAGCGCCCACCGGCCGGCCGCGTGCCTCGGCCGCCCGGTGCGGCCTCTTCCCTCTCCCCGGCGCCGCTTGGGATCGACCAGGGCTCGCAGGTTCTCGAAACCGTCGGCCGTCACCACGCCGCCGGCCACCAGTTCCCACAGCGCATCCTCCACTTCGCTCGCCAGCCGGCCTGTCGCCCGAGTCAGATCGTGGAAGAAGCAGGCGCCGTGCCGCTGCATCTCGGCCAGAACTTCGCGCGCGGCATGGGACAGCGACTCCACATTGTGCGGCGCTTCCTCCATCAGCCACCCGGCGTCCTCCCGCAGGAAAAGCGAGACCGGCGCCATGCGAGTCGGCCGGACTCTCCGGCTGTTCGAGGTCTCGAATGCCGGATGCGGCGATAGCCGGCCCCACATCACTTCGCCGGACAGACATACATCATCCAGGAACTCCGGATCGTATTGGGCAATCCGCGGGTCAAGTATCTGCGACTCCCACGCGGACGCGGGGATTTCGTAACCCTGCAGTTGCCGGATCACCTGCAGCACGCCATCGGCGCCGTGCAACTGGCTGCCCGCCGTCAAATGATGCCAGCGGCAGAGGAAGCGGTGAAATTGCAGCGCGGTGACCGGCTCAATCTCGCGGCGCAGGCGTCCCAGCGTCGCGCGGTGAATGCGCGCCAGGATGCGGCGGTTGCACCACTCCATATCGCCGGAGCTGTCGTGCGTCGTGAAGCGCCCGCGCAGCACCTGGCCTTCGCTTTCCAGCTTCAGCAGCGCGGCCTCGACGTACTCCGGCGGAAAGGCCAGGCGTTCCGCGAGCGCGGCCGAAGTTGCCGGACCGATCGACTCCATCCAGCCTCGCAGAATCGCGACCTCGTCCTCCGTAAGATCCTGGCGTTCCGTCGCTACCCAGAACGGTTTGCTTCCTCGAAAAAAGACCGATGCGCGGCCGGTCGAAGTCAGGTCATCGAAGAAGATCTGCCATTCGGCTACCGGCGGCAGCGCGATCATCGTGAGCAGCGCGTCGTGCAGCTCATCGGCGTCGCGCACCACCGGCCACGATTCCGCGGACACCTGGTCAATAGCGGCTTTATCGAGGATGCCCGCGCCGCCGGCGAAATCGGCGCGCATCGTGCGCCGCATCTGAACAGCGCGCGCGCGGCGCTCCTCCAGAGGCGCGTCGTCCAGAAATGCGTAGGGGTTTGCGTTCAGGATCTCGTGCGAAAAGGGCGAAGGCTCCGCGTTGTCAATCGCCAGCGTGCGGATGGCGCCGCTCTCGATGCCTTCCAGAATCCGCCGCAATCCATCCACGTCCATGGCCTCGTGCAGGCAATTGTCGATGGTCTCCTTCACCAGCGGATGGTCGGGAATCGAGGGCGGTCCGGTCAGATTCTCCGCGCAAGCAACCTGATCCGGGAACACGGCCGCCAGCAGATCGTCGGAGCGCATGCGCTGAATGGGCGCGGGGACTTTCGACCCGTTGCGGAATCGCAGAACGGCCAGCGCGCGCGAGACGTTCCATCGCCAGCGCGCGGCGAACATAGGGGCGTCCAGCAGCGCCAAAGTGAGCACCTCCTGGACGGTTTGCGGCTTGAGGAACTCGAACACAAGCTCGAGCGGAAAGGCGTGCTGCTCGCTCAGGGAGATTACGATGCCGTTGTCCGTTGCCGCGGCCTGAAGCTCGAAGTTGAAGGTGCGGCAGAAGCGCTTGCGCAGCGCCAGCCCCCAGGCGCGATTGATGCGCGAGCCGAACGGCGCGTGCAGGACAAGCTGCATGCCGCCGGCCTCGTCGAAGAAGCGCTCCGCGACAACGGTATGCTGTGTGGGAACTGCGTTCAGCGCCGCAGCGCCTGCCTGCACGTAGGCGATCGCCTGTTTCGCGCCGCCTTCGTCCAGGCCGCACTGTTGTTTCAGAAACTCGGGATCGGCGAGTATCTCCTCGCGCATCCACGAGACCTCCCGCGAAAGCTCGATGGACCGCCCGGGAGCTTCACCCAGCCAGAACGGCACCGACGGAGGCGCGCCGTGCGCATCCTCCACACGCACGCGGCCTGGTTCCACGCGCCGGATCCGCCACGATTGCGTGCCCAAGAGAAAAATGTCCCCGGCGAGGCTCTCCACGGCGAAATCTTCGTCCAGCGTACCGATGGTCTTGCCCTCGGGCTCGAGGACCACGGCATAATTCGCGTTCTCCGGAATCGCGCCGCCCGAGGTGATCGCGGCCAGCCTGGCTCCGCGCCGCCCGCGCACGCGGGAATTCACCTGGTCGCGATGAAGGAACGCCCCGCTGCGGCCTCGCGATGTAGCGATGCCCTCCGACAGCATCCGAACGATGGAGTCGAACTCGCCGCGTTCCAGATTGCGATAGGGATGGGCGCTGCGCACGAGCGCGAAAAGAGCGTCTTCTTCCCACGCCTCGCACGCCGCTGCCGCCACAATCTGCTGCGCCAGAATGTCGAGCGCGTTCTCGGGGATGCGGATGCGCTCCAGTTCGCCCTTGCGAATCGCCGAAATCAGCGCGGCGCACTCGATCAACTCGTCCCGCGTCGTCGCGAACAAGCGGCCTTTCGGCATCGCGCCGACCCAGTGCCCCGAGCGTCCCACACGCTGCAACGCCACGGCGATCGAGCGCGGAGAGCCGATCTGGCACACCAGATCGACAGAACCGATATCAATGCCCAACTCGAGAGAAGCCGTCGCCACCACGGCGCGCAGATCGCCGCTCTTTAGCCGCGATTCCGCTTGAAAGCGCAGCGCCCGCGCCAGACTGCCATGATGCGGCAGCACCATGTTCTCGCCCAGCCGCTCGGTGAGCGCATGTGCCACGCGCTCGGAGAGCCTGCGCGTGTTGACGAAGACCAGCGTCGTCCGGTGCAGCAGAATCAGGTTGGCGACGCGGTCGTAGATCTCCGCCCACATTTCGTTCGTCGCCACCGGCCCCAGTTCGTCGTTGGGAATCTCAACCATCACGTCCATGGCGCGCCGATGGCCGATATCGACAATGCGCGTTTCGGGCGAAAGGAACTGCGCCACGGTCTCAATCGGCTTCACCGTCGCCGAGAGGCCGATTCGTTGCGGCCGTTCGGCGGTGAGAGCGTCCAGCCGGGCCAAGGAAAGCGCCAGATGAGAGCCGCGCTTATCGCCGGCGATGGCGTGAATCTCGTCGACGATCACGGTGCGCGCGGTGCGCAGCGCGGCGCGGGACTTTTCGGCCGTCAGCAGAATGTACAGCGACTCCGGCGTGGTCACCAGGATGTGGGGCGGATGCTTGCCCATCTGCTGCCGCTCCCACGCGGGAGTATCGCCGGTGCGCAAGGCGGTGCGGATGGGCGCAAGCGAAACGCCCTGCTGCGCCGCCAGCTCGGAGATCTCCTGTAGCGGCGTTTCCAGGTTGCGGCGTACATCGTTGCTGAGCGCTTTCAGCGGCGAGACGTATACCACCTGTGTTTCGGCCGGGAGATGGCCTGTCCGGGCGGCGCGCACTAGGCGGTCGAGACAGATCAGGAATGCGGCCAGCGTCTTGCCGGAACCCGTGGGCGCCGAGATCAAAACGTCGTGACCGCCGGCAATCCCGGGCCAGCCGCGCACCTGTGGCTCGGTCGCGTTCGAGAAACGTTGCGCGAACCACTGCTGGACGATCGGGTCGAAATGGGAAAGCGGCATCAGGAAGCCTTTAATACTATTAGATCGCGAATTTGCCGCGGAGTTAAAATGTATTTGGTGATCGACTACAAGCCACTCTCGCGAATCCTCCTGTCCGGTATCGCATCGCTCGCCGCCGGAACCCTCATGTTGGCCCAAACCGGCGCTTCCCGAAAGATCGACTACGTGCGCGACGTGCAGCCCATCTTCGAGAGTTCCTGCCAGTCCTGCCACGGCGCGAAGCAGCAGTTGGGCGGGCTGCGCCTGGATTCGAAGACGCTTGCCATGGCCGGCGGCGTATCGGGCAAGGCCATCCTGCCGGGGAAGGCCGCCGAAAGCAACCTATATAAACGCATTGCCGGCATTGGCGATCAGGCGCGGATGCCCATGGGAGCCAAACCGCTCGATGAAGCACGCATCGCGGTCATTCGAAATTGGATCGATCAGGGCGCCGCGTGGCCGGAAGAAGCGGGCGCCCAAACCGCCGCCATCCAGCGGCACTGGGCTTACATCCCTCCCCAGCGTCCGGCGCTGCCCAAGGTTGGCAACGCGGGTTGGCCCTCCAATCCGATAGATCGCTTCGTTCTGTCGCGCCTGGAGAAGGAAGGCCTGTCCCCTTCGCCCCAGGCGGATCGCGTTACCCTGCTGCGCCGTCTGAGTCTCGATCTGATCGGCTTGCCGCCCACCGTCGAAGAAGTCGATGCGTTCCTAAAGGACAAGAGCAAAAGCGCATACGAGAAACAGGTGGAACGTTTGCTGAATTCGCCGCACTATGGCGAGCGCTGGGGACGTCACTGGCTGGATGCGGCACGTTACGCGGATTCCGACGGCTACGAGAAGGATAAGTCACGGCAGGTCTGGTTTTACAGGGATTGGGTGATCAACGCGCTCAACCGCGATCTGCCCTACGACCAATTCGTCGTCGAGCAACTGGCCGGGGACCTGCTGCCTAACGCCACGCAGGAGCAGCGCGTGGCAACCGGATTCCTCCGCAATTCCATGATTAATGAGGAAGGCGGCGTGGACCCGGAACAGTTTCGCATGGAGTCCATGTTCGACCGCATGGACGCCATCGGCAAGAGCGTTCTCGGTGTAACCATCCAGTGCGCGCAATGCCACAACCACAAATTCGATCCGCTCACGCAGGAAGAGTACTATCGCATCTTCGCGTTCCTGAACGATTCACACGAGGCGAACATCGCCGTCTACACGCCGGAAGAGCAGATGAAGCGCGCCGAAATGTTCCGGCGCATTCGCGAGATTGAGAGCGGGCTGCAACATCGCACTCCCGACTGGCCCGAGCGCATGGCCCGGTGGGAGGAGAGCCAGAAGGTCGAGCAGCCGGAGTGGATTGTGGTGCAACCCGAGGTGGACGACATTTCCACGGGCGGGCAGAAGTACCTGCCGATGAAAGACGGCTCGCTGCTTGCGCAGGGCTACGCGCCCACCAAGCACCGCGTGAAGTTGACGCTGCGTACGAACGTGCGGAACATCGCGGCGTTTCGCCTCGAGCTGCTCAACGATCCCAACCTGCCGCTGAACGGTCCCGGCCGCTCCATCAAGGGCACAGCGGCGCTGACGGAATTCGAAGTGGAGGCCGGGGCGGAAAAACCAGCCAAGGTAAAAATCGCCCGAGCGACAGCGGACATCTCGCTTCCCGAGACGCCGCTCGACGCCATCTTTTACGACAAGACCAACCGCCCACGCATGACTGGCCCAATCGAGTTCGCTGTAGATGGCAAGGAGGAAACGGCATGGGGCACGGACGCCGGGCCGGGCCTCCGCAATCAGCCGCGCAAAGCCGTCTTCACGGTCGAGACACCCATCGCAAACTCCGAGGGAACGCAAATCGTCGTCTACCTGAATCAGAAGCACGGAGGCTGGAACAGCGACGACAATCAGAGCCATAACCTCGGCCGTTTCCGTTTGTCAGTGACGACAGCGCCCGATGCCGCCGCCGATCCGCTCCCGAAAAGCGTGCGCGACATTCTCTCCGTTCCCAGGGAACAGCGAACCGAGCGGCAGACGGAGACAGTGTTCCGCTACTGGCGCACTACCGTTCCAGAATGGCGCGAGGCCAACGAGCAGATTGCCGGCCTGTGGAAGGGGCATCCCGAAGGCTCGTCGCAACTGGTGCTTCAGTCGCGCTCGGATCCGCGGGACACCCATATTCTCTCTCGCGGCGATTTTCTGAAGCCCGCGAAAGAGGTCTCGCCGGGCGTGCCCGCCTTCTTGCACGCAATGGATGCGGATGCGCCGCCCACACGCCTGACGTTCGCCCGGTGGCTGGTGGACCGCGACTCGCCCACCACGGCGCGCGCTCTGGTCAACCGGGTCTGGCAGACCTACTTTGGAACGGGACTGGTGGAGACCAGCGAGGACTTGGGAAAACAGGCCGAAGCGCCGTCGCATCCCGAGCTGCTCGACTGGCTCGCCGTGGAGTTCATGGATCGCGGCTGGAGCTGGAAGGCGATGCACCGCCTGATCGTCAACTCGGCGACCTATCGCCAGTCCTCGCGGGTCTCGCCCGAACTGTATGCGCGGGATCCGTACAACCGGCTGCTGGCGCGCGGTCCGCGTTTCCGGGTAGAGGCGGAGATCGTGCGCGATATCGCGCTCGCCGCCAGCGGCCTGCTGAACCCCAAGGTCGGCGGTCCCAGCGTCTATCCGCCGGCGCCCGCGTTTCTGTTCCTGCCGCCAGCGAGCTACGGTCCGAAGATCTGGGACGAGGCCCAGGGAGAGGACCGGTACCGCCGTGCGATCTACACGTTTCGCTATCGCTCGGTTCCCTATCCGATGCTGCAAATGTTTGACGCGCCGAACGGCGATATCTCGTGCGTCCGCCGGGGACGCTCGAACACGCCGCTGCAAGCCCTGACGACGCTGAATGAGCCGCTGTTCCTGGAGTCCGCGCGCTCGCTCGCGCTGCGCATATTGCAGGACGGCGGAGGGACGGATTTGGAGCGCCTCTCTTATGCCTTCCGCCGCTGCGTCTCCCGCGAGCCATCCGAGCCGGAAACGGCCGAGTTGATGGCACTGCTCAAGAAGCAGTCGCGGCGCCTCTCGGACGGCTGGCTCAGCGCCTGGGACGTGGCGGGGCTGGATGTCGACAAGTCCCCCGATCTTCCCAAGGGCACGAACCCGGTTCAACTCGCCGCGTGGACCGCCGTCTCGCGCGTGCTGCTGAACCTGGACGAAACCATCACCAAGGAATAAACCATGAACGTGGATTCGAAATTTCTCGCCCGGCGCTGGTTTCTGGAACAGTGCGGCGTGGGTTTGGGCGCCATGGCCCTCGGTCACTTGATGGCTGGCTCGTCGCCGGCCGCCTCCGCCGATCCTCTGGCTCCCAAGCAGCCACATTACGCGCCGAAGGCCACCCGCGTCATCTTCCTGTTCATGGCCGGCGCCCCAAGTCACCTGGAGCTGTTCGATTTCAAGCCCCAACTGGCCAAGTTCGATGGAACGCTGCCGCCCGCCGATCTGTTGAAGGGCTATCGCGCCGCGTTCATCAACCCGAGCTCCAAGCTGCTCGGCCCGAAGTTCAAGTTCGCGAAACACGGCCGAAGCGGCGCGGAGCTTTCCGAGCTGCTGCCGCATCTGGCCAAGGTGGTCGATGACGTCGCCATTGTGAAGTCCATGGCGACGGACGCGTTCAATCACGCGCCGGGACAGCTTCTGATGAATACCGGCTCGCAGCAGTTCGGGAGGCCGAGCATGGGCGCGTGGGTGACCTACGGGCTGGGCAGCGAGTCGAAGGATTTGCCCGCGTTCGTCGTGTTCAGCTCCGGGAAGAAGGGGCCGAGCGGCGGTAATTCCTGCTGGGGCAGCGGCTTCCTCCCGACGGTCTATCAGGGCGTGCAGTTCCGGGGCAGCGGCGATCCGGTCCTCTATCTTTCCAATCCCAGCGGCGTGGACCCCGAGCTGCAACGCGATTCGCTCGACTCGATTCGCCGCCTGAACGAGATGCGGCTGAACGTCACCGGCGATCCGGAGATCGCCACGCGCATCAACTCGTTCGAGATGGCGTTCCGGATGCAGTCGAGCGCGCCCGAGCTGATGGACGTTTCGCGCGAGCCGAAGAACGTTCTGGAGATGTACGGCGCCGAGCCGGGCAAACCGTCGTTCGCCTACAACTGTCTGTTAGCCCGGCGGCTGGTGGAGCGCGGCGTGCGTTTCGTGCAGCTCTACCACGAAGCGTGGGACCAGCACGGCAACCTGGTAAAGGACATCCGGCAGAACTGCCTGGACACGGACCAGGCCTGCGCGGCTCTGGTACAGGACCTGAAGCAGCGCGGTATGCTGGACGATACGCTTGTGGTCTGGGGCGGAGAGTTCGGCCGTACGCCCATGGTTCAGGGCGGCGGCGACGACGGCCGCGATCATCACCCCAACGCCTTCACGATGTGGCTGGCGGGCGGCGGCATGAAGCCCGGAATCACCTTCGGAGAAACCGACGAGCTGGGTTTCAACGTGGTGAAGGACAAGGTCCACGTACACGACCTGCAGGCAACCATTCTGCACCTGCTGGGCTTCGATCATACAAAGCTGACGTACCGCTTCCAGGGCCGCGACTTCCGGCTGACGGATGTGCACGGGAACGTTGTGAAGCAGATTCTGGCGTAGCGCGTAGTACTAAGGTCTTCCTCAAAAGATCAACTTCAGCCCGAACTGCATCTCTCTCGGGGTAGCCACGGTTCCCGTGATCCGGGTGTAGCCCCCGCTGGTGGGGTTCAGATTCGGGCGGCTGAACTGGGCCCGATTGAAGGCGTTGTACAGCTCCCAGCGAAACTGAACTTTGAGCCGCTCGGTCGCCTGGGTGTCCTTGATCACGGACAGATCCCAGTTATTGATCCCGTCGCCGCGAAGCCTGGAAAGCGTGTACGAGAGATCCCGCAGCGAGAACTGCGGCAGCACCTGAAACGCATTCGGGTTGAACCACCCGTCGACGCTCCGCTCGCCGGGGCTGAGCCGGGGATCCTGGCCGGTGGAGAGCAGGCCCACATCGAGCGGCAGCGCTTCGCCGCTCTGGAACGTATAGATGGCGTTCACTTGCCATCCGCCGATCAGCTTTCCTTCAAGGCCGGAACGGGGTCCCCAAGGCTTGCCCGGGCCGAAGGGCAGCTCGGCGATGGCGCCGAGGGTAACCCGGTGCGGACGATCAAACTCGCCAATCGTCTGGCTGGGATCGGCATCGTTCACGTTGATGTACCGCACCTTCTCCAGCGACTTCGAGAAGGTGTAGGCGCTCAATAATTGGATTCCGCTCGAGTACCGCTTCATCGCGGTCACCTGCAGGCTATGGTATTTCGAGGTGCCGATTGTCTGCCGCGTGGCGGTCGCACCCGTAAAATGCGGATAGCTCGAGAGCAGATTCTGGACGGTTATCGTCGGCGCCGCCAGCTCGCCGGTCGAGATCAATCCGAAGAACGGATTGGGCGCCCGCTCGAACAGGCGATTCCGCAGCCCCAGGTGCTGGGCGGACAGGAAACGAAGTTCCCGATCCTGCTCCCTGGGCGACGAGGGAGTCACGCCCGAGCCTGAGCTGCCGACTGGCAGTTGGGAGGCCCATTGCCCGACGTAATTCGCCTCAAGCCGGAAGTCCCGTCGTAATTCGTGCTGGAATCCGGCGCTGATGCGGTCGTTGTAGCCCTGTCTGCGGGACTGATCGTAGAAGGAGATCGACGTTCCCAGAAGTGTTGCGAGTCCCTGGCTCGAGCCAATAGGCTCGGCGAAACCGTTGGGAAACGGATTGCTCAAGACGTCCGCCGGCCGGAACTCTCCAAGGGATGAAATGAACGGAGTTTGCGAGCTGAATCCGGTATCGCGCGTGAACGGCGCCCACCAGTAGGAGTGGAAACGGCCGAAACCGGCACGGAAAACGGTCTTGTCCGTGATCTTATAGGCGACTCCAATGCGAGGGCTCCAGTTGTTTTTGTCGGTGATTCCGTTCTGGCGATTGTCGGGGGTGGCAAATAACAAACCGCCAAGAACCCGAAACTGGTCCGGAGACAACTCGGGGATGGGGTTTCGGGCGTATGCCGCTTTGGCCGCCGCTTCGATCGGATTGGCGCTGTCATACGCGAATCCCACGGTTGAGCGGTTATACCGCTCGGTGGCGGGCAGGAGCACTTCGTATCGGAGTCCCACGTTCAGAGTCAGCCGGGACGAGAGGCGTATGTCATCCTGGAAAAACCAGCCATAGAAAGGCGAATTGGTCGCTCCACTGGAGTTCAAAGTGATGTTTCCCGAAGCCGGAGTTCCCAGCAGATAGGAAGCCGTTCCGTATCCGATGGCGGAGCCGCGGCTGGTCGGATCCGGTCCCTGGGTGAAGGCGCGATCGAAACTAAATTGGCCCATCGGCTGGTTGGCGCCCTGGGAGTTGTTTTGCTTGATGATGGATTGGAAGCCCATCTTCATGGCGTGCCGGCCCTGGGTATGGCGGAGGTTGACCGAATAAGTCCACGTGTTGGTGTGCTCGAACCAGCTTCCTTCAATCGCTCCGAAGAAAACCATATCGGTGTTGTTGATGCGCGGCACTTTCTGCTGCTGCATCCTGTTGATGAGCGCCGCCGGGAAGCCGAATTGCCCGAGGTCGTTGTCCGGCTGTATGCCCTGCTGCGTCCAGCGCGTGAAGCCGCCATTGATCGTCAGCAGGGTGCTCGGGCTGAACACGATCGTGTCGCCCGCGGCAACCGAGGTCTGGACGCGATTATTTCGATTCTTGCCGCCAACGTCGATGAAATAATCGGATTCACTGGAGGTTTTTGCCTGCGACCACCGGCCAAAAAGCTGGTGGTTCGAGCTGAAGTTGTGGTCGATCCGCAAGGAATACGAATCCATCGGAGTGCTGCCGACCAGCGTCCGAGCGAGATTGTTGGTGGCCGTCAGCGGATCTCCGGGTCCGTTCGGCTGCGGGATGAGCGTGTCGAACATGCTTCGGGCGGCGGGATCCATCCTGGCGGCTGGGATGCGGTTGTTGGGAAAGGCATCCCGGATGAAGCCGTTTCCCGACGGCCGGGTGGAAAAGGGATCGTAAATTCCGACCAGCCGGCCTCCGGCGTCCCGCGTCTGTGAGAAGTCCCCGCTCCGTTCCAGCGCCGTGGGAACTGTCCCGATCGCGGTGCTCGGCCGGGTTTCCCGTATTCCTTCGTAGTTGAAAAACCAGAACGTGCGATTCGGGAGCGCGGGACCGCCCACGGCAGCTCCGAATTGGTTGAACTGAAATGTCGGCTTGGGGATTCCCCGCGAGTTGGCGAAGAACTGGTTGGCGTTCAACGCCGAATTCCGCAGAAATTCATAGGCGCTTCCGTGCAGGCCGTTTGTGCCGGACTTGGTCACCACATTGACAAAGGCGCCGGCGGCATATCCGTACTCGGCATCGAAGGTGTTGGTCTGCACGTTGAACTCTTCCACCTGATCCACCGGCGGGACATAAGCGACACGGTCGGAGACGGTGTTCATCACGCCGTCCATGGTGAAGCCGTTCATTCGCATGTTGGCGCCGTTCGTCGAAAAATACGAACTGCCGCTGATATCGTTCATGGCGCTGGGGCCCGGGTTTCTGGTCTGGATTACGCCGGGACTCAGCAGAATCAGCATGTATGGGTTTCGTCCGGCCAGCGGCAGATCGGTCACCTGGCGGTTGGTCACGACCGTGCTCAGCGACGCCGAAGCGGTCTCGAGGACGGGCACGTTGGCGGTGACTTCCACCGACTGCGTGACCTCGCCCAGCTCGAGTTGAATATCCACCGTCGTCTTCACGGCGGTCTGCACGGTGAACTCGTTCAGCACCCGGCGGAAGCCTTGCAGGGACGCCTCGACCTGGTAGAGGCCGGCTCTTACAGCCGGGAAAGTATAATAGCCGGCGCCGTTGCTTACTGTGGCGGTGGAGACTCCCGTCTGCACGTTGGTGAGCTTGAGAGTCACGCCGGCAACCGCGGCGTTTGCCGGGTCGCGCACCAGACCCTCTACCGAGCCGGTGGCCACGATCTGCCCCGGAGCGGACACGACGGACAGTAGGAAAATCCCGGCGGCAAGACGCTTGAGCGCGCCTGAAGCATTCAAAACCGGCATAGTTCTCACCCTGGTTACGCCTTTCCATTTAAAGTTCACCGGCCATTGACGGCTCCAGCCTAATAACCGATGATCGTTGATAGTTTACGTGCGGACCGGAATGGAGTCAAGAGCGTGATCCAGGAGTGATCCAGGAGCGTGATCCAGGAATGTGATTTAGGAGTGATCTAGGAATTCTTGCTGCATTCAAACGTCAGGATGCTGCGTATTTCAACGATGGGCGAGGTGGTAATCAACTTGAAAGAAGGGTGGCGAAACTCCAGGTGCATGCCGCGCCCGATGAAGCTCACTTTCAGCATGGAGCCTCCCCAGTTGCAGCCTTCAATGCGTACTAGAACCGGCTGCGGGCAGAATTTTGGATGGCCCGAGATCAGTGCCTCGCCGCGCCCCTGCACCACAATCCGGTACGAGCGGTTCTGTGTCTCCACTTCAATCTCGGCGCCGGGAGGAAGATCGTCCAGATACACGCCGCCCTCAACCTCCGACTGGACGATATTCCGGTTGATCTCCTCGCTGAGGTGGGGGTGGGAGCGAATGCGCGTGGTAGCGGTGACCCGAGCCGCCATGCTGTTTAAATTGTAGTACAGCCGGTTTCCAGCGTTTCGCGATTTGTGAGACGCTCGATCAGCGCGTACGTCCCAAACAGCACGCCGGAATAAAGGAAGTCCGAGACGACCGTGCGGCCGAAGAATGGAATAGCTGCAAGGTAGCATGCGACTAGTCCGGCCGCCGTCTTGGGGTACATCGTCTCGAGCAGCCACGTCCCGAAGTTCGTCACCAGGAAAAACTGCGTGCTCGAAAGCAGCACCGCGCACGTGAAGCGGCCCGCGCTAAGCGGTCCGCGCAGACGCCGCCCAATCCACACGCTGATCAGGAAACTGACGCAGACCACTAGTGTCGCCTTTGAAAACGGTGCAAATCCCTGCATCGCGCCCAGCACCAGATTGGTGGCGAGCATCAGCACGAGCGGGACAAGGTACGCCTGCCACCCGGCAATCCGTGCCCCGGCAAACAGGCTCACGCTCCCGACCGGCGCGAAGTTCGGGGGATGCGGAATCAGGCGCGCCAGCGCGCCCAAAGCGGTCAATGTCACGGCGGACGTTTGCGGGCTCAATCTCCTGGTCATATCGGTCTCTCCATCCTACTTCAAACCGGAAGCCGACTGGTTGGGTTCCCAGAGCGTTTCCTCCAGGCCGAGAATATGGGTTGCCCAGCGGCTCCAGACGAACAAGGCATCGCTGAGCCTGTTGAGATAGCGCACCGCCTCGGGCGGCGCCTCTTCCTCGCGTCCCAAAGCCACACAGACTCTCTCGGCCCTGCGGCAGATGGTGCGGCAGGCGTGCAGCTCGGTGTTGATGCGCGATCCGCCCGGAAGCACGAAGGAGCGCAGCGCCGGCAGGTTCTCGTTAGCCTGGTCAATCTCAGCCTCGAGCTGCCGGACTTCCTCGCCGGTGATCCTGGGCTGCTTGGCGTGCACGTCCTCGGGCAGGGTGGCCAGTATCGAACCCAGATTGAACAGTTCATGCTGCACGCGGCGGAGGATTCCCGCGAGCCGCCCCATCTCCGGATGGCCGGCCGCCAGCTCCTGCGCCGAAACACAAGCCATTCCGACGAAGGAATTCAGCTCGTCCACAACCCCGTAGGATTCGATGCGCAAGGCGTCCTTGGAGACCCGCTGGCCGCCAACCAGGTTAGTCTCTCCGCGGTCGCCGCGTTTCGTATAGATGCGATTCAGAGCGAGCTTCGGTTCGTTAAATTCCATCTGTCTCCCACCCTGGTAAGTACTTCAACCGCTCCCTCACGGTCGCGGCTCGGTAAGTCTTTCAGAGCCGCGACCGTGAGGGAGCGGTTGTTGATTGTTCCTGCTGCAACGGCCCTAGTGCATTCCGCAGCATGTTCCGCTCTGGAGTCAGCCACTCGCCAAGGCGGGTTCCAGGCAAAAAGTCGTCGTGGCTGTCGTGCATCAGGTCCTTGAGCCGCTCCCGCAACTTGTGCACTACGGCCGGCTCCTGCCTGCCGTCCAGTACATTGCGCAGTTGGTATGGGTCGGCAAGATTGTCGTACAGCTCCTCGGCTCCGTTCAACCAGCGGACGTACGTGTGCTGCTTGGTGCGGATACCCCTCCACTCCGGCCAATCCGTCATGGTCTCCGGGAAGTCCCAGTGCGACACATAATTCGCTATCAGCGCCGCGTCGTGTTCCGGCCCATTCTGCGCCAAGACCTGCCGCGATAGGTCCCTGCCGTTCACGATGGAAGGCGTAGCCAGACCGCACATGCCGGCCAGCGTCGGCAGAAAGTCCATAGGCGTGAACAACGCGTCCGATTTCACACCGGGTTTGATCTTCCGCGGCCAGCGAATCGCCAGCGGCACATCCAGCGCTTCGGCATAGGGCACCATCTTGTTATAGCGTCCATGGCTCGCCAGCATCTCCCCATGATCGGAAGTGAAGACAAAGATGGTGTTGTCCGCCAGACCGGAATCATCGAGAAAACGCAGGATCCTTCCCACGTTGTCGTCGACGTTCTTCACCATGGCGTAATAACACCTCGGATCGTAGACCGGCGTGTCCTTGCGGCCCTTCACGTTCGGCCGCCAGTACAGCCTCTCGGGCGTCGCCGCCAGCGCATCTGCCGGCGTCTGTTCCGGTCTCCACGGCGGATGAGGCGGATGCGGAGCCACGGTGAGGAAGAACGGCTGGCGCGTTTTGGCGCGCTCACGCGCGAACGCGATCGCCATGTCCGTCTCGGCGTCGGTCTCGTACCCCCGCATGATCAACCGCTCGGGAGTGTCCCGATAGTAGAAGGCATTCGCGAAGTTGGCGTGAAAGTTAAACGCCTCCCAGTGTCGATGGCCCATCCGCATGGCACCTGGCGGGACGAACTCGCTCTCCTTCTGCGGCCGGGCGGGAACGCCGCGCTTCAGTGTTCCCGCCAGCCGGCCCGCAGCGAGGTGCCATTTGCCGATGAACCCGGTGTCGTAGCCGCCCTTCGAAAACACATCGCCGATGGACTGACCGGTGGAGGGAAGATTCACCCAGTTCATGAACCCGCAGGACAACAGCGGCCACCTTCCCGTTTGCAGCATGGCGCGGTAGGGAGTGCATACCGGCACCGAGGAAACGGCGTTGGTGAACGTCACGCCCTGCGCGGCCAGACGGTCGATGTTCGGGGTCGGAACGTTCTTCGCCCCGTTGTAGCCAACCTCCTGCGCGCGTAACTGGTCCGGAAAATAAAACAATACGTTCGGGCGTTCGCCGTCCGCGGCCTGCGCCAGGGCCGCGAGGCCTGCGCCCATCATCTCTCTGCGATTGAGTTGCACTGTCGTTTGCCTCAATAAGAAAACTTCGCTCGTAACTGGATCACGCGGGGATCGCGGGCGTTGGTGACCACGCCGAAGGTCGCCGCGCCCAGTTGAGTCCCCATTTCCTCGAATTGCGCATGGTTGAACGTATTGAAGGTTTCGAGGCCGATCTGCAGCCGCCTGCTCTCCCCGAACCGGACGATCTTCGAAAGACTCGCATCCCAATTGGCGATCCCCGGTCCGCGGACGGCGTTGAACGGAGCATTTCCCAGGGAGCCGGTCCCCGTCACCTGGCGGAATGCGGCGGTGTTGAAGTAGCGGTCCAGGCTGTCGCCCCGGCCTTCGTGCGGATCGCCCACCAGATCCGGGCGCTGCCCGCCCGTGCCGCCGCCGAAATTTGCGACATCGCCCGGTTGTGTCACGTTGGCGGGAACTCCGCTCTGGAACGTGGTGATGCCCGAAATCTGCCATCCACCGAAAACGGCGGCCGCAACTCCTCCTTGTCCCCTGAAGAACGGCATCTCCCAGACGTAATTGAAGCTCAGCATGTGGGTACGGTCCAGGTCGATCAAGCCGAAATCCAGATTTTTGTTCCTCGAATCCATCGGATTCCCTTCGGGGTGGCCGAGAGCCTTCGACCAGGTATAGGAAGCTTCGAAATGCAGACCATTGGTGAAGCGCCGCACCAAACTAGCCTCCAGCCCGTGATACTTCGAGACGGCCGAGTTCTCGTTGTAACCGATCGTTCCAAAACCCAGATACGGGCGCCGCAGGTTCGCGTTGCCGGTCCGCGACGAATCCGCCTGATTGAGCTGAATGCCGCGCGGCAGGTGAACTCCCCGTGTTCCCGAGTATCCAATCTCCAGGCTCGTGTTCCCCATCAGTTCGCGTTGCACTGTGAAGCTCCAGCTTTGAACCGTCGGCTGCTTGCTGTAGACGTCCAGCGAGTTGATGTTCGCCGGGAACACGCGGTCGGTTCCGCCCAGCGGATCGCTCAGGCGCGCGCCCTGAATGTTCACGGAATTGTTGAACGGCGGATTGTTCCGCCGCCCTTCATTGTTCGCCGTGCCCCAGAACGAGTTGATCCCGTACCCGCCCCGCAACACGGTCTTCTGCGTCAGCGAGTATGCGAAGCCGAACCGCGGCCCGAAGACGTCGTTGTTCGGCCTCATCAGGGAACGCCCGACGTCCGACAATCCTTTGCGGTCCGCCCCGGTGATGATGCCGTTCAGAGAATCTCCCGTTCCCGGAACAATCTGGCCGTCCGCCAGGAGCCTGGGCGCTTTCGCCGGATCGTACAGAGAGGGCACGAACGCAGCGATGTTGTCGCCCACGGCTGCGCCCCCATTAGCGCCGCGGATCACGTACCAGCGAACGCCGGCATTGATAGTCAGCTTCGAAGTCGCCTTAATATCGTCTTGAATGTAGAATTCGTTGGCCCAGCCCGAAATGTCGATGCCCGGATCGTCGTCGTTCTCCGTGTAGGTGAACGCCCGCCCCAGAAGGAAGTCCCCCAACGCGTTGCCGGTCACGCCGCCATTGAAGTTGAAAGCCCCCTGTTCGTTCGCGTAGTTGATCGAGTCCTTATAGTGCCGGATGATCTCCGCGCCGACCTTGATGGTCTGCTTCCCGCGGGTCCAGGAGAGATCGTTCTTGAAGGTGTGAATCGGATTGTCGTTGTTCAGCGGGTTTCCTACGCCGAGACCCGCGAATCCCTGAGCGAAAGTGACGTCCGGAGTGCGGTTGAACTCGTTCGATGGAAAGGCTTGCGGAATATTCAGACCCGCCGGGCGCTCGCCTCCCAGCGGCTGGTTGGAGATCGCGTTGAACGAGTAGCCATAGGTAAACAGGTTGACCAGCGCCGGCGAGACCACCGTAGTCAGCTTGGTCGTCAGGTTCTTCCCTGGCTTGGCAAACAGGTTCGGAAACGTTTCGAGGTTGGAGGGTCCGGGTTTCGCGATATCCTGATCCTGCTCCCACGTATCCTGCGCGTAGCGCGTGGTCCACATCCAGCTCGAATTGAAGTTGTGGTCCCAACGGATCAGCTCTTCCCGATAACGGGTGAACGACCGCGTGTTGTAGACATAGTTCTGCGCTCCGGCGCGGTTTGGCAGCGGAAGGAAGGCTTGCATCAAAATCGCCGCGTTGGGATCGATTCGGCTGGCGGGGATGGTGTTGCCCGGGAACGGCTGCCCGGCGTCGGGGTCGCGGATGGTTGCGTTGCCGAATCTGCCCGCGCGCTGATCGGCAGTCGGCACAAGCGCGGTAAAGACGCCGGTCGGAGGAGACGTGAAGCTCGTGATCTGGGGGCCGACGCGTCGCGCCCAGCTTTGAGACCAGAAGAAGAAGTCCTTCGACTTGTCCGCATTATACTTGCCGGGGATGAAGAACGGGCCGCCAACTGTATAGCCGAAGTTGTTGAGCTTGATTCCCTGCCGGTCGTTGGCGAAGAAGTTGCGGGCGTCCAGTTTCTCGTTTCGAAAATACTCGTACACATCGCCGTGAAATTGCTGCGTGCCGGACTTCGTGACGATGTTCACGATGCCGAATCCGAACCCTCCGGCATCGGCGCCATAATTGGACTTCTGGACCTTCACTTCGCCAATCGCCTCCATGGGCGGAAACAGGTCGAGGCCCCGGTTGCCGCCCGTATCCATGGCCAGCGTCCCGTCGTAGGTGTACTTATTCATGGAGATCCGCCCGCCGTGCACGGACATCAGCGGGTTCCCTTCCTGGCCAAGTCCCATCTGCCGTCCGGTCTGCTGCGAAACGACTCCCGTGCCGAGCGAAAGAAACTGGGTGAAGTTTCGCCCATTGATGGGAATCTCGGTTACCTGGATGCCGCTTACGATGGTCGAAACCTCGCCGGTCTCGGTCTTCAGCACTGGCGCAACGCCTTCCACGGTAATCGTCTCGCTCACCGCGCCAACCTGCATGGTGAAGTTCACGCGAACGCTTGCGCCGACGTTCAGCGTGATGTCCCGCTGTTCGACGGTCTTGAATCCCGAGGCGCTCGCCTTGACGTCGTAAACGCCCGGCTGCAGAGCCACAACCGTATAGACGCCGGCTTCATCGCCCTGCACGACGCGCGCCTGGCCGGTCGCCCGGCTTACCGCGGTGATCTCCGCGTTGGGGACCACGGCCTGCGATTCGTCATAAACGAATCCTGTGATGGTTCCCTGGTTCGCCTCCTGAGCAAACGCGCTCACAACGGCGAACACGGTCAGAGGACTCAACAATTTCATGGGGCCTCCAGTCTTCGGCTTGGGATAGTATACGTTCAATTCGCGGCGGTTGCCCCCCGGTGCTTCCTCAGCGTCCTCGATGCAGCCGGACCGTCGCGGGTTTCACACCCGGCGCGCTGCCGCAAACCGGTGGAACGGCTGTAAGGCGGCCAATTTCTCCACTGGTTGCCCCAGTTTCCACTCGTAAAATGAGCCCTCAACCCGATCCGGCGTGAAGTCCAGAATCGTGAATCCGTTGTGCTGTTCGTCAGGATGCGGCAGCGTGCGCAACGTCCACGGATCGCATGGCGGCTTCCCCCAGGCCTCATGCAGCCGCAATTCGTACGCAGCCGCCGGTTTCAGCCAGCTTTCAGACCAACGGCAAGCTCGCCAAAGTATTCGAGAAGCCGAGGCCCGAAGGCCACGCAGCCGAAGTGCTCGCGGCCATCGAAGCAGTATAGGTGTTCTTTACCAAAGCACCTTTAAACCCAACTGAACGGACCGCGGCGGGGAGTCGCGCATTGGGCCAGACGACGCGCCGGCATCGCTCGGCAGATAGCTTCCGAAGTTCCCGTTCGCATCGAGCGGGTTCGTGTTGTAGCGTACCGAGAACAGATTGAACCGGTTCAGCGCGTTGAATACTTCGGCGCGGAACTGCACGCGCAGCCGCTCGGCGATGTGTACGGTTTTATTCACCGAGAGGTCCACCATGTACTGCGGGGGCATGCGAATCTGTCCACTGCGCAGCGGATTAGTGCGATAGGTGAGGAACAGATTGTTCGGTACGAGCCAGGCATATTGCGAGAAATCCGTGGCGCTGCAGCCGTTGATCACGGTGCTCGCGCGCGTCGGCGCCACCGTGCCATCGGCATTGGTCTGCAGCACGCACGGGTTCCAGCCGCGCACGATGGTCAGTTTGCGGTCCGCCGGAATCGCCGGATCGCGCAACATAAACGCGTTGCCGGGCAGGTTGGCCGGCTCACCCGAGCTCGCTGTCCAGAAGAGGTTCATATCCCATCCGCCGATGAGACGGGTCATCCATGGCCCGGAAGTGGAGGCAAACTTGCGCCCCTTACCGAACGGCAGTTCGTAGTGCGTGGAGACCTTCAGTGCGTGCGGCCGGTCGAAGGCCACCAGGCTCCGTTGCGGCACGGCGGCATAATCGTTCATCCAGCCCTCTTGCGAAATCTGTTTGGAGAAAGTGTAGTTGGCGTTCACCATCAGGCCGTGCTGGAACACATGGCGGTAGGAAACCTGGGCCGAGTTGTACCACATCTTTCCGTCGTTCCGTCCAAGCTGCGTGAGGTCGCCGTCGAACTGCGGAAATGGCCTTGTGGCGCGCTGGCGGCTGATGGTGCTCGACAGGCCAAGGCTGGTGCCCGCGAACTCCGGCAGATGGAAGAACGGGTTCGGAACCAGCGCGTCGCAATACGCGCGGTTCCCGCCGCGCGAGGGATCGCACTGCTTGACGAAGTCGTCGGATTGGATGTTCACTGGTAGGGTGGTGTTCAGATCCTGCGTGCGGCTGCCCACGTAGGACACGTCGATCGAAGACGCGTTCGTCAACCGGCGCTGAATGCCGATGGAGAATTGATGCACGCGCGGCATCCGCGCATCGGGGTTCCACCAGTTGAAGTTTTGCCCGGCAAACGTGTTCAGTCCCAATGACGAGCCCACGGGCGTCCGCACACCCCCAGGAAACGGATTGCGCAGCGTGTTGGGCGCGGGCGACCGCCCGCCGTCCAGGGTCGACACGAGCGCCGTCGACGTGCTGAAGCCCTGCGTCTGTGTATAGTCGGTCGTTGGCCAGTTTGCATAGAACAAGCCGTAGCCGCCGCGGAGCACTATATTCTCACCCAAGCGGTAGGCCACGCCCACGCGCGGCTGCAGGGTTGAAAGAGGCGTGTTCGTAGCCAGCCGCCGGTTGCCGTTTACCCCTGCGAACGTGAGCCCGCCGCGCAAATCGCGCAGTTGCGGATACAAGGCCAGGTTCTCGGCGCTGATTCTTGCGGCGATGGGACTTTTGGCGGTGGCATCGAAGCCTGCCACGAGCCGGTCGTACTTTTCATCGACGGTGGGATTGTAGTCCCAGCGCAGGCCGAGATTGACGGTGAGCTTGCGCGACACCTTCCAATCGTCCTGGATGTACGGCGCTGCGTACCAGCCGCGGAAAAACGGCCGGACGTTGAAGTCAGCCGAGCCCCCGCTTGCCGTGCCGAGCAGGAAGGAAGCGAACGCGTCGCCGCTGTTCACTTCAGTGGCCGCGTTGTTCCACGACGACCGCGTGAAGGCGGCGTTGCTAGTGATGCGGAACGGATTGCCGGGGGTTTTCTGGAGGAAGTGCCAGCGCCGTACATCCACGCCCGCTTTCAGCGTGTGGCTGCCGGTCACCTTGGTCAGGTTCGCCTGCGAGCTGTATGTGTTGTTGTACTCGAGGCTCGGATTGAAGCCCAGTTGGCTGTAGCCAGTGAGCGCCCATACACCGAAGAAATCCGGAAACACCAATTGGCTCGCCAGCGACGACGGCAACCCAAGTGACGTGAGATCAAAACCGAAATTGCCGCGCGTGTCCTGCCCTTCCACGTACCGCGCGTAGTTGGCGCGCACGTTCAGAGTGGCCGCCGGGCTCAGCACGCGCACCCAGTCCGCCATAAAGGCGTGATTGCGTCGCAGGAACGGATTGTAGGCCTGTTCGCCCGGCCGTCCGAGGATGCCGTTCAGGGTCCTCTCCTGCGTGTGCTTGTTAGACGAATAACGGAAAAACAGCCGATCCATGTCGCCGAGCTTCACGTCGAATCGGTTGTTCCAGTTCCAAAAGTCAAAGTAGTAAGAAAAGAGCGGGAGGCTGAAGTTTCCTGCCGCGTAACGCTGGTTCGGCAGCCCAGGATCGTTTGGATCCTGGTAGAACTTGGTGACCGCCGCTGCCGTCGCATCGATGCGCGAGCCGGGAATGATGTTGCCGGCAAACGGCATGCGGATCGGGCCTGATGCATCGGAGGTTGTGTTCAGCGGATCGAAGATGCGTATTTGCTCGCCCGTTGCATTGCGCAGCTTACTGAAATCACCGCGCCGCATTTCCGGCTCCGGTACGCCCACGCGAATCGGTTGCGGGAACAGTTCTTTGTACTTCTCATACGAGACCAGGTAGAAGAACGCATTGCGGCCGTTTTTCTTGAGCAGTTTCGGAATCTCCACGGGGCCGGCCGCCTGGAAACCCGGTTGGTCGACCGACTGTTCCGGCCGCGGACTTCCCAGCGCGTTCAGCGCATAGAAGTTCGCATTCCACTCTTTCCGGCGGAAGAAGGCCCAGCCAGTCAAGTGGTGCTCGCTGGTGCCGCCGATCGTCGTAAAGTTGACCACGCCGCCCGACGTGCGCCCGTACGAGGCGTCATAAGCGTTCGTGATGACGCTCACCTCGCCAACCGATTCCGATACGGGCATCAGCGCGATGCTGTTGTTCACAGTGGTCGTGCGCGCGGTGTTCGGCGCCCCATCCACCAGGAACTCGTTCTGCAACAGGCTGCCGCCATTGATCGCAAAGCTCGCGTTGGCGCTGTTGGCAAACGATGACATGAAGACGCCAGGTGTGCGTTGCGTCGTGCCGGGGAGAAGGTTGGCGACGTTCAGCGGGTTACGCGACCGGATCGGCAACTCCTGCACTTGAATGAGATCCGCCACCAGCCCGCGTGAAGCCGACTCGGTATCGAGCGCCGCCGCCGCCGCCGTCACCTCGATTCGCTCCGCCGTATCGCCCACCTGCAACCGGACCTCGAACGCCGCGCGCTGTCCCGTCTGCAGAATAATGCGATCCTGGACGAACGTTTTGAACCCCGCGCTCGATGCCGTCAGCCGGTACTCGCCCGGATCGAGGAATTGGAACAGGTACACGCCGGCGTCATTTGACTCGGTCGCCACCGTGGCCTGGTTACCCAGGTTCGTCAGTTCCACGCGCACTTTGGGCATGGCCGCTCCGCTGGCGTCGGTTACCTCTCCGCTCAGCTTGGGGCGATAGTCCTGCGCGAAGAGCGCGCATGTGAGCATGCCGGCAAGCAGCACCGCTGCGAACGAGTTGCGAAGTTGGTGTCTCATCCTGCTCTCCTTAGAGTTCTACCGTTTCCCGTCCTTCACAGTGATGCCGCCCTCAAACCACTGGCCGTACTTCTCGGCGCCCATCTTGTATTCCCGGTAGCGCCCAGGATCTCGAATCGCCGAGGCAAATTGCAACATGTAGACGAAGCCGAACGTAAGCCCGTACAGCTTATAGTTGTCGCCCGCCCGGCACAGTTCCCACAAGTCGTTCTCTAAGGTTACGCGCGGACGAAGTGGTCTCCGCCCTTCTTCAGCAGCCGCAGCGAATCGACGATCAAGGGCGTTTTCAGCCCATCCAGTTTCAGCACTGGCTGTGACTCAGCCTCGCCGAGTTGGTCCATCAAGGCGTCCACCGGCGCGCCGGCGAGCGCATTGGCCCCAGCGGCGGCCATGGGAACGGCGTAGAGAAAGTCCAGTTGTGCAATCCGAGAGCGGAAGTCGCGCGCGGCCTGTGTTACCCTGAATGTTTAACCCCTCTTTAGGAGTTTATGGTAGACATGTTTGGACGCACTGCATATCGGGTGCCCGTAATCGCGGCATTCGCGCTGGCCGCCGCGAGCCTGGCCTCGGCGCAAACGAAGGTTGCGGTGATCAATCTACAGCGCGCCGTTATCGAATCGGCGGAGATCAAGAAGGCTTCCGCGGAGCTCGAAGCCAAATTTCGCCCTCGCCAGCAGGAGATGGAGAAGCTGCAAAAGGATCTGCAGGGGATTCAGCAGCAGCTTCAGACCATGGCTGGCAAGCTCACGCCCCAGGCCCAGGGCGATCTTACGGCGAACGGCCAGCGCAAACAGCGGGATCTCCAGCGCATGGACGAAGACCTGCGGGCGGACGTGGACCGCGAGCGGAACGACATTCTGGGCAAGAGCAGCCGCCAGATGCAGGAGGTTGTGGGCAAGCTGGCGGAAGAGCGCCAGTTCGATGTGGTGGTGGATGTTACCAACACGGTGTATTTCAAGCCCGCGCTCGACATCACCTCCGATGCCATCGCGGCCTACGATAAAGTTTATCCACTGAAGTAGTTTCCGAAGTTCTAATGGCCGGTTATCTGGACCAGTACGGTACGGCGGATGCCCGCCGCGAGAAGGTTTTTAAGTATTTGATCGTTTCCACGATCGCCACTGCGATCGTCGGCGGAACCCTCTTTTTCTTTCTTAAAAACTACAGGCAGGAAGGGCGGGTGAGCACATTCGTGAACCTGCTCGGCCAGAAGCAGTACCGGGAGGCGTACGCGCTTTGGGGCTGCACGGAAGCCACTCCGTGCCCCGAATACCAGTTCGAGAAGTTCATGGAGGACTGGGGGCCGGACAGCCCGAACGCGGATGTGTCCAGCGCGAACGTAAGCAGGAGCCGGAGCTGCGGCGAAGGCGTAATCGTTAGCCTGCGGGTGGTCTCGGACCGCGAAGAGAAGCTCTGGGTTGACCGGGAAAGTCTGGCGATCGGCTTCTCGCCGTGGCCGGGCTGCCCGCACTGATTCAAAAATGGAATTTTATGATTAAGGTCGAAGGACTTACCAAGCGATATGGACGCAATATCGCGGTCAACAATATCTCCTTCGAGGTGACGAAGGGCGAGATCGTCGGCTTTCTGGGGCCCAACGGCGCCGGGAAGACGACCACCATGCGCGTACTGACGTGCTTCCTTCCGCCCACCTCGGGAACCGCTGAAGTCGCCGGATACGACGTTCTGAAGGATCCCATCGAAGTGAAGAGGCGGATTGGCTATCTCCCCGAAACGCCTCCGTTGTATCCGGAAATGGAGGTTTCCGAATATCTCACCTTCGTGGGACGCCTTAAGGGTATTGCCCGCGGCGAAGTGAAGCGCCGCGTGGATGAGGTGGCGGAACGCTGCGCCATCGGCGACGAGCGCAAGAAGCTCATTGGGAGGCTGTCCAAAGGATACCGGCAGCGCGTGGGAATCGCCCAGGCAATCCTGCACAACCCGGACGTTCTGATCCTGGACGAGCCCACCTCGGGCCTCGATCCCCGGCAGATCATCGAGACCCGCGAGCTGATCCGGGCGCTGGCCGGCGACCACACCATCATTCTGAGCACGCACATTCTGTCGGAAGTCGAGCATTCCTGCGAGAAGGTCATCATCATCAGCCAGGGGAAACTGGCCGCCATCGATTCGGTCGATAATCTCACCAGCCGTTTGCGCGGCTCGGAGTCGGTTGGTCTGGAGGTTGCCTCGGCCGACGGCGCGCTCAACAGCGCCGACGTTCGCCTGACCCTCGAGCGCGTGCCGGGTGTGAGCCGCGTGATCCTGAAGGAAGAAAAAGAAAACCTGTGTTTCCTGGAGGTGGAAAGCCTCAAGGGCCGGCAGATTCGTGGGGAGCTGGCACGCTCCATCGTGGTAGGCGGCTGGAACTTGAATGAGCTGCGGCCCATCGGGCTGAGTTTGGAAGACATCTTCCTCCAACTGACGGATTCGGAGAAGAGAGACGGAGGTTCGCGTTGAAAAACGTACTGATAATCTGCCGGAAGGAACTGAAGACTTATTTCGCTTCGCCCATTGCCTATCTGCTGATGGCCATGTTCGGCGTCATCTTCGGTTTCTTCTTCTATAGCGCCACGGCGTACTTCGTGCAGTACGGCATGCAGGCGCAGGCCATGGGGCGGCCCATGCCGATGGATGTGAATGAGATGGTCATCCGGCCGCTGCTGGGCAATGCCAGCGTGATCGGGCTGTTTCTCATTCCCATGATCACCATGCGGCTTTATGCCGAAGAGAAGCGCTCCGGCACCATCGAGCTGCTGCTCACCTCGCCCATCCGCGACATGGAAGTCATCCTCGGAAAGTGGCTGGCCGCGCTGGCGATGTACGCCTGCGTGATCGGTGTCTCGGCGCTGAACGTGGCCGTTCTGTTCGCCTACGGAACCCCCGACTGGAAGCCGATTCTGGTGGCTTACCTGGGCCTGTTGCTCCAGGGCGGCTGCCTGCTGGCCATTGGAACCTTTATTTCGACCACCACGCGCAACCAGATCATCGCCGGCGGCGCGACCTTCGGGGTCTGCCTGATGCTGTGGGTCCTGGACTGGGTCTCGGCATACGATACGTCGGCGTTCGGCCAAGTGATCGCCTACCTTTCGGTGATGTCCCACTTCGAGCCGTTCAGCAAGGGCGTTCTCGATACGAAAGACATCGTGTTCTATCTGTCCATGATTTTCTTCGGGTTGTTCCTGACGGCCCGCTCCATGGAATCTCTCCGGTGGAGGGCATAAGCAATGACGGCAAATTGGCTGAAAACCAGACAAACCAAATACGCTCTCTACGTAACTATCTACCTCGCGGTAATCCTCGGCATCCTGGGGGCGGCGAACTGGCTGGCCAACCGGCATAACAGGTCGTTCGACGCGACGGCGAACAAGCGCTACAGCCTGGCCGACCAGACAATCAAGATCGTAAAGAATCTAAAGAGCGACGTTAAGGTTGCCTATTTCGACAGGACGAACGGCTTCGCCCGCGCTCGTGATCTTCTGGACCGCTACGACAATCTCTCAACCAGGCTGACGGTCGAGTACGTCGATCCGGACAAGAAGCCGCAACTCGCCAGAGCCGCGGGGATCACCAGCCTCGGCTCCATCATTATCAATAGCGGAAGCAAGCGCGAGGAGGCCAAGAGCCTCAGCGAAGAAGAGATCACCAGCGCGCTGATTCGCGCGATCAAGACCGGCGAGCGCAACGCCTGCTTCACCACGGGCACGGGCGGGCACGCCATTGACGATACGGAACGCACCGGCTACAGCGCTGCCAAGGAATTGGTGGAGCGCAACAACTACAAGACGCGGTCCATCTCCCTGCTTGAAAAGGCGGAAGTTCCCGCCGACTGCACGGTGCTGATCTTGGGCGGCTCGAAGTACGACTACACCGACCCTGCCGTGAACGCCATCAAGACCTACGTCGAGAACGGCGGACGCGCGCTCATCATGCTGGACCCGCCGCTGCGCGTGGGACGTGCGGACAACACCGGCAACGCACCTCTGGCGAAGATGCTTGAAGGATGGGGCGTGGTGGTGAACAAGGACCTGGCGCTCGATACCAGCGGCATTGGACAAATCTTCGGTCTCGGGCCGGAAGTTCCTCTGGTCACCAGCTACGAGTCGCACCCCATTGTGCGCGAGTCGAAGGATGTGGCAACGGCCTTTCCCATGTCGCGCACCCTGGAAGTCAAGACCGCTGACAAGGTGACGGTCGAGAAGCTGTTCTCCACGTCTGGCAACAGCTACGCGACCAGCAACCTGAACTCGGCGGAAATCCGCCTCGATCCCGCCCGCGACAAGAAGGGCCCGCTCACGCTGGCCGCGGCGGGGACCTACAACACAGGCAAGGAGAACAACAACGGCCGGTTCGTGGTGGTGGGCAGCTCGGACTGGGCCGCCAACAACATTATCAGCTTCAACGGCAACCGCGACCTATTCATGAACATGATGAACTGGCTGAGCTCGGATGAAGACTTGATCTCCATCCGTCCAAAGGAGCCGGAGGACAGGCGTCTCTCGCTGAGCCGCAGCCAGATGTCCCGCATTTTCTACTCGTCGGTGATCGGCCTGCCGCTCTTCGTCATCGTCTCCGGCATCATGGTTTGGTGGCGCAGGAGATAGCCGATGAAAGTAAGCGGGCTTCTACTGGCAGTGGGAATTCTGGCCGCTCTGGGTGGCGGCGTCTACTGGTCGGAACTGAAGCGTAAGGCCGATGAGGGGAAGCCGGCGGCCGATGCGCCGCCCAAGATTCTGACCATCGCGGAAGACCAGTTCAAAGAGCTGCGTTTGGAGAAAACCGGAGGGGAGCCGATTCTGCTCACCCGAGGGGAAGCCGACAAGTGGGCGATTCAGGAGCCAACCGCGCTGCCCGCGGACCAGGACTCGGTGGGTAGTCTGGTTTCCACCCTGGCCTCGCTTGCCTCGGACCGCCTGGTGGAGGAGAAAGCCGCGGACCTGGCGGTATTCGGACTGCACGATCCGACGCTCGAAGTCGCCATCACGAAGAAGGATGGGAAGACGGAGAAGCTGCTGGTGGGCGACGATTCGCCTACGGGAAGCTCGGTCTTCGCGAAGCTGGAAAACGACCCCCGCATCTTCACCATTGCGACCTACGTCAAGTCCAGCCTGGATAAAAAGACCGCGGATTTGCGCGACCGCCGCCTGCTGACCTTCGATTCCGACAAGCTGACACGCGTGGAACTGGCGGCCAAAGGGCCAAGCATCGAGTTCGGCAAGAACAATCGGAACGAGTGGCAGATTCTGAAGCCAAGGCCGTTGCGGGCCGATGGCTCTCAAGTGGAAGAACTGATTCGCAAGCTCAAAGACGCCAAGATGGACCTGGCTGACGAGGAAGCTACGAAGAAGGCCGCTGCCGCCTTCGCCTCTGGCGCGCGGGTGGCCGTGGTCACGGTGTCCGACGCGAACGGCAACCAGCAGATCGAAGTCCGCCGGGATAGCAGCAAGAACTACTACGCGAAGAGCAGCGTCGTGCCGGGTTTGTATAAGGTCGGCTCGGACGTGGGCGAAGGGCTCGACAAGGACCTGGATTCGTTCCGCAACAAAAAGTTGTTTGACTTCGCCTGGAACGAGCCCACGAAGGTAGAGATCCGCGACGGCGATAAGCAGGCGAGTTATCAGAAGAGCGGCGAGAAGTGGATGGCCGGCTCGAAGCAGATGGATTCGGCTTCCGTGCAGAACCTGATCGACAAGCTGCGCGATCTGAGCGCGGTCAAATTCGCGGTGACCGGCGGCGGACAGCCCGTCTTCGAAGCCGCCGTAACGTCCAACGACGGCAAGCGGGTTGAGAAGGTCGTCGTCGCGAAGCAGGACGCCGCCCATTTCGCCACCCGAGCCAATGAGGCGGGTGTCTACGAATTGGACGACAAGACGGTCGAGGAGATGCGAAAGGCGGCCGCCGACATCAAAGAGCACCAGCCGCCGAAAGACGAGAAGAAGAAATAGGCAAGGCTTGACCGGCCTCCTGACAGACCTCTACCAGCTCACCATGGCGGCCGGCTACTTCGAAGCTGGCAAAACGGCCGAAGTAGCGACTTTCGAACTCTCCATCCGCCGCCTGCCGAAGAACCGCTGCTATGTGCTCGCCGCGGGTCTTGCGCAGGCGGTGGACTACCTGCTGAATCTTGGTTTCTCGGGAGAGGACATCGAATACCTGCGCGGGCTTCCGCAGTTCGCGCGCGCCTCGAAGGAATTTTTCGAAAAACTCGCGGCGTTCCGCTTTACGGGCGATCTGTTTGCGGCGCCGGAGGGTACGCCGCTCTTCAGCGGCGAGCCGATCCTCACCGTTCGCGCGCCGATTATCGAAGCGCAAATCCCCGAAACCTACCTTCTCGCCGCCATCACTTTTCAGACGCTGGTTGCCAGCAAGGCGTCGCGCATTGTGAGCGCGGCCAGGGGGCGCTCCGTGGTCGAGTTCGGCACCCGCCGGGCGCACACCCCGGAAGCAGGGGTGCTGGCCGCCCGGGCCGCTTATATCGGCGGATGCCTGGGCACCAGCAACGTGCTTGCCGGGAAGCGGTTCGGCATTCCGGTTTTCGGCACGGCCGCGCATTCCTGGGTCATGTCCTTCGCGTCGGAGAAAGAAGCCTACCGGCAATTGCAGAAGCTGCTGGGGCCGGCCACCGTGCAGCTTGTGGACACGTACGACTCGTTGCAGGGGGTGCGGCGCGCGGCCGGATTGGGGCCGCCATTGTGGGGTATCCGCCTGGACAGCGGCGACCTGCTTTCGCTTTCGAAAGCGGCGCGCGAGATTCTGGACAATGCCGGCCTGCGCGAGGCGAAAGTGATGGCCAGCGGCGACCTGAACGAGCAGCTCATCGCGGCGCTCGCCGAAAACGCCGCTCCCATCGATTCGTTCGGCGTAGGCACGGAGATTGTTACCTCGGCCGACGCTCCTTTCATGGGCGCGGTGTATAAGCTGGTGGAGCTGGACGTGGGCGGCATCAAGCGCTTCACGGCCAAGCGCAGCGCGGACAAGCACACGCTGCCGGGCGCGAAGCAGATTTTCCGGACGCCGGAGCGGGACGTGCTTGCGCGAAGCGGCGAATGCTGCGTGGAGAACTCGGAAGCGCTGCTGCGTCCCGTGATTCTGAACGGCCGGCTTGTGGAGCCTCTGCCGGACGTTCACGCCGCGCGGCGGCACGCGGAAGCTTCGCTGGATTGCCTGCTGCCGGAGTTGCGGCGTCTGGATACCGAGGACACGCGCAAAGTGGAGTACAGCCGGGAGCTGGAGCAACTGATTGAGAGCACCCGCGGGATCGACGCATGACGACCGTATTCTTAGACATCGATACGCAGATCGACTTCATGTTTCCGGCCGGCGCGCTCTACGTTCCCGGCGCCGAAAAGATCCTGCCGTCCATCGTCCGCTTGAACCGCTTTGCGGCCGAGAGAGGTTTCCAATTGGTGTCCACAATGTGCGCCCATTCCGAGAACGATCCCGAGTTCAAGGAGTGGCCGCCGCACTGCGTGGTTGGCACCACGGGCCAGCAGAAGCCGGCGGATACCCTGCTTGACCGCTCCCTCACGGTCACGGCTCAGTCTGCCAGCACTGAACCGCGCGCGTTAGCAAGCGGGCAGATTATCCTTGAGAAGCAGCAGATCGATCTGTTCACCAATCCCGCCCTTCCCGATCTTCTGCGGCGGCTAAACGCCGGCCGGTACGTGGTTTACGGAGTGGTGACCGAGCATTGCGTGCGGTGCGCCGCATTCGGCTTGCTGGATACGAAGAAGCCCGTCACGCTGGTACAGGACGCCATCGCGGAGGTGGATCCCGTGAAGGCGGACCGGGTGCTTCGAGAATTCGTGGAAAAGGGCGGCACGCTGAGCACCGTCAGCGAGATCTGCTCGCAATAATTTCCAGGTTGCTCCCGAATCTTTTCAAGAAGGGGATGCGAAGCAGAACCTCGTCGAGTTTTCGGGCCGCACGATATCCGCTTCCCCATCCGGGACACAATCCGGCCAGAGGCGAAGAGACAAAATCATAGAATCCCACGCTGCACGCAAAACCGTTGCCGCGAAAAAGATTCCGGCACTCGGCAGCGTCCAGCTCCCGCTCGTCCTCGGATTGATACCGGCGCATCAGGGCAGGGAAGAGGAGGCGTCCCGCAAAGCCCGAAAGTCGCTGCCGGCTGGGGTCGAGGGCGTAGAAGGTCCCGCCCGGCGCCAGCAGCGCGGCGATCTGGCGGGGCGCCGCCGCGAGCAGCTCGTTGGGCAGGTGATGCAGAAAGAACACGGCGAAGATCAGGTCGAACTGTCCGTCGATCTTCTCCAGGGTGTCCTGTTCGAAGCAGATGTTCGTAAGTCCGGCGGAGTCGGCGCGGGCCTGCCGGATGGCCGACGGCGAAAGGTCGATTCCGGTGAGGCAACCGACATGCGGCGCGAGCAGGATCTCCGTATCTCCGATGCCGCATCCGACGCTCAACACGCGCGATTCGCGTCCGGCCCCGCTGACTTTGAGGATGCGGGAAACCATGTGCGCGCGCAGCGCCCGCACGGCGGGCTTCGCAAAGTGCTGCTGGGCGAATCCGGAATAGAGGCGCTCGTGGTAAGCGAACTCGCGATCCAGAACCGGGTTGCTCACAGGAATGCGCGCAGCAACCGCCGTTGAATATCTTTCAGCGACGAATGGGCCGTGTCCAGCTCCGAGATCTTGGAGCGCAGATCGCGCAGCAGCCGGGCGCGCTCGATCGCGCTCTGGATCACCAGCAGCAGTTGCGCGTTGTCCCAGGGCTTTTCCAGATACTGGAACAGGCCCACTTCATTGATGGCCGAGACGGCGCTCTGCTTATCGGCGTGGCCCGTGAGCAGCACGCGGCTGGTCTCCGGCTGCAATTGCTTGGTCCGCGCCAGAAACTGGATGCCGTTCATGTTGGGCATCAAGTAATCGGAAACAGCCACGTCGACCGCGCTGTTTTCAAGAAATCCGACCGCTTCGGCGGGGCTGCTGAAGGAGTGGACGTTGTACTCCGTCTCGAGCGCCAGAAAGGCGCGGATGCTCGTAAGCACCATCTCTTCGTCGTCCACAAGCAACACCGACGGTTTGTGATTCACTTCCAAAATCATGCTCCCTTCCCGACCTGGCTGCGCCGGACCGGGATTCGAACGTGGAACGTGGTTCCCACGCCCCACTGGCTTTCAAAATCAATGCTGCCGCCGTGTAGCTCCGTCACGATCTTTTTGATGATTGAGAGGCCAAGCCCGGTCCCGACGCCCTCGGGCTTGGTGGTGAAGCCTCGCACCAGCACTTTGGACATGTCCTCCTCTCGGATGCCGCGGCCGTTGTCGGCAACGGAGATGACGATGGAGTCGTCGTCCAGCCGTGTGCGAATCACGATCTTGCCTTCCCCCTCGATGGCCTGCGTCGCGTTTACCAGGAGGTTCAGCATCACCTGGCTTATGGCCTGCGGATAACATTCCATCTCCGGCAGGTCTCCGAAGTCCATTTCAATGGCGATCCGCCGCTTGCAGGCGCACTCGGTCAGCGCGACGGCGTTGCGGATGCTGGAGTGGATGTCTACCATCTGGATATCGCCCTCGCCGCAACGCGCGAACGTTTTGAGACTGCGCACCACGCCGGCAATGCGCTCGCACGCGATCTTGTCGACAGACGCCAGGCTGCGGCAGATGGCAACGATGCTTTGCGCGCGCTCGGTCTGCGATTCCGCGATGGCCTTCTCCAGAAGGTCGAGCGATCGAAGCACAACCTCGTTGTTCGAGAGAATGGAGGCGACGGGCGTGTTGATCTCGTGAATGATCCCCGCAATCAGGGACCCCAGGGCCGCCAGTTTATTCGCTTCGAGTTCCAGATCCGTCATGTCTGCTCAACCAGCTTGCGGAATCGCTTCACCAGGGTGGCGAAGACGGCTGCGGTAATCTCGACATTGTCCCCGAGCATGTCGTAAAAATCTTCCCGCGAGATGCGCAACAGGTGCGTATCCTCCAGGGTTTTCGCGGTCACCGGCATGGGATCGTCGTCGAAGAGCGCCCAGGCCCCGAGCACCTCGTTCTGCCGCGCCACGTGAAGGGGCTGTCCGTTGCGGCTCAACTCCACCGCGCCATCCAGCACGACGTAAAGCGAATCCAGAGGCCGTCCGGGCTCGAGAATCACCTTTTCCGGGCGGTGCCTTACCTCCGTGGCGATGGCAGCGACGCGCGAGAGCTGCTCCGGCGTCAGGCTTCCGAGAAGCTCCACCCCTTCCAGCGCAATGACCTTCTCGACGAGATTCAGTTCGGCCATGTCCGTTTCTCCCTAGGCAAGAGTGGCTACCGCGGAACGCGCCACCCTGGCGACTTCGTCCCCCGCCCGTTCCGCCATGCCGGCAATCTCCGGCACAAGCGACCGCAAGCTCAATTCCGCGGCGGCCGCCATCGCGCATGCGGCGAGCCACTGGTCCCCGGTGTGAATCAGATTACGGATGGCCTCTTCCGGCCCATCGAATTTGACGCCAAACAGGTCGCGCCCGTTGCCCGTGATCTGTTCCGGAGCATCCAGCAGGGGAAGCAGCACACGCTTCAAGTCGCGGTCCACCACGTTGTCCAGAAACTCCAGCGCGGCCGACATCTCCCCTTCCTTCCGGCGGTAAACGGCCAGATACGCGGAATAGATCTCCTGCGGAGGATAGCGCAGGCCGAGCAGCCGGAACAACCGCTCGAGAGTCTGTTTCAGACGCTCATCGAGCGAGCGCGCCAGGAGACAGGCGGCGGGACGGTCGGTGCGGGTCTTGAACACCGCCAGAGCGGCGTGCATCTCGTAGTAGTAGCGGGCCTCTTTGAAAATCTGCTGCGTGACGGGGACCTCGCCGTAGTTCAGATGGGGCGTGCTTTCCCGCAGCCGGTTGAGCGCCTTCAAGACGGCGGAGCGAACGGTCAGATCCTGGACGTCGATGGACTCCATCAGCACATCCACGCTGCGCTGCTCCGGAATCAGCTTGAGCACGCGAGGGATCTGGCGGCGAATGGTCACCGGAGAGCTGTCGTCGCGAAGAAGATCGCCAAGAGTGCCGGCGATTCTCGAGCCGTAGGCAACCAGGGCTTCGATCGCCACCGCGCGCAGCCTGGGAGTGGACAGCCGGGAAATGATCGTTCCCAGGTAGGCTCGATTGCCGAGCTTGCCCGCGGCGTGGCAGGCCGCGGCGGCCACGGACTGGTCGGAATCGTCCAGGAGGTGGTGGAGCGAGTCGGTGCCCCGATCGCCGCGAACGCCAATAGCGAGCGCGGCCAGAGCCCGGCGCTCGGGATGGGAGCTGAAAGCCGCCTCCGCAAGCCATTCCGCCGTAATGGCCGTGCGGGCGGCTTCCGGCAGGCTCTCCAGAGCCGCGCGCGCCACGGCGGGGGAAGGATGCGCGAGCAACGCCGATGCGAATCCCCGGGCGTCCGTGGAGACCGAGAGCAGATAGCCCACGGCGCTTGCCGTGGCTGCGCTGCCGCTTTCCATTTCGGTCCGGGCGCGGTCCGCGAGCAGCGGGTTGCGGGCAGCGCGCGCCAGATCGAAAGCCTTCGCCCTGATCTCGTCGTGCGGACTCCCCGCAAGGTTCGAGAGCAGCGCCGGAAGGTTGTAGTCCGGAACCTCGGCCAACAGGTCCATGGCGTAAGTGACCTGGCGGGGGTTGTCCCTGGCGGTGATCTGTTCGAGCAGACGCACTGTGTAAGGGTCGCTCGCGCGTACGCGTACGCTGGCCAGATCCAGCCGGCGGGACTCCAGCCGTTTGCGCAGGGTGCGCGTGTACTGCCGGCTGGCGAGGACCGACAGATAGATCCAGGCCCCGGCAAAGATGATGACCAGCAGGGGGACCTGGCGGACCTCCATGCCTCCCAAGGTGGTAAAGAGCAGCAGGATCACCGCGCCCAAACCGCGGCCCAGGCGGTCCACGAAAATATCGACGAAGGCCTTGGTGCGGTTCTTCAGCTCCGCCGGCAGAGGCATGTACAGCAGCTCCATGCCGGTGCGGTTGAAGGTATAACGGGTGGAGGCCTCGGTCAGACGTGCCACCGAGGCCAGAATCAGCCCGGGGAAGATGTAAGCCAGAAGCGAGGCCGAAACAATGGCGACCGGCATGATCTGCAACGTGCCGCCGACGCCCAGCCGCCTGACAACCAACGCGGTGAGGAAGAATTGCAGGCCGAAGGTAACCGCATTGAGGTAGATCCCGTAGAAGCTTCCGAGAAAAGCAGTCAGGGATTCACGATCGGTATAATGCTGCTGCGCCATCGCCTCGAACTGGTAGCTGATCATGTTGTCTACCACGTAGGTCAGGATCATGATCCCGATGATGACCTGGAGATGGCGATACGAGCTGATGGCCTGCACGATGTCCGAGAAAGCGAACTCCGCTTCCTCGGCCTCCGCGGCCCGCGCCTTCGCGATGGAAACGCCCTTCTGCGCTATGGCCATGCGGTAGGAGAGATAGGCGAAGACCAGCAGGAGGGCGCTCACCAGCACGAGGTTGCGCGGCTCGATGTCGAGCGCCTTCACGGTATATGCGGTGAACGAGCCGCCGAAGGCCGCGCCGATCACGGCTCCCAGGCCCAGCAGGCCGTAGAGACGTTTGGCCTCGCGCGAATCGAAGACGTTGGCGGCCACCAGCCAGCCTTGCGAAACCAGCACGATGGCGAAGAGGCTGACCCAGATGTTGAACACGTACAACATCCAGTCGAGCTGCATTCCCAGCAGCCACCAGATGAGCACCAGGCAGGCGATGGTGAATCCGGTCGCGGCGGTAACCGCGGTCTGGAGGGACGTCTTGAAAGCCACCTTCGTATAGACGAAGGCGAAAGTCCCTCCCAGAGCGGCGATCAGCAGGTACAGAACGGGCAGTTGATCGATGTCCAGCTTGCTGAGGAACAGCGCCCGGGAAACCGGCTTCAGGATGTAATACGCAAAAAGTACAAAAAGAAGATAAAGCGCCATGAACAGAGTGCGGAGGAGTTCTCCCTCCCGCACGTCCCAGACGCTTCGCCAAAACAATCGGAGGTTGCGCATGAAAAAATTTGCTTAATGATTGGCAGTCCCGATAGACGAGACCTCACAATTATGGTTATACCTCTTTCCGCGCGCTAAAGTATGCTCATGGGCGTTGGCCGTCTTCCCGATTACCTGATTCCCGGGCGCGCCGAGCGGGACGAGGGCTTTTACCAGGAAATTCTGCGCCTGGGGCACGCCGGGTTGCGGGTAGTGGGGGGACTGGAGATTGCCGCTCCTCTCCTGAGTCTTCTCGGCTGGTGGCTGACCCGTCCCGAGCGGGGCCGCATGCTGCTTTCGACGATGATCCTCGCGGTTCTAGGCGTCGCCACCACGCTGGTGGGCCGCGCGGAGTGGAGCTATCCGATAGCCCGCCGGCTGGCCCTTCTTTCGATCTTTCTCTCCGGCTCCACGATGGTCTGGCTATGGCCGCCCGAGTTGTTAGGGGCCGGCCTGGCGGCGGTAATGCTCAGCGCCGCCGCGGCGCTTCCGCTGCAACCGTACCAGATGCTGCTGATGGGCGTGGGGCTGGAGTTCTCCTATCTCCTCTCGCAGGGCATGGCGGCCGAGCATCACGTGCTGATTTTCATTCTGATCTTTTTGGGCACAAGTCTGGTTGCGGTCTCCTACTCGCAGCGGCTGGCGCATTACCGCTCCTACCTGGACGCGCTCCGCGCCACGCACGGTCTGCGGACGGCGCAGTCGAGGTTGCTGCTGTCCGACCACGCCGCCACCATGGGCCGGCTGGCGGCTGCTCTGGCGCACGAGCTGAGCTCGCCGATCGGCACGCTGACCAGCGCCACCGACACTCTCCTTGCGCTTGCAGCGCGTCAGGCCACCGCTCCGCCCGCCGACCAGCCTCGTCTGGCTGCCCTGCAGGCGGAGCTCCGGCGTTCCGTGAGGGAGTCGATCGACCGTCTGAAGCGCATCGTGGATCGCATGCACACCGCGACCAACCTGGACGAGACCGAGGCGCGCGAGGTGGATCTGAATCGTTTACTCGCTGAAGCGGCATCCACGTTGGAGTCCGAAGTGCGGCGCGCCCACGTCGATTTCGACCTGAATCCGCTGCCGCCCGTCCTCTGCAAGCCGCAGCAGTTGATGGCCGTCTTCTGCAACGTGCTCAAAAATTCGCTCGATGCGGTTCAAGTGCGGAACGGCGATGGGCGTATCGTGCTCGCCACGCGGCGGCGCGAATCCGAGCTGGAAATATCCATTGGAGACAACGGCCGCGGCATCGCAAAGGAGGACCTGGCACGCATCTTCGATCCGGGCTTCAAGGTCACCGACGGCCGCGTGTCCACCGGCAACTGGAGCCTGTTCAGCACGCGCCAGATCGTGATCGAGCACGGAGGGCAGATCCGAATCGACAGTGAGGAAGGCAGGGGAACGACAGTCTGCATCACGCTGCCGTATTAACCATTTGTGGGGCAGGCCCTCGGCCTGCGGCGGTCTCCCAGGCCGCCCGGCTTCTCACAGGGCCTTATGGCTGGCGGGCGAAACGGTCTCCGTTTGCAGGGCGGTGATCACCGCCGCGTTGAAGATATCGTCCGCCGAGCAGCCGCGCGAGAGGTCGTTCACCGGCTTCGCCAATCCCTGCAGAAACGGCCCGATGCCAACCGCGCCGGCCAGCCGCTCCACCAGCTTGTAGCCGATATTTGCCGCGGCCAGATTGGGGAAGATGAGCGTATTGGCGCGCCCGGCGACGTTTGAACCGGGAGCTTTCGAAGCCCCCACGGCGGGAACCAGCGCGGCATCGGCCTGCAGTTCGCCATCCACTTGAAGCTGCGGCGCGCGCTCGCGCAAAATGCGAAGCGCCTCCACGACTTTCGATGCATGGGGATGCCTGGCGCTGCCTTTCGTCGAGAAGGAGAGCAGGGCGACCATGGGCTCCACATGGAGCACCGCCCGCGTGCTGGCGGCGGTGGAGATGGCGATCTCGGCCAGCTCAACCGGCGACGGATCCACCACCACGGCGCAATCGGCGAAGGCGAGCAGTCCGTTGTGCCCGTAGCCGCGATCGTGCAGGGCCATGAAGAAGACGCTCGAAAGGAGACGGCTTTCCACGCGCGTTCCAATGCAGCGCAGCGCGGCGCGGACGGTGTCGGCGGTGGTATTTACCGCGCCGCCGATGCCGCCGTCGGCATCCCCTGCCGCCACCATGAGGAAGGCGAAGTACAGCGGGTTCCGGGCGGCCTCCGTGGCCTCAACCTGGGTGACGCCCTTGGCGCGGCGTTGTTCGTAATACAGCGATCCATACCGGAACACAAGCTCCGACGTGATGGGATCGACGAAGGCGACTCCATCCGGAGCATTCGATGGCGCGGGCCCGATGAGGATCGGGCGGGCAACGCCTTCCCGCGCCAGACGCCCCGCCGCGGCGATCACGCGGGCGTCCGAGCCTTCCGGGAAGACGATCTTTCGCTTGACGCGCCGGGCACGGTCGATCAGCCCGGACATGAATTCAACGGCGGCCTGGGGAGTCGGCAAATCTTATATTAGCAGCGGCAGTATGATCTTTAAGATATGAACCAATTCGAGCCAGTTACCGTGCCGGAGCTTCCTCCGGTCAATCCCACCTACAGCCAGGCGGCGTGTTTCGGCGATCTGATTCTGGTCTCCGGGCAGCTCGGCATCGATCCGGCTACGCGCGCGCTGGTGGACGGCGGAGTTGCCGCGCAGACGCGCCAGGCGCTCGAAAATCTATCGATGATTCTGAAAAGCGCCGGCTCCAGCCTGGAGAAGGTAGGCAAGGTCAACATCTATATGGTGAACATGGGCGAGCTGGCGGCGATGAACGAAGTGTATCGAACCTATTTCACCGCCAACAGGCCGGCCAAGACGACCGTGCAGGTTTCCGGGCTGGATAAGGGCGCGCTGATCGAGATCGAAGCCGTAGCGGCCGTGGGACGACCGTAAAGATCACAGCACTGAACCGCGCGCGTAAGCAAGCGGATTTGCGAGCATACGGCTAGCGATTCGGGCCCGTCGCCAAGCTTTCGCAATGAGCGGCCTCACGAAGCTCTCCCACGCGGGCGTCGCGTGAAGCCAATGGCGTGGTTGAATCTAAAGGCTTCGTCGTCCCTCCCAGGCAAGTAAACGAAACCCTGCTGCGTGGAAGGATCATAGTCATAGGACACCACATAGACGAGGGACGGCTCGCTTGTACGGCAGCCAAACTCGCTCGTCTTGCATCCTGAGTAGAACGACACCTCGTAATGTTGGAGTGCGCTCGGTATCTGCGCGACGATACCCTTCGGCCAGTCGATTATGAATCCCTCGGACTGCTCAACGTCATTAACGTAAACTCCGGGACCCTCCCACACACCAAACTCCCTGACTTTCAGGCTGATAATTTCAAGCGGCGTTGTGAGGCCAGTGCCTTTGATCGTGATCTTGACGGTGTACCCTTTCGCGTACAGCGGCGCGGGCACGAATGAAATAATCAACAGACTGATCGCAGCGGCGGAAATTCGCTTCATACCACGTCCTACCGATTGCCTTTATTAGATCACCCGCGTACAAGTAGGTTCAACCTCGGGCTTCTATGCTTCCAGTCTGGCCCGCACCCTGTGGGTCGATCCGAACGGAGCCGGTCGTAAAACGCCCGCCGGGACGGAACCGCAGGGCGAGGCTCGTAGCTCATGAGCTTCCGGTGATCTGGGTTGTCCCGCGTTGATTCCGCACTTCCGGTTTCATGGTCTTTGCCCGTGTTATTTGCCGACGCCGGGGCCGGTCAGCCATAAAATCGGAATCCAGCCAGCCTTTGTCGAGTGCGTCCCATCCACCACAACAACCAGAGCGTAGCCGTCCTGTTTCTCCTTGACGGCTACATGCGTGCCCGCTGGGACGATAAACCCGCACTGAAACGAGACCAATTCGGCGATTTTCTTTCGCTTCGCCAGCCCCTCCATGGTTAACGCTTGGGAAAACTCTATCGCGCACTGGCGGTCGGCTCCAATGAACGACGATTCGCCACCAGACTGAATGATCGGGAACTTCGCAAGGAACGCATCTCGGGCTGCCTGCTCCATTTGTTTTTTGGCTTCTGCTGCTTCCGCGCGGCGTTGCCGTTCGGCCGTCCGGGCATCAATCATGGCCTGAGAATCTCCGTCCACGAATGAGATTCTGAATCCGGTTGCGGAAAGGCCCTTCGGGTAAGATGGCGAAACTTTATGCGGGTACTCGCGGAATTGCGTTTTGCCGAGCGGGATAGACGTGAGGCTCAGCGTGAAGGTACGCGGCTCCGAGTTAACTCCATGAAGCGTGACGCTTGAGGTGACCGAAAAATCCGCGCCCGACCATTCACTGCCGGTGCGATTGTCGATTGTGCCGGTAACCTCCGGCTTGCTTGATGAGAGCTTAAGGTCTGAGAAAGCAAACGATCCGCCGGGCGCGGAGACGATGATCTGCGCCACCGCCGGAACGGCCACGGCGAACGCCGCCATTAATGCGAGCAGTGTCATTTAAATTCCCCTTTTCTGCCTCTGTACAGCGGGGGATTACGGCTACTTCTGCTTCCGGGTCTTTGCCCGATTTATTACGATGACCCGCTCGCCACTACGTTCGCTTGCGGGCCGAACCGCCAGCACAGCCCTTGCGGAATGGTTCTGAGAACGCTTGGGCGGCAGCACATCATCGGAGCGCCCGTTCAAGGTTCTCGCGCACGCGGCGCATCCGCCAGCC
>JBBDWK010000019.1:0-6802 GCA_040902885.1 Bryobacteraceae bacterium | reverse complement strand
CGATCTGATCGGCATCAGATCGGAATGACTGATCGACATCGTTGGAATGCGCAACTTCCCGCGGAGTCCGTTTTTGGTGCGGTCGAAGTGAAGTCTGACCTCAATAGCGCAGAGTTGGAACGTGCCTGCGAGAACAGCCGCCGCTTGAAAGTCCTTCAGCGCCCAGCGACGGACATGCTCGACTTCACTCCATTGGTCCGCTTCAATGTCGGTCCTGAATTCACGATCGGCGAGACGCTGCCGAGAAACCCGTTTGTCACGTTCGCTTTTGGCTTTCGTGGTCCATCCGCGGAAACCACTACATTGAACCTGAACCAGAAGCTCGTATCCGGGCCAACGAACAAACTTCTGTTGCCCGACTTCGTGTTTGTCTCCGATCCCGGATACATGATCGTCCGCATCTTAGGGTCTATAGAAACTAGTTGGCGAGTTGCGTTACCAGGACAAGAGTACACGAACTACGCCTTTTTGCGCGTTGGTGCGGACGCTCTGCCGCTCTTCTTCCTTACTTTGAATGTGTGCCTCGGGCAGATTCGTCTTCGAGCCGTGAACTACGTGGACGTTTGGCGTTCTCTGGTAAATCAAATTCTTCCGAGTAGGTAGGTTAGCCGCCGTTCACGTTCCAGGTGCAAGGAAACCAGGAAGTGCTGGACCTCTAATTCGGGAACAGTGCCTCAGTGAGTGTCCGGGGCCTCGAAAGACTTCCCGATAGTTCACTCCTGCATCCGGAGCCTCGTCGTGAAAGAGGTTCCGTTGAAGGCGAAGTCGATCATTATTTGACCACCTGTCTTTGGTGCTACGAAATCCACTTCAGGATCACCGCCTTCAAGCCTTCGAATGCCCACACGACCAGCGCGATGGGCGGCAAATCCGCTGAACAGAAAACCGCACGTTAAGGTGTACTTTCCGGGCAGCACGACAACAGGAGCAAGCTGTTTTGCATCCCTGTCGTAACGCAAGAATCTTAGGTCCTTGTGGTCTAACCTACAACTCACTGGCGTGACTTCGCGGGAGTCCGGGAACGTCACCGAAAGGGTGGAAAGTAGCGGTGCTGGGAAGGGGCCGGGACGTGGAGTCAACTGCGTGCACTTTACTGAGCTTTCCCCCCAGCAAAAAGTTAGCTGCCGCGATTCATTCGGAACGTGCACCATAAGAGACCTGCTATCTGTCACAATCGTGATCAAATCTCTGTATTTCTCATCGTACAGCCTTGCGTGCATGGGATTTGCACCTTCTGGAAAGACAACCGCCATTCGATATGAATTCGCATCAACGATCCATTTTTGTAGCTCCGCCGCTGCCTCTCGCCTTCGAGTTTCCTCCTTTTCTTTCCTCTGTTTTTCCACAGCCGCCATGATCATCGCCCTTGCCCGGGGGATGCGTTCATCATCCGGAGAATATTCGGCGAGCAAGTCGCAGTCCGTGTAGACGCCGCTTTGACAGCTTTTCCAAAGTAATGTCGCCCTGTCTCGTTTTTTCTTTTCCGCAGCCGCTACGATCATCGCCTTTACCTGGGGTGTGCGTTTATCACCTGGAAAATATCCGACGAGCAAGGCGCAGTCAGTAGAGACGCCTCTTTGGCAGCTTTTCCAAAGTAATGTTGCGATGTCTCTTTTCTTCGTCGTATTCGGAAATTCTGCGACAATGTCGATGCATTTTTCGGGAGCCGTTTGGCAGCCTTTCCAAAGAAACTCCTCAGCGGTCTCTCGGTGGGCACAGTGCGGATTACTCCTCACGTGGCCCATGACCTGTACGGCGGTGGAGTCGCTGTATTCCGAAAGAGATGGCATTACCGCCCATCTTTCAGCGTCCGAAAGGGCCCGAGGGGCAACCCGAGATTCTCTGCACCCGCACCAGGCGATAAACGCCATTAGCAGAACGCTCTTTTGCATCGACGGTCGCTCCTATTTCGGTACCCACGCTGTATCACAGGGTAGCCCAAAACGCAAGCGGACATGTGCTCCGCAAGAATTTGTTACATTCGTTTCTTCAAACGGAGAGGGAGGTCTTGTGCGCCAGGCTTCCTGTGCGCCAGGCTTCCATGGACCTTAACCTCACACATGATAGAATCCGGGGCGCTGGAGGTTTCAACCGCCATGCTTCGGCGTGATTTTTCGAAAGCGCTTCTGAGCGCTCCATTGTCCCTCAGGGCGCAGCGCGCGGCCCGCCGTCCGAATCTAGTGATCATGTTCGCCGACGATCTGGGCTACGGCGATATTGCCTGCTATGGGTCGCCGGACGTTCCTACACCGCATGTCGATTCGATCGCTGCTGGCGGGATTCGCTTCACGGACGGCTACGTGTCATGCGCGGTGTGCAGCCCATCCCGGGCGGCGATGCTCACCGGCCGTTACCAGCACCGCTTCGGGCACGAGTTTAACTCCGGCTCGCCTGAGCGCGAGGCGCAGGTGAACTTCGGCCTGCCGCAATCCGAGACGATTATTCCCCAATATCTCAAGCCAGCCGGGTACCGGAGCGCGGCCATCGGCAAGTGGCATTTGGGCGTGCGGCCCGGCTACCATCCGCTCGAGCGTGGATTCGACGAGTTTTTCGGATTCCTTGAGGGCGGCAACTCCTATATCACGCCGAAGACGCCGGGCGGGCGCGCCGTCGAGACCGAAGACGGCAATGCGAACATCCCGGAAAAGCGCAGAGCGCTCCTGTTGCGTGGCAACCATACGGTGGAGGACCATCGCTACCTGACGGACGCGTTCGCCGAGGAAGCGGTCGGCTTCATCGACCGGAACAAGCGGCAGCCGTTCTTTCTCTATCTTGCATTTAACGCAGTCCATACGCCGCTCCACGCTACCGAACTCTACCTGGACCGCTTCCGGACGATTCGCAACGAACGTCACCGGATGCTGGCTGCAATGACCAGTGCGATGGACGATGCTGTCGGAGCAGTGTTGAGGAGATTGCGCGACAACGGGCTTGAACGCGACACGCTGGTGGTGTTCCTTAGCGACAATGGCTGTCCAGTGACAACAGGGGCCGGCACCAACCGTCCGTTGAACGGCGAGAAGTGCACCTATTATGAAGGCGGCATCCGCGTTCCGTTCGTAGCGCGGTGGCCAGGCCGGCTGCCCGAGGGCAAGGTCTACTCAGAACCCGTTGTGTCCCGCGACATCCTGCCGACATTCCTCTCGGCCGCTGGCATTGACGCTCCGCAAGGCGTGCGATTTGACGGCGTGGACCTGATACCGTATCTCAACGGGACCAGACAGGGCGCGCCTCACGAAGCGTTGTTCTGGCGGGCCGGGCAGGCGCGGGCGGTGCGGCAGGGCCCGTGGAAACTACTGGAATTCGGAGAGCGCTATTCGAAGCTCTACAATCTCACCAGCGACATCGGCGAGAAGACGGACGTGTCGGCCCGTCATCCTGAGGTGGTGAAGCGGCTGCGCGATGCCTGGCGCGCGTGGAGTGCGCGGATGATGGAGCCGCGCTGGCCGGCGCGTTACCGGGAACTGACGGTCAATGGGGAGAAGATCGTCTGGGAGCTTTAGGGAGGCTGGTATCTAGCGCCTTTCGCAGGTCCTTTAGCAGGAGCATCAACTGAAACGGATCGACCGGCGAGGGATCGAAATTGAAATGCTCATAGAACCTCCGAGCGTCGTTATCAATCGCATGAACCAAGACCGCGCGAACCCCGACGATATCGGCGGCTTCTTCTATCCGCTTCAATGCGTCGAACAGTAGTGCCTTTCCCAATCCCTTCCCTCGCTGTATCTTGTCAACCGCTAGCCGCGCCAGCAGCACCACACCCACGGGATGATTGGCGAGTCCCTTTGCGATTCTTTCCGGGCTTTCGTGCTTATGCACCGAACCTGTAGTAAGGGCGTAGTAGCCGGCGACTCGATTCTCACCGAGCGCCACGTAGGTCTTGGCGGAGTCGGCCTGCTGATTCGTCCAAGCGTACTTCCGAAGCCAGAGGTTCAGCGTCTCATTGCCACAGTCGAACGATCTCAAGTCGTGCTCGCGACCCAGCTTCTCAATCTCAAATTCCTGCTCGGGAACTTGACTCATGAACGACGCTTGGCGACATGCGATTCGGAGAACAAGCGGCGGAGACGAGGCTTATCTATTGGCGGTCGGTCCAGGGCGGCCATGAACGCCTTCCATTGTTTTTCGTCGAGAACGAATCGCGTCTGGCCAGCGAGAGCCTGCTCCGCCTTTTCGCAGGCGCTACGCACGATGAAATCCGTTACGCTAACTCCTTGGCGTTCGGCGGCGACCTTGATCAGGGTCTCTTCCATCGCCGTAGCGCGTAGCTGGAAGCGGCGATCGCGCGGCTGGTCGGGTATCGAGAGAGCCATGGGTTCCTTGTTTCCATTGTACTACCGCCGTACTCCACGGGCAGAAGGTCCATCGTCTCATCGCAATCTTTCTAACCGGCATCAAGCGGAGAGCGAGCTTTAGTGCGCCAGCCGCAGCACCAGATCGCACTCCTGTTCGATTCGGGCCTGTGGCCATTCGAGATGGCGGCCCATCTCCGCGGCGAACGGCAGCAGGCTCTCCCGGCTCCATCGCCGCTCGTAACCCCAATAGGTGGAGACGAAGAGGAGATCGGGCAGGCGGCGCGCCATCTCGTGCCGGACGGCGAAGGCAACCGTGGCCCGCTCGACGCGCGTCAAGCCGTCGCAAGCGGCGGCGGGCGTCAGCGCGAGCACGTGGGGCGCCTGCACGCCGTAATCCCGTATCAGCCGCAGCACATCTTCCCCGTCCACTCCATGCTGTGCGGCGAGCGCCGCGGCTGAATCGCGAAGGTTTTCAATGCCAGCCGCGGAGTTGCCGCCTAAAGGGCGCTCGGCTGTCGTACAGCGGCCGGCGAGTTGCGGCGCGATTTCTCCGGCAAGCAGATCGCAGGCCTCCTCGCTCATGGCGCGATATGTGGTGTACTTGCCGCCCGCGATGTTGAGTACGGCGTCGCCGGAGTTCCAGATGCGGTGCTCGCGGCTGGTCTTGGTGGGCGATTCGGCGCTACTCTGCAGCAACGGCCGCAACGAGCTGTAGGACGATATGACGTCGAGATTCGCGGTGGGGTAGAGGCCGCGCACGATGCGCAGCAGATAGTCCACTTCCTCGCGCGAGATGCGGACGTCGTCCGGCCCCGTGGTGTGGTCGCAGTCTGTTGTGCCGACCAGCGAGAGATCGCGCTTGGAACCCCAGGGAATCACGAAAATGATGCGCCCGCTCTCCTCGAAATACGCAATGGCGTTGTCGCTCGCGTTCACGCGTGGAATGACGATGTGAGAGCCGCGCACCAGGCGCAGCTCCTCGCCCGGTTTCCACGGTCCGGTGGCGTCGACGAGCTTGCGGGCGCGAGTCTCGAAGATCTCCCCGCAGAGGGCGTCGCGCAACCGGACGCGGTAGCCGCCGCTCTCGCGGATGCGATCTTCGGCGCGCAGATAGTTTGCGACCGCAGCACCGCCGCGAACGGCATCGAAGATATTTTCGAGCACGAAACGCGCCGAATGAATGCGGCAATCGTAGAAGATGGCGGCGGCGGTCAGATCTTCCCGGGAGAGATCCGGCTCCAGCCGGGCCACCGCCTGCCGCGTCAGATAGCGCCGCCGCGCAATCCGCTTCCGCCCCGCAAGCGCGTCGTAGATCCACAAGCCCGTTCCGTAAAAGGCGCTGGCGAACCAGCCGTGCATGGGGATCAGGAATGGCAGCGGCTCCACCAGGTGTGGCGCGAGGTGCAGCAGCGTCGCCCGCTCGCGCAACGCCTCGCGCACCAGCCCGAATTCCAGGTTCTTGAGGTAGCGCAGCCCGCCGTGGATCAACTGGGAGTTTTTCCCGCTCGTGCCGGAGGCGAAATGATGCTGCTCAACGAGCGCAATGCGAAGGTCCGTGCCGCAATCGCGCGCGCGGAAAGCGAGATCGCGCGCGGTGCCCGCTCCGTTGATGCCGCCGCCCAGGATCAGGACGTCGAACTTTTCCGTCTTCAGGCGCTCGATGGATTGTTCGCGGCTGCGGGCTGTGAAGGCGGGCGTCATCGCCGCCCGGCCGCGTTCCCAACCGTCTCGGCGCGGCCTTGAAGCAGCTCGCAGACGCGCGCTCGCAGGGCGCTCGTCAATTGCGCCCGGTCCTTCAAGGTGAGATTCCCCGTGGGCAGTGGTTCGCCGATGCGCAGTTGCGCGCGGCCGGCGCGCAGGTGCAAGCTGCCGGCGGGAAGAATATCGCGCGTTCCAAGAATGGCCATGGGCACAACCGGTATACCGGACTTAATTCCAATATACGCCGCGCCCTCCTTGAACTCACCCATGGGGCCGCGCGCGCGCGTGCCTTCAGGGAAAAGAACGATGGAGAGGTTGCGTTCGCGGATCAGGCGCGCGGCTTCGGTCATGACTTTGAGCGCCCCGCGCGGGTCCAGGATGTTGACCGGGAGATGGCCGCCTCGGCGCAGGTGCGTGCCGAGAAACGGAATCCGGAAGTATTTCTCCGCGGCGATGAACAGGAAGCGAACGGGAACGCTGGCCAGCACAACGGGCGTGTCCATGAGGCTCAGGTGGTTGGCCACAAAGACGTAGTTGGCCGAGAGGTCGAGCTGTTCCAAGCCTTGTACGTCCACGCGCACCCCGCTCACGAACAGCAGAAAACGCGACCAGGCGCGGGCCACTTTCTCCTGAATATGGCCGTCGGAATCGAAGAACGAAGAAAGGACGGAGAGCGAGCCCATGACGATGGTAGCCAAGACGATCAGAGGAGCAGTGAGCAGCAGAGACCGAGGGAGACCGAGCGACATAGGCCGAAGCGAAGGCGAATTATAGCACCGGAGTGCTGGTCGGTGAAGCATTTCCAT
>JBBDWK010000018.1:23389-41813 GCA_040902885.1 Bryobacteraceae bacterium | reverse complement strand
CTTGGCAAGCTGCCCGAACCCGAGTCCACCCACGATTTTTTCTGACGAGCCAAAAGTCTAAAGAGCGAGCCGAAGTGGCAGCGAGCTAGTGTAGTGCGGCACGCAGAATGCGGATTATCCAATCGCCGTAGAATCCGCTCCCTTGCGGTCGCGGCTCAGTAACTGGTTGCAAACACGCGGTCGTGTTTCCGAGCCGCGCGCGCCAGCAAGCGGTTTCGCGGGATCAATAAACGCCACGATTTCGGACGCACTGCACTAGTTTCATTCATCGGATTTGGGTTTGCCGGGACTGAATTTTATGCTGATCTTCTGGGCGTCGATGGTACCAGCCAACCCGTAGCAGGGCTGCATTGTGATTCGCAGTCCAGTTGCTGTCGCCTCCAATGACAGCGAAAACACTACATTCTGAGAACTGAACTGGTAAAGATCAAGATCGTCAATATCTTCGAGGACGAACGTGATGATCACGTCCTCAGGAGGCACAGAGTATTTCGGATCTGCACGCGGGCCAACATCAGGCCGTGCTCCACCCAGCGCGTAGACAACGAGTTGAGACAGACCTCTGCGCCTCAAATCCAGGCGTACAATCTCTGCATCATGAAACGACGGCCAGCCATTGCACCACTGAACCAGATCAGCGAGACCCGGAACCCGATCAAGCAACGCTTTCACGTTTGCCATCATTACATGACCGGGGCCTTTCAAATTCCTCCCGAGAATCGTCTATGCCTGGCAAGCTCCACTTAGCACCGTCCGCGCCTATACTTAAGAAATGAAGTTGTTTTGGGTCTTCCTGGCGATATCGGTCGCACCGGTATCCTGCCTGGCGGACGTTCATAAAACGCGGCGTGACGAGCTGCGCAAGGCGCTCCCGGAAGGCATCACCGTTCTGTTCGGCAACACCGAAAAGGAAGCCGGGGATTCGACCACCGGATTCATCCAGGAGCCGAACTTCTACTATCTGACCGGCTGGCGGGAACCCGGTGCAATTTTGGTGCTGTCGCCCGCGGCCGATGCGCAGCCTAACGAAATTCTGTTCATCCCCAGGCGCAGCCCCGAGCAGGAGAAGTGGACCGGCCCGAAAGCCGATCCCGAAGACTCCGCCGTCGCACGCAGCACCGGCTTTGAAACCGTAATGCCAGCCGAGCGGATGGAGACCGAGTTGCGCCGCCTGCTGGAACGCTATCCGAAGCTCTACAAGCTGCAGGACCATCCCGCCTCGGCCAGGCTCGCGGCGCTGGCGCCGCTGCGCGAGATTTCAAATGCCGCCAACCAGATCGCAAAGTTGCGGATGAAGAAGTCGCCGGAAGAGATCGCTCTGATTCAGCGCTCCACCGACCTGACAATGGAGGCCCACCGTGCGGCCTGGCGGCGCGCCGCCGCGGGGATGTACGAGTATCAGATCGCCACCACCATGGGCGCGGTTTACTTTGAGGAAGGCTGCGAGCGGCACGCCTACTCGCCTATTGTCGGCAGCGGGCCGAACGCGGTCACACTGCATTATTCGAAGAACTCGCGCCGCATGGACAAGGGAGAGCTGCTGCTGATGGACGTGGGCGCGGAGTGCGCGGGTTACGCGAGCGATATCACGCGCACCGTTCCAGTCGGCGGCAAGTTCACGGAGCGCCAGCGGGAGATCTACGAGATCGTTCTCGGCGCACAGAAGGCCGCCATCGCCGCCGTCAAGCCGGGCATGACCATCGGCAAGACCACGCCCAACAGCATCTATAAAGTGGCGTATGATTACATCGATTCACATGGCAAGGACAAGCACGGGAACCCGCTGGGCAAGTATTTTACGCACGGCGTGGGGCACCATGTCGGCCTTGAGGTGCATGACGCTTACGACCCCACCCTGCCGCTGGAAGAAGGTATGGTGATCACAGTGGAGCCGGGGATTTATATTCCCGACGAGAACATAGGAGTGCGGATAGAGGATATGGTGCTGGTAACGAAGAACGGCGCCAAAATTCTGAGCGCGGCGCTTCCAACGGATCCGGACGAGATCGAGCGCGCCCTCGCCAAGCCGCGCCAGAAATAAAAGATGCGCCGCCCGGGCCGGCAGCAACTGGAGTATTGCGCTTTACTCGCCGCGGCGTTCGCCATCGCAACGGTGACGAGCTGGACCTCGTTCGCCACCCAGATCGACAACGACGCCTACGATTTCTGGTTCCGCCTCTACAAGCCCGTGGTCAAGCCAACCGAAGCCATCCTGCTGGCGGTGGACGAAGAGTCCTATCGCGAAGCCGGCGGCCTGCGCGGGCTCAGGCGGGCGCTGGCTGAAGGGCTTGACCGGGTGGCCAAAGCTTCGCCACGCGCGGTGGTCGTCGACTTGATTCTGGCCGAGGACAGCGACCCGGAGTCGGACGAACGCCTGGAGGCCGCGTTTCGATCCATTCCGGGGCTGGTATTGGCGTCCGATATAGCGGGCGCGCAGCCTCTTTGGGAGGAACCGATTCCACGCTTTGCTAAGTGGGCCCGCGCGGTGGGCCACGTCCACGCCGATCCCGATCCGCTCGATGCCGTAAGCCGTGAGATCCTGCTGGCGAAAGTAGCGGGAAGGCAGCGGTACTGGGCGCTGGCGCTCGAAGCGTTCCGCGTCTCGCGCGGCGCCGACATTCTGGAATCGCCCGAGAACCTTCGCGTGGGCGAAGTCGTCATTCCCGCCTCGCACCGGAACAATCGCTCTCTTCTCATTCGCTATCTTCCGCCGGACCGGGATATACCCGAGATTACCTTGCGGCAGTTACGTGCCGACGAGAGTCTGGCGGCGGAGTTCTCGGGCAAGACCGTGTTCGCCGGCATTACGGCGCAGACCGCCGCGCGCGACCGGTTGATGACGCCTTATTCCTACGGCGTGCCGATGTCAGGCCTGGAGATTCACGCGCACGCCTTCGAGACCATCGCCCAGCAGAACTTCTTCACGGTGGCGCCGGCCTGGTCCGTGCTAGCGGTCAGTCTGGCGCTGGTGCTGGCTTCGGGCGCAATCTTCGCGTGGGGGTCGGGATGGCGGTCGAACGCGATGGCGGTCTGCCTGCTTGCCGTGGCGCACGCCGGGCCGTACTTCGCGTTCACGCAGGGAATCGTGTTCCCGTTCGCGCCCGCTCTCGCTTCGGTGTGGACGGCGGTGGTGCTGGCCGCGGCGTATCAGCATTTCGTGGTCCGGCTCCGGCTGGAGGATTCCGAGAGCGAGCGTCAGCGCTACCGGCACGCCATGCACTTCGTGACTCACGAGATGCGCACGCCGCTCACGGCCATACAGGGATCGAGCGAGCTGATGGGCCGCTACGCCCTTCCCGAGGAGAAACGCAAACAGATCGCGGACCTGATCCATTCCGAGTCGAAGCGGCTGGGCAAAATGATTGAAGTGTTCCTCAGCGTGGAGCGGCTCTCGGCCGGCGGGCTGGAGCTCAAGAAGGAACAATTCGCCGCGCCCGAGCTGATCCGAACCTGCGTGGAGCGAGTCCTTCCGGTGGCCGGCCGCAAGCAGATCGGCATCCATACCGAGACGCTTCCCCTGTCCCTACTCTCGGGCGACCGGGAGCTGATGGAATACGCGGTTTATAATTTATTGACGAACGCCGTGAAGTATTCACCTCCAAAGACGACCGTAACAGTATCCGCCGCGCATCGCGGCGAGCATCTGCACCTCTGCATCGAAGACCAGGGCATGGGAATGGATCAAAAGGAGGTGAGCCGCATCTTCCAGCGTTTCTATCGGACACGCAAGGCCGAGGAGTCCGGAGAAGCGGGCACCGGCATCGGGCTCTCCATCGTGGAACAGATCGTCTCTCAACATGCAGGCAGGATCGACGTTTTCAGCCGGCCCGGCGAAGGCTCGCGCTTCACTCTGATCCTTCCCGCACAGCTCTCCGCGGCGGCGGCGGAACACAACTGATGGAACGCCTGCTGCTGGTGGAAGACGACCCGGCCGTGCGCACGACCATCGTCACGCATCTGGAACTGGAAGGCTACCAGGTGGATGCCGTTTCATCGACCAGTGAAGCCCTTGACCGTCTTACCGAAGGCTGTTACCGGATCGTCATCTCGGATATCTACATCGACCAGCGTACCGGCCTGGACGTTCTGGATGCGGCCATGCGCCGCAATCCGAAGTGCTCCGTGATCCTCATGACCGCGCGCGGCAGCATGGAAACGGTAATGGCCGCGACGCGCGGCGGCGCCTTCGATTACATCGCCAAGCCATTCGACCTGGACCGGATGCTGGAAGCGGTGAAGCGGGCGGAAGCTGGCTGGGAAGAGGACGAAGAAGAGGCCGAGGCGGAAGAGCTGCCCGAGTCGGAGATGATCGGCAGTTCGAGCGCGATGGTGGAAGTGTATAAAACCGCCTCGAAGGCCGCCCCCACGGACGCCACGGTTCTGATTGAAGGCGAGACCGGCACTGGCAAAGAGCTTGTGGCGCGCATGGTCCATCGTCACAGCCGCCGCGCCAGTTTTCCCTTCGTGGCCGTGGATTGCGCCTCCATCGCGCCATCGCTGCTCGAAAGCGAGTTGTTCGGCGCTGTAAGAGGAGCGTTCACCGGCGCGGATCGCGACCGCATCGGCGTATTTGAAGCCGCCAATCGCGGAACCGTGTTTCTGGACGAGATCGGCGAGATTGAGCTGAACTTTCAATTGAAGCTGCTGCGGTTCCTGCAGGAGCGTGAGATCCGCCAGTTGGGCGCGCCGCGTTCCAAGGCCGTGGATGTGCGCGTGGTGGCGGCAACCAATCGAAATCTGCAGAAGATGGTGGATGAGGGCAAGTTCCGGCAGGACCTGTGGTTCCGTCTCAATGTGGTGCGTCTCGCGCTTCCCCCGCTGCGGGAGCGGCGCGGCGATGTGCCCCTGCTGGCGCACTTCTTTCTCCGGAAATACAATGCGCGCTACGGCAACGAGGCCCGCCTTCTGGACTCGGGCATTCAGGCGCTCGAGGAGCACACCTGGCCGGGCAACGTGCGCCAGCTCCAGCACGCCATCGAGCGGCTCACCATCCTCGGCCCGCAACGGATCGACGGCGAAGCCATCCGCGATACGCTCGCATCCATGGATCCGCGCGAGCATGCCGTGGAGACTCTGGCCGGCGCGGAGCAGGAGCAGATCCGCAAGGTGCTGGCCGCTACGGGCGGCAACAAGAGCAAGGCGTCGAAGATTTTAGGAATCGAGAGGAAAACGCTTTACCGGAAACTGGAGGCTATGAAATTGTAGGCCGTGGCGCCCATAGCCCTCCAGTCCCGCAACGATGGACGCGTAGCATCCGAGAACATTTGAACAAATAGTAGCCCGAAAGGCCGAAAACTCTCACCCGGCCGGAATTTCTCCCACTCCCGCGGCGGGCCGGCAAGGATAGATCGCGGGATCGAGGCCGAACTTCCTGCGGTATTCCCGCTGTATAGTCTCCCTGAAGCGCGCCTCGGCATCGGGACCGAGCAGCGCCAGGATGCAGCCGCCGAAGCCGCCGCCGGTCATCCGCGCTCCCAAGACCCCATCCACGGTCATTGCCTTCTCAACCAGAAAGTCCAGCTCCGCCGCGCTGACCTCGTAGTCGTCGCGCAGGCTGCGGTGGGATTCGAGCAGCAGACGCCCCATGCCGGGCAGATCCCGTCCGCCGCTCGCCTCCACGAACCGCAGCACGCGACCGTTTTCGAGAATCACGTGACGCGCGCGCCGAAGTATGGCATCGGGCAACGGAATCCGCTCTAACTGTTCCATGGTCGCGTCTCTGAGACTGGCGACTCCCAGCGCGGCCGCCGCCTGCCTGCATTCCTCCACCCGTTGTGCGTAAGCGGATTTGCCCAGCTCATGCTTCACCATGGAATTGACTATCAGGATCAGCGCACCTGGCGGCAAGCGTACAATCTCATGCGTCAGGCTGCGGCAATCGATTTTGAGCGCGCTGTTCTCGTGTCCGTACACCGAAACGTACTGATCCATCATGCCGCAAGGCAGGCCGACGAACTCGACCTCGGCCCGGTGCGCGATGCGCACCACCTCGGCCGGGGCCGGATCGCGCGACAGGGCAAGGGTCGCCGCCACCTCCAGCGCGGCCGAAGAGCTGAGTCCCGCGCCTTCCGGAATCGTGCTGCGAATGGATAGCCTTTGCGGCTCGATGGCGTATCCGTGGCGCACAAGCTGCTGCGCCACGCCCGCCACGTAATCGCTCCAGTGCCCCGCCCGCGTGAGTCCTGGAATCTCGCTCACCGGCCACGCGCGGCGGGCGTTCCGCGCTTCGGAGAAAACATGCAGCATGCCGTCCGTGGAAGGCTCGGCGGTAATCCAGGTAGCAAGATCGAGCGCCACGGGAAGAACGAAGCCAAGGTTATAGTCGGTATGCTCGCCGATCAGGTTGACCCGTCCCGGCGCACGGAAAGTGCGCTTCATCCGGGAATCAGGCGGCGCCCAGGTGCCGCGCCAGGAACGGCAGACCTTTCACTCCGTGGAAGCTGTGGGCCGCCGGAAAAGTCTCCTGCTCGGCCTTCTCCGCGGCGTCGAAGACCTCGTAGACTTTCTTGACGCGCTCAAAGCTGCTCACACTGGCTTCGATGGGAAAGATATTGTCCTTGTGACCCGATTCCACAAACAGCGGCCGCGGCGCAATCAGCCCCGCGACGTCGTACATCTCGGCCCAGTTGAGAATGCCGGGCACATAGTTGTCGATGCAATGGGAGAGGCTCAGGATGCTGTCGCGGAAAGTGTTCAGGTAGCCGCTGATCATGGCCGCGGCGATGCGCGGCTCCACTGCGGAGGCGAAGGTCGTGCAGGTGCCGCCTCCGGAGATGCCCATGCAGCCCACGCGCTTTGCATCCAGCTCCTTGCGGGTCTCGATCCAGTCGATGGTGCGCATCACGTCCCAGACGCGCCACCCGATCATAGTCTGCCCCAGCAACAGCGCGGCGCCGGCCGAGGGCTGGCAGGATGAGTTTCCCAGACCCCTCCGCTTCGCTCGCGGATCCCTGCGGCAGCCGAAGCCCAGAGGCTCGATGGCCACTGCCGCCATGCCGTGCTCCACCACCTGAAGCGCGAAGTCGTGCTGGTAGCCGTCCTTATCGGTCCGGTCCCGGCCCTTGTCGTCGATTCCGACGATATCGTCCACGCCCCGCCCGTGCCCGGGCACACAGACCATGGACGCGAAGGGCGCGCTGCCCTTCGCCGGTGTCAGCAGATACCCAAGCACGCGCACTCCCGGAGCGCTCTCGAAGACGAACTTTTCGCGACGGTAGCCGGGGAACTCGCGCACCTCGAGCGTCTGCGGTGCAAGCGGCGTCCGCGTGGAGGGAAAGCCGCCCAACAGCTCGACGGTCTTCGCGCGAAGCTTCTTCTGCCAGGCTTCGGCCTGCCTCCGATTCTTGGCCTGAAACGCCAGCCGCAAGGGCGCCGATTCGTACAGCGCCCGCGAGTAGATCACGGGGTCGAACGCGGGAAGCTCCACCTTGCTTTCAAGACCGTCCAGCGCGCCGGTATAGTTGGATGCCTGAGCCTGGGCCGCGCCCGGCTTCGCAAGCAGGGCCGTGCCGGCAAGTTTTCCGAGTTCACGTCGTGTCATTACCGATTCACCTCAAGCACGTCTTCAAAATACGGAAGCCGGAACGGCGCTCAGGGGCGAGCGATCCGGCGCCCCTAATTATAGCCGTTCGAGAGAAGTTCCCTCTGCAGCACTGCAGCATCCGGGCGTCGACAATCACGCGATGCCGAAGTGAAACTCGAGCTTCTTGCGGCGGACCAAGTCAGCGCTCGTCCTTAGCCGGTACCAGCGCCTTGGAGAAAGAGTTCCACGCGATCCGTCGTCCAAGTGGCTATACCCGAGCCAAAGAAATCGGTGTCTTCAGTCCAGATCGGGCAGTTAAGAACAAGAGCCGTGGCCAGTACGGGCCAGTCCTCCGGATCGCGGCCCAAAAGGCGCTTTCGCGCCGCTTCTTCAGATACTGAATATGTTTCAAAGTCAACCGCTTGGATGACCTGGCCCAACGACTCAAGGACGGCCATACCTGATTCGACTGGGGTCCGCCGCTTCACCAGCACTTTTGGAAGATGCTCGCAGGCTTCCGTGAACGCTACATCCGGAGCAAAAAGCTCGACGGCGTTGCCGTATGTCGTGATAAGTGTCCGGACGCGCTGGCCAAGAACCGCGCGAATGAGAATGTTCGCATCAAGCACCAGCATTCTATCGTTTCGCTTTGCGAGCTTGCCGGCGCAAGTCTTTGAAATCCGCCACCAACTCGTCCTCGGTCGTCCCAGCAGCCGCAATCAGCGCGTCTAACTGCTCGCCTGCCCTCCGCAGCGCGTCCAAGTCGGCATCTCTCCGCTGCCGGCGCGCAGGGATATAAAAACCTACCGTCTCGCCGTGTCGGGTGATCGCCACTGGCGTGGACGACTCCAGAAAGCTCGATAGCTTCTCACGAAATTCCCGGATGCCAATGCTTTCCATTTCATTGTGCCTCTCTGTGTACGCAATGATACCACAAACCGTGGTTCACTCATGGCGTAAGGCTTCCACCGGATCAACGCCGACCGCGCGCCGAGCCGGCTGCCACGCGGCCGCGAGAGCAGTTGCGAAGAGCACGGCAGCCGCCAGTATCCATGAAGCCGGATCGTAGGCCGGCATCCCATACAGCAGACTCTTCAGCGCGAGAGAAAGACCGGCCGAAAGAACGAGGCCGCATGCCATGCCCACAGCAAGCCATCGCGCGGCGCTGCCGAGAACCATAAAAGAGATGGCTCTTGGCGTTGCCCCGAGCGCGATTCGCACACCAATTTCACGGGTGCGCTGCGCCACCAGAAATCCAAGCACTCCGTATAGACCGAAGGCGGACAAAGCCAGCCCGACGACGGAGAACAGAGCCAGAAGCATCGCATTGAAGCGGGGACGAACGGAAAGGCGCTGCGTGCTTTCGGCCATCGTTTCAATCTGGACTGGTAAGGACGGATCGAGTTCTGCAACGATGCCCCGAATCGCGCGGCTGGCGGATTCCGTAGCGAGCGGCGTACGAACAATGGCGACTACGCGTCGGAGTTCGTCCGGATAAGCGTAGATCGAGGCGTCCGGCGCGCGGCTGCGTGGCACATAATATTCCGGATCGTCGCGCGCCGTTCCACCGCTATTCCTTACATCACCGGCGACGCCGACAATCTCAGTGGCGCCGATGAAATGACCGACGGCGTCGGACCCGTGAAAGAGCCGTCGCGCGAGCGACTGGCTTACAATCATCACGTCGTGGCCGGGGCCGCGGTCCTGCTCAGTAAATCCCCGTCCCCGGCGAATCGGAATTCCAAGCGCACGGAAGTACGCGGGAGTAACTGCGCGCCACACGACTGTGCCCTGAGCGGGCGACTCCTGTGGCCGCCCATCGATTTGCTGCAGAGCCAGGGGCTTGGAGCGTAAAGGAGGGTTTGGCGGCCGGGAGTCGCCGATTGCGACGGTCACGAAGCTGCCTGTTCCGCGCAAGCGCTCTTCCAGTTCCTCGGAGAACGCCAGTTGCCGTGCGGCGGTTGGATACCGGTGTTGCGAAAGCGAAAGGGAGGCCGTCAATATCTGTTGCGTCTCCACGCCCAGCGGTACCTGCTGAAATTTCCAGAATGCCCGCGCCAGCAATCCAGCGCCGGTGAGGAGCGCGAGGGAAAGGGAAAGCTGAGCTACTATCAGCGCCTGTCTTACGCGACCGCGCCGGCCGGCAACTGAGCGGCTTGCCGACAACACCTCTCGGCCTGGGCCGGCCAACGCTGGTCCCATTCCAAAGACAAGGCCGCAGACCACCGAACACAAAATCGTAAAAGCGAAAACGCGCGCATCCAGGCCAGCCTGGGCGAGTTGCGGAATGCCGTCCGGCGCCGCGCGCACCAGGACTTTCAGCAGTCCGTACGCGAGGGCTGAGCCGGCAATCCCTCCGGCGAACGCTAACAGTAAACTTTCCGTGATTGCCTGACGGACCAATCTGCTCCGGCCTGCACCCAGGGCCGCGCGAACGGCCAACTCCCGCTGTCGTGCAACAGTGCGAGCCAACAACAAGTTGGCCACATTGGCACAGGCCAGCAACAACAAGGCGACAACGGAACCAAACAGGACCCAGGAGACGGCCTTGGCATCGCCGGCTCGAAGGGCCCGCAAAGTCTTTACGCGAGGCCTGATCTCACGTGGCAGGCTGCCGGGGCCGCCTTGCAGCGCCCGGGATACCATAACGTTGCCTGCAGCCTGCACCTGCGCTACTGTCATCCCGGGCGCAAGCCGGGCAATCGCTCGAAGGGGCCGGCCCGTGACGGCCTTTTGCAGGGTGGCATCGTCCAACCCTTGCGGGACCAGGAGATCGGCATGCGCCAGCGTTGGGGTCTCAAATTCCGGCGGCAAGACGCCAATCACACGCGCAGGCCGGCCGTCGAGAGGAAGCGTGCGTCCCAGGACGTCAGGCTGCCCTCCAAATCGGGATCGCCAGAAGGTGTAAGAAAGCAAGACAGCTTTCGGCTTGTTTGGTCCCTCGTCCTCGCGAGTGAAGTCTCTACCAAGGATGGGAAGGGTTCCCAACGTGGAGAGAAACGACGACTCGACGGCCGCACAACTGATCCTGACTGGTTCGCCGCCAGTGAGATCGCAGTCGTTCACGCCGCTCCAGGACGTAACGGCGGCGAATACGTTCTGTTGTGTTCGGAGGTTGAGATAAGCAGCGCCAAACAGGAAGTCATATGGCAGCATCGGGGCGGCGAGCCCGATCGACACCAATCGCTCGGCGTCGCGATACGGAAGGCTGCGAAACAGAATACGATCCACAACACTGAAAACCGATGTCGTTGCACCGATTCCAAGCGCAATGGAGAGGATTGCCACGGCGCTGAAGGTCCGGTTACGGACTAGCAGGCGGGCAGAGTATCGAACATCCTGGAGTGCCTGCTCCAGCCAGACAAACGGCCGCTGGTCCCGGCATTCGTCCTTTGCGAGTTCAATCGCGCCGAACTCTCGAATCGCCTTTTGTCTTGCCTCTTGCTCACTCAGCCCCTCCGCAATATAGGCTTGCACCTGCTCTTCGAGGTGAAAGCGGAATTCGGCGTTCATTCGGCTCTCCCATCGGCGCTTTCGAAAAAGAGAATTCCAGATCATAGAATCACCGCTACCTCTCCATGCCTAGCCATTCGAGATATAGATTCGCCGATGTCCGCACAAGATGTCAAGGGCACATTACGCAAATTGATTCAGAATCCGCCCGGCAGTCGTTCGCAAGGCGGGAAGCCGGCTACACCTCCAAAGTGGATCGAATGGCCCGGCATGAAGGAATCAACAAGACTCACGAATCGGCGAGAGCCGCTGCGATTAATACCTGGCCTGTGCGTTGAATCAGAACGGGGTCGCGTGTAAGGGCAGCCACGACACGGCCGATGAACTCGGGGCTTTCGCTGGTTGACAAATCCAGCCAGCCACCTTCAGCCGCTGCAATCACAGCCTCTGTCCGAACAAGGCCGGGGTAGAGAGATACACCAGAAATCCAAGCACTCTGCATAGCCCGAAGGCGCATCTCTAAGTGGCTGGCTTATTGCTCCATAATTTCGTGGGAGGTCCACATGGCGACAACTGTCATGCACAACATTCACGGATGGTTCACGCCTGGCACAATCCATAAGGTGCGTAAGAAGGAATGCCTTATGACGCTGAGGTTTCTCAGTATTGTTGTCCTGGCCACTTGCTTGACCGCCTTCGCGCGGCAGCCGCAGGTGGCTGGAGACCCGAAAATCGATCCACTCGCCCTGGCTGTTCTGCGAAAAACGACGGATACGATTCGGGACGCGAAGAACTACTCGTTCACCGCGCGGGTCGCGAGGGAGCGGCTCGGCACGAACGGCCAGATCATCACCCGGTTTGCGACTCACAAGGTCACTGTGTCGAGGCCTGACAAGGTGCGAATTGAGACCCACACGGGACAGAATCAGGATGTTCAGGTCCTGTTCAACGGAGGCAGAACGTTTCTGTTTTCCCCCGGCCCCAACCTCTATGCGGCCACGACGGCCCCCGCCACGATCGACGCCGCCCTCGCCGGACTCGAGCAGAAAGGTATCATCATGCCCGTACGGAACCTGCTCGAAAGCGATCCGTACAAATCCCTGGAAGCGGATGTCAAGAGCGCCTACGTGATCGGACGCACGGATGCCTTCGGCAAGACCCTGCATCAGCTGGCATTCACCGAACCAGGGGCCGAATGGCAGCTTTGGGTTGAGGGCGGAGACCGGCCTGTGCCCGTCCGCATCGAGATCATTGATAAGTCGATGCCTGAGCATCCCCGCGTCACCGTGGACCTATCGGATTGGAACTTCAATCCAGACGTCAGCCAGGCCGTGTTCTCGTTCACGCCGCCCCAAGGCGCACGGCAAATCGAGTTTCCGCGCGCGATGAAAGCGTTAAAGAAGGGGAGGAAATCATGAAGTCGCTGGCACTCATTTTGGCGGCGCTGATTGCGTCGACCCCAGTCTTCGGCCGGGTCGCGCGGCAGCCGCATCAGTCGCGTGTTCCCGTAAACAACCGATCCGCCCACGCGGCCGCCCGGCCTGCCGCCCGGCCCGCCGGGCAGCCTGCCAGGCCGTCTGCCGACAGGAACCTGCAGCGCGATCGAAACCTGCAGGCCGATCGAAACGCTTCCCGCGACCGGAACCTGGACGCCAATCGAAACGTGGACCGGAGTCGCAGTGTGGACCGGAACATCGACGTTGATCGAGACATCGACGTTGACTACGACCACGATTGGGGATGGGGATCGTTTGCGGCCGGCGCCGCCATTGGCGCGACTACCGGCGCGATCGTGGGTGCGGCTACCTCGGAACCCACAACGGTAGTTGTCGCAACACCGATGGTCGGAACGACCGTGGCTACACTGCCCGGCGGCTGCGCGGCAGTTGGAGCAGGCTCAACAGTCATCTACAACTGTAACAACGTGTTCTATCAGCCGTTCTACCAGGGCTCGACACTGGCGTATCAGGTCGTAACCTATCCGTGAGCAGGAATCGATAGGATTCACAAATCGGCGCCAGACGTCATGTGGATGTATGGGTACTCGAACGCCTCCGCACCGGTCTCGATACGCTCAAGCGTTACCAGTGCATCCCTGTGCAGTCGCGCCGTATCGATGCCTTCGCAGGAAGGCAGGTACCCGGCGAGCTTGCGCAACCCTTTACGGAGTTGCCGGCTGGCGCCCTCGGAATTTCCGCGCTCCGTGTGATAAAAACCGACGGCAAGGTGAATTAGCGATTGCAGGAACAGCCGCCTGGGTCCGCGCTCCGGCATCCATGCTTCTTCCAGAGCTTCATGGCACTCAAAAAATTGACGAGTGTTGAACAGCCGGATTCCGCTCTGCAGCCGCTCGCGTTCGTCATGATGAATATCGGTCATGAGGCTACGCGAAGCTACTTGTCCGGTTTGACTCCGAGAAACAACTCCATTGAACCGGGTTCAATTTCGGAATGCTCGAACGGCACGACCTCTGCCGTTTTGAGGTGTGACGCATTATTCCCTCCGCCGCTGCCGAATTCGATCATTGTGCGTGATGGCTGATTCCCGGCACTGACCAGGTGTTTGGCGTAGATGGCAGCCTCTTCGAAATAGTCCGCAGGCGGCGACAACAGTGGCCACCAATCCGCGAGCGAACCGTAGAGCTTGGACATTGTCGTTGTCTGGCACGTTGCGAGCCAGGGTCGAACAAGTTCAGTCGGATGTCGGTAGCACCTCAGTTTGCCACGCCTTCCGAGAGCCCGCAATCTCCATCCGTCCGAAATGCCAAGGGGGCTTGCACCTGGCTACGCCTTAGTCCACAATTAGGCATCAAAGACTTATGCCTAAGCAGATATCGCCTAACGGACAACGTCCAGGAGACCTGATTCCAGGGACGCTCGACATGCTCATTCTGAAGTCCCTCTCGCGGGGCAAGAGGCACGGGTATGCAATCGCCGAGTGGATTCACGACGTTTCCGAAGAGGCGCTCCGAGTGGAAGAGGGCGCCTTGTACCCGGCGCTCCACCGCCTGGAACTGCGCGGGATGCTCGATCCGGAGTGGGGTCTTTCGGAAACCAACCGGCGCGTGAAATTCTACCGCTTGACGCCGGCGGGCCGGAAATGTTTAGCAGCGGAACGGGAACATTGGGGACGGCTGAGCGCCGGCGTGATGCGGATACTCGAGAGCGCATAGGGCGCGGGGAGGATGAGCCAGATGATCCGGTCCTTTCGACTTCGTGTTCGAGCTTTGTTGAAGCGTAGGCAGCTTGAGCGGGACCTGGAAGACGAGCTTGCTTACCATCTCGAGTTGCGCCGCGCAAATGCCCCCGCGCAGGCGCCTTTCGGAAACGTGACTTCCATCCAGGAGACCTGCCGCGAACTATGGACCTTCAGCCGGCTGGAAGATTCTTGGCGCCAGGTTTGCCAGGCGGCACGCGTTCTCCGCCGCTCACCCGGCCACACGATAGCCATCGTTGCGCTGCTGGCTTTAGGCATTGGAGCCAACGCGGCGATGTTCAGCCTGGTGAACGCGTTCTTCATCCGCGAGCTGCCGGTGCGCGAACCGAACCGGCTGGTGGCGCTGAATCCTGGCTGGCCGACGCAGCTCTTCGACGATTTTCGCCGCGCGCAGAAGTCCTTCAGCGGCGTTCTCGGAACAGGCTCTTTGCTGGGAACCGTGGTGACGGCCGAGACAGGGGAGCAACTCGCCGGCGCGCGCGGCGGCATCGCGAGCGGAAACTACTTTGACGTTCTCGGCGTGAAGGCGTCGATAGGCCGCGTGTTCACTGAAGAAGACGACAAGCTCAGCCATCCGCAACCGGTGATGGTCATCGGCCATTCCTTCTGGAGCAGGCAATTCGCCGGCGATCCGAGCGTGCTGGGACGGAAGATCTTTCTCTCCGGCAGCCCATTCACCATCATCGGCGTCACGCCGGAAGGGTTCGCCGGAGATTTGCCTGGGCGAGGGAGAGACTTCTGGGTGCCTCTCAATATGCAGCCTGTCGCGAATCCTCAGGGCGACCTTCGCCGGAACCCCGGCTTCCCGTGGTTGAGCGTGATGGGCCGGCTCGCACCGGGTGTCTCCATCGAGCAGGCGGAAGCGGAAGTGGTGTATGACCGGCTGCGCGCGCGGCAGACCGTGGAGCGCCGGAACCGGCCATCTCCGATTCATCTCGAGTCGGCCAGCCGCGGATTCGACGGCTTTCGCCGGCGGCTGGGAACGCAGATTCAGATTTTGGCGGCAACGGCGGTCATTGTCCTCCTGATCGTATGGGTGAATGTGGCCACCCTTCTGTTGGCGCGTGGCGCGGCCCGGCAACGGGAATTGGCGGTGCGTCAGGCGCTGGGCTGCGGCCGCGCCCGATTGGTCCGTTCCTTGTTGCTGGAAGGCCTGCTGCTCGCCGGAGCCGGCGGATCGATCGGCCTCGCGGTGGCGCCGGCTTGCGCGCGGGCTCTGCTGTTGATGCAACCAAGCTTCGGCCGGATCGACGTTGACCTGGCTTTCGACTTGAGAATGTTCGCTTTCGGGGTGGGAATTTCATTGCTTACCGCCATCGCTTTCAGTCTCCTGCCGGCAATTCGCGCATCAAGCACGGCCATCGAACCCGCCCTCAGAAGTTCGTCCCGCAGCTCGACAGGACCGCCGTCAAGACAGAAGACTCTCCGATTTCTGGTTGCCGCACAAACAGCACTTTCGGTGATTCTCGTGGCGGTGTCATTCTTTTTCGCGCGGAGCCTTTTTCATCTGCACGCTGTAGATGGGGGTTATGACCGGCAGCACATCGTTTCGGCCACCATCAATGCGCGGCTTGCGGGTTATCAGGACGACGCCGCGCAGTGGCGATTGGGCCAACGGCTGGTGGAACGAATCTCGGCTGTGCCCGGAGTAACGTCCGCGAGCGTTGCGCTCTGTGCCGTTCTGATGGGTTGCTCGCGGCAGAGCCTGGTGACAATGGAGGGTCACGAGGCCGATTCCAGCGACTCTCGCATCTGGATAAACCCGGTTTCCGCGAACTACTTCGAGACAACTGGAATTCCTGTCGTGATGGGACGTGGCTTCGGGGCTCAGGACCGGCCGGGTTCGCCACGTGTGGCCGTGGTTACCCAGGCGCTCGCACGCTTCTACTTTCCAGGCCAGGATGCTGTCGGCAAGAGATTCACCGAACGCTCCGCCCAAGGGATCCCCGGCGATCCAATTGAAATCATCGGCGTGATTCGGGACATCAAGTTCGTCAATCCGCGTGACGCCCCCATCCGGATGGCTTTCCTCTCGCTCGAGCAGTTCCCAGGCCCATTCAGCTATCTGCAAGTCAGGACGGATGGGCGGCCGGAGGCCTTGGTTTCCGCCGTCAGGCAGGCAATTCTCGAGGTGGATTCGAAACTGTTCGTGATGGGTCCGGAACCACTTTCGGCGACTCTTGAACAGATCCTCGCGCGAGACATGCTTCTAAGCCGCGCCAGCGGTCTCTTCGGGCTGGTCGCGCTGGTGCTTGCGTGTTTCGGCGTGTACGGCGTCATCTCCTACCTGGTGGTTGCCCGAACTGCGGAATTTGCGATCCGCCTTGCGATCGGAGCAAAGCCGGCTCAGGTACTCGGGCACATCGTCGCGAATGCTCTCAAGACGGCGATACCCGGCATCGTCGGAGGCGTGGCGGGAGCGTGGGCGGCGGGACGTTTCATCGAGTCGCTCTTGTTCGGCGTGACCGGCCACGATCCTTTCATTTTTATGGCCGTCGCCGCCGCACTACTGTTCACGACGATTTTGGCCGCATACGTTCCGGCACTGCGCGCTTCCCGTATCGACCCGCTCGTTGCGTTACGTTGCGACTGATCGATTCGAGGAGGCCAACTCCTGGCATCTGTTGAATGTTTGCCCAATAGGCCTATGGAGCGATACCCCGCCCACGAGCGGCAAGGTTACAGTTAAATTCTCATGAATGAGGCGGAAGTGTCGGGAGCGCGAGCGGCCGTCGAGCGATTCCTTCAGTCCGCCCGCAAACCCGCTCTCCTCGAGCCGGGCGAAGATCTCATTCCGTTGAACGAAGGCAGCTTCGTGCTGGAGATGCGCCAGTCGCGCCTCACCCTGCAAGCCTGGGATGAGAAGCGCAACATCGTGCGCCGCATCGTAGGCGTACACAGCGAGCGGTCCGGCAAGCTCGAGCTAGTCGTCGAAAAATTTGCGCGGCGCGAGGGCCGTGTGGCGCTGGTCGATCTGGCGCACCCGCAGCGCCGGGAGTGGGAAAGGCGCGGCACGCGGCTCGTCTTTCGCGAGCGGCTGCGCGAGCTGCTCGCCCGGCAGTTCCCCGACTACACGGCCGCCGAGCTTTCCGCCGAACCCAACCTGGAGCACAGCCTCTCGCCGGTCTATCCCAGGGCGCTTCTGAAACGCGGCCAGTCCGCCCTGGCGGCCATTCTGGCCCCGCCCGAAGCCGATCCCGCCGCTATGCTCAGTTTCGGACTGATCTGGCTCGACTACCTCCGCCGGCGCACGCAACGCACGCCTCGCCCGCTCGTGGTGGAAGGTCTGGCCCTGTTCGCCCCGGCCGGGCGCGAACGCGATCTCGCCCTGCGGATGCGCTTCCTCGATGGCGCCGCGGCGCGCTTCGAGCTTTTTTCCTATGAAGAGCACGGCTATGCCGCGCGGCGCGATCTCGCCGACTGCGGAAACGTGGAGACCAAACTCGATCCCTGCCGCCGCCCGCCGCAAGCCAACGCGCACATGGAGCGATTGTCCCAACTTCCGGACGTGCAAATAGTTGAGAACGGCGACGAATCGGCGAGCCTGCGCGTCCGGGGTATCGAGTTCGCCAGGACGGCGGGCCGGGAACTATTGTTCGGTCTCGGCCACCGGGCCGCCGTCCGCGATTACAATTTGCAGGAGGTTGAGACACTCGCGGCGGAGATTGCCGCACTGCGCGCGCCGCATGCGGCCAATCGCGAGAATCCGCTCTATCGCGGCCAGCCGGAAAGCTGGCTCGAGGCGCTGGTGCGCGCCGATATCGAGCGTGTGGACGCGTCCCTGCGCCGGACGCCCCTATACGGGCAGGTGCCGGCGATGGCGGGAATGGAGCGTGGCGTCATGGACCTGCTGGCCGTCGACCATGCCGGGCGCCTGGCGGTACTCGAGCTGAAGGCCTCCGCCGATCTTCATCTGCCGCTCCAGGCCCTCGACTACTGGCTGCGAGTGGAATGGCACCGTGCGCGGGGCGATTTCGGGGAATCGGGCTATTTTCCCGGCATCGCCCTGCTGCCAGCACCTCCACGGCTGCTCCTGGTCTCTCCCGCGCTCGAATTTCACTCCACTACAGAGGCGATTCTGAGCTACTTCGCGCCACAAATTCCCGTGGAGCGGATCGGGCTCGGCATGAACTGGAGGTCCGGCCTCGAAGTGATGTTTCGGGCGCCGTCCTCGCAACGGCCAGACCGGTGAACGATGTCATCTCACAATCAAAAACCGCTCCCTATGGTCGC
>JBBDWK010000018.1:0-23379 GCA_040902885.1 Bryobacteraceae bacterium | reverse complement strand
GCGGCTCCGTTCTGAGCCGCGACCATAGGGAGCGGTTGCCAAGACATCAGCGGCGCCACGGTAGAATGGACATAAGATGTCTATACGAACCCTGAAGCAGATCCGCGCCGCATTTTCGTACCTCAACCCCGACGAGGTGAGGGCCGCTGTCGGCGGCCCGCTGGAGGTGGGACTGGTTGCCAGTTCCAGCGGCCTCTATGCTTCCATGGAGAATTTCCTCATCCCTTCTTCCTTCTCCGCCGAGAAGAGGACGCAGTTGTTGCAACGCGTCCACCGGAGCGGCGAAGTGAGTACGCCCGCGCGGTTCGATCTGGTGCTGTACGAGGAAGGCCTTCCCTGCCCCATGAACGCCTTCACCTATCACCCCCAAAACACGTCGCGCACCGTGAACGAAATTCTGGAAGAGCGTCCGGAAATGGCCCTCTCGCTCGCCCGAAGCTATTCGCCATTCCGCGCGCCCGTGGTGGAACGGACCATTCAGGCCGTCGCCCGCGAGAACACGCTATTCACCCTGGCGACGGCGCTTCCGAACGTGCTGCCCAATCTGATCTCGCTGCCGTGGGCCATTGGCGAATTCGCCTCGGACACCGCGTTCCTGACCATCAACCAGATCCGCATGGCGTTCATGATCGCGGCAGCGAGCGATAACCCCGTCGGATACCGGGAGCAGAATGCGCAGATCGCCTCCATCGTCACGGGAGCCTTCGGCTGGCGTGCCATCGCCCGGGAGCTGGTGGGGAAGGTCCCGCTGGGCGGCGGGCTGATTCCCAAGGGCGCTATTTCATATGCCGGAACGTACGTGGTCGGGCAGGGTCTGGAGCGCTATCACCGGCTGGGCTACGGATACACGCGGGGGGAGCGGCGCGAGATGTGGCAGAAGGCTTTCGAAAGCGGCAAGCGCGTCGCGGAAGCACTACTCTCCACGGTGAGAGGGCAAAGGGTCGCTTAACCCCGATCGCAGGCTCGCCGGCACAGGAAAACTTCTTCGTCGGGACGTTCCAGGATCACGAAACCCGCGCTCCGCAGCATCGCTGCCGTGCATGCTTCATTGGGGATCCAACAGATGTCGTGTCTTCCCCCGTAACAATTTTCAATAAAGTACGTGGCCGGAAATCCGGGCCGCTCGAAAACCGCGGTTTCGGAAAGCGGGTAATCGTGCGCGGGCGATTCCGCCTCGCCCGGTCCGCGTAGGATGGTTTGAAAGACGAAGATGTCCTTGACGGCGTGCTGCTGGAGGAGATCGAGAGCCAGCAGCGGGTAACGCAGGCCGGCAAGCACGTCGATAAAGAGCACCACGTCGAAGCGCTCGCCCAGCCGCGCGACATCGTAAACGGACAGATTGTGCATTTCCAGACTCACGCGATTCGCTTCGGCGGCGGAACGCGCCTGGCTCAGTGCATGGTCGTCCAGGTCGATGGCCACCACGCGATCCGCGCCGCGGCGCTTCATTTCAATGGAGAAGAAACCGGAGCCGCAGCCGATGTCGAGCACGGTGCGGCCGCGAAGATCGGCGGGAATGGCGCGCGCAAAGCGCTGCCATTGCAGCGCGGGATGGGTTTGCTCCGTTCTCACCCACTTCCAGCTTACGGAAGATTGCGCGGGGTCTCAAGCCTGGGAGCGGCCGGCAAGACCGGAGAAAGTACGGTAGAAGCTGCGTATCTCGCCGGCGACGTGAAGCGCCGTACTTTCCGGCATGAGCGGCCACAATGGAAGGGAAAGGATCTCCCGGCAGGCGCGCTCGGAGTGCGGCAGGTCGCCGCGCCGGAGCCCGCACTCGAGGAAGGCCGGGTGCAAATGGAGCGGCACCGGATAGTGAACCGCCGTCATGATTCCCCGCGACTTCAGATAATCCCTCAGGCGCTCGCGGCGTTTCGCCCGGATCACATACAGGTGATGCACCGAAACGGATTCGCGGCGGACGGGCCGCACGGCTTCGCAGTCCGCGAGTACTCCGTCGTACAAGGCCACCGTCCGCGCGCGGTCCGCGTTCCATTCCTCGAGCTTCCCAAGGAACGCGCGAAGGTAGCAGGCCTGCATCTCATCCAGCCGCGAGTTGACGGAAGGCAGACGGCAAACCTGATCGCCTTTGCGCCCGCCGTCGCGTAGCAGGCGCAGCCGGTTTGCGGCGGAGGCCGAACTGGTTGCGATGGCGCCGCCGTCTCCCAGGCAGCCCAGATTCTTGGTGGGATAAAAACTGTACGCTACGTAGGGCGAAAACTCCGTGAGCGGCCGGCCATTCCTTCGCGCACCGTGGGCCTGGCACGCGTCCTGGATCAAGGCCGCCCCAATCCCGCGCGCCAGCGGGCGAAGCCGCTCGATCTCGCACGTCTGGCCGTAGAGATGAACGGGGATCAGCGCGGCCGTGCTCCGCGTGATCCGGTTGCCTGCGTCATCCGGATCCATCTGAAGAGACTCGGGATTGACATCCGCGAAGCGCGGGCTCGCACCGGCGGCGAGAACGGCGAGCGCGGTAAACGGAGAGGTCAGCGCGGAGGTGAGCGCCTGCTGCTGGCGATGGCCGATGCCGGCGTCGCGCAGGGCGATCTCGATGGCCGCCGTTCCGGTTCCCACGCCCACCGCATAGCGCGCGCCCATGGCAGCGGCGAATTCGCCCTCGAAGCTTGACACCTGCTCGCCGAGCACGAAGTGCATGCGCTCGAACAGAGACCGCAGGTTGGCCTGCCATGCGCCCGCCGTTGCGTCAAGCAGCAGCTTCAGATTGACCATCGGTACGGTCGTCAAGCCTTCTCTCCGATCAAAATCAGAGATTGACCGGCCGGGAAGTCGATGCCGCTTCCCAGGACCGCCGATTCAATCGTCAAAGGAATCCGCAGCACCCGGTTCATCCACGACGCAACCGGCTCCACTCCGCTGGCGGGAGGTTTGCGCAGCAGCGGCTCCCAGATACGGAACTTGGCCAGCGCTACGGGCATCAACAGGGAGTTGGCATAGCTGCACCGGAGCACGCGAATGCCGCACCGTTGCGCCAGATTCTTCAGCCGGGCGCGCGTGAAGCGCTGGCGCTCAAAGGCGAACTGCGAGTGCCGGCTGCGCAGAACGTCGAGCGCGGAGACGCGCAGCGCCAGAAGTCCTCCTGGGGCTAGAACCCTCGCCATTTCGCGCATCGGCCGCTCCTCTTCTCCGCGCGGAAAATGAACGATCACGTCCAGCGATATCACTACGTCGAAAGCTTCGGAGACGAATGGCAGGGCGGCGATGTCGGACTGCGAAAGTTTTTGCAATCCCATGCCACGCCCATGGCACAGGCCTTCCCACCCGAGGTCTGTCGGGTAGATTCGCCAGCCGTAGCGTTCGGCCGCGACCCGGGCGAAGTGCCCGGTTCCGCACCCCGCTTCGAGCACGCGCTTTGGGTGCCGGCCTCGGACGTGCCGGTCGAGCAGGCGGAAAAGGATCGACCGCATCCCCTGGTACCACCAAAAATCTTCCTCCGACCGGGCGATGTTGGCGAACTCCGCCGGATTCATCATACGGCGATGAGCGCCAAGCGGTGCCGTGCGCCATGGTGCTCGGGCAGACGGCAGACCGCATCGGGATTCCCGGGGTCCAGGTAATGAGCGAGTTCGGAGCGGTAATAAGAAAATGTGCGGGCGATGCCGTCGCGGAAGCTCGTGGCTGGCTTCCATCCAAGCTCGCGGTGAATGCGCTGCCAGTCGGAACAATAGCTCCCGATATCGATGGAGGCGCGCTCGGCGCTGAAGGGCCGGTAGGTGAGAGGCACACCTCCCGCCTCGCGGCTCATCGTTTCCGCAATTTCGGATAGCGAAAGAGGTTCCAGACCACCCAGATTGTAGGTGCGCGAGGGCAGGACCGCCAGCCCGGCGAGCAGAAAGGCCTCCACAACGTCATCTACGTACAGCGGATCGCGCACCTGCCGTCCATCGCCGAAGATGTCGAGCGCCTCGCCCAGAAGCGCGCGGCGGAGGAACGTGCCCAGGAATCCCTGGCACGCGATGTCCAGCGCCATGCGAGGACCGTAAACGTTGGTCAGCCGCAGCACTACCGCGTCCAATTTTCCGGCGCGGCTCAGCATCATGTGGTACATGGTCGCGGCGAATTTGTGAATGCCGTTGAAGTCCACCGGGTTCACCGGATGGGATTCATCCACGGGCAGGTATTCGGGAACTCCGTAGACCTGGCGCGTTCCGGCGTAGACCACGCGTACTCCCGGCGCGTGCCGCACGCACTCCTGAAGGAACCGGAGTTGGGAGACGGCGTTGATCTGCAGATCGCGTTCCGGGAATTGCATGCTGTGGATATGACTGATCTCGCCCGCGAGGTTGAAGATCACGTTCGCCTTGCGAATCTCCGATGCGAAGTCGGACGCGTCCGCAATATCGAGGGGAATCACGTTCACGCGGTCGCGCACCGCCGCTAGATTATACGGATTGGCGCCGCAACCGGCGATGGAGGAATCGACGACGGTAACCGAAGCGCCTTCTTCCACCAGGCGCATTGCAAGGTTACTGCCGATGAAGCCGAGTCCTCCGGTGATGAGAACAACCTTGTCCCTATATTCCCCAAGCATGGCGCACCTCTCCGTTACACTGCGATGTGAGATTTTATACCTGAAACGACCGGGTGAACGCAACTAGGAGTAGGATGCTCGGGTTTTTTTTTAGATGCCGGGAAGCCGGCCGAGGAGTTCCCGGGCCTCCTGTTGGATGGCGGCGTCGGACGCGGCGGCGGCGCGCGTGAGGTGCTGGCGGGCTTCGGCGAAGTTGCCGGTAGCGGCCAGCGCCGTGCCGAGACCGAGGTGGGCGCGAGCGAAACCCGGCTGCAGGCGCACGGCTTCGCGGTAGTGGCCGATGGCCTCTCCCCATGCGCCCCGGACCGCGAGGAGATTGCCAAGCAGTTCGCGGGCGCCAGCCGTCTGTGGAGCGCTGCGGACGGCAATCCCGGCGTGATGCTCCGCCTCGCGCAAGCGATCGGTGGCGGCGAGCAGAGCGGCGAGATTGAAGCGCGCTTCGGCGTAGTCGGGCCGCTGGCGTATCGCTTCGCGGAACGCGGCCTCCGATCCGGCGCGATCGCCGGCGCCCGCAAGGATGCCGCCGAGGGTGTTATGGGCGTCCGCGAGTTCGGGTTCGAGCTGGGTGGCGCGGCGGGCAGCGGCGGCCGCGTCGCTCAAACGGCCTGATTGCTGGCAGGCGCGCGCGAGTTGGTGCCAGAGATTGGAATCGTTCGCGTGGGAGCTTGTGGCGCGCTCGAGGACCTCCATGGCTTGCGCGAGCTGGCCTTGCCCGATGAGCGCCGCACCAAGGCTGCGGAGGGCGGGAAGGAAGTTGGGGTCTTTAGCGAGCGCCTCTTCGTACCACGCAATGGCCCGGCTCGTCTGGTTTTCCGCGAGATGGGCTTGCGCAAGTTGGAAGTAGAAGACCGGGCTCGCGGGTTTGTGCTTCTCGATGGCGGAAGTGAGCTGCGGAATGCCGGCCTTCAGGTTGCTCCGCTGGACAACCTGCGCGGCGGCCAGGTAGAGATCGCGCTCGGGGCCTTCGGGCAGGGTCTTCGGGTAATAAAGCGTCACTTCTCCGCGGTACGGATTCCGGCTTTCCTTCTCCTGGCGTTCGGCGAGAGGCGCGAGCAGGTCGCCTGCGGGTTTGCGCCGCGTGATGAGGTGGTCGGTCATCACGGCGTGAACCACGTCTTCCGTGCGGCGCTTCGGCATATGGCAGGTGAGACAATCCGGCTCGCTCGTATGGGGCTGGTGGCACTGGCGGCAGACCGAGACGTAATGCTCCACCGCCCGCTCGCCGCGTGGAATGTCGTGCGGGTTGTGGCAGGTGGTGCAGAGAAGCTTGCCGCCGCTTTTTATGAAGCAGGCGGATTTGCGGAGACGATAGACCGAGTTGACGATTTCGTACTTCTCTTCACGGCCGGCGCCCGGGCCGTGGTCGAAATGCAGGATGAAATCGGAAAGCGGCTCGGCGGGCTTGTAGGAGAAGGCGCCGCGGTCGTAGCGCGGGATGGAGTTCGGCAGCGGGAAGCTCGTGGTCTCGAGATGGCACTGCATGCAGACTTCAATCTGTCGCTCCGGGCTGAGGCGCGAGGGGTTGAGAATAGAGCTGCGGATGACATTTAAACCCGTGCGTTTCTGCGCAGCCTCGACGTGGCTTTGGCCGGGTCCATGACAGCGCTGGCAGTCGATGCCTTCAGGAAGCGTCCCAGGAAAAAGCGCCTCGCTCGCGGGACCGTCGGCGCCGGGCGCAAGCTTCGGATAGCCGTTGTGGCAGAACATGCAATCGAAGCTGATGTTGCGCCCGAAGCCGGGATGCTGCGCCTGATCGTAGCCGGGACTCATCGCGAAGTAGCCGCCCTTCTCGGAATACCAGCCAACGGGAAGTTCGATGAGGCGATTCTCCGGCGTGCGGTGGATGTAAGTGCGGGCGTGATTGCCGGAACCCATCACGTGGTGAATTTCCTTTTCGAGCACGTTGACCGGCTGGCCGTTGGGACCAATCTGATGCCGGCGGAGGAAGTAGCGGCCGCCACGGCCAGTGACTTCGTAATGGCGCTCGGAGGCCTTGTGGTAGAAGCGGTTGCCCTTCTCGAAGTTTTCCATCATGCGGGACGGTTCGGCCCGCGAGAACGAACGGCCCATTCCCGTCAGCCGGTAGGTTTTTGCGATCCCGGCATGGCAGCCGGCACAGGCGCGTGGATCGGCGTAAGCATTTGAGGATGAAATAGATGGCGTGGGCGCTCGGGAACATGCGACGCAAAGGAGGATGACCGCCCCAAGGACCATCCCGATACTCACTCCCTGACGACGCATGCCCTCCAGAATATTACACAACTGTACCAATCCTTACCGCTGAAATCTGAAGTTTTTTACTTGACAGAGATGTTAGATCCAAGACAAACTGGATCAATCGCTGTAACGAGGGATGCCACATGAAAGCTGTATCTATACGTGTTCTTCTTCTAGCTGGCCTGCTTGCTGCATCGGTCGGCTTCGCCCAGCAAGGGGGCGGCACAATCTCCGGAAGTGTGACAGATCCTCAAGATGCCGTGATCGCGGGAGCGGCTGTCGAGATTCGCAACACGGCGACCAACGCGACGTTCCGGACCAGGACCAATGGCAGCGGGTTTTACACCGCGCCGGGTTTGGCCGTGGGGGAGTACGAGGTATCGGCGCAACAGCAGGGCTTCAAGCGCGCCGTGCGCACCGGCGTCACGCTCCAGGTGAATCAGAACGCCCAGGTCAACGTGCAGCTCGAGGTCGGACAGGTGGCCGAATCCGTGGAGGTGATCGGCGTGGTGGCGCTGGTGGATACGGGGAGCGCGACGCTCGGAGCGGTAATTGAAAACCGGCGCGTGCGCGACCTGCCTCTGAACGGGCGCAACGCTCTCTCGCTGGCGCTGCTGAACCCGGGCGTCATTTCCAACGCGGGTCCCACAAACTCGGGCTTCGGCGACCGCGGCATCCAGATTTCATCGCTGAGCATTAACGGCAGCCCGAGCTCGATGAACGCCCAGATGCTGGATGGAAACAACAACATCCTCAGCTATGCGGGCGAAGTGGGCGTTCCACCGGCGGTGGATGCGGTGGAGGAGTTCAAGGTGCAGAGCGGGGCAATGTCATCGGAGTTCGGCTTCACCGCCGGCGGGGCGATCAACCTGGTCAGCAGATCGGGGACGAACAGCATCCACGGCACGCTGTACGAGTTCCTTCGCAACGATAAGTTCGACGCCCGGAACGCGTTCGCGCAGGACAAGCTCCCGCTTCGCTACAACCAGTTCGGCGGCTCCGTGGGCGGGCCGTTCATCAAGGACCGCACGTTCGGCTTCTTCAACTGGGAGAAGTACATCTTGCGCCGCAGCAACCCGCGGATCGCGAGCGTGCCGATACCGGAATGGAAAGAGGGGGACTTCAGCCGCCTGGCCAATGCGAACGGCAGTCCGGTCGTAATTTACGATCCGGCCACGACCCGAGCGAACCCGAACGGGCAGGGACAGGTTCGCAGCCCTTTCCCCGGCAACCGCGTGCCCGTGAACCGCTTCGACCCCATCACCCGTAAGATTCTCGACTTCTGGCCGGCGCCCAACCGGGCACCCACGAATCCCTTCACCTTCGTCCAGAATTTTCAGGACGCAGCCTTGAGCTCGGTGGACTGGACGCAGTGGAACATCAAGATCGACCACCGCATCAGCGATAACAACTCGATGTTCTTTCGCTACACGAGCGCCCAGCACATTCCCAAGGCCAACTCGTTCTTCACCGATCCCACGGTCGGGCAGAACCGCGAGGACGATCAGACCAACCGCAACGCGATGGTCTCCGATACCCACACGTTTTCCCCCACGCTGATCAACAATCTCCGCGTAGGTTTGATGCGCCAGTATTTCGTCTTCCAAGCCGTGAATTTCGGTCAGGACTGGCCGCGCAAGCTGGGAATGCCGGAGATTGTTCCGGCTGACCAGTTTCCTCAAATGAACTTCGGTTTCGGCGCCATCGGTGGCGGGGCGGCCGGCATCCGCGGGTCCCTGAACTGGGACATTCAGAATATGGTCACGAAGATTGCGGGCAACCACACCGTGAAGATCGGATACAATCACCGGCTCCTGCAGGGCGGCAACCTTCAAGGTGCGGCGCTGTCGGGCGACTACACGTTCAATGGTCTGACGAGCAACCCGCAAAGCCCTGCCGGCACTGGTTCCTCCCTTGCTCAGTTTCTTCTCGGGGAGGCCAACGCTTCGTTTATCGACCGGATACTCGGAAACTCGTGGCATGGCACGGCGATCAGCGCATTCATTCAGGACGACTGGAAGGTGAGCCGCCGTCTGACGTTGAATCTCGGGTTGCGTTACGACTGGCAACAGAAGCCGTATGAACGCAATGATGGCCACATCAACTTCGACACGATTGGCTCCGTCTCCGGCAGCCAGTTCGCCGGCAGAACCGTCTACGCCGGCCTCGACGGGCAGCCGAGGAGCTTCCTCAAAGAGGACTATAACGACTTTGCGCCCCGCGTTGGATTTGCCTTGGATGTCTTCGGGAATGGCAAGACCGTGTTCCGCGGCGGCTACGGCATCTTCTACCCATCCATCTTCTTCCGCACCTTCATGGGCGACACGAACCTCTTTTCGGTGACGCGCACGACGTATATAGCGCCGCCGCAGCAGCGCGCGCTTCTGTTCAGTCAGGGGTTCCCATTCCGTGCGCTCGAAGCCCCGGGCGCGGCGGCGGGACCGCTGGCGCTGCTTGGCCAAGGCGTGAACATCAACGAGGATGACGGAACCACGCCGATGTCGCAGCAGTGGAACGCATCGCTGCAACAGCAGGTCGGCAACTGGCTCTTCGATATCAGTTATTCCGCCAACAAGGGAAACCACTTCGCCGGTTCCGGCTACAACCTGAACCAGGTGGACCCCGACCTGCGCTTTGAGCTGCAACAGGCGCTCAACACCCCGGTGCCCAATCCCTACGCGGGCCAGGTGCCGGGCGGCCTGGGCGCGGCGACCGTCACGCGGGAGCGGCTCCTGATGCCGTACCCCTATTACAACAGCGTGAATGTGCGCAACCCGCGCCTCGGCAACTACACTTCCCATCAGCTTCAGGTTAGTGTCCAGAAGCGGATGCGCAACGGCCTGCTCGTCAATTTCGCTTACACGGCGGGCAAGAAGATCAGCGACAGCGCACTGGTACCAGTGGACTTCGGCCCGGTGGAACAGACCAACGAGAACGGATTTCAGGACGGCTATTACAACCGGCATCTGAACAAGTCCGTGGATCCCGCCGACGTTTCCCAGCGGCTGGTATCCAGCGTGTTGTATGAGCTGCCGTTCGGTCCGGGAAGGATGTGGAACCCCGCCAGCGCGGTGCTCGGCAAGATCGTTGGCGGCTGGCAGGTGAACCTGATCGGCGTGATCCAGGCCGGTATCCCGATCACCGTAACCGGCGCCAACAACTTTCAGGCCAACCGCCCGAATTCAACCGGAGTCAGCGCCAAGTTGCCAGGGGGCGAACGCAACAGCGAACGCTGGTTCGACACTTCTCAGTTCGTCAATCCGCCGAACTTCACGTTCGGGAACATAGGCAGAGCCATGCCCGATGTGCGCCATCCGGGAACGATCAACTTCGACGTCTCGATGATTAAAGATACGCGGATCGCGGAACGGGTGAACCTCCAGTTCCGGGCGGAAGCGTTCAACATACCGAATCATGTGAACCTGGGTCTGGTGAACGACTCGTTTTCCGCCGGACCGGACGGACGCAATGCGAGTGCGACGTTCGGCACCATCAACTCGGCCCGCGACGCACGCGTCATGCAGTTCGCGCTGAAGCTTATATTCTGACTGGGCAGGCGAAAGCCCCGCCTGTTGGCGTTTCTAGAAAATCAACTTCAACGCCATCTGGATCGTCCGCGCATCGCGCGCCGCCGTGATCACGCCGAAAGTACCCGACTGGTTCCGCCCGTCCGGACCGGGAGAAAACGCGGTGTTCGGCCTGTCCAAATTGACGTGGTTGAGAAAGTTGAACATTTCGGCGCGGAATTGCAGGTTCATCCGCTCCAGTATCTTCGTGTTCTTAATAAACGAAAGATCCCAGTTCACTGTACCCGGCGATCGTACATCGGGCAGAGTTTTCCCGACATTGCCGAAGGTGAACGGCGCGGGGTTGACGAACTGCGATGTATCGAACCAGCGCCCCACCGTACCATTCTCCAGGTCTGCCGACGTTCCCGTTGAATTGGGCCGGTTGGCCCGCTGATTGTTCGCGCCGGTCACGTTGAGCGGGATACCGGTCTGCATGATCCCTATGGTGTTGATCTGCCACCCGCCGATGAGCCGGCTCCATCCCTGCTGTCCGCGGCCGAACGGCAGCTCGTACAACAGGCTGACCGTTCCGCGCTGGGAAACGTCGGTCGGATCCACCGACCGCTCCGCTCGCCGGTTATACTTCCCGTCCTGATACCCCACGATGGAGGCCTGCTCGATGGGCCCGAAGTTCACGGGCGTCGCCAGGCTGTCGCTGATAATCTTGCCCGCCGTGTAGGAGAACAGAAGCGTCAACCCGCTCGACAGGCGTTTTTCCACGCTCAGCAGCAGGAGGTGCGAGCTGTAACTGCCTAGCCGGGGGTTCCGCACCGTAACCGCATTGTAGTAGGGAAATGGCTTCAACGACTGCTCGCGGGAGATAGTTGCGTTACCCAGCGCCCCCGGAACCAGTCCGGCATACGGATTCGGCACCTGCTGCTGCAGCGCCTGGCCGAGAGACAAGTGCTGCGGATCGATTTGGTTCAGATCGTAGCTGCCCGCGGTAAATCCCCGCCCCAGATTGCCGGCGTAAGCAGCTTCCACCAGCCAGTTGCCCGCGAACTGCTGTTGGAGAGAAAGCGAGAATTGCTGCGACATCGGCATGCCGCCATCGGTTTCGTCATAGGCTACGCTCTGGCCGAGAAATGCCGCCGGTCCCAAGTCCCGGCCTCGCGGCGGTACGGGTGCCGACGGGAATCCCTGGCGCAACTGGAACGCCGGGCGATTCGGGTCCGCCTGCGGATAGCTCGTCGATGTTTGCGCGAATCCGTTCGCGTTCGGATAATTCTCGCGCCACATCTGCGATGGATAGAGAATGCCGTACCCGCCGCGAAGCACGGTACGGGTGTTGCCGAAGACATCGAACGCGAACCCTGCGCGCGGCCCGAAGTTCCGATAATCGTTCCCACGCCAGTTGCGCGGCTGGCCATCGAGGTTGGCGAAGACCAGACATCCCGTCAGGCCGTTCGGAAGGCGGCAGAACGGGTCGAAGTTGGTGGAACCGTTATTCCGCTCCACGGGCTGCGACTGATAATCGTACCGGAGCCCCAGGTTCAGCGTCAGCCTGCGCGTCAATTTCCAGTCGTCCTGGAAAAATCCGCTGACCGTTTGCGCAACCTGCGATTCACCCACGTGGGTGGTGACGCTCGCGCTTTGCACGGCCCCTAAGAGAAAGGTGGCATAGGCCGATCCCGTGCCTGCGGGCGCGGTCGGATTTCCGGTAAGGCCGGCGTTGAAGACAAAGTTGCCCGAGGGCGAAGAGCGTTGCAGGTTGTGCCCCTGTAACAGGCGCAGGTCGAAGCCGATTTTCAGCGAGTGCTTGCCCCGGATGATATTCACCTGGTCGAGAAACTGCCAGTTCAGCGAGCCGCGCAAGCCGGCGGTCCCCGTGTTGAATCCCGGCAGGCCGTTGTTGATTCCGGGTATCGTGTCCGAGGGTACGATGGACGGCAGCCCCAGCTGGGAGGGCCAATCGCCGCCAAAGCTGCGCACCACGAACGGGAAGTACCCGCGGGTCGCGCCCACACGCAGCTCATTCACGATGGTTGGAGAGAACACGTGCGTGTCGGAGACCACGATGTTCCAGTTCTTCAGATCGTCGTCCCGCTTGGCCACCACCTCGTTGGGATAGACCGTCGCTCCTCCCGCCCCGTTGTCCGTTTTGTGATTAAAGAACGAATAACGGCCAAACATCGAGTTGGCGTTGGAAAACCGGTGATCGGCTTTGATGGTGTACTGCCGCATCGCCTGAATTTCCGAGGACAGATGCTGGAAATTGTTCGCGTTGGTAAACGCATCGGTGGGCGGGCGGTTGGGAATTGGGTAGAACTGGTTGATGTTCTTTGCCACGGGGTCCAGCAAGGCTGCCGGAATGATGTTGCCCGCGAAAATCTGCCGGGTGGCCGAGGCGCCCGAGCCCTGCGTCGAAAATGGATCGTAAATTGGTATCAGCCGCCCCTGGTTGTCACGGAGGTCGGAGAAGTTGCCCTCGCGCTGGCCAACGGTTGGGAACGTGCCGATGCGCGACTGCGAGCGGCGGTACCGGTACTCTTCCCAATTACCGAACAGAAACGTACGGTCCTTGATTACCGGACCGCCCACGGACGCTCCGAATTGATTGTAGCGGAACGGCGGCTTCACATTGGCGAAAGTGTTCCGCGCGTCCAACGCGTCATTGCGCAGGAAGTGGTAGATCGAGCCATGCAACTGATTTGTGCCGGACCGCGTGACCATATTGATGACGCCGCCTCCGGTAAAGCCATATTCCGCGGACATCACGCCCGATTGCACCTTGAACTCTTCCACCGAATCGACGCCTGGGTTGATCGCCACCTCGCCGATATAGCTTTGAATGTTGTTCCCCCCGTCGAGCAACTGGCCGTTCATGGCGTTCGGCCCGCCGTTAATTGAGATGGAAGAGAGCTGAATGCCGCGGTCGGCGAATCCGGAAGAGGTCGGCCCGGCGTTGGACTTCACGCTCGGAGTCAGCAAGGTCAGCGCGAGAGCGCTGCGGCCGTTTATGGGCAACTCGGTGACGCGCCGCTGATTGACCACTTTCCCCAATGACGTGCTGGTCGTATCCACAAGCAGCGCCTCACTGCTCACTTCGATCGTCTCGGTTACCTGCCCGATTTCCAGCCGGATGTCCACCTGCGCGCGTTGATCCACCTGAAGCAGGATGCCGGACCGGACTGTGCGGCGGAAACCGGTCTTTTCCACGCCGACCGTATACTCCCCGACGGCGAGATTGGGCGCGATAAACAGGCCCTCGCTGGTCGTCTCGGTCTGGAAAGATTGATTTGTCGCAACGCTCGTCACCGTGATCTGGGCGCTGGGTATTGCCGCGCCGGTCGTATCGGAGACGACACCCTGTATGGTGCCCCGCCCCTGCTGGGCAAGCAGCGCGACGGTGTACAAGGCATACAAAGAGAGAAGCAGCGTCACTAGGCGCAATGTGTTAGGCAATGTAATTCCCCCTGAACCTATTTGGGGAAATGTTATCAGCATCACACGCCGCCTGTAAAGTAAAAAATAACAGCCTCAACGCCGGTCGGCGATTTCAGCTTCGACGACCGGGGGCCCGCCAGCGCGCGGCGATCGCCGCGTTGAGGCCGAGCAACCGCGAGATGGAGATGCTCATTGCCCTCCCACCCGCAGCTACCGGCCGGGGCGGGTGCGATGTATCTCGTGGATCGCACCTTGGCTAAGCGATACGACGAACAGGTTGCCGTTCGGGCCCGTCTGAATGTCCGTCACAACTCCGAAGTTTCGGCCGAACAGCAGGCTTTCGCTTTCGGTGATGTCGAACTTGTGGTTGTTGTCGGCCACGCGGTCCTTGAGTCTCGGGTCATCCACGCCGATCTTCCGGCGGTTGCCGGTCACCTCGAGGCGGAACAGGTGACCGCCTTCCAGGAAATCCCTGGCGCCTCCGACGAACAGGTCGCCGTGATACTGGGGCCCGAGTGCGCGGCCGTTCATGAACCCGATGCCACCAGGGGCGACCTCGAACCTCCAACTGAACTCCGGATCGCTGAAGTGCGAGCCGGGCAGCACGAACAGGCGTGACAGCGCTTCCTGAGGCGTATCGGCAATCAGCGTCGGAGGCCATCTTATCTGCTGCAGGCCGAAGTAGACACCTCCCGTCACCGGGTCGCTCGCGGTGCTGGTCTCAATCGCTTTGTACTGCCCAATCCGGTCGACGGGCCCCATAATCTGTACCCAGCCCGAGTTCATACCCGGTTCCACGCGGTTCAGTTCGCTGAAACTGTCGTCGCCATTCTCCTGCTCCCATAGGTCGCCGGAGATCGGATCGAACGCCATTCCGAAGCTGTTCCGGATTCCGTACGCGAAGATCCTTTGGATGTTGGCGCCGACTTCACCGCCCTTCTGAGCGCCGAAGCTAAAGAACGGATTGTCGGGCGGCGCCGTGCCGTCGTCGTTGAGCCGCAGGATGACGCCGGTAAGGTGGGCGTTGTCCGGTTCGGGTCCTCCAAACTGATCGTCGTCGACGGTCGGCCCGGGGCACGTCGGCGTCGGTCCACACGGAAGATTCTGTAATTGGCCACGCCGTCCCACGTCGCCGATGATAATGTAGAGCTTTCCATTGGGCCCGAAGCGGATCACGCCGCCATCGTGATTGCCCCGCTCGGGTTGCCCCGCATCTTGTTGGATCGCTCGCAGCCGGATGATGTTCCGATCGAAGGTGAGAGTCGAACCACCCCAGGTAAAGCGATCAACCCGGTTGCCGAGCAGCGGCGTATTACTCAGGACGCTGGTGTCAGCACCCGTAGTGCTCTCCGTCCAGTACAGGTAGACACCTGGATTCACCGGGAAGCTCGGATGCAGCGCGATGCCGAGCAGGCCCCGCTCAGAACCGAAGTTCACGGCGAGGTCGAGCACGGGCGTTGCCTGAACGATCCCGCCGACCACACGCTGTACCTTGCCGGTGTTCTTCTCGAGGACAAGGATGTCACTCGGACCGAGGAAAGCCATGGTGGTCGGGGTGATGAGCCCGCCGACCACGGTCCGGACCGCAAGATTGGGATCGACAACGGTCGGAGCCTGTGCCTCAACCCGGTGAACCGAGCCGGTCCAGGCGGCGGTCAACACGACGCCGAGCGCTACGCAAACAACGACACGAAAATATGGATAGGTTTTGACAGTTGCGTACACGAACGATCTCCTGCGTTTGGATTTTCAGAGGCGGACATCCCCCTCATGTGAAAATGGTAGCCTCCATCAACAGGATCGAGATGTTAAATCATCCAGTAGCTTTATTTTTTATGTGCGTTTCATAATACCGAGAAAGTGCAGCTTTATACGAGAAGCGCCGTCGATCGAGAGGGATCGGGCGCGGAGGAGCGGATTGAGTTGTGGGGAGGGCAGCTCTCCGGCTGGGCTTTGAGCGACAACGGGCTCCTGGGGTGTTTTCACTCCATGTAATAGGTCGGGCTGTCAAAGAGCAACGGAGCACTCTTCAGGAAGTTTCAGCCACATCTCTAGTTGGTAAATTCCCCGTTGCCTGTCTAGTACAACCAGGCCATAGTTGATACTGGTGCCGAATATGGTATGGTGGTGACGCAATGGGATAGCGCGCAAGATCACCGTCGAGGTGCCGCAGGACGTTCTTGAGAAGGCACAACAAGCCACGGGCGCCGGCATCACCCAGACCGTCCGTACCGGCCTGCAGCTAGTTGCGGCATCGCAGACCTATGCTCGGCTACGTCAGCTCCGGGGCAAGGTTCGCTTCTCGCGCACCTTGGCTGAGCTGAAGGCCGACCGGTGATAGCCGCCGACACCCAGTACATGGATCGCCTTCCTGCAAGGAGATGGCGGCGAGGACGCACAACTGCTCGATAGGGCGCTGGAGGACCGGCAGGTGCTGATGGCGCCCGTCGTTCTCACCGAAGTGCTAAGCGACCCGAAGCTCCCTTCGGACGTTGCACAAACCCTCTCAGAAGTTCCTCTGATCGAGGTCAAAGCCGGCCATTGGCAACGGGCGGGCGCGTTGCGAGCGCAAGTGCTGGGAAAGCGGCGTAAGGCGCGCCTCGGAGATGCCCTGATCGCCCAGAGCTGTGTCGACCGTGGGATTCCTCTCCTTACGCGAGATCGGGACTTTCGGGCGTTCGCCGAAGCTGCCGGCCTCGATCTTGTGGTTGGATCCGCAGCAGACTGAACCCGTCTTCCACCGCCAGGGTTACGACATTCGTGTGCCGCGCGTTGTATAGTATCTGCTCTTGGGTGAAATATGGGCCGGGGTTTTGGCACGCGGGTCGTCTGTTTAGGCGTTTTCGCAAGCATGGCTTTCGGGGCGGAGGTGCGTCTCACCGGCCGCGTCACCGATGAGACCGGCGCGCCCGTAGCCGGCGCCAAAGTTTTCCTCACCGTGCCCGAACGCCTAGAAGCCGCGACCGATGCCACCGGAGTCTTCCATCTCGCCGCGCCCGCGCCCGGCGCCTTCCCCATAGCCGCCGAACGCGAAGGCTTCTTTCGGCTCAAAGAGCGGCTGATCGAGTTGCAGGATGGGAACAATGAGATCGCGTTGGAGTTGAACCGCGCGCGCGCCGTGTTCGAATCGGTCGATGTCCCGGCGGTTCTCAATACCGTGGACGCGACGCAGGTTGCCTCCCAGGAGACCCTCACGGGCAAGCAAATTCTCTTCGTGCCGTTTCCCTCCACCAACAGCCTGCGCAATGCCCTGCGCATCGTACCCGGCGTGGTGCAGGATTCCAGAGGCGGCATCCACATCAACGGCGGGTCGGAAGACCAGACGCTCTATACCCTGGACGGGTTCAACGTGAGCGATCCGCTCACCGGACGTTTCGAAAGCCGGCTCAGCGTGGAGAGCGTTCAGGAGGTGGAACTGTACTCCGGCCGCTTTTCGGCGGAATACGGCAAAGGCTCGGCGGGCACACTGGCGGTGAAGACCACCTCGGGAGACGACAAGCTGCGCTATTCCGGCACCAACTTCGTTCCGGGCATCGAGAACCGCAAGGGGCTGATGATCGGAAACTGGACGCCGCGCGTGAATCTCTCGGGACCGATCGTCAAGGGCCGTGCATGGTTCTCCAACAGTCTGGACGCGCGCTACGACCAGACGCGGCTCGAAGACATACAGGAGGGTCCGGACACGATGAAGAGCTGGCGCTACAGCAATCTGCTCCGGAACCAGATCAACCTGACGCCCTCCAACATCCTCTATACCGGATTTCTCGTCAATTACTGGAACGCCCCGCGCACCGGTTTGAGCGTGCTGGACCCCATCGAAACCACGGTGGACCGGCGCTCGCGGCAGTGGTTCGTCCATGTGAAAGACCAGATGTATTTCACGCGCGGCGCGCTGTTCGAGATCGGCTACGCGGCCAACCGCACGTTCGGGCGCGAGATTCCGCAGGGACACAACCTCTACGTGTTCAGGCCCGAAGGCAAGGGCGGCACCTACTTCATGGACGCCACGCGCAAAGCGTCGCGCGATCAGCTCCTCGGAAATTTTTTTCTGCCTTCGTTCAGCTGGCGAGGCGGTCACAGGCTGAAGATGGGCGTCGATCTGAACCGCGTGAGCTACTGGCAGGATGCGCGCCGCACGGGCATCGACTATTACGGCAACGGCAGAACGGCGCTGCGCCGCGTGCTCTTCGCCGGAAGCGGCCGGCTGAGCGAGTCCAACTGGGAGAGTGGAGCCTACATTCAGGACGCCTGGCGGGCGAAGTCGAATCTGACCATCGAAGCCGGGTTACGCCATGACTGGGACAGGATTCTGGGGAACCACAGAGCATCGCCGCGCATCGGCTTCGCCTGGTCCCCCTGGGGATTGGAGCATACGAGGATCTCGGGCGGCTATGCGATCGTATTCGATGCCACCAGCCTGCGGCTCTTTACCCGTCCGCTCGACCAGTACTCGCTGACCACCTACTTTCAGCGCGACGGCAGCATCGGGCGCGGCCCCGCGGTAAGCCTGTACAGCATTGACCGGTCCACCGATCTGCGCAGCTCTCGCTACGGAAACTGGAGTTTGGGGCTGGCGCAGGCGTTGCCATGGAACCTTTACGTGCGCGTGGACTGGCTGCGCAAGCGCGGCTATGACGGCTTTACTTACGCAAATTCGATCACCGCCGACCGGCCCGCACCGCCCGATCTGCTGGAGGCCTTCGGCGCGACCACTTTCGACGCCATCTACCGGCTGGGCAACGACCGGCGCGACCGGTTCGACTCGCTGCACGTGCAGCTCCGTAAAACCTTCGGCACGCAATACGAGGTAATGGGCGGCTACACCCGGTCGCGCGCGTTCTCCAACGCCGTGGTGGACGTAAACGTGGACGACCCCATCATCATTACCGAGAATGTGGGGCCGATGCCCTGGGACACGCCCAACCGGCTGGTCAGTTGGGGCGTGCTGCCCACGTTCTGGAAGAACTGGTCAACCTCCTATCTGATGGACTGGCGGACGGGCTTCCCATTCTCGATTCAGGACGACGAAGGGCGGCTGCAGGGCAAGGTCAACTCCCTCCGCTTTCCCACGTACTTTGAGCTGAACATACACGCCGAGCGGCGTTTTGTATTCCGGGGCTACCGCTGGGCATTCCGGATGGGCCTCAACAATATCACCAACCGGCGGAATCCCACCCTGGTGAACAACAACACGGCCGCGGCGCAATTTCTCACCTTCTATGGCGGCCAGGGAAGGACCACGAATTTCCGTATCCGATGGCTGGGCCGCAAGTGACCAGCCTCGCGCTATGATGTTTCAGTATTCTCATGAAACACACACTGCTTGTCCTGTCTCTCCTGGCCACCGTGGCCTTCGCCCAGCGAGAAAGGCGCCCTCCGCTTCCCAATGAAGAGTGGGTCTCGCTGTTTAACGGCAAGGACCTCACCAACTGGGTGAAAGTCGGCAACGAGAAGTGGGAAGTGGAGGACGGCGTCATTCACGGCGTAGGCATCACGAAAGAGTACGGCTACCTGAGGACCGAGAAGAAGTACAAGGACTTCCATATGTCGCTGCGCTTCAAGTGCGAAGCGGACGGCAACAGCGGCGTATTCTTCCACGTGGATTTCAAGCCCGGCACGGCCAGTGTATCGCAGGGTTTGCAGTTCGAGATCGACCGTGCCCTAGGCCACCACAACGGCGGCGTTTATGGCGACGGGCGGCAGTGGATCGTCTGGCCCGCGCCCGAGAACGAGCTGGTGGTCCGCCCCAACGACTGGAACGACTTCCTGCTGAAGGTGGAAGGCAACCGCTACGTCTCGCGGCTGAACGGCGTCGTGATGGTGGACTTCACCGATCCCACACCGAAGTCGTCCGACGGCTATATCGCGCTGCAACTGCACTCCGGCGGTCTGGGGAACATGAAGTTCAAGGACATCTACATCCGCGATCTTTCGAAGCGCTGATGGCGCCGTGAGCGACGGGAGTTGTTCGGCAAGGCGTGCGCCTGTTCAATGCGGGCGAATTCTTCGAGCGCCACAAAGTGTGAAACGTCCGCTCACGGTCGCGGCCCTGAAGGGCTTACGGAGCCGCGACCGTGAAGGAGCAGTTGCCGAACTAGAAGTGAATGCGGCCCGTGTACTGGATTTCGCGGCCGTAGTTGCCGCCCGCGATGTTCGTGCTCTTACCAAAGGTCGAGCTAGTGACGCTGCCCACGTCCGGCTGGCTGGGCATGAAGGCGTTCGGCATATTGTAGAACTCCATGCGGAGTTCGAACTTCACGCGCTCCGTGATCCGGAAGTACTTGGACAAGGTACTGTCCAGGCTCCAGAAGCCGAATCCGCGCAGGTTGCCGTAGTAATAAGGATTCGTGCGCGGCGTGTAGGCAGGATTTTGGGCGAAATTCGAGGTGTCGAAGTACCCGTCGCGAGTCGGGTTGTCGATCTTAGGGCTCTCGGTTGGAGCAATCGCCGCTCCGAAGGTGAGCCGTGGACCATTGTTCCACATCAACAAGTGACTGGTGGCCCAGCCGCCGATAATGGCATCGACTAGCGGGTTCACGCCAGCCAGGTACTTCCGGCCCCTTCCGACTGGCACTTCCCAGGTGCCGGCCATGCGGAGGTTGTGGCGGGGTTCGCGCGTGTCCATCAACGTAAACCGGTTTGCGTATTGGTCGATGTCGTTGAACCACAAGTCGCGCGCTTCGCGGTTGTAGTTGTAGCCTATGGTCCCGCTGAGGCCGTTTGCGAAGCGGCGGTCCAACTTGATCTGAAGCGCGTAGTAGCGGGTGCTCCATCCCTCATTCAGGCGCTCGTTCAAGTCGCCGTAGTGCGGATAGGGCCGCAGCAGGTCGCGCACGGCTACCGTCTGCCGGTTGCGCAGATTGCCAGGCATTTTGTCCGTAGGCAGAACCTGATAGAACGGATTTGGAACGGCTACGTCCACTGCGCCCTTGTGCTGGTACACCAGATTGGGGTCTACCATGTTGCGGTTGATCTGCTCGCTTCCACCCCACATGTTCGCGGCCAGGGCGTTATGCCCCAGGTTCATGAAAAAAGTGGTATCGATCATGAACGCCCCGGGTAACTGACGCTGGTAGGAGACGTTGAACCGATCGTTGATGGACCGTTTCAGGTCCTGGTAGAACCACCAGGCTGGATTGCCCGTGTTCGTGTAGCGGCCGCGGCCCTTGCCCACCGGCTCCACGACCGGGTTGGAAACCGGGAACGGGTTGCTTATTACGGCCTTCGGCACACCCTGAACCGGGTTCTCGACTAAGGTTTGCTGGGAGAAACCGTCCAGCGGGATAGAGCCCAAACCCTCGGTCCAGGCGCCCTTGAACGGCACGGCGTAGCGCGCCCAGCCAGCCCGCAGCGCGCTGCTGTCGTTCAGGCGGTAAGCCAAACCGGCACGCGGCAGCAAGTTCCATTTGCCGGGATATGTGCGCGGATTCTGTTCGTCGGTGAACGTCCATGCGCCGTTGAACTGATAGTTGACGCTGGCGATATCGGTGACTTGCGACGGCATCCGGGGAGCATTCGCGCCCTGAAATTCCGGAATTGGGCTGGTCAAGTCGAGGAAGCGGGAAAACATCAACTGGTCGTCTTTGGAACCGTTTTCGTACTCGTAGCGGAGCCCGAGGTTGAGCGTGAGGTTACGCGTCAGCTTCACATCGTCCTGGAAGAACACGCCCCACTGCTGGTAGGCATTGTGGAACATCGGGCTGATTGAGGCATCGCCGGTGTTCAACACGCCCAGGAGCGCGGAAGCGAACTGGCTTCCGCTGGAGCGCGCGTCGTGGTTGATGAAGGTGTTGCCGGTGTCCACGGCATTGAAGGCGAAATTACCTACCGACGGCAGGCCGTTGTGGTCGTAACTGTGGCGCAACTGGTAGCCTGCTTTCATACGGTGGATGCCCCGGTCGTGGGTGATGGTGGCATTGCCGCTATGAACGCGGCCGCGCACCTGCCACCAACTGCCCAGCCCGGCGCTGACAGAACCATTGCCATTGAAGCTGAAGCTGGGGTAGTAGATGCCGGGCAGATCTTTGAGGACGGGCTTATACCAACCCGAGGGAAACAGGTTGTCCCACACGCTCTCCGGCACTTTCGCCCAATCGGAATCGTATTCGTCCTCCATGTATGTGGCGCCATAGCGGAAATTGAGGGTGGTGCGGGGCGACAGCATATACAGAACATCCGCCGCCGCGTTGAGGGCATCCATAATGCCGCCGTTATCCGACCGAACGGCAATGGTGCCGCCGTGGTTGGGGTTATCCAGACGCGTCTGGTACTTCGAGAAGCGGGCGTACAGGCGCCACTTGTCGTTGATGTTGTAGTCCACGCGCTCGCTGATGTTCCAGTACTTTTGCCACCAGTAATACGATTTCCGGTAGTTGTTGATGCCTGTGATATCGCTACCGGCGTTGTTCGGCTTCCACAAGTCGTTGACGACCTTCTGACCCGTGGGATCGATGCGGTCGCTTGGGATGATGTTCCCCGGGAACGGCAGGCGGGTGGCCGCATTGGCAGCCGGGTTGAAGGTGGTGGTGAACGGATCGTAAATCGTCCGCAGGGCGCCCGAAGGAGCGAATGTGCGCGAGAAATCGCCGGCGCGCTCCAGGTCCGTAGGAAGGGTTGCGATGGTGTTCTGGGGCTGCGTGGACTTCCACTGTTCATAACTGAAGTAGCTGAACAGCTTGTTCTTGATAACTGGGTTGCCAATTGTGCCGCCCCAGATATGGTTCTTAACGACGCTCTCGGTTCCGGCCAGACGGTTGCTGACTGCGTTCAACCTTGGGTTCCGGCCGAAGTAGTAGGCCGTGCCGTGGAAGTCGTTTGTGCCGGACTTCATGGAGAGGTTCAGCACGCCGCCGGCCGAGAAGCCAAACTCTGAATCCACCGCGTTCTGCTGTACAGCCACCTCCTGCACGGCGTCCATGGGAGCGTTGTAAGAGCCGCGAGCCGCGTAGCCGAGGGGCACGCCGTCCAGCAGCTGATCATTCTTGCCTCCCGTCTGGCCGCCTACGTCCATACCGGAGTTGGACCACATGAAGAAGGGGTTCCGATGCGCAACATCCCAATACCGGTTGATGACGGCCGGGTTCAGCAGCGCCAGCGTGAAGGGGTTGCGCGCCAAAATCGGCACGTCCTTCAGCAACTGCCCCGTCACCATGGTGGTCATGGTGCTGGTGTTGAACTGGACGGTTGCCACCAGCTCGGATACGGTGACCGTTTCCGCAACGGCTCCGATAGTCAATTGGGCGTTTACGGACACGTCACCGCGCGTGAGCACGGTGATGTTGTCCTGCAGGAACTTCTGGAAGCCCGCGGCCTCAATGGAGACCGAATACGTTCCAGGTGTAACGAAGTCGAATGCGTACGCGCCGGTCGCGTCGGTCTGTTTGACGTTCTCGACCCCGGTGTTGACGTTCTTCAGGCTTACCTTGGCGCCGGCCACGGCCGCCTTGCTGGCATCGGAGACAACGCCCTGAACTTTGCCACGGTAGTCCTGTGCAGTCGCAATTGCCGCGACCGCGAGGATCAAAGGAAGCGAGCACAAAAAATCCCTTGCTCTCACGTTGCGTGTCATAGGCTAACTCCTCGCGAAATCCGGCGGTGTTCACCGGCTTGTTGGGGAACGTATCACCCCAAAGTGCCGACGTCAAGGCTCCGATTGGAACA
>JBBDWK010000017.1:0-7010 GCA_040902885.1 Bryobacteraceae bacterium | reverse complement strand
GTTTTAGTTGCCCGGACCCCTACCCAAAACTAAGTGGCATTGGGCTTTAGCCCGCCGGGGGACTTTAGTCCCCTTTCCCGCCGGCAGTGAAAGTCATCCGGCGCCGGCTGAAGCCCACGCTACTACGTCAGCGGACGAAGCCTGCTTCAGTCAAAATGATGCCCAGTTCACGGCGGTCGCCCGGCGCAGTAATAATCCTGTCCACCACGATCGACACCGTCGTGGTAGTCGCGGAGATTTTCCGTGGCGGCGCGGCGAGGGTGTAGGAACCCGGCCCGGGAAACCGCCCTTCCGCAACTTCTTCGCTGTCGATCAATACTCGAACGTGGCGCGGGCCTTCCGCAATTCCTGGGATGGTGAAAAACACCCGCAGCGCCGCGGAGTTCTCCGGTACCTTCAGCAGCAGCACACCACGCTGCCCCATCCAGCGCCAGCGGCCGTCTTCCAGTCCGTAAATGCCGCTTATGATGTGCCGCTCCGCCTCGGGCGCGTTCATCGGCACGTACTCGAGCGACGGCGGGCGTTCACTCACCAGTTCCGCGCGCACGCGGTCGATTGGTCCCGTTGAGACGTCGAACGGAAGGAAGCCCTTGGATGCCGATGAGTACGCCGAACGAACATTTAGCCCGATCAGCCGGAGGGGCAGCCGCGCATGAATCTCCTCTTGGGCAAGCGGCGTGGCCGCGCCTCCGCCCATGGTGAACGGAATCGGCAGCGCCAGCTCGCTCGAAACAATCAGGTCGCCCGGCCGCACCGCCTGGTCGCGTTGCAACGCCAGGCCGCCCTCGGCTTCCAGGTAGAAGCGCAATCCCCACTCCCCGTTGATCCAGACCCTCCGATTCCGCATCTCTCCCGACAGCGAACGCACGAACTGCCGGTAGCCGTCCCAATGTTGGTAGTTGACCGTCGCCAATGCCAGGCTGAGCGGCAGCTGAAGCGCAACGCCCGCAGCCAGCCACTTGCGCGGAAGATGCGAAACCAGTAAAGCGAGCGGCGCGGCCATGGGCAGCAGATATCGCGCCGACCCCGCGAAGAATACTGCCAGCGCTCCAAGGAAGAAGAGCGCTATCCATGCGAAGAGAAAGACGGTGTTCTTGTCGCGCCTGCGCCACGCGGCGAGTATAGCGGGCGGCAACAGGACGGGAAACACCATCCACCCGGTATGGACTGTGAGCGCAATCGCGTTCCTGATCTTTTGCTCCAGCGCCTGGAACCCGTACGTCTCGAAGTAGCCAACCAGCACGGCGGCCGGCAGAGCGCCGCTCGATAGCCGCTCGCTTGCCTGCCATATCGCGAACACGAGCGGAGCGGTGAGAGTCGCCGCCCATGCAGGCCGCCAGTCGCGCGCGCGCAGCCAGACCCACACGGCCAGAATCGGCGTCAGGAAGATGGCCTGATATGCCGCCATCGCGGCCAGCGCCATCGATAGCGCCGATGCCGCCAGCAGCCCGATCGAGCGCCTGTCCGAAGCCCGCACGAACAGCGCAATCGCCAGCATCCAGAACGCCAGAAACGGCAGATCCGATTCGAGGGAATTTCCGTTGATTACGAACGCCGGAACGGCGAGAAAGAGAAGCGTAGCCAGCAGCGGCTGCGGCGAGAAGCGCCGCGCCAGCGCCAGCATGCTCAGGGCGGAGATCAGAGAGAACGGAATGTACGCCGCGTGGAAGGGAACTTCGTATACGTCGCCGAACAAAGCCAGCAGGAGTCCAAGGAACCAGGCATTCAAGGGCGGATGCGGATGCCCCCGCATGTCCACAAGGTCGCCCAGGAAGACGTACTTGGCATGAGTGGGATGCAGCGGATCGATGAGCGCGTGCTGCGCTCCGGCGAGATAATTGACGTCGTCGCCCTGAATGGCCTGATTCAGGAACGGCAGGCGCAGCAGAAAGACCACAGCAACTACTATCAGAAGATCGCGCCGCCCGCCCACGGGCTTCCTACCCTACCCAGCGGACGATCGGTCGCCGCGCGGCCGTTACTTCATCCACGCGGCTGGTGCGGGTATCGTAGGGAGCCTTGCGCACGAAGTCCGGGTCGTTCTCGATCTCGCCCGCAATCGCGATCATCGCGTCCACGAACGCATCCAGCTCGCGCAGGCTCTCCGTCTCCGTCGGCTCAATCATGAGCGCGCCGTGAACGATCAGCGGAAAGCTCACCGTGTAAGGATGGAAGCCGTAGTCGATGAGGCGCTTCGCGATGTCGCCGGTCCGCACGCCGCGCTTGGCCTGGCGGTCGTCGCTGAAGACCACTTCGTGCATGTTGGGGGCCTTATACGGCAGGTCGAAGTGGGCTTCGAGCTTGCGGCGGATGTAAACCGCGTTGAGCACCGCGTCCACGGTCGCGTTGCGCAGCCCTTCGCCGCCGTGCGCCAGTATGTAGGCCAGCGCGCGAACCAGCACGCCGAAGTTTCCGTAAAACGCGCGCACTTTGCCGATCGATTTGGGACGCTTGAAGTCGTACGCCCACTTTTTCCCCGAGCGTTTCAGCCTGGGGTACGGCAGGAACGGCTCCAGCACCTTCTTCACCGCCACCGGCCCGCCGCCGGGGCCGCCTCCGCCGTGGGGCGTCGAGAAGGTCTTGTGCAGGTTGAGGTGCATCACGTCCACGCCGAAATCGCCGGGCCGCGAAATGCCCACCAGCGCATTCATGTTCGCGCCGTCCATATATACGAGCGCGCCCTTCGAATGCATAATGTCCGCCACCTTGACGATGTTGTCTTCGAACACGCCCAGCGTATTGGGATTGGTCACCATCAGCGCGGCCACGTCCCGATCCGCCGCGCGCGCCAGCGCTTCCAGATCCACCGTCCCGCACTCGTTCGAGCGGATGTTCTCCACCGCGTAGCCGGCAATGGCCGCGGTAGCGGGGTTTGTACCGTGCGCCGAATCCGGGATCAGCACCTTCTTGCGCGGATTGCCGCGCTTTTCGAGCAGCGCCCGGATCAGCAGAATTCCCGTCAGCTCACCGTGCGCGCCCGCGGCGGGCTGGAGCGTCACCGCGTCCATGCCCGTGATCTCAGCCAGGGCCGCTTCCAGGCGCGCCATCACTTCCATCGATCCCTGCGACAGCGCTTCCGGCTGATAGGGGTGCGCCCAGGCGAGGCCGTCCAGCCGCGCCACCAGCTCATTCACGCGCGGATTGTACTTCATGGTGCACGAGCCGAGCGGGTACAAGCCCAGATCGATTGCATAATTCCAGGTGGAAAGCCGTGTGAAGTGGCGAATCACCTCCACCTCGCTGACCTCCGGGAAGCCTTCGATGCCGTCGCGCACGTTTTCGCCGCCCAGCGCCTCGGCCGCATCGACGGCGGGCACGTCCAACGCGGGAAGTTGGTAGCCCTTCTTGCCGGGCGAGCTCATCTCAAAGAGCAGAGCTTCGTTCTGCGTAATGTGAGGTCTGACTTTCTTGCTCATTCGGATTGAAACCCTGACGCCAAGGTGTCCATGTCCTCGCGCCGCGACGTCTCGGTCGCGCACACCAGAACGCTATCGGCAAGCTCGGGATAGAATCTGCCCAGCGCCAGACCGCCAATGATCTTCTTGCGCAGGAGACCGCGCAGAATCTCGTCCGGCGCCTTGCCGTTCGCGGACACCACAAATTCGTTGAAGAACGGAGCGGAGAAACGCAGCTTCAGCTTGCCTGCCAGGTAGTGCGCTTTCGCCAGGTTCTGCTCGGCCAGCTCGCGCAATCCCTGCTTGCCGTACACGGACATGAACACGGTCGCCATCAGCGCAATGAGAGCCTGGTTCGTGCAGATGTTCGACGTCGCCTTCTCGCGCCGGATGTGCTGTTCCCGGGTGGAAAGCGTGAGGCAGAAAGCGCGGTTGCCGCGCGAATCCTTCGTCTCGCCCACCAGCCTGCCCGGCATCTGCCGGATGAATTTCTCCTTCGTCGCCATAATGCCCGCGTAAGGCCCCCCATATGCCGGCGAGATGGCGAACGACTGCAATTCGCCCGCGACGATATCGGCATCCCTCGGAGGCTCCAGAAGTCCCAGCGAAACCGCTTCCGAGAAGACGAACACCAGCAGCGCGCCGTGCCTGTGGGCAATCTCGGCCGCCGCTTTGACCTTCTCGATCGCCCCAAAAAAGTTCGGCGACTGCACGATCACCGCGGCCGTCTCCGGAGTCATCTTACGCTCCAGATCCTCCAGATCGGCGAGCCCGCTGCCGGCTTCGTAGCCGAACTCTTCGAGCGGCATGCCCTGGTTCCGGGCATACGTCTCGAGCACCGCGCGGTACTCGGGATGCACGGTCCTGGCGATCGCGACCCGGCGCCGCCCGGTAATGCGCGCCGCCATCATCGCCGCTTCGGGCACAGCCGTCGACCCGTCGTACATGGAAGCGTTGGCCACTTCCATGCCGGTCAACTGGCAGATCATCGACTGGAACTCGAATATGGCCGTCAGCGTGCCCTGCGCGATCTCGGCCTGATACGGCGTATACGAAGTAAGAAACTCGCCGCGTGAAACCACCGTGTCCACCAGCACCGGACGGTAGTGAAAGTACGCTCCGGCTCCCAGGAAACTCGCGTACCCGTTGGCGTTCTCCGCGGCACGCGCACGGAAGTATTCGACGATTTCATACTCGGAAGCGCCCGGCGCAAGATTCAGCGCCTGTTTGATCCGCACCTCTTCCGGCAAATGGGCGAAAAGCTGTTCGGCCGACTCCAGGCCGCATGCCGCCAGCATCGTCTGGCGTTCCGAATCGGACTTCGGTAAATATCGCAACTAGGCTTCGGCTCCTACATATTTTTGATAATCCGCGGCGGTCAGAAGATTCTGGACTTCCTCCAGCGCGCTGAGGCGGATCTTAACCAGCCAGGCCGTTCCGTGGGGATCCGTGTTGAGATTCTCAGGCGCCGAGGACAGCTTGTCGTTCACTTCCACGACCTCGCCGGAAACGGGCGAGTAGATATCGGATACAGCTTTCACCGATTCGACCGAGCCGAGCGGCTTGCCCTGATCGACCCGCGCGCCGGCCTTCGGCAGTTCCACGTATACAATATCGCCCAGTTCCTTCTGAGCGTGATCCGTAATGCCGACTGTGCCCACATCCCCTTCCATGCGCACCCACTCGTGTTCCTTCGTGTAACGGAGATCCTCTGGATACATTTTCACCTCGCTCGCTTGTAAAAGGGTGTTGGAACAGTGACGGCATCCACCGGCACATTGCGGATCATAATCTGGATGGCACGCCCGGTGACGGCCCGATCGGCAGGCAGATAGCAGAGCCCGATATTCTTGTTCAATGTAGGCGCCGGCGACCCGCTGGTGACCCAGCCCGCCGCCACGTTATCGATGCGGACCTCGTAGCCGTCGCGCGCGATTCCCCTGCCGCACATCTCAAAGCCAATCAGCTTCCGCTTTGCCCCAGCCTCGGCCTGCCGGGCAATGGCCTCGCGTCCGACGAACTCGGGCTTCTTCATCTTGACAATCCAGCCCAGATCGGCTTCGAGCGGTGAGATGGAGGCGTGAATCTCGTGGCCATAGAGCGCCATCTTCGCTTCCAGGCGCAGTGTGTTCCGCGCGCCCAGGCCGCAGGGGCGGATACCGAATTCCGCGCCCGCTTCCAGAATCTCGTTCCAAAGACGGGCGGCTTCGGCCGGCGCGATATAGATCTCAAAGCCGTCTTCGCCGGTGTATCCGGTGCGTGCGATCCGCGCAGGGACGCCTGAAACGAGGCCGTCCACGAACCAGTAATAGCGGATGGGAGCAAGCGGAACCGGGGTGAGCTTTTGTAGAACGTCTATGGCGCGGGGACCCTGGATGGCAAGCTGGGCGTACCGGTCGCTGGCCAGTTCGACCTCGGCGTCAAAGCGGTTGTGCTCCCGAATGTGCTCGTAGTCTTTCTCCTGATTGGAGGCGTTGACGCACAGGAAGTAGTTGTTTTCGCTAACTTTGTGGACCAGAATGTCGTCCACGAAGCCGCCGTGCTCGTACAGGAGACCGGAATAGTGCGCCTGCCCTGCCTGGAGCTGGGAAGCGGCGTTGGTGGCGACGAAATCAACGAGACGAAGGGCTTCGGGCCCGCGGATCTCGATTTCGCCCATGTGGCTGACGTCGAAAAGGCCGGCGGCGCGCCGCACGGCATGGTGCTCGTCGAGAATGCCCGAGTACTGCACTGGCATATCCCACCCACCGAAGTCGACCATCTTCGCGCCCAGCGCACGGTGTGTGGAATGAAGCGGCGTGGCCCGGAGAGGGCCAGGTTGTGACATGGAAACAACCAAGCTAACAGGCTGAGAAGAGGGGTGTCAAACCGAAGTGAAATCCGGCGTCCAACGGCAGGGTAACGGCCCTGACCGCTTCCTCAAGAGACGTGCAAGGACCGGCCCTGATCGTCTGGCAGCGGTTCCTGGCGGCGGAAGCCGAAGCCGAAGTCGCCGTCACCGGGCGTTTCCGGGCGCAAGACGATAGTCGCCCGTCCGTGTCCGGTCTACAAAGGTGAAAGACACGTTATTGCCGATGCCCTCCACGTACCGGTACTTCCATATTTCGAATGGATAGACCGTCTGCCCGCCGCCGCTGGGGTGACTTTCGATCTCGTCTGGCGGGCCGTACGGAATGTACATGCGGCCGCGGTCGGTCTGCCAACCCGGTCTGCCAGACGTCCGAAAGCGCTTATTGGCATACCCGATCCGGCGGTAATGTTCCTCTTTGAGCTCGTTTTCACCCGTGCCGGGGGTCGGATCGCGCCGCAGCCAGAACTGCTCGATGAACTTCTCCCGTTGTTCCTTGGTCATCAGTTTCTGGAACGCTGCCCGCTCTTCATCGGTGATGATATAGGCGACGTCCTCATTCAGCCATTTGACATACGGAGATGTTTCGGCGCGATCCGTCTGCTGCTGCGCAGCGACGAAGCTTTGCTGAGGCGGCTCCGATTGCCATGCGGCCAGAGCAACCGCGGCGATTACTATGAGGACCACGCTGCCGAACAACGGCGGCCAAGCCCGATTCGGCCCTTTTGGATATAGCAGACGACGGATACGTTTCACGAGACTCCCTC
>JBBDWK010000016.1:0-7303 GCA_040902885.1 Bryobacteraceae bacterium | reverse complement strand
GACCAGGAGCAGATCAGCAGTAACCATTCCGACGAAACCAGGCCACGGCGCGCGCCAGCGCCTCGTCAACCGGACCGGGAAGATACCCCAGCTCGCGCCCGGCCTTCTCGTGAGTCACGAACATCTTCTTGCGCGCCATCCGGACGGCGTCCAACGGGGCCAAAGGCGGGCTGCCGGAGACGCGCGACCAGGCCGTCGTGATCGCTCCGGCGGCGTACGCCACGGCGTAAGGCAGCCGCACACGCGGGGCCGGCTTTCCCGCGATCCGGGCCAGCCGTTCCAGCACCTGAGCGAGTGTAAGGTTCTCGCAGCCAAGGATATAGCGCGATCCGGAAAGGCCCCGCTCGCCAGCTTGAAGATGTCCCACCGCCACGTCGCGCACGTCCACCAGATTCAACCCCGTATCGATAAACGCCGGAAGCTTCCCCCTAAGAAAGTCCAGCACAATCTTGCCCGTCGGAGTGGGTTTCACATCCCGCTCGCCCACCGGGGCGGTGGGGTTCACGATGGTTACGGGCAGGCCCGCCCCCGCGAACTCCAGAGCGACCTTCTCGGCCTCAAACTTGGACCGTTTGTAATCGCCCGCCACCTCCCCCGCCGCGAGCGGCATGTCTTCATCCCCGATGCCGCCCCGGGGGACGCCGATGCAACCCACCGTGCTGGTGTAAACCACCCGGTCCACACCGGCCGAAGACGCCGCCTCCAACAGGTTGCGCGTTCCCCGTACATTGGACTCGTACAACTCTTCCGGCCTTCGAGCCCAAAGGCGATAATCCGCGGCCACGTGGTACACCAAGCCGCACCCTTGAACCGCTCCCGCAAGCGAGCGGGGATCTCTCAAGTCGCCCGCCGCAATCTCCACGTCCAGATCGGTCAGGCGGCTGCCCGGACGAACCAAAGCCCGAACCTCGAATCCTCTTTCCCGCAACAATCGCGCGACGTGCCAGCCGATAAAACCCGTTGCGCCGGTCACCAGCGCCGGTTTCACGCGGGCCTTTGCCGCGTCATCGCAATGCCCAAACCAGCATCTTGAAGCTGTCCGCCAGCCTGGAGTTAATTCCCAGGGCGGCCGAAGGCTCATAGCCGCAGTGCACCATGCAATGCTCGCAACGCGGGTCGGCTCCATGGCCGTAACTGTCCCACGGCGTACGCGTCATCAATTCTTCGAAAGTATCGTAGTGGGCGTCCGTAATCAGATAACAGGGGCCTTTCCAGCCCTTGACGTTGTAAGTAGGGTTGCCCCAGGCGGTGCAGGGAAGATCGCGCTCCCCCTTCAGAAACTCAAGATACACCGGAGTTTGATTCAAGCGAAAACGGCCGAAAAGCCGATCCACGTCCTTGAACTTCTCGTGGATGTCGTCGCGCGTCATAAAGATCTCGCGCTGGTTGACGGCGGAGTAACCGTACGCCGGAGAGAGCTGATGCCCATCCACATCGAACTGCTCCAGATACTCGAAGAGGGCCTCCAGCTCCTTCATGTCCGTCTCGCGATAGACGGTGGTGTTGGTGCATACCATGAAGCCGGCTTCCTTCGCCGCGCGGATGCCGTCGATAGCCTCCTCAAAAACGCCCCCGCGCTCCACCGCGATGTCGTGCGACTGCTCCAGGCCGTCCAGGTGAACGTTGAAGAAGAACCGTTTATCCGGCGTGAACTCATCCAGCCGCTTACGGATAAACATGCCGTTGGTGCAGAGGTAGATGTTCCGGTTGCGCCGCAGGATGCCCTTCACCAGCTCGCCGATCTGGGGGTACATCATGGGCTCGCCGCCGCAGATGGAGACCATGGGCGCGGCGCACTCGTCCACCGCCGCGAGACACTTCTCAAGGGGCAGGCGCTGGCTGATGGTGGATTCGTACTCGCGGATGCGCCCGCAACCAGTGCAGGTCAAATTGCAGGCGTGGAGCGGCTCGAGCATCAGCACCAGCGGAAAGCGCCGGTCGATCATGGGATGCGGCGGGCGCACGCGAGTGTCCGAGTAACTCGGCGGCAGGATGCGGAACGGATTGGCTGTCGCGACTTGAGGAATTTCATTCTCCTGCCATTCCGGGCGCGGCCAGAGCTTGTTCTTGAAGATATAACCGGCCATTCCGGCGGTCATGGAGAGGGGGAATCTCATAAGTCGCCTCCTGCCGGCGCGGACTTTTCTTTCCGCTGGCGCCGCATGAATTCCGCCAACGCCAGCACGGGGAAATAGATCCCGTAGAGATGGTAATTCAGATAAAAGACTTTGGGAAAGCCCGTGCCCGTGGCGAGCTCCTCGTTCCAGCCGCCGCCCGGCCGCTCGGTCTCCACCAGGTGCGCGACGCCGTGGTGCAGGCTGCGGCTGGTCAGGTCTCCGCCCGCCATGAGACCCAGAAGCGCCCAGGCCGTTTGAGACGGGGTGCTCTCCGCGCGAGTGAAATCGCCGTTGTCGTAGCTGGCGCAGCTTTCGCCCCAGCCTCCATCGGCGTTCTGGATGGAACGGAGCCACTCGCAGGCGCGCAGCATGTGCGCTTCGCGATCGCTTTCTCCGGCCGCGCTCAGCCCCCGCAACGCGAAACAGGTGCCATATATGTAAGCTACACCCCACCGGCCATACCAACTGCCGTCCGCGCGTTGCGTCCGTACCAGATATTCGATGCCGCGGCGCACCGCGGGATGCTCCCGATCGAAGCCAAAGGCGCAGAGAGCTTCGAGCACCCGGCCGGTGATATCGGCGCAGCTCGGATCGAGCATGGCGTTGTGATCGGCGAACGGAACCTTGCTCAGGAACTCCCAGTTGTTGTCCACGTCGAAAGCGGCCCATCCGCCATCCCTGCCCTGCATGGCGAGCAGCCACCGCACGGCCCGCTCCGCACAGGCCTTCTGCGCGGTGGAGTCCGTGGCACGGCAGCGGGACAGGGTCAGAAGCACCATGGCCGTGTCGTCGATATCGGGGTAGAACTCGTTGGAGAACTCGAAGTACCAGCCGGAAGGCTCCGTATCGGGACGCTTCACCGACCAGTCGCCTTTGCGGCGCACTTCTTTGGACAGCAGCCAATCGGCCGCGGCTTGAAGCCGAGGGGCGTGGGCCTCGCGATCCGCCATGCCGAGAGCATACGCGGCAATGGCGGTGTCCCAAACAGGCGAGAAGCAGGGCTGGAAGAAGAAACGCTCCCCGTCGTCCACCATCAGACGGTCGAACTGGCGGACGGCTTCCATGCGCAATGGATGGTTGGCCGGGTAGCCAAGGCAATCCATGGCCATGATGGCGTACATCATGGGAGGGTAGATGGCGCCCAGACCGTCAGAGTGCAGGGTGCGCTCCACCATCCACTTTTCGGCCTCGCGCAGCGCCTTCCTCCGGATGCTTTTCGGGCCATGCCTTTCCCACCATTTCAGGAAACGGTCCACGGCAAGAAAAAAATTGCGCCAGGAGAAGGCTTCGTCTTTCGCAAACGCGGGACTCGCTCCCGGCAGGAACAATTCTTTCAGATGGAAACCCTCCGGAACGGGGCGGCGCGGGTTGTGCGCGTGGACGATGGAGAGCGCCACGATGATGGCGCGCGTCCAGGAGGACATCTGATAGAGGAAATTGGCCGGCAGCAGCACCGCCTCGGGCGGGATGCTGGGAGAGAATTCGCGCGGATAGAGGTCAAACAGGCTGAGGTTGACCTTGACGTAGCTGTTGGCCGCCTGAATGCCGCCCATCTCGAGTATGCGTTCGCGGGCGCGGGCGAGGCGCGAATCGTCCGTGCCCAGGCCGGCGACTTTGAGGGCGAAGTAGGCTTTGACTGTAGCGCTGATCTCGCTCGGGCCCTTTACGTAGATGTTGAAACCGCCGTCGGGAAGTTGCCGGCTGAGAATCGAGCGCACCGCCTTGTCGATCCGAGGACGCGTGGGCGGGTTCCAGACCGGACCTTCCGGCGGATGCATCCAAAGCTGCAGCAAGATGTAATCGGATTCCAGGGTGGTGTCGGCAGTGAGCTCGGACCACCAATATCCCTCGGAAGTCTGTTGGGCGAGCAGCCGTTGGGCAGCGCGCCCCTCAACCTCTCCCGCGGCCGACAGCAGGCTGTCTTGCAGTTGAAGGCTTAGGGTCATGGAAGCGAAATGGCAGTCAGTTGGGAACCTGCCGCAGCCAGCTCGCCGGGGAGCGAGAAACGCACTTCTTCCTCGACGAGTTCCACTTCTTGCACATCCTGGAACCCGTACCGCTGAAGCGCGGCGACCACATCTTCCACAAGCTTCTCGGGGGCCGACGCTCCCGCCGTCAGGCCCACGCTTGCGACCCCTTCCAGCCAGTTGGAATCGATTCCAGCCGCATCGTCCAATAAGTACGCCGGAATGCCCATGTTATGGCAAACTTCCACCAGACGCTTGGAGTTAGAACTGTTTTGCGACCCCACCACGAGAACTAACTGGCAGTGCGGCGCAACGGCCTTCACCGCCATCTGCCGATTTTCGGTTGCATAACAGATATCCTGTGCCGGAGGACCTTGAATCTTCGGGAACCGCGTCTTCAGCCGGGCCACAATACACCGGGTTTCGTCCAGACTCAGTGTAGTTTGCGTCAAGTAACAGACCCGCTTCGGATCGGGCAGTTTGAGAGCGTCGACATCGGCCACGTTCTCGACTACGTAAGTACGCTCGGGCGCCTCGCCCAGCGTTCCAATCACCTCGTCGTGATCCCTGTGCCCAATGAGTACAATGCTGAAGCCATCTCGGGCGAATTTGACCGCTTCCAGGTGTACTTTCGTCACCAGGGGGCAGGTAGCATCAATCACCTGCAAATTCCGCCGCCGCGCCTGAAGCCGAACCTGCGGGGAGACTCCGTGGGCGCTGAAGATCGCGCGGCCGCCCTCGGGCACTTCGGCCAGATCTTCCACAAAGATTGCACCGGCCGCCCGAAGATCGTCAACCACGTGCTTGTTATGCACAATCTCCCGGCGAACGTAGATAGGAGGGCCGTATAGTTTGAGGGCAATCTCGACTACGTCGATGGCCCGGACGACTCCCGCGCAAAAACCTCGCGGTTTTAACAGGAAAAGCTTCTTTGACCCCGCCAGGCCTGGGAGGGAAGCAGCGAACGGCTTGAGCGGCATCTTGAGCGGCATAAAGATAAGAATTATAGCAGTCTGAAGGGGTTCCATGCCAAACTGCTTTCATGCGGTACCGCACAATTGAACCAGTGAATGGTATGCCGCTGCATCTGACGGCAAGTCCTCGCGGTTTACGGGCAATCCGGTTCGGAATTAGCGAAAACGGAGCATTGAATGGCGACGAATTGGACCCGTTTCTCGAGGAAACGGCAGCGCAACTCACGGCGTATTTCGAAGGCAGGCTGACGCGCTTCGATCTCCCGCTTGATCTGGAGGGCACCAGCTTTCAAAAGCGGGTCTGGAACGCGCTGCGGGCGATTCCTTACGGCGAAACGATCAGCTATGCCCAGCTGGCGGAGATCGCAGGCTCGCCGAAGGGGTTCCGGGCGGTGGGTGCGGCCAACGGGCGGAATCCGATTCCCATCATAGTGCCCTGCCACCGCGTGATCCAATCCGGCGGCGGTCTGGGCGGATATTCCTGCGGTCTGGACGTGAAACGCATGCTTCTGGACCTGGAAAACCGGTATGCTCGCCGCGGATGAAAAGAAACGGCTCGACGAGGAAGGCTATGTAGTCTTTCCCGGCTTCGTCGATTCAGAATTGCTGGAGGGACTCCGCCGGCGCGTTGAGGAATTGTTCGAGGAGGAGGGCGCAGCCGCGGGCGCCGAGTTCCGGCAGGAGCCCGGCGCGCGCCGCCTGGCCAATGTAGTGAACAAGGGCAAACTCTTCGAGCGGGTGATCGTCACTCCGCCCATTCTGGAAGCCATGCGTCACGTGCTGGGTCCGGAGTTCAAGCTGAGCAGTCTGAATGTGCGCTCGGCCAACCCTTTCGCGGATTGCCGGCAGCCGCTGCACGCGGACGCGGGCGCGGTGGCGGACGAAAAGGGCTACTGGGTATGTAACTCGGTGTGGATGCTGGACGATTTCACGCTGGAGAACGGCGCCATTCGCATGGTGCCCGGTTCGCACCGATGGCGTAAGCTGCCGCAGGAGGCGCTGGCCGACCCTTTGGCCCCGCACCCGGAGGAGATCCTGCTAACGGGCAAAGCCGGGACGGTGATGGTCATGAACGCGCACATGTGGCATGGCGCAACCGCGAACCGCACGGCCGGCGAGCGGAGGGCCATGCATGCCTTCTACACACGGCGGGATAAACCGCAGCAGCAATATCAGAAGAAGCTTCTCTCGCCGGAGGTGCAGGCCGGCCTCAGTCCCGAGGCGCGGCGCGTTCTGGCGCTGAACGATCCGCTCAACGACGAGTTGTGCGCGCAGGCGACCGGGATGAGCGGGTTTCTGAAGTAGCGGAACCGGATGAGACGCGTCCCGATCGCCTTCGTCCTGCTGGCCGCGTCTTTCGCGCACGCGCAGGAAATCACCGCCATCACCGGGGCGGCGGTGGTCGACGGGCTCGGCGGCGAGCCGCAAATCGCCACCGTCCTCCTGAGGGGAGACCGCATCGCGGCCGTCGGAAGCGCGGTCGAAATTCCGGCCGGCGCACGCATCATCCGCGCCGAAGGCCATACGCTGCTGCCAGGACTTTTCGACGTACACACGCATCTTCCTTATTCCGCGGTGAGCGGCGTGTCGGGCGACTGGGCGAAGACGCTGAAGGCATACCTCTACTGCGGAGTCACCTCGGTGGTCGACTTCGGCACCTATCCCGAAACCTTCGAACCCATGCGGCGCCTGGTTCAAAGCGGCCGGATTCCCGGTCCCCGCCTATACCTTGCCGCGCGTGTGACCACTCCGGACGGGCATGGCGCCGAGGGAGGCCGCGCCGATTTCTTCTCGCTGGAAGTTCAGACGCCGCGAGAGGCGCGAGCCGCGATGCGCCGCGTGCTGCCCTACCGCCCCGATGCGATCAAGGTTTTCACCGACGGCTGGCGTTACGGCACGGCCCCCGAGATGACCAGCATGGCGGCGAAGCGGGTTGAGAAATCGGTTCTCACCAAGGTCGTTCCGATCCCAAAGAAATCGGCCTGATGCTTAATGGAGGGCTATGGAGGGTATGTTTTTCGGTTGCCCGCAAGTTATTGATTTTGGAGCGGGAGATGGGATTCGAACCCACGACGTCCAGCTTGGGAAAATGGACCAAGTTTTGTTTTCAGTGATATAACTGCGCACGGCGTTGATTCAGGGTATGGAAAACGCCAACAAAACTGTATCCCGTTTCGGCTGGTGAGCTAATCCGAAGTTCCTAACCCCTCCAAGGGGTTAAATCCCTGATACCAGAGGTACTCGG
>JBBDWK010000015.1:0-44254 GCA_040902885.1 Bryobacteraceae bacterium | reverse complement strand
ATGTTTTAGTTGCCCGGACCCCTACCCAAAACTAAGTGGCATTGGGCTAAAGCCCGCTCGGGACTTCAGTCCCATTCTCCGGCACCGGTTGAAACCGGTGCGCAGGCTAAAACCCGCGCTACCAGGCCGCTACCGACCCGTCGCCGAAAAACACGCGCGCCATGGGCCGTGTTCCGCCGAAAGGATACTTCCGCAGCGCATCTTCGCTGAGATCGAAACCGAGGCCCGGCTTCTGGGGCAGCGGGAAGCGGCCGTCCACCATGCGCATCGCCGGGAAGCCCAGCCACTCCTCCCAGACCTTTTCTTTCATCTCCGGCTCGACGCCGCTGCAAATCTCCTGCACCAGGAAATTCGGCATGGCGGCATCCACGTGTACCGTGGCCAGGCCGCCGATGGGTCCTTCGCAGGCGTGCGGCGCCATGGATACGCCGGAAACTTCCGCCAGCGCTCCTACTTTCCAAAGCGCCGTGATACCGCCAACATGGTTGATGTCCGTCTGCAGAATGTCCGCCACGCCCATTTCCACCAGCTCCCGGCAACTGTACGAAGCGACCAGCCTCTCTCCGGTTGCGATTGGCGTTGTGGAGCGCCGCGCGATGCGAGCCATGGCTTTGACGTTTTCCGGCGGGCACGGCTCCTCGACGAACAGCAGGTTGAGCGGCTCCACCTCCTTGACCAGAATCGAGGCAACGGAGGGACTGGTCTTGGCGTGGAAATCGATCCCGATATCGATGTCGGGACCGAGATTCTCGCGCAGCATTTCCATGGAGCTTACGGCGCGCTTGATCGCCGCGGTTGTCTCAATCCACTCGTAATAACCCGGAATTCCGCTCTTAAAGCAGGAGACGCCGAGGCGCATTGCCGTTTGCCGCAATTTCTGCAAGTCTTCTTTTGTCCGCGCCCGGGCGTGATAGTACCCGCGCACCCCGCGCGGATCGACCGGCCCGCCGAGCAGTTTGTACACCGGCATTCCCAGAACTTTTCCGCGGATGTCCCACAGAGCCTGGTCGATGCCCGAGATGGCCGAGCCCATCACCGGACCGGCGCGGTAGAAGCTGTGAACGTACATCGACTGCCAGTGGTGCTCCACCTGCATCGGGTCGCTGCCGATGAGGAACTCGCGGAAGTCGTTGACGCAGGCGATTACCGCGGCGGCCTTGCCTTCAAGCGTGCCTTCGCCCCATCCAACCACGCCGGCGTCGGTCTCCAGCTTGACGAAGACATAGGGGCGATCCGAGTCCGGCGTGAGCGAGACGCCGAACACTTTCATGTTGGTGATTCTGATGCGCGATCCGACCCCGCGGAAGGCCTCGCCGCCGAGCGCGTTCTGAGCCAGAAACGCGCAGCCGCAATCCGCTCCGGCTGCCGGCCGGCCCGCCCAGAGCGCCGCTCCCATGTTCAGAAAGTTCCGTCGCTTCATGCTCCACGCTCCCGGTATCTTTCGAGTGCAGCTTCGTTCACGGCGATCCCGAGGCCCGGACCCGTCACCAGATCGGCATAACCTTCCCTAATGTTCTCCACCGGCTGGCCGGTCAATTCGGCGCGCATGCGGCGGTCCTCCTCGGCGGCGGGAAAGGGAATCTGCTGGATGAAGAAGTTAGGCAGGCTGGCGGCGAGATGCAACGCGGCCGCCGAGGCGACCGGTCCTCCATCGTGGTAAGGAGCCACGGCCACGTAATAGGTCTCGGCGAGGGCTGCCAGACGCCGGATCCGTCCGATGCTGGCGCGGCCGATATCGGGACGCAGCACGTCAATCGCCTGCTCGCGCAGCAGATCTTGGAAGAGGCTGGCATCGTCGATGTTCCGCCCGAAGCCCACGGGCGTCACGCACTCCTCGGAGATTTTGCGAACGGCGGCCAGGTTCGCGACGCGGCAGGGCTCGTCGAACCAGAGCAGGTGAAACCGCTCGAGCGCGGCGGCGGCGACGGCCGCATCGCCGGGCGTGAGCGCGCCGCTCGCGTCCAGCACAAAATCGCTGTTTTCTCCACCCGCGGCCCGGAGTGCGTCCATGCGCCGGCGCACCGCATCCACGAACGCCCGGCCATGATTGCGCGCGGTCGGCGCCGGCGCGGGAACCGCGAACGCCCGAAAGCCGGCCTCGCGCGCCTTCGCGAGCGATGAGACCAGCTCTTTATCCGACTCGCCGTGCAGCCGGCAAAGCGCCCGCGCCTTGTTACGCGTTGGGCCGCCGAGCACCTGGTAAACCGGCGCTTTCGACAATTTGCCAAGGACATCGAGCGCCGCCATGCCTACCGCCGCCTCCAGGCCGGGCAGTGTTCTCAAGCCGTGCCGCAGGCCCTCGTAATTGCTCGCGGGCCTCCCTATCACCACGTTCCGGGCCGCGGCGAGTTCATGGGGCTTGACGCTCGCGCACTCGCCGAAGCCGGTCAATCCTCCCTTCGTCGCGAGCTTCACCACGGTGTAGCCGCGGCGCGAAACCGGCTCGCGCAAAGGGTAAACGCTCAGGCCGGCAATCTCGAGACCTTCGTCGCCAGACCCGGTTGCCGCTGGCGATTGCGCCGCGGCCAAGGCAGCCAGACGCGCACGTTTGGCTTGCATGACGGCTGTCATCCTTACCTCCAGTCGATCCCGCGCGAAAGCAGCTCGTTCTGGAGCTGCGCGCAATTCTGAAACTGCACGGCGTCCATTCCCGCCCGCCGCGCTCCCTCAACGTACTCCGCTACATCGTCCGTGAAGAAGCACTCGTCAGGCTGGCAGCCGGACCGCGCGATGGCCTCCGCATAGATGCGCGGCGATGGCTTCATGGCCCCGACCTCGTAGGACAGCACGTAGTCGTGAAAATGATTGAGCAGCGGAAAACTCTCCCGCAGCATGGGAAAGTGAAGCGCGTTGGTATTGGAGAGCAGAAGCAGCCGGTAGCGCTCGCCGAGCCGCACGATCATGGATTCCGGAATCAGCGGCTCGAACAGGAAGATGCAGCTCCAGATTTCGCGGAATTTCTCGAAGTCCAGCTCCATCTCGAGCGCGCTGCAGAGCTGGCGGACAAAATCCTCCGGGCCGACCTGGCCGGCCTCGAAGCGCGGCACCAGCCCGGTGGCGCCGATGCGCCGTGGGATGTCTCCGGCCGGACAGCCGCACAGTTCTTCCAAAGCCCGGTATCCCCGCGTGAAATCAAACGGGATGAGGACCTTTCCGAGGTCGAAGATAACCGTCCTGATCATGAACTTCCACTTTAACGCGGCCGTCTACCACACGCCGATCGCCTTCCACCATGCGAATCCGATGGTGGACCAGATCAGGATGTTGGCCACGGAGATAATGAAACCGATCTTCCACCAGCGCGCGAAGGATACGTAACCCGTAGCGAAAAACATCGGCGACGGCGTGGTGCCATAGTTGGTGAGCCCGGCGGCAAGATTGGTGAAGCACGCGAATGCGAAGAATACCAGGCCCACGGGCGCGTCCCGCGCGAGCAAGACGGCGGTAAACGGCCCGAACATGGAGAGAATGTGCGCCGTGATGCTGGCGAATCCGTAATGCGCGTAGAAGTAGACGCCGAGCGCGATGGCGAAGAGCACGTACCAGTGTGCGCCGGCGAAGGTCGCGCCCACTGCCTTCGCAAACTCGGTGGTGACGCCGGTATTGTTCAGCATTTTGCCGAGCTGCACCAGCCCTCCGTACCAGATGAAGATATCCCAGGCTATGCGGTTGCTCGTTACGTCGTGCCACGTCAGCACCCCCGTCAGCAGCAGGACGCAGGAACCAAGCAGCGCGGGCACAGCAATATCGAGGCCATGAAACGGCGTGGTTGCCCAGAGGCCGCAGACCGAAACGAAGACCAGGGCGACAATGGTCTGCCCGCGATTCATCCGCCCCATCTTGCGCAGCTCTTCGGCCGCGAACGCGGCCGCTTCCGGAGTCTTCGTCACCGTTGGCGGATGCAGCTTGTAGATGAGCAGCGGCCCCACAAGCAACGAGCACATTCCCGGTATGATCCCCGCGGCCAGCCAACCTAACCAACTGACCGGGTAACCGAACGCATCCTCCGCGATCTTAGCCGCCAGCGGGTTGCTCGCCTGGCCGGTGAGAAACATGGCCGCGGTCACGCAGATGTTCTGGTACACGGCCGTCATCAGAAAAGCGCCCAGCACACCGGCGGTGGGGCCGGGATGGGAGCCGTACAATTCGGTGATGGAACGCGCGATGGGCAGCACCACGCCTCCGGAGCGCGCGCCATTCGAGGGGATCACGCTGGCCAGCACCATATCCGTTAGGGAGAGCGCGTAGGAAACGCCCAGCGAGCTCTTGCCGAACGCCCGGACAAACATCAGCGCGATGCGGCGCGCGAGACCGGTCTTCAGCAGCGCGTCCGAGATCACGAAGGCCGCAATCACCAGCCAGACGGTAGGATCCCCGAAGCCGCCCAGCGCGGTCTGGATGGTGACTCCGCCGATCACGGAAACGAGGGTCACCGCTACCAGGACCAGGGCGCCGCCGGGGATGGGCTGCAGCATCAGGCCGCCGACGGTAGCCACGAAGACGGCGAAGAGCCGCCATCCCTCGGGCGTCACGGCCTCCGGCCTGGGAATCAGAAACACGACGATGAAATAAAGCAGAACCAGGAACGCGCCCGCTGTCAGGCGATAGCGGAGGGTTTTCCCGGCGCGCTCCGGGATCTCTTTCGCGCGCAGGTGGTCTACCTGAACCTGTGACATCGGTCTCCCATGGCGAACGGCCGGACGGCCATCATACCGTACTTCGGTTCCGGCGCGGCTGCGATTGCGGCGTCAGGGCAGCGCTTCCATGGTGAGCGTGACCGTGGCGCGAACCTCAATGACGCCCGGCTCCACGGGAGTCGGCGGGGCGGCGGCATCCCGCATGGCCGCAACCGCGTACTCCTGGAGAGGCCGGATCGGCATATGCTCGCCCTGCTGGAGGTGCAGCACGCGGCCGGTCTTCAAGCCCAGCGCCGACGCCATGGCCTGAGCGTTCGCCCGCGCCTCCTGTGTAGCTTCCCGCAGCGCCCGGGCGCGCGCAGCCTGCTCGTCTCGCAGCGTAAACTGAATCCCGCGAATTGTATTCGCGCCCGCCTTCAGCGCGGTATCGATTACCGTGCCCACCTTGGTCAGATCGTCGAGCGTCACCTGAACCACGTTGGTTGCCGTATAGCCGGTGATGGTTGGCTTTCCGCCGTCTCGCGGGTAGCGGTAATCGGGCTGGATGGAGTAGCTGGTGGTGCGGATCTGAGCCTCCGGCCCCAGGGCTTTCTTCAGATCGTCGAGCACGGCGCTCAGTTGTTTGGCGTTCTGGGCCGCTGCCGCCTGTGCCGTGGGCGCCTGGCTGACCACGCCGATCTGAACCCGGGCCTGATCCGGCCTCTCGGAAACGGTAGCTTCGCCGCTTGCGCGCACCGATGGCGGCCCCGGCGTATTCTGGGCCGCGCACAAGCCCGCCACGAGAAATATCGCGCTGCTATATACTCTCATTTGCGATTGCGTCTCCCTCTTCTTAAGGATAGATCGGTATCCGAAACATGCGCACTATGCGAAGATCTCACCTGAGTCTGTACTATCTCGCCGGATATCTGACTTTTACCGGCGTAGGCCTGATCGCGGCGCCGGATCTGGTGCTTGAGCTTTTGTTCTCCAACCGGCAGTACGACGATATTTTCCCCCGCTTCACGGGGGTGCTGATGGTCGGCCTCGGGATCCTGGTAATTCAGACCATCCGGCTGAACCTGAACGTCTTTTACCCCACCACTTTGCTGGTGCGCGCGGTCATCTGGGCGGTTACGTTCGGATTATATCTGTACTCCGGAGACCCGTTTTTCGCGGTGGTTTTGGCGGTGGTGGGCCTGGGCATGATCTTCACGGGAACTTCGTATTGGCTGGATAAGAAAGAAAAGCACAATTAGGCGAGCCTCAACTTACCGAAATCGCTCGTTCAGGACCGCTGCCAGACGATATCCCGCCGTCGCCGCGCGCTCGTGCGCGATCCGGCGTGCCTTCACTCTATACTCGTCGCTGAGCCGCACCGGATTTTCCCTGGTTCCGCCTTCGCCGAAACTGTAGACGAACTTCCGGCAGAGCGCCAGACCCTCCTGAACCCATTGCCGCTCGCGAAGGTCCGGATTGGCCGGCTTGGGATGGGAGTGGATGATGGTTTCCACGAGTTTGGCGAGAAACTTGGGGGTCTCTCCGCGGCCAAGCAGGCCGTCCCAGTAGGAGTGCAGGTTGCCCGCGCCTCGCACAATCACCGCGTTTCCGCCCCGGTCGCCCCTCGGCTGCGTTTTCAGGAAACGCGCCGTGGTGTGCAGCGGGTTGTGTACGTCGCCCACAAGGTGGATCAACCACGGCAGCAGGTGCGTCTGGCTCTCCGGGCTTACCGAGGGATTGCCGAGCGACTTGCGGATATCCTGGAGCTTCGTCAGTGCGTTCGGCGGCAGGGGAGCGAAGCGCGATACGTCGGTTCCATCCGTGGAGAACGGCAGATTGATGTAGTGCCAGCCGGGGTTGTCAAGGCGCCGGTCGCCGCGAATGTCGTCCGGCCACTTGGACGCCCTTTCAAACGCTGCCTGCCCGGCCTCGGACTCCGGAATGCCCCGCACCCAGGCCGCGTAATCGGGATGCCGCTTCAGAAGCGCGTCCACCCTCGCGCGCGGTGTGCTTTGCAGGTTCTCGTAGGCGATTCGGGCAATTGCGCGGTGGCCGGTTCCGTTCCACGCGAGAGCGCACGGCACAACGACTAACGCGGCAAGGAGTGCGCCGAGCGATCGGATCCGCACGCGTTCAGTATCCCATGCGGCGCTACCGGTAGAAGTGAATATTGTCCAGTTCAAGCCAGCCCAGCTCTCCGGCGGGCCGTTCAATCTCAAACGTGAGCATGAGAGGCGCTCGCGTCGGCCGGTTCCACCGCGCCGGGACTCAGCGGCACGTTGACGCGCGCGTAAGGATGGTCTTTCTGCGCCATCTGCGCCGTCACGGAGAGCGCATGATTCCCGTGGTCGCGCAGCCTGCGGCCGAAAATCATGCGGGTATGGTTGTGTCCGCTGTCGGTGCTGTTCACCCAGAGTGTATCGAGCGCGCTCCGGCCGTCGGCGCGTTCAAAGTCGTCAACCTTCTGCGGAACGGCAACCGCGTCCAGAGGCGTCGGAAGCGGCGATGCGATGTCCCGGGCCAAAGCTTCGCGGTCCAGCTCGCGTCCTCCCAGGAACACGCGGCGGATCCTCTCCATCTCTTCGATCTTCCGGTGAGGCGAGCCTTCCACCAGGACGAGGTCCGCCAGCTTTCCCGGCTCGACGGCGCCGCGCTCGTCGAGCACGCCGAGGGCACGTGCCGCGCCGGAAGTGGCCGCGGCGATCGCTTCCAGGGGGGTGAGACCGCCCATCACCAGCAGGCTCAGTTCTCTTAACGTGGCCCAGCCGTGGTAGGTGCCGGTCACGCCCGCGTCGGTGCCCACCGCGAAGGGAATTCCCGCCTCCCGCAGGCGGCGGGTATTGTCGAGCAGATACTGCCACCGGCGCTGCCGGGCCGCCGGCGCCGCATGGGAGTTCCCGTTGCCGGGCTCCGTCAGCGGGGGCTTCACGGCCATCCGCAACAGCGGCTCCATCACGGTTTGCAGCAGGGGCGTCAGCACGTTCCGCGAGCGTGGCTCGTATACCGCGAGCGTTGGAGCGTAGGTCGTGCCCTTCGACTTCAGAATCCGCAGCAGTTCCCGGTCCACGGGCCGGTCGCTGATACCGTGCGCGATCACATCCACGCCGGCCCGGCCGGCGATCTTCGCTCGCTCCAGCGTCACCGTGTGGCTCAGAACTTTGATGCCGTTCTTATGCGCCTCCTCCACGATTGCGGCCACCGTCGGCTCCGCAGCTACCCGATCCCGGATACTACGGCATCTCGACCTGACGTGACGGCCTTTTTACTGTCATCAGCTCACTGGAACCGGGGGAGCCTCCCGTTCAAAGCTCCACCTCCTCACCAATGGCCACCAGCGTCTGGCCCTTCTTCGAGACAGCCGGGAAGTGCATCATGATCACCACTCCGGTCCGGGTCGCGCGAACTTCCAGCGGCGGCGCGGAATGATCCGAGAAGTCGTGCATCCTCCCGATCAACTCGCCATGGCACACATCGGCGCCGGGATCGACCAGCGGTTCCCAGATACCGTCCCTGGGGCAGGGAACATAGTTGTCCAGGTGTGCCGCCTGAATGAAGCGCGGCGGCGTGTTTCGCTCAGGCGCTATACGAACTACCGGTTCGTCGAGCAGGCAATAGTGGCGCAGCACGTTCTTGATACCCTCGTATGCGTGCGCTGTACCGCGCCGGTTCACTGACTCTCCCCAGCCGAATTCACTGCCGATGGTGATTTTACCTTCCGCCTCCGCTTCGTCGGTGAGCAATCCCGACGCCATCTCGCTCGAGTAAATCATGACGAACGGAGTATCGAATAGACGCGCCACCGCCGCCATCTCCGCCCGTTGAACTTCATCGGGTACCGGATGGTAGGAGCTGACAAAAGGGAAAATGCCTTCGTTGCCGCCGGAGTGAATGTCGAGCACCACGCGTACTTGCGGGAATATCCGGGTCTTGACGAAGTTCGCGATGCGATAGGAGATCGTGCCTCGGGGGTTGCCGGGGAAGGCACGGTTCATGTTCACCCCATCCAGGGGCGATACCCGGGTATTTGCGTTACAGGCGCTTTCGCTCAACTGAGGCATCAATATGACGCGGCCGCTCAGTTGCGCCGGATCGAGATCCTGGCACAGGCGCTTGACCGCCACCGGTCCTTCCCATTCATTGCCGTGGGTGCCGCCGACGGCCAGAACGCCATTCGGATTGGGGCCTTTCAGGCCGTTCATCACAGTGAGGGGGACGAGCGAGTAACCCCAGGTTCCATCCAGGTGAAAGGCAAGCTGGTAATGCCGCTTGCCGGGCAGATCGTAATCGATCTGGTCGAGCCGATAGACGGTTTCAGGCATAAGTGAAATTCCAGGGCCGGCCGATGCTACGCCAGAATGTCCCGCAGCACCTCGCCGTGAACATCGGTAAGTCTGAAGTCGCGGCCGCTGTAGCGATACGTCAAGCGTGTGTGGTCGAGGCCCAGCAGGTGCAGAACAGTCGCATGCAAGTCGTGCACGTGCACCGGCTTTTCGGCGGCCTTAAAACCAAAATCGTCGGTTGCCCCATACGTTATGCCGCCCTTGACGCCGCCGCCCGCAAGCCACAGGGAAAACGCGTAGGGGTTGTGATCGCGGCCGTTCTGCACGCTGACCCGAGAACTGGTTTCCACCACTGGCGTGCGGCCGAACTCGCTTCCGAAGATAACCAGCGTATCCTCGAACAGCCCGCGGGCTTTCAAGTCTGTAAGGAGGGCCGCCACGGGGCGATCTGCTTCCCGGGCCAGCTTCTGGTGAATCAAAATGTCGTCGTGGTTGTCCCACGGCTGCCCGTTGCCGAAGTAAATCTGCACCATCCGGACCCCGCGCTCTGCCAACCGCAGGGCCATCAGACAGCCACGGGCAAAATCGCCCTCGCCGTAACGAGCGCGCGTGGCCTCGCTCTCGCGCCCGATGTCGAAGGCGTCGGGGGCCTCGGTCTGCATCCGGAACGCCACTTCCATGGATTGGATGGCAGCTTCGAGCTGCGAGTCATTCTCGCGCTGGGCAAGGTGTTCCCGATTCAGCCGCGCGAGCAGATCGAGCTGCCGCCGCTGCCGGTCCGGCGTCACTCTTGGATTCCGAATGTACTGAATGAGCTTCTCCGGCTCGCTCTCGTTGTTGGGTATGTAGGTACCCTGGTAGACGGCTGGCAGGAAGCTGGAATTCCACAACGGCGAGCCGACGACGGGAGAGCCCGGGCACAACACCACATACCCTGGCAGATTCTGGTTTTCCGTCCCGAGACCGTAGGTGATCCACGAGCCCATGGACGGCCGGCTCACGAGGTTCTCGCCGCAGTTCATCATGAATAGCGATGGCTCGTGGTTTGGAATATCGGTGTGCATGGAGCGGATGACGCAGATGTCGTCGATCGATTTTCCGATCTCCGGAAAGATCTCACTGACCTCGATCCCGCTCTCTCCACAGCGTTGGAAGCGGAAGGGCGACCGCATGAGGTTGCCGGTTTTGCGCTCCGTTTTGAGGTTTCCACCCGGAATGGGGCTGCCATGATACTTATTCAGCAGCGGCTTGGGATCGAACGTGTCTACCTGGGACAATCCGCCATTCATCATGAGGAAGATTACGCGCTTCGCCGTGGCGGGAAAATGCGGGGCTTTGGGCTCGAACGGAGACGAAGCTGCAGCCGCAAACTGACGCGTCAGGCTAAGCAGACCAAATCCCCCACCGATGCGCTTCAGTGCCTCGCGGCGGGTAAATGGAGGCAGACTGAGCTGGTGCGGCATCTTGATCTAATCCAGAAAAATAAACCCGTTCGAACTGAGAAGGACCCGCGCGTACTCCTGCCACGCGGTCTGCGAGCTATTGTCCGCTTCAAGAAATTCCTTGCCGGCCCGCATCTCGGAGTCAGACGGCAAACGGCCGAACAACAGGCGGTACCCGTGCCGGATCGTGGTTGAAACGTCGTCTCCCGCTTCCGCGCGGACTCGCTCCGCCAGAGCCCGAGCCTGTTCCTCCATCAGCTCGCTGTTCAGAAAAAACAGGCGCTGGAGCGGCACATTGGTGGTTGCGCGTTGCTCACAGGTGATGGTTGGGTCGGGGAAATCGAAGAGAGACAACATGCGCTCCAGGCGGTACCGGCTTACCTTACCGTAGATCGTGCGGCGGTGGTTGCCTGCTGTCCAGTCCACTGCCGGACCGCCCACGGTTGTATCCAGGTTGCCGGCGACAAACAGGAGGGCGTCGCGCAAAGCCTCTGCGTCTAGCCGGCGCGACGTTGCGCGCCAAACGAGCCGATTCTCAGGGTCCTTCCCAAAGTTGGCGGCGAAGAAGCCGCTGCCGAGTGCGTACGTGGCAGAGAGCATGATCTCCCGGTGCAGCCGTTTGATGGACCAATTGTTCTCAACCAGAAGTGTGGCCAGATAATCGAGAAGCTCCGGGTGACTAGGACGATCTCCAACAATACCGAAGTTGCTGGGCGTGCGCACAAGTCCCGCACCAAAATGATGTTGCCACACACGATTGACAATCACCCGCGCCGTGAGCGGATTATCAGGATGTGCGATCGCGTTTGCCAGGTCCAGCCTGCCGCTACCCCGCTTAAATGGTTCCGGTCGCGAGCCGCTCAGCACGGGCAGGAACCGGCGCGGAACCGGCTCTCCCAAGTTGTAGGGATCGCCCCTCAGGTGCAATTTCAAATCAATGGGATTCTCTATGTCCCGTATGCTGTGCAGAAATGGGTACCGCGCGGGCAGTGATTTCTTGAGCGCCGCCGCTTCCTGACGCATTACCTCGACGCGGTCCTTGATGGACTCTGCCAGGAACCGGTCCAACTCATCGTCGGCCCAAAAGAGCACACCTGGCTCCTTCTCAACGGTGCGCTGTTTCCTGCCGAACAGGTCCGTCCACAGGACGTACCGGTCCCTGGGAAGCGCCTTGGTTACGGCGTTACAACCTTTGCAGAAGATGTCGTAGGGATCGGTTGATTTCTTCGCCTCCTCCAGCACCAGCCGGTTGTATTCCTCGATGGATTTCCGCTCTTCAACCACCGAGAGGACGAGGCGTTGGAACTCCTCTGCCGCCTGCCGGATGCGCCCGGGATCCGGCGCGGACTGGAACTCCGTCAAGTATGGATGGGCAAGCTCTTTCTCCGCCAGGTACCTCTTCCACCTCTCGAGAATCTCCGTATCCAGCGTCCCGGCTGGCTCTCCCCGCGAGGCGACCAGGTAGTCTGCAATCTTTGCGGCCAGTTTTTCCTGTAGTTGCTCCCGTTCCCGCTCCAGCAGCTTCTTGATGGCCGCTTCCTGCTCTTCGATCTGCTTCTGCTGCCGATTCCAGTCGTCGACCACCTCCTTGGCCGCGAGGGGGAATTCTTCGAGCTCGGTATTGGCGAAGACCCCGGCAAGCGCATAGTAATCCCTTATCGAAATCGGATCGTACTTGTGATCGTGGCAGCGGGCGCAAGCGACCGTGAGCCCCAAAAATCCGCGGGTCAGAACATCCACGCGGTCGTGGCGCTCATCGGCGCGGGCCTTGGGAGGCTCGACGATCTTGTAGTACCACGGGCCCAATCCGAACAGTCCCACGCCGGGCCGCAACTTCACAGCGCCCGGCTCGTCGAGGAGGTCTCCGGCGATCTGCGCCTTGATAAAGAGATCGTACGGCATGTCGTCGTTGAAGGCCTGTACTACCCAGTCGCGGTAGCGGAAGGCGTTCGGGAAAGGATCGGCGGAGAGGCCCAGCGGATCGTCGTCCGCATAGCGCGCGACATCAAGCCAATGGCGGCCCCAACGCTCGCCGTAATGAGGGGAAGCGAGCAGGCGATTTACGACGGCGGCGTATGCGCCGGGAGTGTTGTCTGCCACGAAATGGTCGACTTCGGCCGGCGTGGGCGGTAAGCCAATCAGGTCGAACGTGGCCCGGCGAATCCACGTTTGTTTGTCGGCGGTTTTCACTGGTTTTAGCCCGGCCGCCTCCAGCTTCGCCAGAATAAAGTTGTCGATAGGCGATTTCGCCCACAATGGCTCGCGAACAGCGGGAATCGCTGGCTTCCGCACCTTCTGGAACGCCCAGTGCGCCCGGCCGCTGGCGGACCGCTGTGCCGAGGACGTCGAAGGGGTCCAGTGGGCCCCCGATTCCACCCAGGAGCGCAGGGCCGCAATCTCGTCGAGGCTCAACATGCCTTGTGGCGGCATCTTTAGCCGCTCGTGGGTGTGGCTGACCGCTCGGATCAACAGGCTCGCCTCGGGACTGCCCGGTACAACGGCTGGACCTGACTGCCCACCCTTGAGCACACTTTCCCGGGAGTCGAGCTGCAGCCCGCCCATCTTCGTGGCGCCATGGCATGAAAGACACTGCCGGGTCAGGATGGGCTGAACCCGTTTCTCGAAAAACTCCACGGGATCTCCCGGCGCTCCAAGCGCCCGGCCGAACAGAAGCAGTGCCGCTAAGCTAAGCCTGGCGGCGCTACGCGAGAATGCCCCGCACCACTTTCGCTTCATGTACATCTGTCAGCTTTTCGTCCCGCGTGTCATGGTGATAACTCAAGCGCTGAAAATCCAGCCCCAACAGTTGAAGAATGGTGGCGTGAAAGTCGGCGACAGTCACCGGATTTTCCACTGCCGCATATCCGAACTCATCGGTGCTGCCATAAGTAACGCCGCCTTTTACGCCGCCGCCTGCCAGCCACAGGCTGAATCCAAACTTGTGATGGTCACGCCCGTCCTTGCCTTCGGCCATGGGCGTTCGTCCGAACTCACCGCCCCAGATCACCAGCGTGTCATCGAGCATACCGCGCTGCTTGAGATCGGTGAGCAGGGCCGCCGTGGGCTCGTCGGTCTTGCGGCAGATCTTCCGGGTTCCGGCGTCATTATCGGTGTGTGTGTCCCAGGGCTGTCCCGAGTGCAGCACCTGAACGAAACGCACTCCACGCTCGACCAGACGCCGGGCAAGCAAAAGCTGCCTGCCGTGGGTGCCGGCCTCCTTGTCCTCCGTACGGTACAGTTCGTGGGTCTCCTTGGGCTCACGCGACAGGTCGACAGCGTCGGACGCCGCCAACTGCATCCGCGCGGCGAGTTCAAAGCTCGCGATTCTCGCCTCCAGCTCCAATTGGTCGCCGCGCGTCTTCAAGTGCTCGCGGTTCAACTGTTGAACCAGATCGAGGCGCGACTGAGCGGCGGCGGCGGAGCTTTGCGACTGGAGGTTCAGGACGGGAGTGCCTTCCGCGCGCATGGCAAGCCCCTGATAAACGGGCGGCATCCAGCCGCTGGAGAAGTTGCGCGCGCCGTCCACGGGCAGGCCTTCCGGATTCAGGATGGCGACGAATGCGGGCAGGTTTTGGTTCTCCGTGCCCAGCCCATATGCGACCCAGGACCCGAGCGATGGGCGCCCCGGAGTGATGAGGCCGGTGTTGAAGTTCCAGATGGCCTGTTCGTGGTTGGAGTGAACCGTCACCATGGAGCGGATGAGCGCAATGTCATCGGCATGGCGGGCCAGACCGGGCAAGACTTCGGAGAGTACCATCCCCGACTTACCGCGCGGCTCGAACCGGAAGGGACTAGTCATCCACGTCCCCGTCTTTTTGATGTCCACGGTATTGACGAAGCCTTCGCCCGGCTTCTGGCCGTGCCGCTTGGCCAGTTCGGTCTTAGGATCGAACAGGTCCACCTGGCTCGGCCCACCGTTCTGGAACAGCAGGATGACACGCTTGGCCTTCTGCTGAAAGTGCGGCTTTTTCGGCAGCACGTCGTACCGGGCGCCATCGGCGGCGCGCGCCAGCAAGCCCCCCAGGGCCATTCCGCCTAAGCCCAGGCTGAGACGGCTGAAGAAATCACGCCGCCCAAGCATCTCTCTCACCGGCCTGAACAGTATATGGCCACCACAATTGCAGGGCATCCTGCCTCCTCAGTCGATATACAAGAACTCGTTGGCTCCGAAGAGTGCCTGGCACAGGTCGGAGTAAATGCGCCACTGAACGATGTTGGTCGCCTCGTCCGCGTAATGGTGCTTCTGCCGTTCGAGGAACCCAAGCATCGCATCCATCTCGACCGGGCTGGGCCCCCGCCCGAGCGCGATGCGGAACGCATGCTCCACGGTCTTCCGGCCGGAGGCTTCACCCGCCGGCGGGCGCTCACGCAGGATGCGGTTAGCGAAATGCCCGGCCTGAGCCGTGATGAATGTGCTATTCATCAGCGCGAGCGCCTGGGTAGCTGATGTGGACGTAGTTCTTCGCGGGCAGTTAATCTCCATCACCGGGGCGTCAAACGCGGCCAGAATACTCTGCGGAAGCGAGCGCCGGACCAATTGATAGATGGAACGGCGGCCGCCACACTCGTCGTCAACCGGCACGATCTCACCCGACTCGCGCGTTCGGGTCATAACCGGCTCGCCGTACATAGTTTTGTCGAGCCGGCCGGCCGCTTCCAGAATCGCGTCGCGCACGATTTCAGCTTCCAGGCGGCGTGGCGGCACGCGCCACAGGAGTCTGTTTTCTGGATCGATCCGCAACCCATCCGGGCGGGCCACGGAAGACTGACGGTACACAGAAGAAGTAACAATCAGGCGATGCATCGCTTTGATGCTCCACCCTTGCCGCACGAACTCAGTTGCCAGCCAGTCAAGCAGCGGCTGATTGACCGGCGGCGTGCCGGACCTTCCGAAGTTGTCCACGGAAGGAACGATGCCAGAGCCGAAATGGCCCGCCCAAATGCGGTTGACCATCACCCGAGCCGTCAGCGGATGATCGGGCCGCGTGAGCCAATCGGCCAGGGCCTTCCGGCGCCCGGTTGTCGAACCGCCAGCCGCAGGCTCGGGCATCTGCCAGGGGCGCGAAGGGTCGTCGAGCACTGCCGGCACTCCCGGAGATACCTCTTCCCCTGGGTTTTTAGGATCGCCTCGAAGAAGCACACTGGTTGGTGGAGGGTTGGCGTCGAGGTCGTACAAGGCTCGGATGGTGGGGAGATGAATCCGCCTGGCTTCCTCCTCCCGCAGCTCGCGGCCGATTGCGTCAACCTTGGCGGCGTAGTCCGGAAACGCTTCGCGCAACTCCCGTTCCGTCGCTGAGTCGCCATTGGGGTGCTTGGCACGATACTGCGCCAAACGTGCCCTCTTCAGATCGTTCAACGCTTTCACGAGCAGGTCCAGGGGGCCATTAACCTTTTCCGCCACCTTCTGTTCGGCCATCGTCGCTTCCACGATCACTCGCTTGTATGTCGGCAGCACTGTACCCTCGGGACGAATGGCGCCGGCAAAGAAGGCCTGGAGGCGATAGTAGTCTTTCTGGGTAAGCGGCTCGTACTTGTGGTCGTGGCAGCGGGCGCATTGCAAGGTCAGCCCCATGAGAGCGGACGAAAAAATCTGCCCGGTGTCGAACAAGGTACGCCATTGATATTCGGCAAAGTCCTTCGGCAGAAAGTCTTCGCGTGTGGCGTCGACGGCGGTGCGGAGGAACCCGGTCGCCTCAAGAGCCTCGACGACATCGGGCGGGAGCTTATCGTGCTTGCGGTAATCAGACAGTTCATCACCGGCAAGCTGCTCTAACAGGAACCGGTCATAGGGTTTGTCCGTGTTGAAGGCGCGGATTACGTAGTCACGATAGCGCCATGCATTGGGGCGGATCACATCGGCAGCCAGCACGCCTTCGGAATCCGTGTAACCCGCGGCGTCCAGCCAGTGGCGCGCCCAGCGCTCTCCGTACCTGGGGCTGGCCAGCAGCTCGTCCACATAGCGTTCGTAGGCATCGGCTGTGCGGTCGGCAAGAAACCGGTCAACTTGTTGAGGCGACGGAGGCAAGCCGGTCAGATCGTAGGTCACCCGGCGAATCAGAGTTTCGGGACTTGCGTCTGCCGACAGAGACAAACCACGTTCTTCCAGTTCCGCCAGAACGAGAGCATCCACCGGCGTCCGCACGCGTTGCTTCGCGCTAACCTCCGGCAGCGGCGGCCGTACCGGAGTCCGGAACGCCCAATGCTGGTGGCCGTCTGTTTTTGCCGGAGCATCCGGATTCTCGGCCCGTGCTCCGGCCTCAATCCAGTCCCGCAGAAGGATCACATATTCTCTTGGCAGCGGAGCTACCGGCGGCATCTGCCCGGCCAGGAGGCGCCGGTAAAGCAGACTTTGCTCGGCAGATCCCGGAACAACCGCCGCGCCAGAGATTCCCCCCGCGATCAGTGACGCCCGCGACCGGACGTCGAGCGATGCCTGAGGCGATTTTCCGCTATGACATCCGGCACAATGCTTCTCCAGAATCGGCCGGATGTCGCGCTCGAACTGAGACCCTTCGGCGGCCAAAAGTCCAAGAGCGCTGAACAGAGCTGCCAACACTCCGGGGATCGAAACCCTCATGGCTGCACTCCCTGGCCCTCGTCCCGCATTGAAATGAGCAGCCGGCGATACTGGGCGTTGCGGTCGCGCGCCTTGATCTGCCTGTGTTTCTCGAACTCCAGGCGTGCGCGTTCCGTCTCGCCCTTTTTCTGGTAGAGCCGTGCGAGCACGTAATGCGCCCGCTCATGATCCGGATCGATTCGCAGCGTCTCCGTCAGCTCGGCAATGGCCTCATCGCCGGCGCCGCCTTCCTGAAGCGCCTTCGCGAGCACAAAGTGCGTCCGCGCGTTGGAGGGCTGCAGGGCCAGCGATCTGCGAAGCACAGTTACCGCCCGGACGAGGGAAGGTGCGGTTGCAGTCCTGCCTTCGTGGAGGGACGCGGCTCCCTCCAAGTACCAGCCGACAGGATTTCCCGGGTTGATCCGTTGCAACGCTTGGCCGAGTGCGGCCATCCCTTTCGTATTCCCCGCATCCTCGTAGCATTCACCTAATGCCTTGTAGGCCGCCTCAAATCGGGGATGCGCGGCTATCAGTAATTCCAACAGCCGCTGCGCTTCATCGCGCCGGTTCTGCAGAACGTAGGACACGGCGAGGCCAAAGGTTACCCTCGGTGAGTTCGGCATACGCCTCGCGGCCACTTCGAATACGCGTACCGCCTCTTCATACGCCCGATTATTGCCAAGGAACTCACCCACGTCCAGCAAATAGTCTTCGTTCTCGGGATCCAGATGAAGCGCCCGCTGCAAATAGTGCAGGGCCGGCTTGGCGTTGCCGAGCTTGAACTCGGCATAGCCTCGCAGATTGTTCCAGGACGGCGCATGGCCAAGCGCTCGCTCGGTGGCGCGGAGCAACTTCGCAGCCTCCTCGTACTGCCTGCGTTCGATATGATCCGCCGCTAGCGTCGCGAGGCGCGCCGCTTCATCGAGCCACGTCTTGGTGATGGCCGCCTCGCCGGATGAATGCCGCTGGGCTTCGTCCAGCTTACGAAAATGCTGCAAGTTCTCGCCGGCTTCGCCGGCCGTAACAAGCGCCAGCGCCCATACAGCAAGCCCGGATTGCAGCAAACTTCTCACCCCTTGAGTTTAGAAGATATATTTCATCGCCACCTGCATCACGCGGGCAGGGGATGAACCGAAGACGCGTCCGAAGTTCGGATCGTTCACCGTTGCGGTCGGAAAGGTAAACGAATGCAGATTGAACACATTGAATCCTTCGAAACGCAACTGGAATTTCTGCTGCTCGTTCAGCAGGAACTCCTTATATAGCGAGAGGTCCACATTCTGATAGCTGTCACCCCGCAAGATGTTCCGGCCCGCATTACCGCGCCGGTAAACCGGCGCCCCAGGGGGAGCAACGAAGCATGATGTATTAAACCAACGTTGGGGACTGCCTCCGCCTTCGCGGAAGTCACAGCCCGCCACCACATCCGCCCGGCTGCCGGTGCCCGTATTGGAGGGATCGCCCGAAAAGCCAGGCGTGAAGGGAAACCCGTCCTGCAGCGTAATGACCGAGCCCAGCGTCCATCCTCCAAGCAGGAATCGCCTTGGCCCCGCGGCAGTTCTCAGCCATGGCATCTCCCACACTAACCCGGTAGTGAAGACACGGGGGACGTCAAACAACGAAGCGCCCCGGTTCAGACGGGCGTTGTAAGGATCGTACAGACCCTCGCCGTTTGTGGAATCCTGGTCGATGCTTTTCGACCAGGTGAACGACGTCAGAAGAGAGAGACCTTTGTAGAAGCGGCGCTCAACCTTGAATTGCAGCGAATGGTATATCGACGACGCCGACTGCTCGTTCCAGGTAATGACCCCGAAATCCGGGAACGGGCGGCGGCTTTGTACCGCTCCCGGACCTTCCCGCGGCACATTGATGCCCCGGCTGCTTTGAAGGCGAGTTCCTTTGGTGCCCACGTAGGCCAGATCCACTGAGAACTGACCGGGCAATTGCCGTTGGATAGCGAAGTTCCACTGCTGGGAATATCCGAAATCGCTGGCCCAGGGGTCGTGTGCGAGCAGCGTCGCAAATTGGCTAAAAGAAGATCCCGCCGGCAGGAAGTTGCGCGTGGTCCGCGTCGGAATGAACGAATCGTTTAAAATTCCGGACTCGCGGATGAGAAACGGAACTGATTCGAACTCACTCTCGCGGTTACCGTCCAACTGTACCCAGAAGAGTCCGTAGCCGGCTCGAATGACGGTGTTGTTCGTAACCCGATATGCCAAACCGGCTCGGGGAGCCCAGCCATGGTAGCCTGTCGCCCGGAGGTATTTATCGCTTATTCCGACATCGCTCGCAAACACAGCGAACTGGCTGTAAAACGGCCAGGATCGTTCAACGGAACTCTGGAGATATGGCGCCGAGACCGACTTTTGGTTGGGAACCAGGATTGCTCCTCTTCCGTCACGCGCTGTCGGCAGAAAACTGGCGAACTGCTGGCGCTTTTCCGTGGTTGGCAAATTCAGTTCGTACCGGAGCCCAAGATTGAGAGTGAGCCGGGAGCTGACCTTCCAGTCATCCGTGAAGTATACCCAGTTGTTCCTCAGCCGTTGATAGTACCAGCCCGGCGGGACATAGCGGCTGGCAGAGAACGGAATACCGAGCAGGAAGTCCCCCAGTCCAGCGCCGGTATTCGACAGATTCGCTGGGTTGTTAGTGTACACCCCGGTGTAGGCGAACGTCCCGCTTCCCTGGCCACTCGTCGTCAGATTCTGCTGCCACGACCGGTAGGTCTCGCCCATCTTGAACGTGTGGCGGCCCCGGATCATGGTGTAATTTGCAGTGTACTCGAAGTTATTTGAGGTGTAATTCAAAAGGAATCCCTGTGGCAGTCCCGTAAACCCGCTGATGTTCATTACCGGGTAGCTGGGATATACATCGGAGACACCGGGCCCGAAGCCTTGAATGCCCAACTGGGTTGTGAAGTCGGTTGTCCCGAAATTCGGCGTGTCGAACAGAACCTTCGCGCGGCTGAACGAGGCGCGAGCCTCCAATAGCGTCGTCGGACTGAAAAGGTGGGTCCAGTTCACCACGCTGTTGTACCCATTGGGACGCTTCGGGTTGGCGCCTGGATCATAGGGGTTCAGTCCGTGATAATTTCCGTAACTACCTTCTACGGACCGCTTTGCCGAGAATCGGCCGCTTACGCTATCGCTTGCGCTGAAGCGGTGATCCACTTTGATCGTTTCCTGGTTGTAATGGCTTGGAATGCTGAACTCCCGGCGAAGATTTGCCGCGATACCGGGTTGTATCGGGAGTGGAATCCACTCCGGTTGCAAGAAAAAGTTTGCAATAGGATCGATACGATTGGCAGGGATCACATTCCCAGGAAACGGCTGCCGAACAAAACCGTTCGGCCGAGCGGGATCCGGAGCCGTTGTAGCGGGATCGAAGATCGCATTCGGCAATTCCGACAGATTGCCCGTTCGCATCTGCGCAGTTGGCACCGATGGGGAGAAAGTCTGTCCCTGGCGCAGGCGCAGGCCCTCATAGTTGAAGAACCAAAACGTACGGTCTTTTCCGTTGTAGAGTTTCGGAATCCAGACTGGGCCGCCTGCATTCGCCCCAAATTGGTTACGCCGCAAAGGAGGCTTCCGCGTCGCGAAGAACAGCCGTGCATCCATGGCGTCGTTGCGCAGGAATTCCCATGCGGCTCCGTGCAAGCTGTTTGTCCCCGACTTGATGGAGACGTTCACCGTGCTGCTCCCATACCCGAACTCAGCCGACATGTTGGAACTCTCGGTCTTAAACTCCTGAATCTCATCGATCGAAGGAGTCAGAATGATTCCGCGCCCGTTCTGGTTCGAGGCGTTCGAGCCGTCGATCGTGAACAGGAGTTGCCCCGGCCTCCCGCCATTGGAAATGTTCATCGTCTGCGTCGTTGTCAAGGAACTCGCGCCGCCGCTCAACCCTTGGCCGGTCTGAAAGTTCGTTCCGGAAATGTTTCCGGGCGTCAGCAACTGCAACTGTTGGAAGTCGCGTCCGTTGAGCGGCAGTTCTGTCACGCGTTTGGCTTCGATAATCTGGCCGGTGCTCGCGTTTTCCGTGTTGAGCAGCGGGGCTTGCGCCGTTACCTCCACCGTCTCCGACACTTGCCCGACGCTCATCGCTACGTCTACGCGCAGCGTCGCGTTGACGTCTAATTTGATCTCCTTTACCTCCACCGTCTGGAAACCCGGAGCCGTCGCCCTCATTTCGTAATTGCCAACCGGCAAACTGGTGACCGTGTACAGGCCTGAACCGCTGCTCCTCGTTTCGCGAGTCTGGTTCGTATTGACGTTACGGATGATCAGCACGGCCGCCGGAATCGCGGAGCCAGAGGGATCTGTGACCAGGCCTGTAATAGTGCCGACCGAACTTCCTTGCGCACACAACATAAGCGGCGCAAGAAAAAGGGACCATACAGATCGTTTGAGCATCTCTGACCTCCCTCGCGGGTTTGCGAAAACTAGATGATCGATCATACAGTATCTATATGCCGCTGGCAAGCTCTTGTAAGATTCAGTCAATCACCCTCCGGCACCAGATCGCCTCGCGGATGCGCCAGGCAATCCTCGAGGGATCCCTGGTTCCCGGCGAGCGACTGGTGGAGCGGGCTCTTGCCGCGCAACTCGGTTCCAGCCTTACAGCGGTACGTGAAGCATTGATCCAGTTGGAGACTGAAGGCCTGATTACCAAGCGATCCAATTCGACCACCCACGTCACTTCCCTAAGCCGCGACGAAATTTCCAAGACGTTTGCCATTCGAGGCGAGTTGGAGCGGTTCGCCGTTACCGAAGCGGCGCGGCGTGCCACTCCGCCCGACATTTCTCGCCTGGAAGACCTCCACCTCGGCGTGATTCACGCCGCCCGCGCTAAGGATCCGCGTGTCTATATTCAGCGAGACTTAGCCTGGCACGAAGCCGTGTGGGCAGTCTCAGGCAACGAGGTGCTGGTGGGCGCGCTGCGGCGCCTGATCGTACCGCTCTTTGGATTCAGTTCAATTCGCGTCGTATCCCGGCAAAGCTTCGATCTACTGGAAGACGCGCGGCTCCACTTCGACATCCTGCAAGCCATCGCCAGGAACAATCCGGACAGTGCCGCTAAGGCATTGCGCCAGGTTTTGGCCGAGTGGGCGTCCCAAGTTTTGGATGAGGCGGACGGGTGAGAAGCGGTGCAGTCGATTTGTCAGTTTCTAACGGAAGGAGAGTCATCATGCAGCGCCGCTACTTCTTGTATGGTTCGCTGGCGGCGGCCGGGCTGGCCCGCCGCCGTGCTGTCGCGGCCTCCGACAAAGTCAACGTAGCATTGATGGGCATCGGCGGACGAGGACGCGCCATGGCGGAGTACTTTGGCCCGCTTCCCGACGTACGCATTCCCGTGGTATGCGACGTGGACAGCAATGTCGTCGGCCCCGTGACGAAGATGGTGACCGAGTCCCAGGGCCGCGAGCCTAAGCTCATCTCCGACATCCGCCGCGCGCTCGACGACAAGGAGATCGATGCCATCGTAATGGCCACGCCAATCCACTGGCACGCTCCCGGCACAATCCTCGCCTGCGACGCCGGAAAGGACGTCTACGTCGAAAAGCCGGCGTCGCACAACATCCGCGAAGGACGGCTCATGGTCGAGGCCGCGCGCCGCAACGAGCGCATCGTGCAGCTTGGCACGCAGTCCCGCAGCCGCCCGGTGACGCAGCGCTTTGTCGATTATGTCCAGTCAGGCAAGATTGGCGCTACGCTCATGGCTAAGGTGTGGAACGTGCAGATGCGGCGTAATATCGGCCATAAAGAGGACGAGTCAGTGCCCGCCGGCGTCGATTACGACATCTGGACCGGTCCTCTTCCGCAGATGCCATTTAATCGGAACCGTTACCACGGAACCGTGAACTGGCACTGGCACTACGGCTGCGGCGACCTCGGCAACGATGGGATCCATTGGGTCGATATGGCCCGTTGGGCGATGGGGGTTGAAACACCCACGACAGTATCCGGAATGGGCCGCAAGATCTACTTCGACGACGATCAGCAGACGCCCGACACCCAGGACATCACCTGGGACTTCGGCTCGCGATTGATCTCTTTCGAGCAGCGGCTCTGGAACCCCTACCGTCTCGAAGGTTCGGAGAATAGCGTGGCGGTCTACGGCGCCGAAGGCATGGCCGTGGCCGGCCGCTGGGAGGGCGGACGGCACGAGTTCCGCGTGTATGACAATAAGGGCAAGCTCGCCCACTCCGACCGTGAACCGGAGGCCGACCAGAACACCCACGCCCGTAACTTCATCGACTGCATCAAGAGCCGTAAAGCGCCGAACGCGGAGATCGAGATCGGACACGTCTCCACCGTGCTCTGCCATCTGGGCAACATCGCCGCCCGTACCGGCCGCACGATTCATTACGACGCGAAAACCGAGACCATCAAGGGCGATACCGAAGCGAATCGGCTGGTGAAGCGCGAATACAGGGTGCACTGGTCGACGCCGAAGGGAGTTTAACTTGCGCCGCCGCGACTTTCTCGCCCTGGCTGCCGCCACTCCCGCCGCTGCGGCCCCGCTTGACCTTTCCTCGCGCGTCTGCCTCTTTACGGACCATCTCGCGGGATTCTCCTACGACGAGGTCGCGCGGATGCTCAAGGACCTGGGCGTCAGCGGCCCCGACCTCACCGTGCGTCGTGGCGGTCTGGTCCGTCCAGACCAAGTCGCGTCGGAGCTGCCGAAGGCGCAGGCGGCCTTTGCCGAGCGAGGCCTCTCGATCCCAATGATCACGACCGAGATCACCTCGGCGTCCGATGCGAATGCCCTGCCGGTTCTCGAAGCTGCGGCGAAAGCGAAGATCCCTCACTACAAGCTCGGATATACCCGCTACACCGATCTCAGCCGCTGGCGCGAAACCATCGTGGAAACGCGGACAAAGCTTCAGCAACTGGCAAAGGTGAACCGGCGCCTCGGCCTCCGCGCCGGCATGCACAATCACTCGGGCGATTCGGTCGGCTGCTGCGTGTGGGACAACATCGAGATTCTGCAAGATGTCGATGAAGCCGCGATCGGCTTCTACTTCGACCCGGCGCAGGCGACCATTGAAGGAGGCAAGCTCGGCTGGAATCTCTCGTTCCGCCGGGTTATGCCTCGGCTGTTGATGGTCGCGATTAAAGACTTCATCTGGGAGAAATCGGAGGAAGGCTGGCGGGCGCGCTGGGTCCCTCTCGGTGAAGGCATGGTCAATTGGGACGCCGCCATCCCGCTGCTCATGACGGCGACATTCCCCGGACCGATCTCGTTGCACATCGAGTACGATCCGGGCGGGAAGTCCAAGACCGAACGCTACGACCGTGCGCTCGAAGCAGCCGCGCGGGATCTGCGCTTCCTGCGCGCGAGGCTCTCGGCATGACCGACTTTACTTCCGCTTCGCGAACGTTTGGTAAAGCTTCTCCGGATCCGCGTCCTCGTGGATCGCCACGCGGTATCGGAACACCGTCTTCCCGCCCGCCGGCACTGTGAGGCTTCCGTCCTGCGATTTGTCTTTTGTAAAGTCACGGACGCCGAACGGATTGACGGAATTCAACCCGTAGTCCCGCGCGTGCCAGTAGGTCGGGTGCCGCGGATTCGAGGGATGGTCCATGATCGCAACTCCGAGCGGCTTGCCCTTGCGCTCCACCGAGTAGTCGGTCCACCGCGCCCGCTTGCCCCATATCGGTTTGCCTGCGGCTCCCTCCGAGTTGCGCATCTTTGCCCCGCGGTCTTCGCGAAAGTCGTCGCTGAAACGGAAGCCGAGCGCGCCTTCTTCTGTGTCGCCGAACTTCATCGGCATGCCCGCATCGGCCATCAAGGTGACTTCGATATCGATATACCGCGCCGCATCGTCGGAATAAAACCGCAGCGACTCGCGAATCGTCCCGTGGTGCTTGCCATCTGGCGCGACCAAAGCCAGGTCGGCCGTGATCCGGTCGCCCTTCGGCTGCGGCGGACGCTTGGGAATCATGCGCCCCGTCAGGTCGCGCCCTTTCTCGCGCCAGAAGTCGACGCCGTTGACGTCGCCGTGCCCGTACCACAGACCCCGATGCCAGGTGTGATCGTTGCTGTCGCCGGGCAAGGGATCAACCGGCCACCCGCGCGTCACCACCTCTCCCGACCCCGACAGAATCGGGTGAAGGAAGGGCTTGTCCCACCGATCGGAATAGTGATACCCGGTGAACAGTTTGCCGTCGAGCTTGACCTCGATCTTTCCATCGCGCTGCTCGAGGACAGGCCCGCCCGCGGCCAGCAGCGCCGCCGAAACCAGAAATCCGCTTAGAATTCGCATCACGCCATTCCGCTGGCCCGGAGCACAGTCTCCCCGACCAGCATTTCCTCCTCTAACGAGACAGAGAGCTTTTTCTGCCCGCGCACCGCGGCCGCCAGTTCCGCCAGGTCGCCGGCGTAGCGCTTGTACTCCGCCATGGGGAGCCGCTGCTTTCCTTTGCTATATGGGCCGGCGGCATTCGCCAGTTCGATGGTCACGCCCGGCGGCTCGATCGGCCGCACGGTGGCCGTCCCGTTCGTTCCCTGGACCTCGAACATTCTGTGTCCGCCCGATCCGGGCTGCATCGTCGCGCCGTGGATGATCGCCATCGCCTTTGGATACTCGAACACCGCGACGGTGTTGTCTTTCAGATTGTCGGTCAGGGAGGCGTCGTGCCGCAGGAACGGCGTGACCTTTACCGGCCGCCCGAGCAGCCGGGTCGTCGCGTCTATGAGGTGCGAGCACAGCTCAAACATGTGCCCGCCGGCGAACTCGCTCCACTCCGGACGCCGCCGGGGCTCGATCAATGTGTTGATCTGACCGCGCACAAGGTACACGTCGCCGAGCCACCCCTGCCTGGCGGCCTCTAGCACCGCGTTCATCCCGGGGTGATACCGCCACATATACCCGGATTGCAGCAAAAGATTTTTCTCCTTCGCCAGGTGGATGAGCTGGCGCATGCCGTTCATGGTGTCGGCTGGCGGCTTCTCGACATGCACGTGCTTGCCTGCTTCGAGCGCCATCCGGGCGTGTTTCTGATGATCTCGCACCGCGGACTCGACGGCTACCACCTTGACTGAGGAGTCGCCAAGAACGCCCTGCACGCTCAACTTTCCGATCCCGATGGCCGTGTATTTCTCGAGAATCCTGGCATCGTCCTCCGCGATTCCCGCCAACTCCCAATCCGTGGAATCTCGCAGAATTTTAGCCTTCGCGAACGCGTGGGAGTGACCGCCGCCGATCAGCGCCACCCGGATTCGTTCCGGCTGCGCAGGCGCCGCCGCGGCCGCGGTCAACGCGGCAAGTACCGTTCGTCTGGTCACTCTTCCAGGAGACCACATATGCAGGGTCTCCTCTAGTTCCTTCCCGTTCCCGATGGTTACGCACCTGCTCGGTTTCGATCACACCAGGCCTACGTACCATCACATGGGACGCGGCTTCCGCTTGACCGACGTTCATGGCAATGTGGTAAAGAATGAGAACACTCGTTTTCATGGCAGTCGCGTTGGCGGCTTCGGCCGCCGAACCGGTGGACTTCGCGCGCGACATCGCGCCCCTGTTTGAGAAGCGCTGTCACGCCTGCCACGGTCCGCGGACGCAGATGAACGGGTTGCGTCTCGACGACCGCGCCGCGGCGCTCAAAGGCGGCAATGGGGGTCCTGTGCTGGTGCCCGGTAAGAGCGCCGAAAGCAGGCTGTTGCGGCTGGTCGCGGGGCTGGAAGACAAGAAGATCATGCCGCCGGCAGGTCCGCGCCTTACTCAGCGGGAAGTCGGTCTGTTGCGTGCCTGGATCGATCAGGGCGCCAACTGGCCCGATCTTCCGGGCACCGCCTCGGCGCCAACCTCCCGCCCCACCCACTGGTCCTTCCAGCCCATCGCACGCCCGAAGCCTCCGCCCACGCGCAATGAAACTTGGGCCCGCAATCCGATCGACCGATTCGTCCTCGCGCGGCTCGAGCGGGAAAACATCGAGCCTTCGCCGGAAGCGGACCGCCGCACGCTGATCCGGCGCGTCACCTTCGATCTTACGGGTCTGCCGCCCGCCCCTGCCGACGTCGCGGCGTTTCTCCTCGACAACCGTCCCGAGGCCTACGAGCGCGTCGTCGACCGCCTGCTCGAATCCCCGCATTACGGGGAGCGCTGGGCGCGCCACTGGCTCGATCTCGCGCGCTACGCCGACTCCGATGGTTACGAAAAGGACTATGTCCGGCCGCACGCCTGGCGCTGGCGCCACTGGGTCATCGAGTCGTTCAATCAGGATAAGCCGTTCAACCAGTTCACCATCGAGCAGATCGCCGGCGATTTGCTGCCCAACGCGACCGTGGAGCAGAGGATCGCCACCGGCTTCCATCGCAATACGCTCACCAACCGCGAGGGCGGCGTCAATATCGAGCAGTTCCGCGTCGAACAGGTCATCGACCGCGCGGCGACCGCCGGGACCGTCTGGCTAGGCCTCTCCACAGGCTGCGCGCAGTGTCACGACCATAAGTACGATCCGATTACACAGAAGGAGTTCTACCAGCTCTACGCCTTCTTCAACAACGCCGATGAATATGAAATCGACGCGCCGCTCGCGGGCGAAATGGGGCCGTATCTGCAAAAGCTGCCCGAATACCGGCGCAAGCGCGACGAGCTGCTGAGCAAGTATCGCGTGTCCGAGCTGCAAGGTCCGTGGGAAGCGCGAATGAAAGAGGCGCGCGCGAATCCCGGCAGGTGGACGGATTGGGATCACGCCTACGACGCGCTCCAGAAGTATCTCGATCACGCCGACCGCATCCTGAATCTCCCCGTGGAGAAGCGCTCGCGCAAGTGGACCGATGCGATTACGGATCACTTCGTCATCAATTATCATCGCGTCATCGGCAAGGACGAATGGAAGGAGCTGAAGTTCACCGATCTGCGCAAGCAGTTGAATGAGCTGAAGGACAGCTACCCCCGTCTGAGCGAAGCGCCGATCATTGCCGAGGACCCGGCCATCCGCCGCAAGTCGAACATTCACTTGCGCGGCGACTGGAAACGCAAGGGCGCCGAAGTCCAGCCCGGCGTGCCAGGCTTCCTGCATGGGTTTGAGCCCGCGGGTCCGGCCACTCGCCTGGACTTCGCGGCGTGGCTCGTCTCTCCGCGGAACCCGCTCACCGCGCGTGTGACGGTCAACCGCTTCTGGCAGGAATTTTTCGGCCGCGGCGTGGTGCGCACGTCGGACGATTTCGGCGCGCAAGGCGAGAAGCCGACTCACCCCGAGCTGCTCGATTGGCTCGCCGGACGTTTCATGGATAGCGGCTGGCGAGTGAAGGCGCTCCACAGGCTGATTGTGACTTCTGCCGCCTACCGCCAATCCTCGCGCGCGCGTCCGGAGATCGACGTGCGCGATGCCGCCCACACACTGCTCGCCCGCCAGTCGAGGCTGCGCCTCCCGGCCGAATCGGTTCGCGACGCCGCCTTGAGCGTGAGCGAGTTGCTCTATCCGGCGATCGGCGGGAAAAGCGTCCGCCCACCGATTCCCAAAGGCGTCGTCGAGCTGTCTTATGGGGGATCGGTCAAGTGGCCGGAATCCGAGGGCCGCGACCGATACCGCCGCGGCCTTTACATTCTCTTCCAGCGCACTGTCCCCTATCCGATGCTGATGAATTTCGACGCGCCGGACGCCAACACCGCCGCCTGCCGCCGCGAGCGCTCGAACACGCCGCTGCAAGCACTCAACCTGCTCAACGATCCCGTGTTCGTCGAAGCCGCGCAGGCGCTGGCCGCCCGCGTCCTCCGCGAGGGCTCCGGGGACCGGGTCGATCGCCTGTTCGAGATCGCCCTTGCCCGCACGCCGAGTCCGCGTGAGCGCGAGTGGGTGGAGGCGTATCTTCACAAGCAGGTTCAACTGCTGGAGCGGAATCCGAAACAGGCGGAGGAACTGTTTCCCCTCGATCTTCCCGGACACGCGCGCGTCGAAACCGCGGCCTGGACCGCGCTTTCCAGCGCCGTTCTCAACCTGGACGAATTCATCACGCGCGAGTAATCCTATGCGATTTCAAGAACACCTTTTCATCGAGACGCGCCGCGACTTCTTCCGGAAGTCGCTCGGCGGCGTGGGCACGATGGCTCTCGCCCACGTGATGGCGCAGGACGGCCGCACGGCCGACACCGCCGAGGCCAACCCGCTCGCACCCCGCGAGCCGCACTTTGCCGCGAAAGCGAAAAACGTCATCTTTATGTTCCAGGAGGGCGGACCCAGCCAGATCGACCTCTACGACCCCAAGCCCGCGCTCCAGAAATGGCACGGCAAGCCGCTTCCCGAGTCGATGACGAAAGACCTCACACTCGCCTTCGTCAAACCGGATGCGAAGGTGCTCGGGTCCGAGCGGAAATTCACCCGCCATGGCAAGTCTGGCGTCGAGTATTCGGACTACATTCCGCACATAGGCTCGCGCGCGGACGACATCTGCCTGATACGCTCGATGTTCACGGAGGCGTTCAACCATCACCCCGGCCAGTCGCTCCTGTTCTCCGGCTCGACGCAGTTCGGACGTCCGACGATCGGCGCGTGGGTCAGCTACGGACTCGGCAGCGCGTCGGAGAATCTTCCCGGATTCGTCGTGCTGAGCTCTGGTCGGGGCACCAGCGGCGGGTCGATGAACTGGGCGAGCGGTTTTCTCCCCTCGACTTATCAGGGCGTAGTTTTCCGCAACTCCGGCGACCCGATTCTTTACCTGCAGAACCCGCCCGGCGTCAGCGGCGAGACGCAGCGCGCGCGCCTTGACCTCATCCGCCAGCTCAACCAGGAGCGCTTGGCTCTCACGGGCGATACTACGATTTCGTCGCGGATTCACTCCTACGAGCTCGCTTTCCGCATGCAGTCCGCGGGACCCGAGCTGCTGGATTTCTCGAAAGAATCGCCCGCAACTCTCGAAATGTACGGCGTCAACAAGGAACCCACACATCCCTACGCCGTCAATTGCCTGCTTGCGCGCCGCATGGTGGAATCCGGCGTCCGCTTCGTGATGCTGGCGCATGCCAGTTGGGACGACCACCAGGAGCTCAGTAAGAAACTGAAGAAAAACTGCGACATAACCGACCAGCCCGCCGCCGCGCTCCTCCGGGACCTGAAGCAGCGCGGGCTCCTGGAGACGACGCTGGTCGTCTGGGCTGGAGAGTTCGGCCGCACGCCCATGGGACAGCTCGAACGCATCGACGAAGATCCCGGCCGCGATCACCACCCGAACTGCTACAGCGTCTGGGTCGCGGGCGGCGGTGTGCGCGGCGGGCAGGTGGTAGGGCGGACCGACGATATCGGACTTCAGGTCGCCGAGGACAAGGTGCACGTCCACGACCTGCAAGCGACCCTGTTACACTGCCTGGGGCTGGACCATACCCGGCTCACCTACAGGCACATGGGCCGTGACTTCCGGCTGACGGATGTTGCCGGGTCGGTGGTCGGGAAGATGCTGGTTTGACGAGGAAGAAGAGCATGATCGGAAGAAGGGAGCTGCTGGCCGGATCGGCCGCAATGACGATGACAGCCAACACAAGCGCCGCGCCGAAAGATGGCCGGATCGATTGCCAAAGCCACCTCTTTTCGGAGGAGTTTTTGGCTCTGCTTGAAAAGCGCAGGGAATCGCCTTACGTCTACCGCAAAGGGAACGACCGCTTTGTCGTGGTCGGCAAGTGGACGCGGCGGCTCATGCCGCGGCACACCGACCTCGCGGCGAAGATCGCGGACATGGACAAAGCCGGCATCGCCCTCACGGCTCTCAGCATCAACGACCCCGGCCCCGAGTTATTCGGCAAGGATTCACCCGCGATGGCGCGCCTGTTGAACGATTTCATCGCCGATGCCGTGAAGCGGCACCCCACGCGCTTCTTCGGGCTCGCCACCCTGCCCTTCAATTCCCCCGACGCGATGCTGCAGGAGTTCGATCGCGCGACTAGCAAGCTCGGCATGAAGGGCATTCTGCTCTACTCGAACCTCGACGGCAAATTCCCCGATGAGCCGGAATTCCGCCCACTGTTCGCCGAAGCCGAAAAGCGAGGAGTTCCGCTGTTGCTGCATCCCGCTTATCCGACGACGTTTGAGGCCACCAAAGGATACGAAGGCGCGGGCGGTCTCGGTTTGATGTTCGACACGACCATCGCGCTGAACCGTCTGATCGTGAGCGGCGTGCTGGAGCAGCATCCGCGGCTGAAGCTGGTCTGTCCTCACGTCGGAGGCGCGTTGCCATATCTCATCGGACGCATCGACCACCAGACCATGGTGCTGAAGCGCGGCGCGGAGCACATCCGCAAAGCGCCGTCAGAGTACCTGAAGCAGGTCTGGCTCGACACGGTGACGCCCATTGCGATGGCCATCCGTTATGGCATCGATTTTGTTGGCGCGGGCCAAATGCTGTATTCCAGCGATCATCCCTGGGTCGACCCGCAGCTCATCGCGGGCAATGTACAAAGTCTCAAGCTGCCGGCGGAGCAGGAGTCGCAAATCTTTTCTGGAAACGCGCGGAGGTTATTCAACCTGTGAAGCGCCGGGAGTTCATCGGAGCCACGCTCGCATCGCAATTATCTTCGCTCCCCGCCGCGGTTCGCGGGTTTCGCTGGGCGGTATGCAGCGAGACGTTCCCCGGCAAGCCTTTCGCCGAAATTTGCGACCTCACGCGCCGTACCAACTACACGGGCCTTGAAATCGATCCATCGAACCTCTCTGACGACCCCGCCGCGCTCTCGGCCCCTCAACGCGCCGTTTTCAAGAAGACGATGCGGGAACGCGGCGTGGAATACGTCGGCCTGCACGCGTTTCTCAAGGCTCCGAAAGGTTTGCATCTGACGACTCCCGACGCCGGCGTCCGCCGCCGCAGTTGGGACTACTTCGACCGCCTGATCGATCTTGCCGCCGACCTGGGCGACCGGCCGGTGATGGTGCTCGGCTCTTCGAAACAGCGGCAGGCCATCGAAGGCGCGACGCCCACCGAAGCCGTCGAACGTCTCACCGGGGGACTCGCCCGCCTGGCGCCGCACGCCGAGCGGACCGGGGTCACTATCCTGATGGAGCCGCTCGCGCCGCATCTCTGCAATCTGGTCAACTCGATGGACGAAGCGGCCGCAATTGTGAACAAGATCGGGAGCCGCGCCGTGCAGTCGATGTTCGACACGCACAACACCCCGGCGGAGACCTTGCCTCTCCCCGAGGTCATCCGCAAGCATTTTTCCCGCATCCGGCACGTGCATCTCAACGAACTGAACGGCAAGTATCCCGGCAGCGGCACGTTCGCTTTCTCCCCGGTGCTGAAAGCCCTGCGCGATCTCAATTACCGGGGCTGGTTATCCGTGGAAGTATTCGATTTTCAACCGGACGGAGAGACCGTCGCGCGCAACGCGGCGTCTCACCTCCAGCGGCTCGAGAGGGAACTGTAAAGGAGACACACCAATGAACAGACGGTATTTTCTGATGCAAACGGCGGCGGTGGGCGCCGGACTCACCAAACGGGCCGTCGCCGCCAGCGACAAAATCAATGTCGCGATGATCGGCGTCCGAGGCCAGGGACGGCACCTCACCGGCAAGTTCGCGCAACAGGCCGACGTGAACATCCTCTATCTGTGCGACGTGGATGAAAACGTGTACGGCAATGCCGCCAAAGCGGTCGAGGAGAAGACGGGCAAGCGTCCGCCACACGTCAGCGACCTGCGCAGGGTGCTGGACGACAAGAACGTCAACGCGGTGGTAATCGCCACGCCGGATCACTGGCACGCGCCCGCGACGATCCTCGCCTGCGACGCCGGCAAGGACGTCTACGTCGAGAAGCCGGCCTCCCACAATCTGCGGGAAGGACGCCTCATGGTGGAGGCGGCGCGCCGCAACAAGCGCATCGTTCAGCTCGGCATTCAGTCGCGCAGCCGCCCGTCCACCATCCGCGCCATAGAGCTGGTCAAGTCGGGCAAGCTCGGTAAGCCGCTGATGGCCAAAGCCTGGGATGTGCAGCTTCGCGACCATATCGGCCACAAGGAAGATTCCGCCGTTCCCAAGGGCGTCGACTACGATACCTGGATCGGCCCCGCCGTCCATATGCCATACAACGAGAACCGCTTTCACTATAAGTGGCACTGGAACTGGAACACCGGCACCGGCGACATAGGCAACGACGGCGTTCACCAAATGGACATGGCGCGCTGGGCGCTCGGCGTGGATCGCCCGACGGTCGTCTCGGGCATGGGCCGGAAGCTGTTCTTCGACGACGATCAGCAGACGCCGGATACGATGAACATCACCTACAATTTCAACGACAAGGTGCTGATGTTCGAGATGCGCATCTGGAACCCCTATGGCATGGAAGAGCAGGGAAATGGCGTCGCCGTGTACGGCACGAACGGCTACATCCACATTGGCCGCTGGGACCGCGTGTGGGGATTCAAAGTATACGACGAGAAGGGTAAGCTCGCGCTCGACCAGGCCAAGAACGAGACCGACATGGACGACGCGCATCCGCGCAACTTCCTCGACTGCATCAAGAGCCGCAAAGCGCCGAACGCCGAGATCGAGATCGGCCACACCTCGAGCACGCTCTGTCATCTCGGTAATATCGTCGCCCGCGCCAATCGCACCATCAAGTTCGACCCTGCCGCGGAGAGCATTGCCGGCGACCCTGAAGCCAGCAAGCTCCTGCGGCGCGAGTACCGCAAGCATTGGTCCGTTCCCAAGGGAGTCTGATGAGCCGTGTTCTTCTCGGCCGATCTGCTAACAGCGACCTCACTTGCTTTGCTTGTTCTTCTTGCCGCTGTGCGATTCGTGCTTGCTTGAGTCATGGCCGCCGCTCGGTGTGATGACGATCTCCTTCGCAACGAGTTCGCCGCTCGGCAGTTTCGTCCCGAAAACATGAATTCTCTCGCCGGCCTTAAGATGGCTTTTGTCGACGGTGTCAGCCCCATGCTCGATCTTCGTCTTGCTGGTGAGCGATACCGCGATCACGCCCGAAGCCGTTTTCAGTTCGAGGCGGTCGCCCGAGACCGATGCCACTTCGCCCTCCGTGGGCTTTCCTTTGTGTTTGCTCGGATCGTGCGCATTCGCTGGCAGCGCCAATAGCGTGGCAGCGAAAATCGCGATGGCGATTGTCATTCTCATGGAAATTCTCCTTTTTTGAAACGACACACTCATCAATGTCAAAACCTTTTCCTATCGCGAGTGATGATCGCCAGTCTCTTCTTCATGGATCTCCAACTGGTTGATCTCTCGCATCAAGTCGATCTCCTTCGGCATGATCTTGGGAAGATGCCGGATAAAGAGCACCAGCTTCCAGTTCTCCTCGTCCTCACCGCCCCAGCCCGGCATGCCGGTAAACCGCACGCCGTTCTTTATGACGTAGAAGATCTGTCCGTCGGTAAGTTCCTGCGTCCGCTGCGTCCGCATGTCGGGCGCTGGCGGATACATTCCGGCATTGATCTGTGTCCTGCCGCTGCCGTCGTTTGCGTGACAGACCGCACAGTGATCGGCGAAGTGATCCCGGCCTTCCGCCACCGCCAACTCCGTTGTGGCAAGCGGATTGTCGCGATTCCGCGCCTCTGGCGGCATGGCCAGATTCCGAAGGCGGAGCGCGACGAAGGTCTCGACGGCGCCCGGCTCTTCGCGTGCGCTGAAGCCGCGTAGAGCGATCGTACCGAGGGCCGCTCCCACCACGACAACCAGCACGGCAAGAGCAACCACTACGCTTGTTACTGTCCGGCTCATGGGCAGGGCCCTCCCAAGAATTGTAAGCCTTTATTAACCTGCCGAGCGAACTCAGCGAGTGGTTCCGCAAAGCCGCCCGGACTGCTTGGTGTGGGCCACAATCTTAGCCTTGGTTTACCGCGCCAGGCTCCATGTAGAAGAGTTCCCAAATGTGGCCATCCAGGTCCTGAAAGCCATGCCCATACATAAAGCCGTGGTCTTGTGGTTCGTTGTAGGTTGTTCCGCCGGCGGCGACTGCCTTACGAACCATTTCATCGACTTTTTCCCGGCTCTCGGAAGACAAGGCCACCAGCACTTCCGTGCTTTTCGTTGCATCGCAGATCTTTTTGGGAGTAAACGTCTTGAACTTGGCCTCGGTCAATAGCATGACGAAAATGTCCTCGGCCACAATCATGCAAGTGGCCGTCTCGTCAGTAAATTGCGGATTGAAAGTGAAGCCTAGCTTCGTAAAGAACTCCACGGACTTATTGAGATGTTTTACTGGAAGATTCACGAAAATTTTGGTAGCCACGTTTTCTCCTCTTGAAAGTCTTAACCGCCCGCGATGGCCCCCACGATCAGGAAAGGCTCGGCCGCTGTAGCGACTGCCTCGGGCAGCGGGGCGTCCGGCGATTCGTGAGACAGATCCTGCTCGCAGGCGAAGAACCTCACGTACGGCCGGCGCTGTCCGGTGACGTGATCGCGGACCGTCCCGCGCAGCATGGGATAGCGGGCCTCGAGCGCGTCGAGGACCGAGCGCTGCGTGACCGGCCCCTCGACATCGAGCTCCACTTCGCCCGTGACGTGCGCCAGCGTCCGCAGATGTGCCGGGAGTACGACTCGGATCATGGCAGCGTCTGGACCTCGACAGAAAGCACGGGCGGAAGGTCCCGGACGATCGGAGTCCAGTTGTCTCCGGCATCGGCCGATGCGTACACCTGCCCGCCAGTGGTGCCGAAATACACGCCACACGAATCGAGCGAGTCGACGGCCATGGCATCGCGCAGCACGTTTACGTAGCAGTCGCTTTGCGGCAGACCTTTCGTGAGCGCCTCCCACTCGTTTCCGCCCGTCCGGCTGCGATACACGCGCAGCTTTCCCTCGGGCGGATAGTGCTCCGAGTCGCTCTTGATCGGGACGACGTAGATCGTGTCCGGTTCGTGCGCGTGAACGTCGATCGGGAACCCGAAGTCGGTCGGCAAGTTCCCGCTGACCTCGTGCCACGACTCGCCGGCATCGTCGCTGCGCATGACGTCCCAGTGCTTCTGCATGAACAGCACATTGGGACGCGACGGGTGCATCGCGATGCGGTGAACGCAGTGGCCGACCTCCGCATTCGGGTCGGGGATATGCTCGGATCGCAGTCCACGGTTGATCGGCAGCCACGTCTTGCCGCCGTCGTTAGTCCGGAACGCGCCCGCGGCCGAGATGGCGATAAAGATCCGCTGCGGATCCATCGGATCCTGAAGGATCGTGTGCAGGCACATCCCACCCGCGCCTGGCGCCCAAGAGGGCCCTGAGCCGTGGCCGCGCAGTCCGGAGAGTTCCATCCACGTCTTCCCGCCATCGCCCGAGCGGAACAGGGCGGCGTCTTCTACTCCGGCGTAAACCGTGTCCGGATCCGTCAGCGACGGCTCGAGATGCCAGACTCGCTTGAACTCCCAGGGGTGCGGCGTGCCGTCGTACCACTGGTGAGTGCCGGGGATGCCGTCGTAGACGAACTGGTTCCCCACCGCCTCCCACGTCTTGCCACCGTCGTCAGAGCGCTGGATCATCTGCCCGAACCAGCCGCTGCATTGGGACGTATACAGGCGATTCGGGTCAGCGGGCGATCCTTTGAGGTGGTAGATCTCCCAGCCCGCAAAGTGAGGCCCGCTGATGTCCCACCGTTCGCGCTTTCCATCCGACGCCAGGACGAATGCGCCCTTGCGTGTGCCAACCAGTACCCGTACGTTGCTCATTCCTCCACTCCTCCTTTAACCTCAGCTTCAAGCTGCACTACAAACCTCTCAACCCACCGCCCCAAATTTTGGTATCAGTGGTGTCGAGTCGCGGTCTCTCCACCGTCGCCGGACTTCAGCGAGGAATTCTTCGCGATTCTTCTCCATGTTCACGATGAGAGTGCTGGGAGCCCCGGTCTCCTCGTGCCGCGCGCCCCAAATGAGGACCTCTAAGAGTACCGGCGCCAGATCAATCCCTTTTTTCGTCAGCCGGTAATTCACCCTTCGTCCATCCGTCTCCTCCACCTCCGCGGTGATGATCCCCGTCGCTTCGAGCTTCCGCAGACGGTCCGCCAGGATGTTCGTGGCAATCCCTTCGCCGGATTCCTGGAAGTCCTTAAACGTCCGGAACCCGCGGACCATCAGATCGCGGATGACCAGCAGCGACCAGCGATCCCCAAACATCTCGAGGGAAATACTCACTGGGCAACCGGACCGGCGTTTTGGCTTGGGCTTGCCCGGCACATTCGACACACTATCAAACTCACTTGTAAAATGCAAGCGATTATCGATAGCGTCAGAAAGTTCGTTTGAACTACAGCACGTCCGCGAAGCCGCGCTTCAGGTGCCGGAAGAAGAGTCCGCCCACCACGAACGTTCCGCATGCGTAGGCCGTGATCACCAGGAAGTCGTGCAGGCTGGGCAACTGGTAGGACAGCAGCATCTCGCGGTAGGCCCGCACAATGTAAGCCAGCGGGTTGCCCGCGACCAGGAATCTCAGGTTCTCCGGAATCTGCTCCTCGGTGATCATGATCGGCGTGAGCCAGAACCAGAAGGTCAGAATCACGCTGAGGATCTGCGCCGTGTCCCGCAGGTACACGTGCAGGCCCGCCGCAATCCAGCCGACGCCCACCGCCAGCAGACCGGTCAGCAGAATGTACACCGGCAGCGCGAGGATCAGCGGGCTGATGTGGTTCAGCCAGAGCGCGACCGTGGCGATGGTGAGGCCGAGCGCCAGCAGGTGCCCGACAAGCGAGGAGAGAAAGATCGAAACCGGCACCACTTCCGCGGGAAATACCGTCTTCGTGATGAGGTTGGAGTGTTCCAGCAGGCTCGAAGAGGATCGCAGCACGGTTTCGCTGAACAGAAACCACGGCAGCATGCCGGTGAAGAGGTAGATGGGATAATTCTCGGTGATCTGCACCTTGAGGCAAACGCTGAATACAAACGTCCAGCTAATCAGCAGAACCAGAGGGTGAATCAAACTCCAGAGCCATCCCATCGCCGAGCCGACGAAGCGCTGCTGAAAATCCCGGCGCACGAGTTGCGCGACGAGGCTGCGCCGTTCCACCAGGTTACGCAGAAATAGGGTTCCCGGAAGACGGGGCATATTGCGATGCTAGCATGGGCAGCCAATCAACGAAGGCCCAACAGCCTTTCGAAATTGGCCGTGGTGGCCGCTGCAATCTCCTCCGCCGTCACTCCGCGAATCTCCGCGAGGCAGCGGGCCGTGTGAACCGCGAACGAAGGTTCGTTGCGCTTGCCACGGTGCGGGGCCGGGGCGAGATAAGGCGCGTCGGTTTCCACAAGCAGGCGGTCGAGCGGCGCGATGCTGGCCGCTTCACGAACATTTTCGGCCTTGGGAAAGGTGACGATCCCGGCAAAGCTCAGATGGAAGCCCAGATCGAGCGCCTGCGCGGCCTCTTCCGCGCCGCCCGAGAAACAGTGAAAGATTCCGCCCGCGAGCGTCGAGCGATGCCGCTCCAGCAGATCCACCGTATCCCGCCATGCCTCGCGCGTGTGAATGACGACCGGCTTGCGCGCATCGGCGGCAAGTTCCAACTGCCGGGTGAAAACCTCGCGCTGGACGTCGCGAGGCGAGAAGTCATAGTGGTAATCCAGTCCGATCTCGCCAAGCGCCAGAACCTTGGGATGATCGAGCAGCGCCCGCAGCCGGTCGAAGGATTCGGGCTGGGCTTTGGCCGCATCGTGCGGATGGACGCCAACCGTTGCGTACACGAACGGGTACGCATCGGCGAGCCGGACCGCCGCTTCCAGATCCGGAGGACCGTCTCCCGTTCCGATGGCCATCATCCGCTCGACGCCGGCATCAAGGGCGCGTTGCAGGACCTGCTCGAAATCCGGCGCAAACTTCTCGTCGTCCAGATGGCAGTGCGAGTCTACCAGCTTCACTTCAGGCGAGCCCCGAGGGGCACGTCCTCCAGGAAGCCGGCCAGCACCGGCGCGCCGCCTTCGAGCGAAGCCGCGACGATCATGCCCTGAGACGTCAAACCGCGCAGCTTTCGGGGCTGCAGATTGGCCACGATGACCACCTTGCGTCCCACGAGCTGTTCCGGCTTGTAAGCAGTGGCGATCCCCGCGACAATGGTGCGCGGCTCGGGCTCGCCTGCATCCACTCTGAGGTGCAGCAGCTTGTCGGCCCCCTTCACCGGTTCGGCCGAAAGCACCTGGGCCACGCGCAGATCGACCTTCGCGAAGTCGTCGATGGAGATCAAGCCGTCTTTCGTGTCCGGCGCCGCGGTTTGAGCGGGAGAACCTTCCGCTTCGAGCGCGCGGATCTGCGCGACGGTCTCTTTCATATCCAGGCGTGGGAAGACACCGACGATCTCGCCGATCTTCCTGCCGCCGGGCAACTGTCCCCAGTCGAGCGCATCCAGCCGCACCGCGTCCAGGGGCTCGACGATTCCAAGTTGCGACCAGATCCGTGCGGCGGATTCGGGAATCACCGGCGCAAGCAACACGGTCGCGATGCGCAAGGCCTCGGCCGAGGTGTACAGCGCGGCGTCCAGTCTGGCCTGGGCGTCCGGCTCCTGGCTGCGCGCGAGTTTCCACGGGGCCTGCTCCACAATGTACTTGTCCACCGCCGAGAGCAGGGTCCACACCGCTTCCAGGCCGCGCGAAAAGGCAAATGCCTCGAAACTCTCGACGGCGTTCCGGATGGCCGTGCGCGCCAGCTCCGCGACGGGGGACGTTGTGTTTCCCGCGGCCGGCGCCGGCACAACGCCATCGCGATACTGCTTGATCATGGTGAGCGTGCGGCTCACCAGGTTGCCCAGCCCGTTGGCCAACTCCGCGTTGTAACGGCCGATCAGGGCGTCGTAGCTGAAGCCGCCGTCCTGCCCGAACACGATCTCTCGCAACAGAAAGTAGCGCAAGCCGTCCGCGCCGATCACGCGGCGTATCGGCTCAGCCCGCACGACGTTTCCGCGCGACTTGCTCATCTTGTCCCGCTCGAACAACAGCCAGCCGTGCGCGAAGACACGCTTGGGCAAGGGCAGGTCTGCGGCCATCAGAAACGCGGGCCAGAAGATGGCATGGAACCGCACAATCTCCTTGCCGATCAAGTGCAGATCGGCGGGCCAGAGACCAGTGTCGCGCACGGCGCTCAGGTAGCCGATGAGCGCGTCGAACCACACGTAGAAAACGTGGCGGCCCTCGACCGGCACGGGGATGCCCCATTTAATGGTCGTGCGCGTGATCGAAAGATCGTTCAATCCCGAACGCACGAAGGAAAGCACTTCGTTGCGGCGCGATTCCGGCTGGATGAACAGCGGCTCGCGCTCGTACAACTCGAGCAGCCGGGTTTGGAAAGCGGAGAGCTTGAAGAAGTAATTCTCTTCGGTAACCGTCTCCGTGGGCCGCCCGCAGTCCGGGCAGGGATCGCCGGGCTTGGCTTCGTTCACGTACAGCTCGCAGTGGAAGCAGTACTGGCCCGTGTAAGAGCCTTTGTAGATGTAGCCGTTCTTCAGGCAGCGCTCGAAAACCCACTGCACCGTCTCGTGATGCTTGGGGTCCGATGTCCGGATGAACCGATCGTACTGAATGCCTAAGCTGTCCCACTGCGAGCGGAAGGCCGCGGCGATGCGCGTAGCAAACTCTTCCGGCGATTCGCCAGCGGCCTTCGCCGCCCGCTCCACGTTCTGGCCATGCTCGTCGCTGCCGGTGGTGAGAGCCGCGTCGTAGCCCTGCATGCGTTTGAAGCGCTTGATCGTGTCCGCCGCCATGGTGGAGTACGCATGACCGATGTGCGGAGTGCCGTTCACGTAGTAGAGAGGAGTAGTCAGGTAATATTTCATCGAGTGCTTTTCATGTATGCAAACGAGGCTTCCGCGAGAATGTCCTTCAGGGGAACTCCCGATGCCTCGGCGAGGCGCCGGCAATCCTCATACTCGGGGGCGTAAGATCCCGAGCTGGAAACCTTGACGCGAACCTTGCCGTACGGCGTCTCCACTTCCACCCAGTCGCGCGCCTGCACGCGCCTCTCGGCGGAATAGATGCGCAGGCCGAGCGTGGAAGTTTCGGCGAAGATGAGTTCGGCCAGCGTCTCCTGGTCTTCCGGACGGGCAATCACGCGCAACAAACTTCCGGGACGGCCTTTCTTCATCTCGAGCGCCTGCAGCGCTACGTCCAGCGCGCCTTTTTCGAACAAGCGATCCATGGCGTAGGCCAGCACCTGCGGCGTCACATCGTCGATGTTGGCCTCGAGTATCGAGACTGTCGTGGCTTCCGCCGCGCCGGAGCTTTGGCCCACAATGGCCCGCAGGACGTTGGCGTGCTCACGGAAATCCTTGGAGCCCGCGCCGTAGCCGATGCGGTCGATCTTCAGCGCGGGCATAGCGCCGAATGCGCTCGCCAGCGTGGTTACCACGGCGGCGCCCGTAGGGGTGGTCAATTCCACTTCCGGGCCTCGCGAGTATACGGGCCGTCCGGTCAGCAGCGTGGCCGTCGCCGGCGCGGGCACGGGCAGCAACCCATGCGAGGTCATCACGGTTCCGCCGCCCACGTTCAGCGGAGAACACATCAGCCGGTCGATCCCGAGAAGATCCAGCCCCACGCAGGCGCCCACAATGTCCGCGATCGAATCGATGGCGCCGACCTCGTGGAAGTGCACCTTTTCAATCGAAGTCAGGTGCACGCCGGCTTCGGCCTCGCCCAAACGCCGGAACACATCCGACGCATATTGTTTCGCGCGCGCCGGGATGGCGCCGTTCTCGATCATGCGAAGAATTCCGGACAGGTGCCGGTGGTTCGCCGTTTCAACGGCCTCGACGTGGAACTTCGTCGCCGCGATCCCGCACCGCTTCACTTTTTCAAAGGAGAGCTTCGCTTCGATGGAAAGCGACGAAACGGCGTCGACAATGGCCGCTCCGTCGGCTCCGGCGTCCACGAGCGCGCCTACCAGCATGTCCCCGCTCACGCCGGAGAACGCGTCGAGGTAACAGATTTTCATGGCGAATCTATCATTATCGTACAGGGTCCGGACTACTTCTTCGCCAGCCACGCCAGGAACAGGCCGTCCGGAGGCACGTCTTCCCAGTACGAAATATAACGGCTGGAAACCTCGCGGCAATGCCGCCGCAGCAGTTTCTCCAGTTCCTCCCTGCGGAACCACTTCTCCCACTCGGGCGTCTTCAGCCGGCCGGAGTGCTCCGCGTTCTTGTCGATGATGGCGATGCGGCCTTCCGGCTTCACCACGCGGCAGATCTCGCTCACGGCCTTCTCGATCTCGACTGCGTGCTCGAGCGATTCGGTGGCGTACGCTCCGTCGAAGAATCCATCCTCGAATGGAAGCGCAGTCATCGAGCCCGCGCGCGTGCGGACCGGCGCCGGAACGTATTTGAGCATCTCCGCCGAGATGTCGAGCCCCCAGATTTCCGCCTCGGGGTTGCGCTCCTGCACGATGCGCGCGAAGCGTCCCTTGCCGCAGCCCACGTCCAGCGCCCGCTTGCCCGCCAGATCGCCCATGTGACCGACGATCAACCCCACATGAAAGATGCGCGGGTCGATGGTGGAGGGAAAATGCTCCTCATCCCGCGAAGCCTCGTCGAAGGAATGCCGGATCTGAGCCTCCAGTTCCGGCGTCAAACGAACCGCCGCGCTTTTCCGCCCGGGCAGGAATCGCTTCCAGTTCATTCAGGCGCGCGTCAGGAAGATGGGCAGGCCCATCTTTTCGTTGTAAGTCGGCCGGTAGCGCTCCGTGTTGTACATGGTCGCCACCTCTACCTTGCGCGGCCCCAGCTTCGGATCGGGAATCGGCACCGCCGCATAGCAGCCGCCGTGAATCGCCATCATAAGTCCGGTCAGGTTCTGGAGCACGCAATCCACCGCCATGCCGGCGAAAGTGTTCGCCACCAGCTTGTCCACGAAGTCCGGGCTGCCGCTCCGGAGATCGTAGGTCAGATCGCTCACGATGGTCTCCTCGCCAGTCGTCTTCTTGATCTCGTCGGACAGGTCCTCTCCCACGTTGGCCTTCTTCTGGTGCCCGAACGCATCCGCCTCGCCCTGCTTGCGGACGGTGTAGCCCTCCCACTCCGCGCCCTCGGACAACACGACCAGCGCATAGTTGCTCGGGGTGTTGCGTTTGTCCGTCATCAGCAGGTCGATAAGCTTGCCGAGCTCGAACCGGTACTCCGGAATGGCACAGCGCATGGACGTGACGTAAGCCGTATACAGCGCGGTATAGCCCGCGTCGCGGCCGAAGATGCGGAAGATGCCGATGCGCTCGTGCGATCCGACCGTGGTACGCTGCCGCTCGATGGCCTCGGTGGCCCGCGTGATGGCCGTCGAGAACCCGATGCAGTACTCGGTGTTCCGCACGTCGTTGTCCATGGTCTTCGGAATGGCAATGATCTTGACGCCGTTGCGGTGCAGAGTCGCCGCATAGCTCAGCGTATCGTCGCCGCCGATGGCGACCACGTAGTCAAGGCCCAGCTTCTCGATGTTCTTCAGAACATAAGGAGTCACGTCGTAAGTGGTTGCGCCCTGCTCCGCCATGCCCTGCAGGTGCGGCGGAAGCTTCTTCATTTTCGCGGGGTTGGTCCGCGAGCTGTGGAGGTAGGTGCCGCCGGTCCGGTCGATGGTGCGCGTGTTTTCCCGGTTGAGCGGAAGGATGTATCGCGTGCGGCTGTGGGCGTCTTCCAGGTTGACGTGCGTCAGGCCTTCCCAGCCGCGCCGGATCCCGATCACCTCGCAATCGTTTTCGGTCCCCCGATAGACAACGGTCTTGATAACGGCATTCAGACCGGGGACATCGCCCCCGCCGGTGAGAATGCCAATGCGCTTTGCCGCCATAAGCTCCTTAATATCCGTCCCTTGCTACCCCATTTTAATCGCGTTCGATTCCTCACCGACAGAGAAGGCGGCAGTTCCCGTGCTGGAGTGTGCTGCATGGTCCATCCAGAGGATCCGTCCGCTCATGCCGCCGCGCTCGGCCTGCGCTATACGGCCGGCCGGCCGCCGGGAAATTGTTCGCCGCCGGGCCGGGCTGGGGTTCTATTATCGCGGACCCACGGGCGAGGGCGTCCGCAACCCGGAGGTTCTCGGGCGCATTCGCTCCCTCGCCATCCCCTCCGGCGTGGAACGACGTCCGGATCTGCCCCCTCGCGCACGGGCATTTACAGGCTGGCGGACGGGATGCGCGCGGCCGATTGCAGTACCGAACCCGTCGTAACCAAATTCCTCGTACCGCTGCTTGATCCGCCGCATCGTCCGGTCCGAAACGCCTGCGACCTCCGCCGCCGCCATCCAGGTAATCCTCTTCGCTTGGCCTTCAATATCACATCTTGTAGTTTCATCATCCGCTCCAGTTCCGCGGCGGAAATCATCCCATGCTAATTGGACCGGACATTTCACATGCTAGCGACACGGGAGGCAACCACCGGGAGGCAACCACCGGGAGGCAACCACGGGAGGCAACCACCGATGTCGCTAGCATGTGAATTGTCCGGTCCAATTAGCACGTGAGTTGTCCGGTTTAG
>JBBDWK010000014.1:0-44632 GCA_040902885.1 Bryobacteraceae bacterium | reverse complement strand
TGTGGGGACATTTCTAATGAACGCTCAAGGGGACATTATCAAAAACGCGCAACATCGGCCCCCGGCCTCGCAACAGCGGGGAGATCGGTTACGATATCGTCATGACCGTGCGCGAGCAGATCGAAAGCGCCGGCGTCCAGGTCAACGCCTCAACTGTCGAGGAGCTGGTTCGCCGCATTGTGGCAGTCGCGGACCCGGAACGTATCGTGCTCTTCGGTTCCGCCGCGCGCGGCACGATGCGTCCCGGCAGCGACCTAGATGTGCTCGTCATTAAGCCGGGTCAGTTCGATTATCACAAGTTGATATCGTCCATCTACGTAGCGCTTGCGGATTTCGAACAGTCCGTCGACGTCGTGCTCGTGACGCCCGAGCAAGTACAACGCTATAAGGATAGCTTTTGCCTGGTTCTGTATCCCGCCTTGAGGGAAGGGAAGGTCGTCTATGAGCGGGCGGCGCTCAGCTCAGAAACAATTGAAGCCGCCGATGCACACCGATGAACGCCGATTGAAAACGAAGTTCTTATCAGCGTTAATCGGTGTTCATCCGCGGCCTCAAAGGAATTGCTCACAGCTTCTCAGCAAGCGGGCTTTCTCCGTCTCCCGCCTTCGCCGGAATCGCTTACGATACAAAGATATGACCGTAAGTAAAAAGGCCGGGGTCCGAGTGACCCTTCTGTTGGCCTTCGTAGCGCTCGCGCGGGCCCAAAGCGCCATCCCGCGGCCCGAATTCCCCCAGCCGCAGTTCGAGCGAAAACAGTGGCTGAGTCTAAACGGCGCATGGGAGTTCGAGTTCGACGACAACAACGCGGGCCTGCGTGAGAACTGGGCGAGCACGGGCAAAAGCTTCAGCCGCCGCATCACCGTTCCGTATTGCTTTGAGAGCAAGCTGAGCGGAATCGGCGACACATCGTTTCACCCGTACATCTGGTACCGGCGTTCGATCAACGTGCCCACGGACTGGGCCGGGAAGCACGTGCTGCTGCACTTCGGCGCGGTGGATTATCGCGCCATGGTCTGGGTGAACGGAAACCTCGCCGGCCGGCATGAAGGCGGGCACACGCCGTTCGAGTTCGATATCACCGCTTACTTGAAACCGGGCGCGAACACTGTATCCGTGCGCGCGGAAGACCCTCCCACGGACCGGTTCATCCCGCGCGGGAAGCAGTACTGGGAGCCGAAGTCGCGCGGTATTTTCTATACGCGCACCAGCGGAGTCTGGCAGCCGGTTTGGCTCGAAGCGGTGGGTGACAACCATCTCGACAAAGTGCGGACGACAGCCACTATGGACGGCGTGGTGACGTTTGAGGCGCGAACCGCGCGTCCCGAGAGCGGCCTGCACTTCAGCGGCGTCATCCAGTTTCAGGGCAGGGACGTGGGCCGGTTCTCGGCAGCCGGCGACGGATCGGCGATCGTGAGCGCCGTGTCGGCGACCGATGCGCGGCTCTGGAGTCCCGACAATCCCAATCTCTACGATGTGGTGTTCGAGCTACGCCGGGGCGACACCACGATCGACCGCGTCCACTCCTACTTCGGGTTCCGGACCGTGACTCTGGGCAGCGACCGCATTTTGCTGAACCGGCGGCCGGTCTTCCTGCGCATGGTGCTCGACCAGGGTTACTGGCCGGATGGCATTCTGACGCCGCCCTCCGACGCCGCCATCCAGTACGACATCAAGATGACCAAGGCATTCGGCTTCAACGGCGCCCGGAAGCACCAGAAGGTCGAGGACCCGCGCTACTTGTACTGGGCCGACAAGATGGGTCTGCTGGTGTCGAGCGAGATGGCCAACGCGCCGCTCTTCGACGAGCGCTACGTCGGCCGCTTCACGCGCGAATGGATCGAGGCCGTGGAGCGCGACTACAATCACCCTTCCATCATTATGTGGATTCCGATCAACGAAAGCTGGGGCACGCCCAACCTGGCCGACCCGCGGCAACAGGCGCACCTCGCCTCCGTTTATTGGCTGACCAAGTCGCTCGATTCCACGCGGCTGGCGATTGACAACGACGGTTGGGAGCACACCGGCACCACGGACCTGATGGGCATCCACGACTACGCGCGCACGGGCGCCGACCTGGAGGCCAAGTACAAAGACTTGCAGCGCACCGCGGGCAGCCGCGTCCCGGATAACGGCCGCCCCGCCATGATTCCCGGGTTCCACTACAACGGCTCGCCGTATTTTCTTTCCGAGTTTGGCGGTGTCGCCTATCTGATGCCGGGAGGGAAGAACTCTCCCGATGCGTGGGGCTACGCGGGTGTGGAGACCGACGAAAAAGGCGCTTTCGAGCGCATTCGGGGCTTGTTTGAAGCCGCCGGACGCATACCCGGAAACGCGGGCTTCTGCTATACGCAGCTTACCGATGTCGAGCAGGAGGCCAACGGCCTTCTGACTTACGACCGGAAGCCGAAGTTCGATCCGGAGCGGTTGCGGCCCTACGTGGAGCGGCGGCGATAGCTCTGCTGCTAGACTCAATGGAAACTATGCGCACCGCCATTCTATTCCTTCTTCTCGCACTGCCGGCATTCGCCCAAAGATCGGGCGACATGCGCGACCCCGATCTGAAATACGACGAGGGATGGACAAGCCTGTTCAACGGCAAAGATTTCGGCAAGCTGGTCGTGGTGCTGAAGGAAGGGGAGGGCCGCCCGAAGAAGTATTTCGAAGAGAGCGTGAGCCAGCAGTCCACGTTCTACATCGAAAACGGACTTCTGATGACCACCGGCAAGCCGAGCGGGTACGTCCGCACCAGCGACGTTTACGACAACTTCGCGTTTCATGTCGAGGTGCGGTATCCCTCCCGCGGGAACAGCGGCGTGCTCATTCACATCCAGCGCGACGACGTGTGGCCGAGGGCGATTGAGTGCCAGCTCTACCAGTCCCATATGGGCCGGATATTTCCCATCCAGGGCGCGTACCTCGCGGGCGGCGAGATGATTCACGAGGCGTCGAAGCCGGTCGGCGAGTGGAACACCTTCGAGGTCTATTCGGAAGAGGGGCGCGTGGCCACCATACTGAACGGCGTGCTGATCGGGATCGGCTCGGACGCCAATCCGAGAATCGGACACATCGCGCTGCAATCGGAAGGCGTGCCCGCCGAGTTCCGCAACATCAAGGTGCGGCGGCACGGCCCGTCTCATCAGTTGTGGCCCAAGGGCGAGCCATTGAAGTAACCCGCTGATGGAATCCATCTATTTCGTAATGAGCTGGCTGTGCCACCGCACCTGCGAGCACTGCTACGAAGACCGCTTTCGCCCGTACCACGGCGAAGAACTGCGTGAAGTGGTGGAGCTGGCGCGCCGGAACGCGCCGCGCATCATCCGGAACCTGCCGGCGAGGATGACCTACAAAGATCTCGACGATTCCGACGGCGCCGGGGGATTCCGCTTGAAGCGGGGACGCATCATCGTGGCGGGGGGCGAAATTCTGCTGGATGCCGTGCGCGAACCGGTCCTATACCCGGCGCTCAAACAACTCCGGGAAAAGTATCGCGAGCAGGGCGGCGTGGAGCTGGTTGTGCAAACGACCGGCGATATTCTCACGAGCCGCATGGTGGGCGAGCTCCTCGCCCTGGGCGTGAACGTGATCTCCGTTTCCGGTCTCGACGAGTATCACAAGGGAATGGAGAAACAGGACGCGCGGGATGCGCTCCAGCGGAAGCTGACGGCCGTGTTCGACAGCTTCGGAATGAAGGCATGGGTGCCTCCGCCGAGACCGGAGGACGGGCGCTTTTACCACTTCTTCGGCGCGACGCCGGACCAATGGATCGGCAAGCTGTGGCCGCGCGGCCGGGCATGGACCAATGAGCTATCGACGGCGGGGCTTGCGGATAACTTCTGTAACGGCTGGTCGGGCGGCTTGAATTTTCTGCAGATGGGATTGAGCGGTTCCGAAGTATCCATCGATCCGGAAGGCAACGTCTTCCCTTGCTGCATCAAGACGAAGAAGCCCGTGGGCAACATCTTGGAAGAGCCGCTCGAGAAGGTTTTGGGAGCCGCGGTTGGCGACCCCGTTTATGAAGCGATCTCGATGGGTCATCCCGAGCGGATGGGCATTCGGCACGGGTGGAGCGTGGAGAAGTTTCTGGAAAAATCGTCGGTCCGGCTGCCCTCGGGCCGTCTGTACCGGAATTTATGCATCGGGTGCGACCGGTTCCACGAAGAGGTGCTGATGGCGCCGCAATCCGGCCTGGTGTCGATCCAGCGCACCGCAATTTAAAAGTACCGCGCGCAGGTTCTGGTCGAGCGCCAGACCGGCCGCTACGGCAACCGTGAACTCCCATCACAAGGTATAGTACGCCTATGAATTGTTCCCATGATGGCAGGTGAGGTATGATCTGGAGGCCATCCGAGCCATTTCTCCTCCGAGCATGGCGCCACGTGCTTGGTCCCATGATCGGCTCGGATGGTTTTTCGGCTTTTGCGGCAGTGGGCGCAAAACGGCCTTTAGGCGCAGAAACGATCCCATGCCGGATGACCGGTATCGGACGGAGACGCGCCATTGAATGGTGAGCCGGGCGGGACTCGAACCCGCGACCCTTTGATTAAAAGTCAAATGCTCTACCAGCTGAGCTACCGGCCCTGAGGTCTCGCGAGGACTCCCTTCACGATACCATTTCCCGCCCGGCCGAAGCGCCGTTCCGTGGACCCGCCTTCGCTCCAATGGCACAATGTTTGAATGCCCGACCCCGTAGTGCTGATCGCCAACGGCGACTTGCGCCTCTCCGCCAACCGGAAGTGCTGGCCCGCACAACAGAAGGTCGAGGAGGCGGTCGCGGCCGCCATCCGGCAGGAGAGCCGCGACGTCCGGCGAGGCCACGCTTACGACCCGCAGAAAGAGCATGGTTTTATCGATAGCCAGCGGCGCGGCATGCAGGTTTTCCGCGAGATTCCGCCCGACGCGCCTCTGGTTGTGGTCGAAGCCGTCTGGCAGTATAGCCATCATGTCCTGCACGGGCTTTACACTCACCGCGGCCCCATTCTCACCGTCGCGAACTGGAGCGGCCAATGGCCCGGTTTGGTCGGCATGCTCAACCTCAACGGGTCGCTCACCAAGGCCGGCGTCCCATACAGCTCGCTTTGGAGCGCCGATTTCAGCGACGCCTTCTTCCGCGACGGTCTGCGCTGCTGGCTCGCCGGGCAGCCGCTCCAGCACGACTCCTCGCACATCCATCCTTTGAAAGGCTTGAGGCTGCCCGGCCGCGCGCTCGAGCTGGGCGAATCCCTGGCGCGCGATCTTTACCGCAACAAGGCCATCATGGGCATCTTCGACGAGGGCTGCATGGGGATGTACAACGCCATCGTGCCCGATGAATTGCTGCACCGCACCGGTGTCTTCAAAGAGCGGCTCAGCCAGTCCGCGCTCTATTCCGAGATGCAGCAGGTTTCGGACACCGAGGCTCGAGAGGTTCGCGAGTGGCTCGACCGCAAGGGCATGCGCTTCGAGATTGGATCCGACCCGGAGACCGAACTGACCGGCGCGCAGATTCTCGACCAGTGCCGCATGTACATCGCCGCGGTGCGCATCGCGGACGATTTCGGGTGCGACACGATTGGCATTCAGTACCAGCAGGGGCTGAAGGACCTCTCGCCGGCCTCGGACCTGGCCGAGGGGCTGTTGAACAACGTCGAGCGGCCTCCCGTGCGGGCGCGGGGCAGCGGACGCGTGCTGTATGACGGCGAGGCGCTGCCGCACTTCAACGAGGTGGACGAGTGCGCGGGACTCGATGCGCTGGTCACCAACCGGCTTTGGAAGGCGCTGGACCTCGATCCGGAGACCACGCTGCACGACGTGCGCTATGGCGAGACATACGGGGACCAGTTCGTCTGGGTGTTCGAAATTTCGGGCGCCGCTCCGCCCCGGCATTTCATCGGCGGATACGCCGGGACGGTGAGCGAGCGCCAGCCGCCCATGTACTTCCGATTGGGCGGAGGCACGGTGAAGGGCATCAGCAAGCCAGGCGAGATCGTCTGGAGCCGCGTGTTCGTGGACAACGGAGCGCTCAAGGCCGATCTGGGCCGGGCGGGTGTGGCGGAACTGCCGCGCGAAGAGACCGAGCGGCGATGGAACATGACCACGCCGCAGTGGCCCATCATGCACGCCGTGACTTACGGAGTGACGCGGGACCAGATGATGGCCCGCCATAAGGCCAATCACATTCAGGTGGCGTACGCGCCGAACGCGGCCAGCGCCGATCTCGCGCTGGCCGCCAAGGCCGCCGCGTTTCAGGCCATGGGGCTTGAAGTCCACATCTGTGGCTCCAACAACGGGTTGGTATGATCACGGCGTTGTTATAATCGCATCAGGATTCCACGCCGCGAACGTGGCGGAATTGGCAGACGCACCAGACTTAGGATCTGGCTCCCGAAAGGGAATGGGAGTTCGACCCTCCCCGTTCGCACCAATCATCTTTCCATCAGGACTTTATCCACGGACTGGCGGAGCGCCTCCGGCAAGAACGGCTTCTGTAAGAAGAGCGCCCCCTCTGGACAGCTTGTGTCGCTATATCCGCTCATGCAAATGATCTTCGCATCCGGCCGCGTTTCACGAATGAGAAGTACTTCCTGGTATCCATCCATGACTGGCATGGTCAGATCCGTGACTACCATGTCGATCTGAGTGGAATATGACCGATACAAAGCTATGGCCTCCAGGCCGTTCGCCGCGGTGAGCACTTGATGACCCACCGACGATAGGATTCGAGCGGCCAATCGGCATATGGTCTCATCGTCATCAACGACGAGTATTGTGGCCATTCGTCTTGGGCTTTCGGCTTTGTAGATCGATAAAAACCCACAGCGCGAGTGCGGCGGCGATGGCATCCATGGCTATCGCTGCCACAATTGGGACAGTCCAATCCCATACGAGCTCACTCGAGCGCACTAAAAGGTCGATCAGGCACACGACCGCCAAAAAGAAGAAGAACCACCTGCTGTACAGAAATCGCCTCATCCGTTCGCTCGGGATCGCAGGATAATCATATCCCGCCATACGCCTGAACCAAAGCTCGGGTTGTTCCCCCTGATACCACTTCCGCCCCAGTTTTGTGGTCCGGCCGCTATGGCTCACCTTCAATCTCAGATCGCTGAAGGAGGCCGCACGGCGGAGAGCGCGGGCGGGCGAGCACTGGACGGCTTCGCCGGCCGTGATTTAGACTCATACTCTTACGGCAGTTTTTGTCAGATGGCCGGCAATGCGCATTCTGGATGTGGGCTGCGGCGTCCGCAAGGCTCCCGGCTCAATCGGTATCGACCGCAACCCCAACACGAACGCCGACGTGGTCTGCGACCTGGATCGCCGCCCCTATCCCTTCGCCGACAACTCCTTCGACCGGGTGCTCGCCACTCACGTCATTGAGCACCTTTCCGATGTGATCGGAACCATGGAAGAGTTCCACCGCATGGTGCGCAAGGGAGGAACCATCCGGGTGGAGACGCCACATTACACCGATTTCAGCTCGTTCTGCGACCCCACCCACAAGCAGCACCTGAATACCTTCTCCTTCCGCTACTTCGGAGAAGACAATGCCGGTTTCGGCTATTACTCGAAGGCCCGGTTTCGTGAGATTTCCCTGCGAGTGAAGCTACTGGCTTTGTGGAAGTGGCTGGGTTTCGAGTTTCTGGTCAACCATTTCCCGCGCTACCGCCGGTTCTGGGAGCACTATCTTTGCTATGTAGTGCGCGGCAAAGTCATGGAGTTCGAATTTGAGGTGCTGAAGTGAGGCTGCTGTATTGGCTCTCGGACGCGTTGCGTCATCGCGCGCGGCGGAAGCGCGTTGCGCCCGATCGCGCCGCCGGCATGCGTGGGGAGGACCTGGCGCAGCGCTTCGTGCAGAAGCGCGGTATGGTCGTGGTCGCGCGGAACTATCGTTCGGCAGTGGCGCCGGGCGAGATTGACCTGATCGTCCGCGACGGCGACAAGCTGGTCTTCATCGAGGTCAAAGCCCGCGCCAGCGACGAATTCGGAAGCCCGGACCGTGCCGTGGACCCCGAAAAGCAGGCCAACCTGCGGAGGACGGCCAGCCGCTATGCTCGCATGGCCGGCGTCGAGTGGCAGCACGTGCGCTTCGACATCGTCAGCGTGGTCTTCAGCGATCCGCCCGCCATCGACCACTTCATCGACGCTTTCCGATAGGAGGCCTCTCCTCCAGCTACACTACATTCATGAAGGATGGACCCGTGCCGGGATTGAACGGAATCGTGGAAACGGCTCTGTACGTCGAGGATGTGAACCGCTCCATTCGCTTCTACACCGACCTGTTCCGCATGACGGTTCTGTACGCCGAAGAAGAGTTCTGCGCCCTGGGCGCGGGCGGCAAGGACGTGCTCTTGTTCTTCCATAAGGGTTACGCCCTGAAGCCGTCCGTAATGCCGGGCGGCGTGATCCCGCCTCACGATGCGGCGGGCGCGCAGCACATTGGCTTCTCCATCAACCGCTCGGAACTCCCAGCCTGGGAGATGCGCCTGAACGAACACAATGTGGCTATCGAGAGCCGGGTGAGCTGGCCGCTGGGAGGCGAAAGCCTCTATTTCCGCGACCCCGACAACCATCTTCTCGAGCTGCTCACACCAGGCGTGTGGACCGTCTACTGATCCGGTCTACCGTTCGTCTTTGACGACCGTGAGCTGCGCGCCGGACTGGCCGTTCTCCCGCACCGTGACCCGTTTTCCCTTATCGGAGAAGAGTTTGATGAAGTCGGGATCGAAGAGCGAGTCGTCGATGTTCTCCTCCCAGGCGTACAACGTGTACTCGCCGGGGGCGATGGCGCTGAAGGAAAAAGCGCCGCTCTGGTCGGTATTGGCCGTCTTGAAGAGATCCGGCCGGTCGGGGCGCATGGGCTCGGGAATCAGGGTCACCGGCCTTCCGGGGGCTGGCTGGCCATCCACCACCACGGTGCCGTCAACCATTCCGCCCTTGGTGCTGAGGACGATTTCGATTGGGGGGGCGACCTCCACCAAAGTCAGGTCGAGTCCCTTATCCAGAACTTCCAGATTGCCCATGCGGGCCGAGCGAACGAACGTGCCATCGGGGAGACGAAAGAAGGTCAAGCTATATTTATCGCGCCCCACCGATTCCATGCGAAAAGTCCCGTCGGCCTGCACATTAGCCGAGGCGTTATTCATGGCAAACCCCTCGGAGGGGCGCAGCATGATGTTCCCCCGCATGCCCGTGATCTCCTCGGAGTTTTCCATCTTGACTGTGCCTGTTAAGACCAGGGGCGCGCCCACGGGGACCAGAAGTCCTTCCACATTTGCCCCCGAGACTACCACCGGCACTCGCGCGGCCATGGGCTGCCTTCCTTGTATCATGCGGAAGACGCAGAGGTCGTAGGAGCCAGCCTGGACGCCTTGGATGTCAAAAGTCCCGTCGGGCTGCACCACCCCGAAACCTCCGCCGCGCCCGAACGGCGAAGCGAAGCGTGTCCTGGGCATCAAACTGATGCGGAAGGACCGCGAAGGGTTCTCACCCACGCCGCTGAGCCTGCCGCTGACATGAAAGACCTGAGCTTTGCGGATCTGAATCAGGATGCCGGGGACTTCCTGCCCGGGGGCGACCTCAATGGCTGTAGCCGAAGCGGCATTGGTGACCCCAGGATAGTAGGTGGTGACCTGCCTTTCCTCGGGCCCTTCGGAACTGGCGCGAATCGCCCGACGCCCGCGAAACATACCGCCGCGGCTCGTGGCGCTCACGATGTAACGGCCGGGCGCGAGATTGGCGACGCGGAATTCGCCCAAATCGTTGCTGGCCTGTCCGCCTGAGGGCGCCATTCTTCCACCGCCGGTTCTCTGGTAGGCTCCCTGCCGCAGCACCATGATCTGAGACCCGGTGACCGGTTCGCCCTCCTCGTCCACAACTTTTCCCACGATCACGGCCTGGGGGGTCAGTTTGAACTCCAGACCCTCCATGCGCTGGCCCGTATCGAGCGTGATCGGAGTGCCCACCGGTGAACCGGCACGGGCGCCGTAGGATTGACGGACGAAGCCGTTGCGTTCGGCCGCTAACTGGTATCTGCCAGGGGGAATGTTCTCGAAAAGGAAGCCGCCGCCGTCGCCGCTTGTTGCGGCCCAGGATTGGCGTTGACCGGCCGCACCGATCAGAGTTACCGTCGCCTTCCGGATAGGTTGTCCGGTCGTGTGGTGGAGGATGCGGCCCTCCAGTCGGCAGGCATCCTGCTGACTTGGCTGCTGCGCGCTCAAGGCACTGGCGGCGAGCAGTCCCAGGATGGCAAGGACAGTCATCTGGTCTCGGCTTGATGAGACGGCTGTGGTGTGTTTCCGGTTACGCTTCTCGCTGGCGCGGCCGGAAGGGGCACTACTGTGCCCCGGCGCTTTCTTCCTTCACGAGCGTCAGTTCCACCCGCTCGTGGCCATTCTCCTGGATTTTGACCCGCTTTCCGCTTCCGGCGAAGGCTTTCATGAACTCGGGATCGAAGAAGGCGTCGAAAATCATCTCGTCCCATGCGTACAACTTATACTCGCCCGGTGCGACGCCTTTGAAGGAGAAAGCGCCTTGCTCGTCGGAGTTCGCCGTCTTGAAGAGATCGGGGCGGTCCGCGCGTATCGGCTCGGGAATCAGCGTGATCATGCTTCCCGGTACAACTTCCTTATCGTTCAGCACAGCGCCGCTCACCGTTCCGCTCTTGGCGCTGAGGAAGATCTCGAGGGGCGGCGCCGATTCCACGAGCGTCAGGTCGAGGCCCTTGTCCAGAATGTTCTGGCTGCCCATGCGCGCGGAACGAACGTACAGGCCTTCCGGAAGTCCCATAACCTGCAGGTGCATCTTGTCGCGGGGCACGGATTCCAGAACGAATGTCCCGTCGGCTTTGATGGCGGTTGAGGGCATGTTCATGGGCATCCCCTCCGAGGGGCGGAAGCCGATGTGACCCTGAATGTTCTGGCTTTCTTCGGAGCCCTCCATGCGCACAATACCGGTCAGAGACAAAGGATTGCCCACGGGAATGACGAGGCCCTCGACGTTCGCTCCGGCGACTTCGACCGGGACTCGGGCTGCCATCGCCTGCCGCCCGTTCCCCCCTCTGTAAACATGGAGGTGATAAGAACCCGGCTGCACACCTTGGATCTCGAATGAGCCATCGGGGAGAATCTGAGCCATTCCGCCGCCCATGAAGCCCATCGGGAGCCGGCCCTTCGGGTACAGGTTCACAAAGGACCGAGTCGCAGCTTCACCCAAACCGCTCAGCCTGCCGCTAACGCGGTAGACCCGGGCTTTACGAAGCTGGATCAGGATTCCGTTCACCTCCTGGCCAGCGGTAACTTCGATTGGGGCTGCGGATGCCATGTCGGTTACGCCTGGATAGTAGGTGGTTACAAGCTGTTCTTCCGGCGCCTCGCTCCTGGCGGATGCTCTCCCCCTGGGACCGAAAGGGCCACGGCGCGCGGAAGCGCTGAGTGTGTACCGGCCGGGAGCCAGGTTGGCGACCCGGAACTCCCCCAGGTCGTTGCTGGAGTGGCTGCCCATCGGCATCGCTCTTCCGCCGCGGGTCCTGTAGCGGCCCTGGCGTAATGCCATGATCTGGACGCCAAGGACCGGTTCTCCCTCCTCGTCCACAACCTTTCCCGCGATTACCGCCTGCGGCAGCATCTTGATGCTCAGGTCTTCCAAGCGCTGGCCCGGCGTCAGGGTGATCGGGCCGCCCATATTACCGGAGCCCGGGCGGGCGCCGAAGCCGGTTGGCACAAACCCGGTCCGCTCAACCCTCAAGAAGTACCTGCCGGCAGGAAGGTTTTCAAAAGAGAACTGGCCGCCGTCCTCGGTGGAGGCGGTGAAGGATGGAGGCATGCTGAGGCTTCCGAGCGACCCGGTCTGTCCGGCGCCACTCCGGCCCGGCATGCTCTGCACGGTCACGTTTGCCCTCCGGATCGGCTGTCCGGAGAGTTGGTGTGTTACTTTGCCTGCAATGCGACCGGAATCCTGGTTACTTTGTGGGGGAGTCGCGGGTTGCTGGGCGGTTAGAACGGGAGCAAGTAACAGCAGCGAAAGCGTCAAGCTGGTCGTCATCAGACTCTCCTGGGTCGGAGTTCATGCCTGGCTCTTGCGAAGCCAGAAATGATAGACGGCGGCTCCCGCCCCAATGGTTGCCAGCGCGGTCAAAGAAGCTTGCGGCTGCCAGATTAGGCCGTAGCCGATCATGCAAGCGCCCACGATGAGGTAGAGCGCCGGAACCAGAGGGAAGCAGAAGCTCACCGGGCGAAGCTTTTGCCAGTCCGGCCGCTTGCGGAAGATAAAAAGAGATGCGACCGAGAGCACGGTGAAAAACGTCAGGCTGAAGCCGATGTAGTACATCAACTGGGGGAACGGCGTGAACGTCATCAATGCCGCGCAGACGCCCTGGCAGAGGATGGCGACTACCGGAGTCCGCCACTTGGGGTGAACCGACGCGGCGGTTTTAAAGAACGCTCCGTTGCGCGCCATGGCGTAGTAGACGCGCGGTCCGATCGTCACCATGGCATTCACGGTGGACATAATCGCAAGCGCCATCAATGCCGCGAATATGCCCGCCACTTCCGGTCCGAAAAGGTTGGATGCGGCGAGAGAACCGACGGCGATGTGACCCTTCATGGCTTCAAGCGGCGTGGAATAGATGAAAATCAGGTTCAAGCCGAGAAAGAGCGCTGTTACCAGCGCAGTCCCCACTGCCAGCGCGGCCGGCAGCGTCCGCTCGGGGCGGCGCAGCTCTTCGGCCACGTAAGTAGCGGCATTCCATCCGCTGTAGCCCACCATCACCCAAAGCAAACTGATTACGAACTGGGCCGGCAGCGCCGTGGTGGACGTGCGGGCGGCCGGTTCCGAAAAGTGCTCCCAACTGCCCGCGCCCGCTGCGAAACCGAGCACGATGAAGGCCACGATGACCGCAATTTTGGTTGCCGTGAGCACGTTCTGCACGTTGGCCGAGCGCCGGATTCCGAACAGGTTCAGAATGGTGAATCCGCCGATCAGCAGCGACGCCATCACTTGCGCGCCGCCGAATTTCAGCGACAGGACGCCGGAGCCGATAACGTAAGGAGTGGATTCCTGGCGCAGAGCGGGGAAGAAGTGGCCCAGGTAATCGGAAAAGGCCAAAGCCGCAAGGGCGATGGGCGCGGAGAAGCCGGCAAAGAAGGAGACCCAGCCGGTCATGAAGCCCCAGGTGGGGCCATAGGCGCGGGTCAAATACACGTACTCGCCGCCGGAGCTTGGAAAATTGATGCCCAGCTCCGAATAGGAAAGAGCCCCGGCCAGCGCGAAAACCGCGCCAACCCCCCAGGCGGCGAGGATCAGCCAGGAGCTGCCCAGATCGCCCGCCATGTAGCCGGTTGTGCCGAAGATGCCGACGCCGACCATGTTGGAGACTACCAGCGCCGTGGCGCTCACAAAACCAAGTTGTCGCAGCAGGACGGGCTTTTCACCGTGAAGGTGCTGTAGGGCCATTCGATAAAGGCCATTGTACGCCGCTGGTTGCGATAATACGAGCATGGGTCCTTTTCAGAGATGAAGAGCAGCGCGATTTTCGAGGAGCTTGGAATCCGCGCGGCGAACTCCGGAGCCTGCGCGGGCGACTGGATTGCGGATCCCACGGGCGGCGAGCTCATCTCGTACAACCCCGCCACCGCGGAGCCGCTGGCGTGCGTGACGATGGCCGGGCCGGACGATTACGAAAAAGTCGTCACAACCGCCGCGAAGGTCTTTGAGCAATGGCGGCTTGTGCCCGCACCGCAGCGCGGTCAGATTGTGCGGGAGCTTGGCGACGAATTGAGGCGGCACAAGGCCGCGCTGGGCGCGCTGGTAAGTTTGGAGATGGGCAAGATCCGCGCCGAGGGCGAAGGCGAAGTTCAGGAGACCATCGACATGGCCGACTTCGCCGTAGGCCTCAGCCGGCAGCTCTATGGCCGCACAATGCACAGCGAGCGTCCCGGCCATCGGATGTATGAGCAGTGGCACCCGCTGGGAGTTGTCGGCGTCATCACGGCGTTTAATTTTCCGGTTGCGGTTTGGGCGTGGAACGCCCTGGTGGCCGCGGTGTGCGGCGACTGCGTAATCTGGAAACCCTCCGAGCAAACGCCGCTCACCGCCGTCGCCGTCCAGCACATTGCCAATCGCGTGCTGGACCGCTATGGGTTTCGCGGCGTTTTCAATCTGGCCGTTGGCGCCGGCGCAACCATCGGCGAACGGCTGATCGGGGATATGCGCGTTCCCTTGGTCAGCTTCACCGGCTCCACTCGGATCGGGCGGCGCGTGGCGGAAGTGGTGGGCCGAAGGCTGGGGCGGACGCTGCTGGAGCTGGGCGGAAACAACGGCGTGATCGTGATGGACGATGCCGACTTAAACCTGGCTTTGCGCGCGATCGTGTTCGGCTCCGTAGGCACCGCCGGGCAGCGCTGCACCTCGACACGGCGGCTGTTTTTGCAGAAGGGCATCGCGGCAGATCTGACCGAAGCGCTGGTCTCGGCGTACCGGCAGGTCCGCATCGGCGATCCGCTCGAAGAGGAGACGCTCATGGGGCCGCTCATCAATCCCGCGGCGGTCGAGAACATGCGGCAGGGCCTCGCGCGGATTCTCGGCCAGGGCGGGGAGGTGATCTTCGGCGGAAGAGCGCTGGGCGGCTGCTTCGTGGAGCCAACGCTGGTGAAGGCGCGCGCGGACATGCCCATCCTCCGCGAAGAGATCTTCGCGCCCATCCTGTCTCTGATTGAGTTCGATCGACTGGAAGCGGCCGTCGCCTGGCACAATGACGTGCCGCAAGGACTTTCTTCGGCGCTGTTTACTTCCAGCGTGGTGAGCGCGGAGACCTTCCTCAGCCACCGCGGCAGCGATTGCGGCATTGCGAACGTCAATATAGGAACCAGCGGCGCGGAGATCGGCGGAGCGTTCGGAGGCGAGAAGGACACCGGAGGCGGACGCGAGGCGGGAAGCGACGCCTGGAAGGCTTACATGCGCCGCCAGACCAACACCATCAACTGGTCGCCGGATCTGCCGCTCGCGCAAGGAATCAAATTCCAAATATGATATACACCTGCTACGAGATGATTCGCGACTGCCGGGCGGACAAACCGGAGGGATGGTCGCACCTGGTCGTGAACTACGTTCCGGTATTGCGGAAGCTGGTCGCGCAGTATCATCCCGAGCGGCGGCCGGATGAGGCGGTGGTGAAACGGGTTCTGCAAACCCTGCGTTCGAGCCGGTTCCTTGAGATCGATCCGGCGCCGGAGCGTCCGTTTCTCGCGCGGCTGCGGATGCTCGTGGTGGAGAAGCGGGAGCCCGAGCTGCCGCTCGATCTCGAAATTTTGAACGCCGCGCTCGAGTCATTCACCACAGTAGAGAGGCAGGCAGCGTGGCTGGAGACCATGCGCTATGACGCGGCAGCCACCGCTCGGATGCTGAACTTGTCGGCCGAAACCGCCGCGAAGATCCGGTCCCGGACGGCCGATCTGCTGCGCGGTAAGGCGGATTCCTGGAGCCAGTCGATACTCGAAGACAACGGCCCGGCGCTGGAGCGCGCGGCTGCGGAATCGGTGGGCGGAGAGTGCATCTGCGCGAAGGATTTGCTCGATATCATCGACGGGTCCACCTGGATGCGCCGCGAACAGGCGGAACGTCACGTTCACCTATGCTGGCACTGCATCGGCCACTTCTGCCGCTTGCGCGAAGTCTGCGACGTATTGAAAAGCAGCAAGCCCTTATCCGAGGAGGAGGCCGCGCCGTACAGGGCGCTGCTGGGCATCGCGGTGGAGAAGCGTCCGGGGTGGAAACGGCTGTTCGCCCGCCGGTGAGCGGCTTGGATCGGATTCGGCAGCGATGGCGGAGATGATCGCAAGCGCCAAAGAGCAAGGAGCGAAGCCCATCTGTGCAGCGCGTTAAGGCGTGGGCTGGCCGTCTTCTGGGGGCTTCGGCTCGCTGCGGACAACCACGATGGTGAACCGCGCAACCAGTGCGGAGATTGCGCCGATGGCAGCCAGCAATGGAGCGAGGATTACGCCGACGGCGGCGACCGTCACGGGAATCTCCATGAACGTGTTGCCGTGCTCGTCCTTCACAACGATGCGCTGGACGTTGCCCTCGTGGATCAGGTCACGGACCTTATCGACCAGGTCGCGGCCCAAGACCTGAACCTCTTCAACAAAATTCTCGAAGCCCATATCCTTGATTACGTTAGTCGCTACCGGCAAGTTCCCAAGCGGCTCAATTCACGGAGGGTAACGTGCAGATCGCCAGCGTCACGACCCGTCGTACCGCGAAGGGGCCGCCAAGAGGGTAGGCTTCTGCCTAGTCACCACTGACCAGTTCTTTGAAACTGGCGATCACTTGGACGAACAGGTAGGCGAGCAGGAAATATCCAATCGCCTTTGGCAGAATGAAGAGCACAGCCGCCCACAGTATAAAGCCGAGCTGGATGTTAACGCTTCGACCCCCTGATTCCTTGCTCGATACGAGGGTCTGAAAGAAGTCTACCCCCACGGCAATGAGCCCTCCGGGAATCGCGAGCCAAAGGCCCCCCGGAGTCGCGTAGAGGGATGGATCAAATCCGATTGGCCCGAGCGAACTTAGGCCGAGCCGGGCTAGCGCGAGTTCGTCCTCGATCCTACCTCGACCAAGCACCGCAATCGTTGCAACTGCGGCCACCACGAAGGCTAGGAGAGTTACCTCACTCGTAAACACGATTCCCGACCGGGCAAAGCGGCTGCGAAGGAACGGCAACAGTAACCTCTCTATTAGTAGTTTGTTGAAGAGCAACCAGAAGACCAGTACACACAGCAGGCTCACAAGCACGAAGCTCCACGCCGAGGTCGTTCCGCCGAGAGAGTCGATGAGCCGAATGTGATACTGCAACACGGTGCTGGAGAACGGACCATCACCGGGTGCCAGGAAATCTTCGATTTCCGAGTAGAGCACGGAAGCGAAGAAGTAAACCCAAGTCATTGGCCAGCGAGGTTCGCCAGCCTGCTCCAGCGTCTGAGCCAGCTCCCTGACGGTCTGGGTAACGTGATCGTTGAGGCCGTCTTTCGGGAAGCGTTGACGTTCGCGATACCACGGACCAGTCGCCAAGCCCTCGCGATAGGCTCGAAGTCGAATTTCCTCGCCGAAACGGATCTGCAAGAGGGCGGGGTCCATCGAAACGAGAACGTAGACGCCCGTTCCCCACGGGGCGTCTTGGCGGAAGTACTTACGCAGAAAACCCCGTGGTCGCAACTCGTTCCACGCAGCCTCCTCAGCCATCGCATCCGTAGCGTACGTTCCGATCTTCGCGATCGGAATGCTGTTGACGGTACGAACCACTGCGGGTATGTCTCTAGGAAATCGGATCGCCTCAATTGCGGCGATGGACTCCGGCGTTAGGACTCCAGCATCATCGATCACGACGGGATTGGTTTTCGCCTCCGGCTTCTCCGTGAAGAATGCAGCCGCCCACAGCACGAAGGAAAGGAAGATCACGATCGCCACGACGCATCCGAGTGTCGTACCTAGAGCGCCCAGCCACGCTCGGGAGGCTTTCCCGGCTTCACGCGGACCGGGCTCCATGGATTTGATCGATTCTGCGGCAGGCTTTTCGAGGTCCCCACGGCTCTCGAAGGAGTTTGACATGCTCAGCGCTCTAGCCCTAAGATCCGTTGAAACACCGATACCTGTAGTGGGTCTGCGTCCGAGATCACGAGCGGGACGTTATCGCACCCGCCCGCTCCCCCATCCGAATCAGGGCCGGTCTTGGCATTTTGCAGTATATTCCTCCCGTATGCGAAGGTGTGCAAGCGCGTCAAGCGCGTGGCCTGCGGCGGCTGGGAAAAGAAAGGTGCGCCGGTGCATGCGTCGGTCATCGTTCTCATACAGTATCGCCGGCCGAACCGGCCGCGTCCTGTGCCGCGCGGCTGTACGATGATGATAGTGGAGGGCGCATGGTGCTGCAGCGATTCCTTCTTCCGTTAGCCATGTCACTTGCTCTGCAAGCAAATCCGCCGGCCGAGATCGAGAAGCGTATCGACGCCCTGCTCGGACGAATGACACTCCAGGAGAAGCTGGGGCAGATGTCGCAGTCGACGTCCCTCCAAGCTCCTCTCTCGGGAGAGATTAGGCAGCAGATTCGAAGAGGACGATGGGGATCTTTCCTTAACGCGGGGCTGCCGCCGGACCGGATGGAGGCGCAGCGCATTGCGGTGAAGGAGAGCCGCCTGGGGATTCCACTTCTCTTCGGCCGTGACGTGATTCACGGATATCGCACGGTCTTTCCGATTCCACTAGGACAATCCGCCACTTGGGATCTTCAGCTCATCGAGCGCGCCGCTGCCATCGCTGCCAAGGAAGCGAGCGCGGAAGGCATTCACTGGACCTTTGCGCCGATGCTGGATATCACGCGAGATCCCAGGTGGGGTAGGGTCGCGGAGACCCTTGGGGAAGACCCGTACCTGACCGGGGAACTCGGTGCGGCGATGATTCGCGGATTTCAGGGGAAATCTCCTGGAGCTTCCGGAACTGTGGCTGCTTGTGCGAAGCACTTCGCCGGATATGGCGCGGCGGAGGGTGGAAGGGACTACAACTCGACATTCATTAGCGAGGATCAGCTTCGCGCATTGTACCTGCCGCCCTTTCAGGCGGCGGTACGGTCGGGCGTTGCGACGTTCATGACGTCGTTCAACGCTCTGAATGGTGTTCCGGCGACTGGCAACCAATTTCTGCTCGATCGCATTCTGCGCAAGGAATGGGGCTTCGAAGGAATGGTGGTGAGCGATTATGAGTCCATCGTCGAAATGGTGAAGCATGGGACGGCCGCGGATCCGGCCGAAGCGGCGCTTCAAGCTTTGACCGCCGGTGTTGACATGGAAATGGTGAGCACCGGTTACTTCGATCAATTACCCAAGCTCATACAGCAGGGCCGCCTTTCCATGTCATCGATCGACAGAGCCGTGCGGAACATCTTACGCCTGAAGTTTCAACTCGGGTTATTCGACGATCCCCTGCGCGCCCCAACCTCGGTAGAGATCAGTGCCGATGCGCGCCAAATTGCGAGGCAAATGGCAGTCGAGAGTTTTGTCTTGCTCAAGAACGAGAAGCGCACCCTTCCGCTTGCCTCCACGCTGAAGCGCATTGCGGTCATCGGTCCTCTGGCGGATAGCCCCGTGGATCAACTGGGATCTTGGGTCATGGATGCCAGACCGGAAGAGGCCGAAACACCGCTGACCAGCCTTCGCAGTAAATACGGCGAGGATCGAATTCTATATGTTGCGGCTTTGAAGAACAGCAGAGACGCGAATCGCGATCAGTTCGGCGCCGCCGTTGCGGCCGCGCGGGAGAGCGACGTCGTTCTGCTGTTTCTCGGCGAAGAGCAGATTCTGTCCGGGGAGGCGCGTTCGCGGGCGTTTCTCAATTTGCCAGGCGCGCAGGAGGAACTGGTCCAAGCAGTCGCGAGCACGGGCAGGCCGATCGTGTCCATCATCCTTGCCGGCCGGCCCCTGACGTTTCACGAGGTAGCAGCGAGATCCGCGAGCGTTTTGTACGCGTGGCATCCCGGAACCATGGGGGGCCCGGCGCTGGCGGATGTCCTATCCGGCGAGCGGTCTCCATCGGGAAAGCTGGCGATCACCTTCCCTAGAACCGTGGGTCAGATCCCCATATATTACGCCCACCTGAACACCGGACGCCCGGCGGCGCCAGGTGATTTTGGCGCTCCGATGGGGAACCCTGTCGACCCCCAAGGCTATACGTCGAAGTACCTGGACGCAGACGTCACTCCCGAGTACCCGTTCGGCTTCGGTCTATCGTACAGCAGCTTTGCATATTCGGCGCCTCGCGTTTCCAGGCCAGCGTTCCGGCGCGGAGGCAGCATAACGGTGTCGGCCGATGTGACGAACACCGGCAGTATGGAATCCGATGAAGTCGTGCAGTTCTATATCCGCGACCTGGTTGCCAGCGTCGCCCGTCCGGTCCGTGAACTGAAGGGTTTTCGCCGAATCCGTATCAGGCCCGGCGAAAAGCAGACCGTGTCTTTCACGCTTTCGGAAAAGGAACTAGCCTTCTATAACCGATTTATGCAACTTGTGGCTGAACCTGGCGAATTTCAGGCCTGGATCGCGCCGGACTCATCAAGCGGCTCGCCCGTCGGTTTCCGGCTCGAAGCTGACGGGCAGGGTCACTGACCGGTGAACCCGGTCAGCTTGAGCGCTCGCTGCACCTCCGGATTTTTGTTGAACGTATTCCAGACAAATCCGGTGCGCAGGTTCTCGGCCATGAGCAGCGTGACGCCGGTGTCGATGCCGATCACATCCGTGTCGTACCACTCCGTCATCGGGTTAAACGCATTGATGAAGCCGTAGCGGCTCCAGGCGCGCGCCCCGTAGCGGTTCTTGATGTTCTTCAGCACCCGCAAGGTCTCGCGCGGCAAGAAGGCGAGCGAGCCGCCCGCCGCGCTCGGCACTATCGTGCCATCGATCGGCCCCATTTCCGGAGGCCCCCCCCAAACCACGTATCCGTCCTTTGAATCGGAAGCAGTGATGCCCCAGAGGTCGTCGCTAAAATGCCGGTACCGGCTGGCGAGTTCAAGGCAGAAGCGACGGTGAACTTCTGTCGCGATGATTGAATTCTGGAAATAGTCGGCATAGCGATCCCGCTTGCCGCGGAAGTCGAACCACGATTGAGAATACTGGTGCACGAACAGGGGCGCGTACGAACCGATGTATCGCAGCCCGTCGTATTCGAACGTGGTTCGCTTCCACGCATGCCAGGTTTCGACGGGAAGCGGGTGAGTGAATGAGCCGATGCCCAGCAGATACATCATCATGAGCTCGCTGTAATAATCCCACCGGTACTGAAGAAATCCGAACTCGGGCGTCCATCCATGCGGGAGCAGACTTGTGTCGGCGGAGAGCCATGTCCAGTTCACGCGGTTGAAGATCTGCGACGAGAGCCGGCTGATCTCGCGGTACCGGAAGTGACGCCGGCAAGTAAGCACGCCGCACAGCAGGATCGCGGTATCGATCGAAGAAATTTCCGCATCCCATATACGCTCGCCAGTGCGGACGTCGGCCCAATGATAGAAGAAGCCGCGATGGGTCGGCATGCGCGTGTGGAGGAAGCGCAGGGCGGCGATAACCCGGTCACGCGCCTCGGGAAGGGGAACGTAGCGCCGCTGGCTACCGATACAGAGCGCCGTTAAACCGAATCCTGTGGCCGCAATGCTCGCCACCGTGCCATCGTCAGCTTTCTTGCGCACGTTGCATCGGTCTTTGACCAGCCCGGTCTGCGGATTAGCCTGTTCCCAGAAGTACAGAAATGTTGCTCGCTCGAGCTCGTCGAGAAAAAGCTCATCGTCCGCTGAGAGGGCGAAGCGGTCCGGCACGCCAGTCTTTGGAACTCCGGAAGGCGGCGCTGTCGCCGTGTCCCCTGCAATGTCCTGTGCCGCCGCGTGCCCTCCGGCGAGCATCCACGTCATTTGAGCAAGGGCTCTTCGGCGTGACAGCGTTCTGTTAATGGCTTCCGATGGTCTCACTACTTCGAATGTAGTCTATCTCTTCGAACTTCGAGGTTACCCCTTTCCGGCCAGGCGGCACAACGGCCCCGGATTACGGCGTACGATGTTCACTAGATGCTGAGGAAGACGAAACGGGTCAGGGTTGAAATCGCGATCGCAGCGGGCCTCCTTCTGGTGATTGCCAGTGCACTAGCGATCCGAAAACTGGTGCGAGGCGAAACTGTTGGGCTCATCACAGGTGCGATCATCGCGGAGAATGCCGACTCGCATCTGCAGCGGCCCATCGGAAATGCGCACATCGTCGCCGAGTCCGGAACAGCGATTGCCAAAGCTGGCTCGGAAAGCTCCGGGTTATTTCGCCTGAGGCTGCATCCTCCGGTCGAGACCGGTGAAATCGTCAAGCTGCGGGTGGAGCACCCCGATTATCAACAGAAGGCTCTTGCCACGCCTGCCAGTGAGCAGATCTACGTGATTCGACTGACACCGAATGCCCGCCAGGCCGGCGTTCCACCTGCTCGCAAGGAAACCCGAATTTCCAACATTCGGGTTCGTTACGCGACCCACAGCACGAGTACGACCACTGTCGGCACAGCCGTCCGCACGTTTGACATTGTGAATACCGGAAATGTGCCATGTGAGCGGCGGCCGCCCTGTTCGCCCGATGGGAAATGGAAAGCGACAGTCGGCTCACTCTCTCTGGATACGGAAGAACAGAACAAGCAGTTTCGAAACGTGCGGGTGTCCTGTATCGCGGGTCCATGCCCGTTTACTGCCATCGAAGAGGATCGGTTTTCGCGCGGCGGACGAGCGATCAGCGTCTCTGTTCGCAACTGGTCGGATCCGGTCACATATCTTCTCGAAGCCGAGGTCGCACAGACGATGGAGAGCGAACTGGTTCGTTACACCTACCCGGTGACCTTTGGGCGCTCCATGAATTTTACGCTGCCGGCGGCAGCCAGCGGTCCGAGTATTGAGGCCGACGTGGGTGGGTCGGAAATTGTGTTTCCGTTAGGGCCGGAACTGCGGCTTTCCTGGGCGACCTGCCGGTTCGAGAGCGGGTCGGATGGAACAAAGCAATATCGCTGTGAGTTGAAGCCAGGCTACCAGTTCGACTAGCACTAGGCTGCCAAAGTGCGCACGGCGGCCCGGAGTATGAAGGGTTGGTGGCCGGAGTCAGGACCGCCCTAAATTAACGTGCGCGATGGTGCTCAGTGCCGCGGAGCCGACTTCAGCGATCCGACACGGCGCATCGGCGACACGGCGCATCGGCGCATCGGCGACAGTAGACAACCTACAGAAAACATCGTAGAATGCCTACACAATGCGTCGTGATCCCCCTTCCCGTATCGGCCTGCTGCAAGGCACGCTCGACCTGCTCATCCTCCGCACCCTGCTTGCCGGACCCGCTCACGGCCACGCCATCGCCAAGCACATTCAGCGCACTTCGGAAGACCTGCTCCAGGTCGAGACCGGGTCGTTGTACCCGGCACTCCATCGTCTGGAGGCGAAGGGCTGGATAGCTCCTTCATGGGAGCTGTCCGAGAAGGGCAAGCGGGCCAGGTTCTATCGCCTGACGCCGCTCGGGCGTAAGCAGCTCGCGGCCGAGCAATCGAAGTGGGACGCCTTCTCCCGCGCCATGGCATTGATTCTGAATCCAGTCGATCGGGAGGCACAATGAGATCTTTCTTTCGCAGGGTGCGTTGGTTGACGCGACGGCCTGACAAAGAAGCCGAGCTGCGCGAGGAGCTTCAGTTCCACCTGGAGGAAGATGGGGAACAGCGCCAGGAAGACGGACTGAGGGAGGACGAGGCCCGATGGGCAGCGCGCCGCGAATTGGGCAACCGCGCCCTGGTGGAAGAGAATACTCGCGCGGCGTGGGGCTGGACGCGACTGGAGCAACTCGCGCTCGACGCCGGCCACGGACTGCGCCAGATTCGCCGTAATCCAGCGTTGTCGGCCATCGCAATTGCGACACTGGCGCTCGGCATCGGCGGGATTACCGCGATGTTTAGCGCGGTCGATGCGGTGTTGATTCGTCCGCTGCCCTATGCCGACGCGGACCGTCTCGTCATGATCTGGGACGACATGAGCCGCGAGGGCCGTCCGGGGCACATGCCCGCGCCCGCCGAATGGTTGGAGTGGCGGCGCCACAACACGGTGTTCACCGACATCGCGGCCACCCAGCTGGGCGACGCGACACTGTCCGGCGACGGTGAACCCGAAGAGGTTCCGGCACGGAAGGCTACCTGGACTCTGTGGAGCGTGCTTGGCGTGCAACCTATGCTTGGACGTGTCTTCACCGAAGATGAGGACAGCAAGGGCGTGCGCGTGGTTGTGATCAGCCACGGGCTCTGGCAGCGCCGCTTCGGCGGTTCACCCCGCATCATCGGACGCAAGATCTCGCTGAACGACGAGCCGTACGAGGTGATCGGCGTCATGCCGCAGGGCTTCTATTTCATGCCCTCGCGCGACATCGACATTTGGATGCCGGCGTCATTCCCTCCCTGGATGCGAACGAACTTCGGTTGGCACAACGCGCAGGTCGTCGCGCGGCTCAAGCACGGCATCACGCTGGAGCATGCAAGGAAGTCAATGGCTGCAGTGAGTCTGCAGGTGACGGCGAAGGATTTCCGGGGTCCGCACTCGGTAGTCGTGAACCCACTGCGGGAAGAGATGACGGGCAAGACGCAGACGGCACTGATCGTGTTACTCTGCGCGTCGGCGGCGCTGCTGCTGATCGCGTGCGTCAATCTGGCGAATCTGCTGATGTCGCGTGGCGCGGCACGCGCAAGGGAAGTAGCGGTGCGCACGGCGCTTGGCGCGGGACGCGGAAGACTAATCGCACAATTCCTCACTGAAAGCCTGGTGCTCGCCGGGCTCGGCGCGCTCGTCGGACTCACTCTCGCCCTTCCCGCTATGCGATTTCTTGAACGGCTTGTGCCCGAAGCCATGGGCGCTGCGCGCCTCACGCTCGATTGGCGCGTGCTGACCTTCTCCGCCGCCGTCGCTATAGGAGCAGCACTGATCTTTGGACTCGCGCCCGCGCTACGCGGGTCGCGAGTCGCTCCGCAGGAAGGGTTGCGCGACGGAGGCCGCGGTGCCACCGGCCCGCGCAGCCATTGGTTCCCGTATTCGCTCATCCTGGTTGAGACCGCGCTCGCCGTGGTGCTGCTGACCTGCGGCGGTCTACTCTTGCAGACGTTCCAGCATCTGCGCAATACCGATCTTGGAATCCGGAGTGAAAAGTTGCTGACCTTTGAACTGCCGCTTTTCCGCTACAAGGAGTTCGACAGGCGCGTGGCCTTTGTCAACTCGCAGTTGGACAAGGTACGCGCGATTCCTGGGATCGTCAACGCCGGTGCGATTAATCGAATTCCATTCACGAACTTCGCCCATGCGACGTTCTATCGCCTGGAGGGCCAGTCCAGCAATGCTGTACCCGGCCAAGTCGCGCTCATCCGGAATGTGAGCCGTGACTACTTTGCAACCGTGGGCGCGCGTCTGCGCGAGGGTAGATTTTTCGATGCTTCGAATCGAAAGTCGGATTCTCCCGTGGCGATCGTCAACGAGCCGCTTGCGAACCGCCACTTTCCCGGCCGGTCACCGCTCGGCCAGCGGCTCAAGTTCGGCGAGCTCAACGATAAAGGCTACTGGTACACCGTGGTCGGCGTGGTGAAACAGATCCGCGAGAGTGGCGTGCTTGAGGAAGCCACGCCTGCGATCTATCGCGTGTTTGAGCAATGCGACCAAGTTAACGAGCGCTTGAGCACCGGCATCGTGGTTCGAACGGCTGTCGAGCCGGCATCGATAATCTCTTCCGTTCGGCAGGCGATCTGGTCCATTGACAGGAATCAACCTGTGGCGCGTATTCGGACAATGGAAGAGATCGTCGACCGCCAGCTAGCAACATCTTCGCAAAGCACGGCGCTGTTAGGCGCATTCGCTCTGCTCGCGCTGCTGCTCGCATCGTTGGGAATCTACGGAGTACTCTCCTACGCCGTAACACAGCGCACCAACGAGATCGGCGTGCGCATGGCGTTAGGGGCGACTTCCAGCCAGATATTGCTCTCCTTCGGTAAACGAGGCTTGGCGTTGACGCTTGCCGGACTCGCTATTGGCTTGGTCCTGGCGGCGATCGCCTCGCGCTTGATGACCACCCTGCTCTACGGCTTCCGGCCCGACTATGTCCCAACTGTCACCGCCGTATCTCTTATTCTCCTAGCGGTGGCAACTCTGGCCTGTTTTGTTCCCGCGCGCCGTGCGTCGCGCGTCGATCCAGTGATCGCCCTGCGGAATGAATAGGGCCGCGCCAGACGTTCTATGATTGAGTGCCACGGCCATCGGCTCGTCCGCCACTGCCGTGTGGCCTGCCTAAACGCGTCAGGCATCTGCCGGGCGCTTGCCACGCCACTCGGACGGAAAACGTGCTTGTGGTCCGTATCAAGTGCGCAGATGGACGTACCGTCGCCGACCGGAAGTCAACGTTGGTCCTAAACTGCAATGCAGGACCGCATCGATGGACACGGGAGGACGCTGGTCAGGCCTTAAGTTAACGCTTGTGGGCCGGCGGCCGCTCCGCCACCTACGAGAAAGAACTCCGAAGCGCGCGTGAAATCGCGATGGCGGAGATGGTCGCAAGCGCCAAAGAGCAGGGAGCGAACGCCGTCGTCGGCGTCGATCTGGACTATGAGGTGCTTGGCCAGAACAATGGCATGCTGATGGTCAGCATCAGCGGAACGGCAGTCGTGGTGGAGTAGGACTTGCGTTCACTGGTCGCTTGACGAAAACGGGGGGCGCCATTACTGCTCCGTTCCGGACTGGGTACACTGAGAGGCGTCCATGCGTCCCCAACCCCTGATTGCGGTGAGCAACGTCGAAGCGAGTAGTCTTTGGTATCAGCGTCTACTAGGCTGCCAAAGTGCGCACGGCGGCCCGGAGTATGAAAGGTTGGCAGCGAACGGGACTCTTGTTTTACAGTTGCACCGCTTCGATGTCGAACACCACCATGGGCGTATTGGCGATCCTGAGGACAAGCCCTATGGCAACGGCGTACTGCTGTGGTTTGAAATCGACGACTTCGATGCGGCGATAACCCGCGCCTCCGAAATGCAGGCACAGATCGTCATGGCGAAACACCGGAACCCACTCTCCGGCGATGGCGGTCCGAATCATTGGGAATGCTGGTTGCGTGATCCCGACGGCTACACCGTGGTGTTGGCTAGCCCGGACGGTTCGGCGGGATGACCGGACGGTTTCGAAGTTAGGACTGCCCTAAATTCACGTGCGCGATGGCGCTGGGTGCCGCGGAGCCGACTTCGGTCAACTTCCGGGTTGCCGACGCATGCTCAGCGATGAAACCCGCACTCTAGCGCCCGACTTGGAGATCGCACGTGCCGACTTTGAGGTCTGTTCAGGACATCGCTCCAGGAAAACAGGCCATCACCCTCCGCCCTCTTTTGATCGTCGTTCGGACGCTGTCCGTCGCCGTGAAGGCGATGGTTTCAGTCAGGCGAAAATCCGTGTAAATCATCGCGCGATGGTGATGTGGTGGGCTTTGAAAAGTGTGTCGAAGAACTGAACTGCGATGGAGTGCGGCGCATCCCCTGATAGCTCAGCGCCACCAAAGTGGTAAACCTCATACCCAGCGAGCTGCAAGTCCCTATCCGCGGCAACCATCGCGGCATACTTATGAGGGTTTGCCGCCCCGTCGTCATCGGCGTAGTGCTGCTTCCCGTCAACTTCGATGACCACCCGAACATTGTTTGGCAGTAGAAGTAGAAAGTCCATCCGGAACCTCAGGAGAGCGTCCGGGCCTCGCTCCTGAACGGTCTTGGGGTCCCAGTGCAGCCACACCTCAGGAAGGAGTGCAGGCAGTCCCGGTATCGCATGCCGGAAGTGCTCAAAGTAGGACTTGAACAGGAGACGCTGAGGCGGCGAGTTCGAAGGCAGGCAGGACAGAAGGCACTGATAGAGGCCCTTTTTCGCTGCGGTTTGATCGACTTTCTCTCGCGCAGACCACCAGTTCTGAAGGTCCTGCCAGGTGAGGCCGTCAGCGGAGATGGGAGAGTCGTACACGAGGACGCTTTGGGGATTCGAGACGATCTCGATGTCATTATTCACCGCATCCCGGAAACGGAGGTCGGGTTTGACGGACGAGGCAAATATGAGGTTTTTCGGTCGTCCTCCTGGGCTTCGGGACTTCCACGTCAGCCGATAGACCGGGTATCCTCCGTCGCTGCCAGTCTCCTGAAATTCAATGCCGCATGCCTGTATGGTGGCGTTCACTGTCTGAACGAAGCGCCGTTGGGAATCCACGTCGGGACGAACGTCGGCAGATGCGAGTCCCTCAATAAACAGCAAGAATCGTCGATCAGAGGCTTCAAATGCGCCGAGGCGCTCAAACAAATACTCGGCCGTCCAATCTTCTGGATTTCTAACGACATGCTGCTGAATCTCCGCTCGAAGCCCCGACGCTCGTCCCCCGAACAGCGTTGCTAGCGGGTCATCGATGATCCAAAGACGCTCCAGCAGTGAATCGAAATGGCCCGCGTGGAGGAAAAGATCGCTCGCTGAATCAAACTTTCTTGCAAGCTCACGGCGGAATCGCTTGGGGACCGCCGGATACTGGCCTGCGGCCCAAGCTAGATCCTGAACCGTGTTCCTTACCGAGGGCTCAAGTGGAAAGCTGGTCCATAAACGCTCAGCAACGGCAGGTAGTTCGGATTCAGGGACGGCCTCATAGCCGGCTCGCAGACGGTCTCTTTTGGACCCCTCGTCCGGAAGCGGCGGCAAGCCCAGTCGTTCGGCGACACTGGGCAGGTCCTCATGGGTGACGCTGTCCTTCAGCGCGAGAATCGGCTCTCGTAGGCTATCCCGCAGCGTGACGGATTTCATGCGGAAAAAGACCTGACGCGGTATCGTACCGAATTCGCTGTAAGCAGGATAAGCGATGACTTCGGACTTGGTAGAGCACCTTCTTGAAAGTTCCTTCCGACTCTACACTCGCCCGACTGGACTCGATTCGTACCAGCGAACAATTTAGCACGCCTGTGCCACAAGGACCGGCGGCGAACTTGAACAGATCCAATTTCTGCTCGGACACGCCGTTGCGGCCCTGTATCGAGTGCCCATATGGACGTAACGTCGCCGACCCGGAAGTCAATCTTGGTCACGAACTGCAATGGGGACCGCATCGATGGACACGGGAGGACGCTAGTCAGGCCTTAAGTTAGCGCTTGTGGGCGAAACCGCAGGCGGTTTCGTCCTCGCTTCCCTGGTCAGTTCTTCTTCCGGAACTTCTGCACACGCCCGCCCTTCACTTCGGCGACATAGAGCGTGCCTTTGCCGTCCATGGTCATCATATGTGGCAGGTGCAAGGTTTCCGGCGTGCCCCAGGAACCCAGCGGCGCGCCCGCCAGCGTGAACTGAAGGATCTTGTGCGCGTCGCCATCGGAGATGAAAAGCTGGTCGTCGGCAATCAGCAGGCCGAAGGGATTGCCGAACTCGCCGAAGACCGCCGACATTTTGCCGCCCGGCTCGAAAACTTGAATCCGGTTGTTGCCGCGGTCGCCGACGTAAATGTACCCGCGCTCGTCGATGGCTAGGGAGTGCGCCAGCGCGAATTGGCTCGGACCCTTTCCCTTGCTGCCCCACGCCTGAATGAATGTGCCATTCGCTCTCAGGCGGACAATCCGGGCGTTGCCGGCGTCGGCGACATAGATATCGCCGGCGGCGTTGAAGACAACATCGTCCGGGGATCTGAAGTGGGCCGGGTCGTTGCCCGCCACGCCAGCCTGTCCCAAGGTCAGCAGAAGCTTGCCTTCGGGCGAGAACTTGCGGACCGCGTGGTTGGCGTTGTCCGTGGTCCAGACGTTGCCTTGGCGATCCACGCGCAGTCCGTGAGCCACTTGGAACAGGCCATCGCCAAAGCCCTGGACGAATTTCCCCTTGGCATCGAACTTGAGCACCGGCGGATTGCCGCGCTGCAAGACGTAGAGCGAGCCGTCGGGTGAAGCGGCAACGGCCGAGACATCGCCGGTCTTCGGCAGGTCCAGGAAGCCCGCGGACTCCCAGGTCTGAGCGGAAGCGGCGGCAACGAATGCGAGCAAAAGGCAGAATGTTTTTGTCATTTAATTGCGATCCCAGCGATATGTGGAGAAGCCGGTCCCAGAGGCATCTGGAAGTGTTCCAGTCTTACCTGCGTGAAACCGCCTTGCTCGATCAACGTCCAAGTCTCCCGATCCGGGTGGCAGCCATCGCCCAGAACCTTCCACAGCGGCCGTATCCATCGTTGAATTTGCCGCAGGCGCGTTCCGGAAGATGCCGCCACGTGCTCGATAAAGGCGAAACGTCCCCCCGGCTTCAGCACGCGGCGAATTTCGCCGATCACGGCGGCCGGATCGGTCACCGAGCATAAAACTAGTGTACTCACTACGCCGTCCAGGCTGGAATCTTCAAAATCCAGGCGCTCGGCGACTTTCTCGACGATTTTCACGGAGACCCCGGCACGGTGCGCGCTCTCGCGGAGGTAGGAGTGCATGAAGGGATTGGGTTCGAGGCCAGTCCAGCGGATGCCGGGCGGATAGTGAGCCAGGTTCGGTCCCGTGCCCGGGCCGATTTCGAGGATGTCGCCCCGCAGATCGGCGAACAGCGCCTTCTTGCGTTCGGCGATCGCGCTCTCATAGCGCCCAGCCAGCTTGGCCAGGACTACGGCGTGAATCCGTTTCCGCAGGCTCACGCCGTCTCGATCCCGGCCGCGCGCTCCAGGCCGCGCTCGCGGATCTCCTGCTCGCGGATGCGGAACTTCTGCACTTTTCCGGTGACGGTGAGGGGAAAGGAATCGACAAAGCGAATGTACTGCGGGATCTTGAAATGCGCGATCTTGCCGCGACAGTATTCGCATATCTCTTCCTCGGTGGCCGTTTCGCCGCTCTTGAGCCGGATCCAGGCGAGCACCGTTTCGCCCAGCCGCTCATCGGGCAGCCCAATGATATAGACGTCGGCGATCTTCGGATAGACGTGCAGAAACTCCTCAATTTCGCGCGGGTAGATATTTTCTCCGCCCCGGATGATCAGCTCCTTGGCGCGGCCGGTGATGCGGAAATTGCCGTCCGGGCGCATGGTCGCCAGGTCCCCGGTGTGCAGCCAACCGTCTGAATCGATGGCGTTTGCGGTGGCTTCTGGCTCGCCGTCGTAGCCCTTCATCACGAGGTAGCCGCGCGTGCAAAGCTCGCCCTGCTCGCCCGCCTCGGCGGTTTCGCCGTCCGGAGCGACGATCTTGATTTCCGTGTTGGGAAGCGCGCGGCCGACGGTCGAGACACGCAGGTCGAGGCTGTCTTCCGGGGTGGACATGGTGATCGCGGGCGAGCTCTCCGTCTGCCCATACGCGATGACCATCTCGGGGCAGTGCATGTCCGAGGTGACGCGCTTCATCACTTCGATCGGGCAGGGCGCCCCGGCCATGATTCCCGTGCGCAGCGAAGTCAGGTTGAAGCGGTGAAACTCGGGGTGATCCAGCTCGGCGATGAACATCGTGGGCACGCCGTAAACCACGGTAGCCCGCTCGTTTTCAATGGCTTGAAGGGTGGCCAGAGGATCGAACTGGGCCGCCGGAAGGATGAGAGCGGCGCCGTGAACCAGGGCCACCAGCGTCCCGATGACGCAGCCGAAGCAGTGGTAGAGTGGGACGGGAACGCAGATGCGCTCGCCCTCGCCCAGGCGCAGGCCCCAACCGATTACCCAGGCATTGTTTATCAGGTTGCGGTGCGTGAGCAGCACGCCTTTGGGCGAGCCGGTGGTGCCGGAAGTGTACTGGATGTTGACGACCGAATCGGGGTCGCCGGGCTCGGGCGGCATTTCGCCGCCGCCCGCGAGCATGGCATCCCATGCCGCCGTACCGATGGGAATCACGTGCTGCAATTCCAGTTGCGCGCCGTGGCAGGCTTGCCCGAGAATCTCCAGGTAGTTCGCGCGCCCGTCCTTCTCGTGTAGAAACAGAGCCTTCATGCGGCTTTTTTGCAGAACAAAGCCAATTTCGTGGGAGCGGTAAGCTGGATTCACGTTGACCAGCACGGCGCCCATGCGGGCCGTGGCCAATTGGAGGTAAATCCATTCCACGCAGTTGCAGGCCCAGACGCCGACGCGGTCGCCGGGGCGAATTCCCAACGCCCACAGGCCGGCCGAGACCCGGGACGTTTCGTCTAGAAGCTGAGAATAAGAGATGCGGAGATTCTGGTGGCGGGAGACGATGGCGTCCTGCGACGGCCGGCGCGCGGCGGTTTGCGCCAGAACCTGTCCGATACTGGTTTCGAGGATCGGAAGCTCCGGGCCGCGCGCGTAGCTCTTCATGCCAAGGCTCTTAGATAGGCGTCGTCCCCCCGGATCCAGTCTTCCCGCACGGGCGAGAACAGGTCGATGGCGAGCGAGTCCTCCAGGGCTTCGACTGTGTGGGGCGCGTTGGGCGGGATCTGCATCGCCTCGCCGGCGCTCACTACGTGTTCCCGGCCTGCGATCACGAAGCGCAACCGGCCCTCTTCGAGGAGAGTGATTTGTTCGTTTACATGATGATGGAGGGGCACCACGGCGCCTTTGCGGAGGCGGAGGCGCGCCACGGTCATGGTTTCGCCGTGGATCACCTGGCGTGAGACCAGCGGGTTCATCCGCTCCTCCGGTACCCCCTCCCAGGTATAGAACTTCATGGCAGTTTCCGCATACGGCGCGTATTGTATCATGGGTGCTTATGAAAGGCGTCGTGCTTGCGGGGGGAACCGGCAGCAGATTGTTCCCGCTCACCAAAATCACTAACAAGCATTTGCTCCCGATTTACGATAAGCCTATGATCTATTACCCGATCCAAACACTGGTGGATGCGGGGATCAAGGACATTCTGGTTGTTACGGGCGGGAAGAATGCAGGGGATTTTCTCAGACTTCTGGCCAATGGCAAAGGCTTTGGTTTGAGTCATATCGACTACACCTACCAGGAAGGCGAAGGAGGCATCGCGGAGGCGCTGGGGCTCGCCGAGCATTTCGCCGACGGTCACAAGATTTGCGTCGTGCTGGGGGATAACATTATCGAGGGCAGCATCCGTCAGGCGGCCGACGAATTCCGCAGCCAGGAGTGCGGCGCGCGTATATTGCTCAAGGAAGTCGAAGACGCGGAGCGCTTCGGCGTGGCGCGGATCGACGGCGACCGGGTGGTGGACATCGAAGAGAAGCCCAAGCAGCCTAAGTCGAATTATGCCGTGACGGGCATCTATATGTACGACTCGAGCGTATTCGAGAAGATCCATCAGCTTGTGCCGTCGAACCGCAATGAGCTGGAGATCACGGACGTCAACAACGCCTACATCCGCGAAGGTACCATGACCTTCTCCTGGCTGGACGGCTGGTGGACGGACGCAGGCACCTTCGAGTCGCTGTTGCGCGCCGGAAACCTGGTGGCGAAGACCCACGCCAGGACCGGGCAAACGGCCGGGGAGGCTGCTTCGGCCGCCTGGAGCGAGTGATGCCGCCGGAAGCCGCCGTGTCGCCCGAGATTGCGCGCGCCGGCGCCCTGACGCTGACCCTTCCCAGCCTGGATAAGGGAATCGGAGCGAACATCGGTTCGCCTCAGTCCGAGCAGTTGATCGAAGGGGTATGCATCCAGCCCCTGCCGCTCTGGCCGGACGACCGCGGCTATTTTCTGGAAATTCAGCGGGCCAGACAGGGGCTAGCGGCCAATTTTCCTCTGGAAACCACCCAGGTTTCGGCGGCGCTCAGTTACCCGGAGACCATCAAAGCCTTCCACTATCATCTGCACCAGACCGATTGCTGGACGCCAGTCATGGGCATGATGCAGGTGGCGCTCGTGGACCTTCGCGCCGGGTCGCGGACCTGGGGCGTTCGGAACACGATTTATGTCGGGCAGCTGCGGCCGTGGCAGATCCTGATTCCGCCCGGCATAGGACACGGTTATAAAGTCGTCGGCAGAGACCCTGGGCTGCTGGTCTATCTTACGGACCGCTTCTACAACCCTCGCGACGAAGGACGCATCCCGTACAACGATCCCTCCATCAATTACGACTGGGAGCTGCAGCATAAATGAAACTGTTGGTGACGGGCGGCGCGGGCTTCATCGGCTCGGCCTTTGTGCGGCTGGCGCTGGCGGCGGAGGCGCCGGCAAGAGTGGTGAACCTGGACAAGCTCACCTATGCGGGCAATCTCGAGAACCTGGAGCCGGTAAAGAACCATCCGTGCTATCGCTTCGTGCAGGGCGACATCTGCGATGCGGACCTGGTGAATCGACTTGTCGCCGGGGAGAAGCCCGACGCCATCGTACACTTTGCCGCCGAATCCCACGTGGACCGCAGTATTTTTTCGCCGGCCCCGGTAATCGACACCAATCTGCGCGGCACGCTGACCCTGCTGGAAGCGGCACGCGCCAACAAGACGCCCCGCTTTCTGCACGTTTCGACGGACGAAGTATACGGCAGTCTCGAAGATCCTCTGGAAGCCGACGAGGCGTTTCCGTTGAACCCGAGCAGCCCGTATTCGGCATCGAAGGCGGGATCGGACCTCCTCGTCCGGTCTTACTTTACAACCTATCGCCTGCCGGTGCTGATCACGCGCGCATCCAATAACTATGGGCCGTATCAATTCCCCGAGAAGCTGATCCCGCTGATGATCTCGAACGCGCTCGAAGGGCAGTCCCTGCCGATCTATGGCGACGGCATGCAGGTGCGCGACTGGCTGTATGTGGACGACCACTGCCGCGCCCTGCTGGCGCTGCTCGAACGGGGCAGGGAAGGCGAAATCTATAACATTGGCGGCAGCCGCTCTTTACCGAATCTGGCGGTGATCCGGAAGATCGTTGAAGCGACGGGCGCTCACGAGCACCTGATGCAAACCGTGCAGGACCGGCCGGGGCACGACCGGCGCTACGCGCTTTCGAGTGAAAAACTGATGCGTGAGACGGGCTGGAAGGCCGAGGTCGACTTCGAGCACGGTCTGAAGTGCACGATCGACTGGTACCGAAGCAACGTGGAATGGGTCGCTCGCGTGAAGTCGGGCGAATACAGGACCTACTACGCGCGGAATTACGACAATCGCGTGGAGGAGCTGCGCGAGCGCGGTTACTGACGCTCCAGTCCACAAAGTGCGCGTAGTTCTGGATGCCACTCCTCTGTCCCTTCCGCCGGGAGGCATTTCCCGCTACACCCGGCAACTGAGTCTGGCGTTGGCGCGCGAGTTTCCCGGCGACGAGTTCTTTCTGGCTTCCGACCAGTCTTTCCCCATGCCGGCCGCGTCTCCGCCGAACCTGCTGGACGGCGGCGGGCCTCGCAACCGCGCCGAGAGGTACTGGTGGCTCTGGGGGGCGGAGTGCGCGGCCGAGCGGCTCAAAGCCAACCTGTTTCACGGAACCAGCTTCAGCGTTCCTTACCTTTCGCAGCGTCCCAGCGTGATGACCTTGCACGATCTCTCGCCATGGATGGAGCCGTCGTGGCACTTTGACGCCGATCGCATCCGCCAGCGAACCCCGCTGCTGCTGCAGTTCCTGCAACAGATGACGGTTGTGACTCCCACCGAAGCCGTGCGCAGGCAGGCGATGGAGCGTTTCCGGCTGCACCCGGGTCGTGTTGTGGCCGTGCCGCTGGCGGCCGATTCCGCATTCCGGCCGACCGGCGGGCGGGCGGAGCCGCCCTATTTTCTCTATGTGGGGGCCCTGGAGCCTCGCAAGAATCTGGGGATGCTGGTGAGCGCGTGGCGGGAGGTTCGCAAGCAGTTCCCGGTGGATCTGGTTCTGGCCGGCAGAAGGCGCGCGGATTTTCGCGATCTGCCGCCGGAACCCGGACTGCGGCTGTTGGGCGAAACACCGGAAGAGGCGTTGCCCGCCCTGTATTCGGGCGCGTTGGCCTTCGTATATCCGTCTTTCTACGAGGGCTTTGGCTTGCCGGTGCTGGAGGCCATGCAGTGCGGCACGCCGGTGATCGCTTCGTGCGACGCGGCAATCGGCGAGGTTGCGGGAGGCGCGGCGATCCAGGTGGAAGCCGGCGATGGACACGCCTGGGTGGCGGCTTTGCGAAGAGCGGTGACGGAGCCTGGGGCGATGGCCGAGCGGCGCGCAGTGGGGCTGGAGCGTGCGAGGCAGTTCTCCTGGGAGCGGACGGCGCGGCTGACGCGCGAAGTGTACGCCGAAACCCTGCGGCGCTTCTAAATTTTTCTCTTGACATACTTTTTCTTTCGTACTAATTAATTAGTATGAGACCGCGAAGCAGCGTCCTGACCGAACAGGAGCTGGAAATCATGAAGATTGTCTGGGAGCTGGAACAGGCGACGGTGCGAGACGTCTACGAGAACCTGCTCGAGCGCCGCAAGATCGCCTATACCACCGTCATGACCATGATGAAGATCCTGGAGCAGAAGAAATACCTCAAGAAGACGCAGGGCGAGCGCGCTTTCGTTTATGCGCCCTCGCGCCCCAAGCAGCAGGTGATCGGCGGCATGGTGAAGGACTTCCTGCAGCGCGTGTTCAATGGATCGGCTGAGCCGCTGGTGGTGCACCTGGTCGAGGACGGCCGGCTTTCCGGAAAGGAGCTGCGCGAGATCGCGCGGCTTCTGCAGGAGAAACGGAAATGAGCGCTGGTTTTGTGGTGGGCAATGTTTGGGCGTGGGCGCTGCAGGCGCTTGCGGTGATTGCCGCCGCGGCCTTGGCGGAGCGACTGTTTCGCAACGCGGCGCCGCGGGCGCGGCTCCTCTACTGGCAGGCGGTGCTGGCCCTCTGCCTGCTGCTTCCGTTCCTGCCTGGGAAGCCCGAGGTCGCGGACGGCGTGGATGTGTCGATTACATTCGCCACCATCAGGAGCGCGAGCGCCCAGACACCCGACTGGCCGATCCGTTGGGAGACCGGGCTGCTCATCGCGCTTGGAATCGGCGTTCTGTTGCGTTTGATATGGCTGTTCGCCGGGGTCGCGCGTTTACGGACCCTGGTTCGCGAATCGCAGCCGCTCGACCCGGTTCCAGTGGCGATTGGGACGATGCGATCCCGGCTCGGAATCCAGGCCGCCATCTATCTCTGTCCGGGAGTCTCCGGCCCGCTCACATTCGGCCTGCGGCGTCCGGTGATCCTGCTGCCACCGCGCATTCTGGAGCTTCCTCCCGCCGCCCAGGCGGCCGTCTGTTGCCATGAGCTGCTGCACATTCGACGGGCGGACTGGCTCTGGACGCTCGCAGAAGAGTTCCTGCGCACGGTTTTGTGGTTCCATCCTGCCATCTGGTGGGCGCTGGCGCAAATCCAGCTCACCCGCGAACAGACGGTGGACCGGGAAGTGGTCTCGCTCACTCAGGCTCGCGAACAGTACTTGCAGTCGCTGTTCGCCATCGCGGCCGCGGGCACGCAACTGGATGTGGCGCCGGCGCCGCTGTTCTTACGCAAACGCCATCTCGCGCAGCGGGTGGTTTCGATTCTCAAGGAGGGACAGATGTCCAAAGCACGATTCGTACTTGCGATGGCCGCCGGTTGCGGCTTGGTTCTCGGGATTGGCGGAGTTGCGGTTACCATGGTTCCTCTCAAGGCCGCGCCCGCTCCCCAGAGCGGGGAGAATATCACAGTGGTGTCCGGCGGCTCGGGTCTGGCGCACCGCGACGGCATCGAGTATCCGCGTGAAGCGCTTACCAGACGCGTCGAGGGACCGGTGACGCTGGAACTATCGGTGAACGAAAAGGGGTCTGTAACCGACGCGCGGGTGCTGAGCGGACCGGAAGAGCTGAGGAGCGCCGCCTTGCAGGCTGTGCTCAGGTGGCACTATTCTTCGGAAATTGCGCTGCCCGCCAAGATCCAGGTTACGATGGACTTCCGGCTGCCCAACACTCTGCCTCCACCGCCGCCAACTTCGCTCCCAAGGGCGCACAAGGAGCTTGGCATCCTGAAGCGCATCGATATTGAGGGCATATCGCCGGCAGCCAGCGAGAACTTGCGCCGTCGTTTGCCGGTGCGGGAGGGCGAGATGATCACCAGCGAAACCTCGGGGCGGATACTGGAGGCGATTCGGGAGACCGACGAACATCTCAAGGCTGCCTTCTCGGTAGGCGATGGAGTGGCGCTGCGGGTTTACCTGCCGGGGGACAACGAGCGCACTCAGCAGATTCGGGTGGGGGGCAATATGCAGGCGCAGAAGCTGATCCACCAGCCCAGACCCGTCTACCCGCCGCTTGCAAAGCAGGCCAGGATGCAGGGGGTAGTCCGGCTGCAGACACTGGTGGGGAAGGACGGAGCTGTGAAGAACATCTCCGTAGAAAGCGGCGAGCCGCTGCTGGTGGAGGCGGCGGTGGAAGCGGTGAAGCAGTGGGTGTATGAGACGACGCTCCTGAATGGCGAGCCAGTAGAGGTGGCAACGCTGGTGGACGTGAATTTTACGCTTTCCCGATGAGCGAGGGAGGCACGAGAACCGCGCTGTTCCTGACTCCCGAAGCGCCGTACCCTCTGGTGGGAGGAGGACAGTTGCGGGCGGCCTGCCTGCTGGAATATCTCGCCCAGAGCTACGCAGTGGATGTGATCGTGTTTCGCGAGCCAGGGGCCGCCGACCCCCGGCTCGCTTTCCCGCCTGGACTGGTTCGCTGGATTGACGTGGTGGATCTCCCCTTTCATTCAAAAGGCGTGGCCGCGCGCGTGTGGCGGAACGGTGTGCGGTTGATCCGGCGCGCGCCTCCGCTCGTCGACCGGTTCGCGGGAGCGGGCGCGCAAGTCTCCGGCATCCTCGGCGGCCGCCGCTACGATGTCGCTGTGGTTGAGCACTTCTGGTGCGCGCCCTATCACGAGCAGCTTGTGGAATGCGCGGAGCACACGGTTCTCGATCTGGTGGACGTCGAGTCGGTGCTGCACGAGCGATGCCGCAAGTCCGAGCCGTGGCCCGCATCGTTTGCCCATGCTGTCTTCGCGAAGGCCACGCGCCGGCTGGAGCATGTCTGGCTGCCGCGCTATTCCCGGTTGTTGGCCACTTCCCGCGAGGACGCGGAAGCGGTCTGTCGCATCGTTTCGCACCCCGGCATCACGGTCTATCCGAACACGCTGCCCGCGGCACTGCGGCCGAATGTGCCCGAGGAGGAGGCCATCGCGTTCTCGGGCAACCTGGAGTATCGCCCGAATATATCGGCTGTCCGCTATTTTGCCCGGGAGGTCTGGCCGCTCGTCCGCCGTCCAAAACTGGAGTGGCGGCTGATCGGCCGCAACGACTATGCCGTCCGGCGGTTGGTTTCCGGCGACCCGAGCATCCGCTGCACTGGACCGGTGGAAGATGCCATCCAGGAGTTGGCCCGCGCGCAGGTCGTGGTTGTGCCCGTTCTGGCGGGCAGCGGAACGCGTCTGAAGATCGTGGAAGCCTGGGCGGCGGGACGGGCGGTGGTTTCGACCGCCATCGGCGCGGAAGGCCTGCCGGCGAAGGATGGGGAGAACATTCTGCTGGCGGACGGAGCGGGCGCGTTTGCCGCGGCTGTGTCACGGCTTCTGGATGCGCCGGAGTTGCGCCGGGCAGTAGGCGCGGCGGGACGCGAGACCTACGAACGGGAATTGACCTGGCAATCGGCCTGGCAGCGCCTTCGCGAGGCCGGTCTGTAATCCCCAATCAAACTCAAATTTAACTTTAGAGAACTACCGGCGGCGCTTATACTAGTTAGAATTGATGCGCTTTTCCGTCGACGCCCATGCTATCGGCCGCCATCTGACTGGGAACGAGGTCTACATCAGGAGTCTCCTGCGAGCCTTCGCGTCCCAGGACAAGCGCAACACATTCATTGCCTACGTTTCGGTCGGCCGGGCGCAGGCGGCTGCCTGGATTCCGTCCCGTTTTGAGACCCGGCGGATAGCGGCCAACCCCTTTCTGCGCCTGGGCTTCGACCTGCCGCGCAAGCTTTGGCAGGATCGGCCCAACCTGGTTCACGTGCAGTACACGGCGCCGCTCAACTGCCCCGTTCCGGTGGTGGTCAGCGTACATGACGTGAGCTTTCTGAACCATCCGGAGTACTTCCCTCCGGTCCGGGCCTGGCAATTACGGCAGACCGTCAGCCGCACGGTGCGGGCCGCCACCCGCGTCCTGACCGGCAGCGAATTTTCGCGCGATTCCATCGTCCGCGCTTACGGTTTGAGTAAGGACCGGGTGGTCGTTGTGCCCAATGCGGCCGGTCCCGGATTTCGCCCGATTCGAACGGAGGACGCGATCGGCAAGGTATTTTCGCGTTGGGGAATATCCGGGCCATTTATTCTCTCGGTGGGCGACCTGCAGCCGAGAAAGAACCATATCGGTTTGATTTCGGCTTACGAGCAGCTTGTCCGGACCCACCCGCGGATCCGTCACCATCTTGTAATGGTCGGCAAGGATACCTGGTTTGGCGGGCGGGTGCGGGCACGGGCGGGGGAGTCCGCCTTTTCGGACCGCATCCACTTCCCGGGCTTCGTAAGCGACGAGGATCTGTTGCAGTTTTACAACGCTTGCGAGCTGTTCGTGTTTCCCTCCTTTTACGAAGGCTTCGGTCTGCCGATTCTGGAAGCCATGGCTTGTGGGCGCGCCGTGACCTGTTCGAACACCTCCGCGATGCCGGAGGTGGCCGACGGAGCGGCCATCCTTTTCGACCCACATTCCGTGGATGAGATGACCGCGACCATGGCCGGTCTGCTGCTGGACGGGGAGTTGCGGGGACACATGGAGCGGCTGGGCCGGCAGCGCGCGGCGCAATTCACCTGGCAGAGGACGGCGCGCAAAACGCTCGAGGTGTATTACGAAGTAGCCGGAGCGTCAACGCACGCGAGGCAGGCAACCGCCGTCGCCTCCCTTTCCGCGCGATGAAGCGGAGGGTCTCACTGGGGTGTGCGGTATGCGTGTAGCTTTCTTTTCCCCCCTCCCTCCCGCGCGGAGCGGCATCGCCGATTATTCGGCAACCCTGATCGAGCACCTGGGCCGCCGCGTCGAGCTGGAGGTGTTTTGCGACGGCCAGCGGCCCTTCGATCCCAGCGCCTTCGATGCGGCGCTCTATCAGATCGGCAACAACGAATGGCACGATTTTGTGTACGAGACCGCGCTGCGCCATCCGGGCTTCGTCGTGCTGCATGAGGCCAACCTGCATCACCTCATCGCGGATATTACGATCAAGCGGAACGATTGGGACGGCTATCTGCGCGAGGTGGAATACAGCGGAGGGGCAGCGGCGCTCGAATTCGCACAACGCGTGCGGGCGCTTCAGGCGGGACCGGATTATGAAGGCGTCCCGATGATCCGCCGGCTGCTCGAAGCGTCGCGCGGCGTCATCGTACACAGCCAATTCATGGTGGACCAGGTGTGGTCGGCGGGCTTTGCCGGACCGGTGGCGCGCATTCCTCATGGAGCGTGGATCCCACAGGCGGACCGGAATGCGTTCCGCTACCGGTTGGGCCTGGATGAGAGCACCCCGCTGATCGGCGTCTTCGGCTATTTAAAACCTTACAAGCGGATTGCGGAATCGCTGCGCGCTTTGCGCCGGCTGGTGCGGATGGAGCCGCGCGCCCGCATGGTGCTGGCGGGCGAGCGGCATCCCGAATTTCCAGTGGCATCGCTGATTCGCACGCTGGATCTGGGCGCGCACGTGCGGCTGCTCGGGTTCACGGAGATCGAAGACTTTGTGGGATACCTCGCCGCGTGCGACATCGTGCTGAACTTGAGATATCCCACCGTGGGAGAGAGTTCCGGGAGTCTGTTGCGCGCGCTGGGACTGGGGAAAGCGGTGCTCGTATCCGAGGTGGGCGCGTTCCGGGAATTCCCCGACGACGTCTGCCTGAAAGTACCGGTGGGGCCGGGCGAGGAAGACCAGATTTTCGAGTATCTGAATCTGCTGGTGACACGCCCGGACGTGGCGCGGGCGCTGGGCCGCAACGCGCGGCGGTACGTGGAGCGGGAGTGCAACTGGGATCTGGTGGCGGAGCGTTATGCCGCTTTCCTGAATTCGCCGCGCAACACGGAAGAGGCTTCCATCGTCGCGGATCAGGAGGAACGCTCCGCTCCGGTGGAAGAGGAGTACATCGTCGGGTGGGCCGTGGACGAGGAGTCGCGCGCCTATGTCACCACTCACAAGACGCGCCTTGTTCGGACGCTCGAGATTACGCCTCCGGGCGGGCCGGAAGACCGTGTGCTCGAAATGGGGGCGTACCTTCAGATAACGCCTTCGCTGAAGAGCAAGCTGGGGTATGGCTTCGTGCGCGGGTGCTACTATGGGCCGCTGGGCCGGATCGATAAGCGGTCGGTCGTGTCTTCGGACGGCGAAGTCTTCGAGTGCGAGATCGATCACTTCAACGCCGAAAAGGACACGTTCCCTTACGGCGACGGGTACTTCTCCACCGTGCTCTGCTGCGAGCTGATCGAACACCTCTTCGACGATCCCATGCACCTGATGAGCGAGGTCAATCGTATTTTGAAGCCCGGCGGGCGCCTCGTACTGACCACGCCGAACATCGCCTCGCTGAGCGGCGTCCACGCGATTCTTCAGGGCTACCATCCCGGGTTCTTCCACGCATACATTCGCCCATCGAGCGAAGGCGAGGTGGATGCACGGCACAACCGCGAATACACGCCCCGGGAGATCCACATGCTGCTCGAAAACTCGGGCTTTTCCGTCACTCTTCTCGAGACCGGCCCGTTCCGGGACGAGCCGCGCCCGGATCACAACTGGATTGTGCATCTGCTGGAGCGCTACTCGCTATCGACCGATTTGCGGGGCGACGGAATCTACGCCGTGGGCCGCAAGACGGGCAGCGTGCGGGAGCGGTACCCGGCCTGGCTGTACTCATGAGCGTGGCGTACCGGAACACGCGGATCGAACCAGGGAACGGACGAATTCGCGTGAGCTGCGAGATTGAGAATCGTTCGGAGGAGACGTGGCGGACCTCGGAGGGATTTGCGATCGGCTATCAGATCTTCGACCCGGCCTCGGACCTGCTGGTTGTGGACGGGCCGCGCGTGACTCCGGGCGCCGATGTGGCGCCGGGAGAGACCGCGCAAGTGGATCTGGAAGTCGTGCTGCCCGCGGAGCCGGGCGAATACCGCGTGTTCGTGTCGCCCCTGCGGGAAAAGAAGGGATGGTTCTACGAAGAGGGGCAGGAGTTTCTTCTGCTGGATGCGGCCGTGGACGGAGACGGCCAGCGCGTGGTGCGCACGAAGGTGCTCAACGCGGAGGCGCTGGGATGGTATCGGTTTTTGCGGACTCTGTGGCGCGCAGTCCGGCTGCCGCCGGTCGCGATCTGGAAAAACCGCGGCCTGATCCGTTCCATGGCTCGGCGCGATATTCTGGCGCGTTACCGGGGTTCCTTCGGCGGCGCGGCGTGGGCCGTGCTTAGCCCGCTGCTGCTCATGGCAACGTACTTCTTCGTGTTTGGCATCGTGTTGCAAACGCGCTTCGCCAACGATCCCAGCCGCAGCGGATTCGTGCTCTACTTCCTCGCCGGGATGCTGCCCTGGCTGGCGCTCAGCGAGCCCGCGGGGCGCGCGCCCTGGGTGATGCTGGAGCACCGGAACTTCATCAAGAAGCTGGTGTTTCCGGTGGAAATTCTGCCGGTGAACCAGGTGGCTTCGGGCCTGGTCACCGAGGGCTTCGCTATCCTGATCTTTCTGCTCGGGCTGGCGCTCGCCGGACGCGGCGTGCCCGCGACCGCCCTCTGGCTGCCCGTGCTGCTGGTTCCGCAGGTTCTCTTCACGCTCGGGCTGTGCTGGTTTCTGGCGGCGCTGGGCGTGTTCGTGCGCGACCTGGGGCAGATCATCGGTTTCCTGCTGACGCTCTGGTTCTTCCTGACGCCGATCTGTTATCCCGAGTCATCGCTGCCCCCGGAGGCGATGGCGATTCTTGCGAAAAATCCGGTTTACGTGCTGGTGTCCGCCTACCGGGCGATCCTGCTGGAGCACCGCGCGCCGGCGACGATGCCCATGATCAAGCTGTGGCTGCTCTCAGGCGCGGTATTCGTGGCCGGTTACGGCTGGTTCCACAAAATGCGGCGCTCGTTCGCGGATGTCATATGACGGTTGGTAGGGCGTTAGGCGCCTTCGCCCTCAACCCCCGAGTCGCGCTACCCGACCACGCGTCAGCACGTCTCGAAGAAGGCCTGGACCACCAGACCGGCCACGGCGCGAACACCAGCGATCTGAGCTCAACTTCCGGTTGGGGCGTCACTCGCCCACGATGTGCACCCCGTATACCGATAAACGAGTGGTGTATCGAGTCGTGCTATGTCACGCGACACAAGCAGCGGCTTTCCACTGTAGTCCGCTTGGAGCCTGACAGCGCACCGTCGCTTGTTCCATACCGTGATTCCGGCTGGATGAAGTCCGAACTGCTGGCGGATCCGTGAGACTTATATGGCCCATGGCCGGCTCTCGTGCTTACGGGGAGCAGGCCCAACGGTTGCGGAACTGAAACCAGCAGTCGTTTCCAACGTTAACGATTTGAGGCTCCTGTCCTCGCCCGGTAATCACGGCGCATCCGTCATATAATGACGCAGTTGGAGGTTCGGTTGGCAACGTTCACGTGGCTGCATTTGACGGATCTGCATTGCGGGCTCCAACCGCAGAATTGGCTGTGGCCTCGCATGCATCAGGTCTTCTTGGACGATTTAAGCGTGCTTCATGACGAGTGTGGGCCGTGGGACTTGGTGCTCTTCTCCGGCGACATGACCCAGAGAGGAGGCAGGGACGAGTTTGCGAAGGTCGATGAAATTCTTGAACGGCTGTGGATCCACATGCGGGCACTGGGGTCGACTCCCGTCTTCTTTGCTGTTCCTGGCAACCACGATATCGAACGCCCTGATCCCGAAACTCCCGAGGTGCTGCTACTAAACGAGTGGGTTGGCCGGCCGAACGTTCAGGAGAGATTCTGGAGCCGCTCTGATTCTGCATACCGAAAGGTCGTCGACCAAGCGTTCCACAACTACAGCGATTGGTGGAATGGCAATACGTTAAGGCCAGCCCAGGTGCGGCAGGGTCTCTTGCCAGGGGACTTCTCCGCCACAATTAACAAGCAATCGCTACGTATCGGGCTAGTAGGCCTGAATACTACGTTCCTTCAGTTGACCGCAGCAGACTACCGTGGCCGCCTCGCGTTGCACCCGCTCCAGTTCCAGAGTGTCTGTGGGAATGACAATGGTCCAGTGCGGATTCCGAGGGATGGCGATCAGCGTTCCGAACTGATGTCGATCACGATT
>JBBDWK010000013.1:0-44725 GCA_040902885.1 Bryobacteraceae bacterium | reverse complement strand
GCCTATCTGCCCGTGTACTCCGTATGGGCGGCACTGGTGGTTGTCATGTTCCCGCCCGTGTTCGGCTACCGTTGATGCCCCCCACGGCCACTGTCGGGCCGCGGGTGAGGGCGCCCGTCCCGCCAGAACCGACTCGCCGTTGTGAAGTTTAGACGTGACACGTCACTACAGCGTCTTGTACTGCTCGCGCAGAACCTTCTTGTTGAACTTGCCGACGCTGGTCTTCGGAACGGAGTCGACAAAAATCACGTCGTCCGGCAGCCACCATTTGGCGACGCGCCCGGCAAGAAACTCCAGTATCTCGTCGCGGGTGATCTGGCCCCGGTACTGCGGCGTGGGCGCCACCACGGCCAGCGGGCGCTCGTGCCAGCGCAGATGATATACCGCGATCACGCACGCCTCCAGCACTTTGGGATGGGCCATAATCGCGTTCTCCAGGTCCACGCTCGAAATCCACTCGCCGCCGCTCTTCACCAGATCCTTGGTGCGGTCCATGATGTGTATGTAGCCTTCCGGATCGAGCGTTACCACGTCGCCCGTGCGGAACCATCCGTCTTGAAACGCCTCGGCATTGCGCGCGTCGTCGTAGTAGCCGCTGGTCACCCAGGGGCCGCGCACTTGAAGCTCGCCCATCGTCTCGCCGTCCTGGGCGATCTCCTTGCCGCACTCGTCGACCACCCGCAATTCCACTCCCGGCAACGGAATGCCCTGTTTGGCTCGCACGGCGAATTGGTCGTCTTCCGTGTCATGGCGCATCTCCGATTTCAAAACCGAGAGCGTGGCGATGGGTGTGGTCTCCGTCATGCCCCACGCCTGCACGATGCGGATGCCAAGCTGCCTCTGATAGGTCTCCATCAACTGGCGCGGCATCGCGGACCCGGCCACGACGAACATGCGCACGCTCGAAAGATCCACGGGCTTTTCCTCGATCGCCCGGTACAGCCCGATCCAGATGGTGGGCACGCCGCCCGCGATGGTCACCCGTTCCCGCTCGATCATCTCCGCCAGGTCCGCCGGTTGGGGCTGCGCACCCGGCAGCACGATCTTCGAGCCGCACATCACCGCCGCGAACGGCATTCCCCAGCCGTTGGCATGAAACATGGGGACGATCTGGAGCAGCGTGTCGCGCTCGCTGAAGGCGAAGCTGTCGGCCATGGCGAGGGCGTAGTTGTGCAGACAGAGCGAGCGGTGCGTGTACAACACTCCCTTGGGGTTGCCGGTGGTTCCGGACGTGTAACACATGCCCGCCGCCGCCGTCTCCCCCAGCTCGGGCCATGGGTACAGATCGTCGCGCGTGGCGGCGAGCAGGTCTTCGTAGTCGATCAAGGGAAAGGTCGAAGCAGGCATCGGCTGCCCGTCCTCACGCATCGCCACGAGATGGCGCACACCCGGAATCCGCTCCTTGATCTCTTCGAGGATGTGGAGCAGCGGCGCGTCCACAAAAATCACCTTGGCATCGGCGTGATTGACGATGTACGCCAGTTGGTCGAGCGGCAAACGAAGGTTGAGCGTGAGTAGCACGGCGCCAAAGCTCGGCACGCCGTAGTAGAGCTCGAGATGCCGCCCGTGATTCCAGGCCAGAGAGGCAACGCGGTCTCCCTCTCTCACATCGAGCTTCGCCAGAGCGTGCGCAAGCCGGTGTGTGCGGCGGTGATAGTCGCCGTAGGTATAGCGGGCGAAACCGCCGGTGGTTCGGGTGACGATCTCTTTGGAAGGAAACAAGCGCCCGGAGCGCTCCAGGTAGTGGCGCAGGTTCAGCGCGGAATCCATCATCATGCCTTGCATGTGGCACCTCGGAATCCGCGAGTATATTACGAAAACTGGCTCCTGGCGGAGCGGGACGTCATTCCGCCTCGGCGGTCGCCATGAACTCCTTGATCTTTTCCGCCAGCCGGGAGGCCGTGTAAGGCTTCTGCAGGAAGCCCGACACGCGCCTCCGGACGAACCGGCGCAACACCTCGGACTCGTTGTATCCGCTGGAGACGGCTATGCGGACGCGAGGCTTGACGGCGTGAATTTGCGCCAGCGCCTCCTCCCCGCTCATCACCGGCATGGTGACGTCCAGCACCACCAGATCGATGTTGGCCGCGTTCTCGCGGAACATTTCCACGGCTTCCTGGCCGTCGGCCGCCAGCAGGATGGTGAAGCCATACCGCTGCAGCGCCGCCTGCGCGGTGCGCCGCACCACTTCTTCGTCGTCGGCGAAGAGCACTGTGCCGGTGCCGCGGCAGCTTTCCCTTTGCTCCATGGGACTCGTTTGACAGCGGCTGGGACCGGAATATGCCAGAAGCTGACCCGTCAGATTCGCGGCTTTTTCACCGGCGCGGATTACGTCCTGGAGCAATAGCCGCCGCGGATCGCCAGGCGGCAGGCTGTCCAGAGCCAGCCCTGCGTTCCCCATCATCCCGGTGAGCAGGTTGTTGAAATCGTGCGCAACGGCGCCGGCCAGCAGACCGATGCGCTCCATGCGCTTGCGCTCGGCACGCTCCCGGCCGAGTTCCTGGGCTAACTCCTCGAGTTGCCCAATGGCGGCCGGAAGGACTATTTCCGCTTCCGGCTCGGCGGTAATCTTATCATGCGCTTTCATGGAAAAAGAAGAATCAGAATTGGCGCTGGCACAAGGAAACATATTCAGACTCGAAGATCGTACCCTAAATTTTGCATTCCTTCAATAATCAGTGCGCGAAATTCGTTAACTTCTCCCAAAGAAAGTGTTCTTTCGTCACTCCCGTAACGAACTCGAAACGAAATGCTCTTCCGTCCGCTTTCCAACGGTGGCCCGGAATACTGTCGGAGATACAGTATTTCCTGTAGCAAGGGCCCCGCGAACTTCTCGATCTTGTTTCGAATGTCGCCGGCCAGCTCCCGCTCGCCGGCGACCACGGAAAGATCGAACTCGCTGGAAGGATAGCGCCGGAGGGCTTTATATCGCCGCTGCCTCGAATCCAGCTCCTGGATCGCCTCAAGATTGAGATCAAGCGCCGCCGCACGGCCTTCGGGCTGAATCGAAGGATGAAGCTCGAACAGGCGTCCAACGGCCTGTCCTTGCCAGAACACTTCGCCGGACCGGGCCGGATGCTCGTAGGACAGCGCCTCGCAGGGCCAGACCTCGGCCTCTGGCAGGAACGAGAGCGCCGCGTGCTTTAGCTCGAACAGAGCAGCAACGCCGTCGCTCTCTTTGTCGTAGATGGCGGCTACTAAGTGCGCTATCTCATGCCCGCCCGGGTAAATCTCCTTTCCGATCTCAAACAGCCGGAAGATATCGAAGTGCTTCCGGTTTTCGGCTATGTTGCTCCACACTCCAGGCAAAAGAGATTTGCGCAGCAGGCTTTGATCGGACGCGATGGGGTTAGTCACCGCCACATGCGACGCCGGTTCGAAGCCGAAACGGATGGCATTCTCCCCGCCCACGAAGGAGTAGTTATACACTTCGGTAAAGCCCAATGCCGTGAAAAGATTCCGCACGTTCCGATGGAACAGCCGGACTTCATTGCGCGGCGGCGGCGCGCAGGCTACCGAGGGCGGCCGGGGCTCGATGGAATCGTATCCGATCATGCGGCCTACCTCTTCCACCAGATCGTCCTTTACGGATATATCCTTGGTGGCTCTCCAGGATGGCACGGTGACCGCGAAGGCCGGATGGACTGTGCCGGCCGGAGTAACTCCAAACTCCAGCCGCTCCAGTATGTCTCTGACCTCTTCGGCCGGCAGACCGCGGCCCAGCTTGCGGGAAAGCCAGTCGAGGGGCAGCAGGATCGGCTCGCGCGGCGGTCCACCCGCTTCCGCCTTGCGCCGGTCGGCCACGCCGCCCGCCAGCCGGATGCCTGGGCTGAGTTCGGCCAGCAGCTCCACCGCCCGGGCCAGCGCCCGCACGGTATTGGCCGGATCCTGCGCCTTCTCAAACCGCATGGATGCGTCCGTGCGCAGCTTCAGTTGTGAGGAGGTCTTGCGGACGCTGGCGGCGAGAAAGCAGGCGCTCTCCAGCACGATCGAAGTGGTGCTCTCATCGATGGCGCTTTCCAGGCCGCCAATGACGCCTGCGAGAGCGATGGGGCCGGCGGCATCGGCAATCACCAGATTCGCATCGCGCAGCTCGTACTCTTCCCGGTTCAAGGCCATCAGCCGCTCCCCGGCACGCGCCGGACGGATATGGATGGTGTTGCCCTTGAGCTTCGCGCGGTCGAAAGCGTGCGTGGGCTGGGCCAGTTCCGCCATTACGTAATTGGTGAAATCGACGATGTTATTGATGGGGTTCAGCCCTAGCGATTGCAGGCGGTACTGCAGCCACAGCGGAGAAGGGCGCACGGTCACGTTCTCGAACGCCAGGGCGCTATACCGCGGGCAGAGGTTCAAGTCTTCAATCGCAACCTCGACGGGAGACGGGCCGCCGGGCAGCAGATCGAGCCTCACCGGATCGCGCAAAGGACGGCGCGAGATGGCCGCCACCTCGCGGGCCATTCCATGGTGACCCCAGAGGTCCGGCCGGTGGGTGATGGACTTGTTGTCGATCTCAATGATCCGGTCCGGCAGACAACGCGCAAGTTCCCCGTCACTCAATTCCAGAATGCCGCTCGCATCGCGGTTCAGTCCCAACTCGGCGCCGCTCGCCAGCATGCCATCGCTCTCCACTCCCTGGATGACTTTCCGGCCCACCGGCACATAGGCCGTGAGGATTCCGGGCCGGCAGTTGGGCGCGCCGCACACCACGGTCTTCTCGCCGTACCGCTCGATCTGAACCACAACCTTCCGGTTGTGGCTGCCTGGAATTGGCTCCGCCATGAGCACTTTAGCCGCACTGGCGCGGTCGAGCTGCTCTCCAACCGGCTCCAGGCCTTCGCACTCGGCGGTCTTGATGGTAATGAGCTGTTCGAGCTCGCGCGGCGAGATTTCCAGGCCGTCCACCAGCTCTTGAATCCAGTTAAAGGAAAACTTCAAGAAAGAACCTTTCCGGGGCTAAAACTGATTGAGAAAGCGCAAATCGCCGCTCTGCAGCAGGCGGATGTCGTCGATACCGTAGCGCATCATGACCAGCCGCGTCAGCCCCAGTCCGAAGGCAAACCCGTTCCACTCTTCGGGATCGATGCCGCCCATGCGCAGCACGTTGGGATGCACCAGCCCGCACGGCAGCAGTTCCACCCAGCCGCTCTGCTTGCACACGGGGCAGCCGGGGCCATTACAGATGAGGCAGCGGATATCCAACTCGAAGCCGGGTTCCACGAAGGGGAAGAAGCCTGGGCGCAGCCGCACGGTAACCTCGCGCCGGAAGATCGCCGTCAGCAGCGTCTTCATGAAGTAGATCAGGTGCGCCACGGAGACCTCGCGGTCGATCATCATGCCTTCCAGTTGATAGAAGGTATGCTCGTGGGACGCGTCCACGCTCTCGTTTCGAAAGACCCGCCCGGGCGCGATCATGCGCAGCGGCGGCCCCAGCTTCTCCATGCCCCGCACCTGTACGGGCGAGGTGTGCGTGCGCAGCAGCCGCCCGTCGCCTAGCCAAAACGTGTCCTGCATGTCGCGCGCCGGATGGTCGGGAGGGATGTTCAGGGCGTCGAAGTTGTGATACTCGGTCTCCACCTCCGGCCCGTTCAGAACGGCGAAGCCGAGCGAGACGAACAGGTCTTCGATTTCGTTCTGGATCTGGGTAATGGGGTGCAGACTGCCGGGAAGCGGGCCGGGCGCGGGCAGCGTCAGATCCACCCATTCGGACTCCAGCCGGGCCTGCTGCGCCGCCTGGTCGAAGCGACTCTTCTTGCCCTCGAAAGCCTCCTCGATGGACTGCTTGACGCTGTTCAGCAGTTTGCCGATGCGCGCCCGGTCGGAGGGTTCGAGCTTGCCCAAATCCTTGCTGATCCGAGTCAGCGTTCCCTTGCGTCCCAGCACCTCCACCCGGACCGGCTCCAGTTCGTCTGTTGACGAGGCTTCGGTAATGCGGTCGCGGGTCCGCTTTTCGAGTTCGGCGAGGGTGTTCTCCAGCACCGTCGTCACGCGTTCGGAAGGAAGGGCTCTTTGGACCGCCCCAGCTCCCACCCCAGATGATTGATATAGAAAACGAGCACAGCTTCGGGATATGCCGAACGAAAGTGGTCGTACGCGCGCTGCTCCCAGCCGTCCGTCAGATACTGCTCGGCGTTGAGATCCTTGGCAAAGAATCCGCTCTCGTGCGGGACTCCCAGAAAATCCAGGACCGCGACAATCAGGTTCAGGTGGGAGACGAGCACCGCCTGAGCCAAGTCGCTGGCAAACTCTTCGTCGCGCTCTCCGACCCGGGACCAGAGGCGGGGAATCGCCTTGCGCAGGGTGTCCGTGTTCAGCTTGTTCAGGTGGGCGCGCGTCTTTAAACGCTCGTAGACCTGGTAGGTCTTCAGCTTGCCGAGCGAAATGGACCGGACGAGCTGTCCAAAACGGTCTTCGCCCACCCCGGCCATTACATCCGAAAGTTGCATCCAGATGCCAGAGTAACAGGGCGGGAAAAACCGTTGCAACCAGAAGCATGCGCTATAATCGAGAGCTTTGGCATGAGTAACCTGATCATTCTGGGAGCGCAGTGGGGCGATGAAGGCAAGGGCAAAGTAGTCGATCTTTTTGCCGAGCGCTTCGACATGGTGGTGCGCTACCAGGGCGGGCATAACGCAGGTCATACGGTGATTGTTGGCGACCGGAAATTCATCCTCAAGCTGATTCCCAGCGGCATCCTCCGGCCCGGCAAGAAAGCCGTCATAGGCAATGGACTCGTGATCGACCCCGGGGCGCTGATGTCGGAGATCGAGGCGCTCGAAGCGGCGGGCATCGATGTCCGGAGCAATCTCTTCATCAGCAATCGCGCCCACATCATCTTTCCCTTCCATCGAATGATGGAGAAGATGTCCGAGGACCGGCCCAACCGCATTTCCATCGGGACCACATCGCGCGGGATCGGCCCCTGTTACGAGGACAAGATCGGAAGGCGCGGCATCCGCGTGGCCGATCTGCTGGACCGCGAGAGCTTTTGCCGGCAGTACGATTCCCTGGTGGAAGAGAAGGAGCTGATTGCCAAGGCGCTGGACATCCACGAGCGTATGGATTTCGCCGCCATCCGAAAGCAGTACGAGGAGTTCGGCGAACGCATCCGGCCCATGGTGCGCGATACCGGCCGCCTGATCAACCAGGCCATCCGGGACGGGAAGAACGTGCTGTTTGAAGGCGCGCAGGGAACCATGCTGGATGTGGACCATGGCACGTATCCGTTTGTAACGTCCTCTAGCGCCACTGCCGGCGGGGCCTGCACCGGCGCCGGAGTCGCGCCCACTCGGTTCGACGGGGTGATCGGCGTTTCCAAGGCCTATGTGACGCGCGTCGGCGCCGGCCCTTTCCCCACTGAACTGCACGGCGAGGCCGGCGAAGAGATTCGAACGATCGGCAAGGAGTTCGGCGCCGTCACCGGACGGCCGCGCCGCTGCGGATGGTTCGACGCTCCCCTGCTCCGCTATACGGCGACCCTGAACGGCTTCGATAGCATCGTCATGACAAAGCTGGATGTGCTCGATTCTTTGGCCGAAATTCCGGTTTGCGTGGCTTACAGGATTGATGGCCGGGAGACCGACGAGATGCCCGCCACGGCCAGCGCCATCGAACGCATTCAGCCGGTCTACAAGATGCTGCCCGGATGGCGATCGCCCACGGGAGCGCTGGCGAATTACGCGGATCTGCCCGCTAACGCCAAGGCCTACCTGGCGTTTCTGGAAACCCAGATGGAGGTCGAAGTGGGCTCCATCTCCACCGGCCCGGAGCGCAACCAAACGGTAATGGTGCCGGGATCACGCCTGGAAAGACTTCTGGGCTGAGGCGTGCGGGGTGAGTTCCTCGAGCAGTGCCGCCGCCTCCCGCAGGTCGGGTGTGTCGAATCCCTCCGTGAACCCGTCGAGCGTTTCAGCCAGGAGCTGTCGGGCTTCGGCCCGCCTGCCCCTATGCCGCCACTGCCGGCCTATATTCACCGCCGCACGCAGCTCCAGACATCGCGCCTTCTGCCGGCGGGCGGTCTCAATAGCGAGCTGGAAACTGGCTTCCGCCTCTTGAGGCGACCGTGTTCCGGCTTGCAACAGCAAGCAACCCCAAAGCCGGTGCAGTTCCGCTTCGTAGAAGAACGTGCGGCTGTTCCGCACCATGGCGAAAGCTTCCGCGAGGGCGTGCAGCCCCTCCTCGGGACGGTCGCCCAGCGCATAAGCCTCGGCGAGCAGCGCGAGATAAAACGGATGGTCCATGTTCGCGCCCGCGGCCCGGCACCCGGCGATGCCCTGGCGAAGTTGCGTCAAGCCGTTCTCGCGCTGCCCCTGAACGGCGGTCGCCCAGCCATGCACAACGGCGGCCACGGCGGCGCGGTATGGGAACCCCCGTTCAGTGGCCAGCGAGATGGCCGACTGCGCGAGTTCTCCCGCTGCCGCGGGTTCACGCCGGTACAGGTGCACCAGCGCCGCTTGTGTCTGTGCGTAAGCGAGGCAGTAAGCATGGCTGCGGGCCAGGACGAGTGCTTGACCTGCTCTTTTTCGGGCGCTTTCGGGATATCCCAGGAACCACAAGCTGAACGCGGCCCAATTGTGGCAGGAGACCGCCGGATTATCCCCATAAGAGGCAAAGAATGTGCACTCCGAGTCGTCGCGGTACAGTGCCAGGCCCTGCTCCGCATGATCGAGCGCAACGCTGAAAGCGCCTTGATGAAAGAGCGAGCATGCGAGAAGCTCGTGAGACTCAATCAGTAGCTCAGCCTCCTGACCGCTCCCGGAGATGCGTAAACGCTCCTCCATCAAGGCCTGGGATTGACGGTACTCGCCGCGAACCTCGCGCAGGGTCGCCAGCCCGACCAGGACGGCGGGACGTAACTTGGGATCACCCATCCGCCGGCAAAGCTCGCCCGCCCGGACGTAAGCCTTCTCCGCCTCCGGAGCGCTCCAGCCTCTGGTTGCCAGAAGAGCCGGGGCCAGCAGGGTCTGCATCGCCAGCTCGCGTTGCACGCGCTCCTCGGAGTCCGGCAGACTCTGCAACATGCCCAGCCCGGTGGTGAGGTGCTCAATGGCCTCCTTATGAGCACTGCGAGCCAGGCACTGTTCGGCCGCATGCCATAAATACAGCGTTGCGCGGCCCGCGTCACGGCCCCGGATGAAGTGAAGCGCCAGCTCAGCCGCGCTTTCCGGCGCAAGACCGCCGTACGCCGCCTCCAGCCTGGCGCCAATCCGCAGGTGGAGCCGCGCTTTTCGGCCGGGCGGGATGCGCTCGTAGAAAACCTCCCGGTGCAGATCGTGGACGAAGCCATAGCGCCCGGAAACGGTTCCATCCGGCCACTCGACCGTTCCACTGGAGGTGAGGAACTGGTTTCCCCGCGCCAAGCGGTCGCAGCGGATTTCCACTTCGTCCTCCGCCGCGCCGATGCCTGCCGCCAACGCGGCGGCGGAGAACACCCGGCCCGCGACGCTGGCCGCTTCCAGAATCTCCCGGTCTTCGGAGACGGCCATCCCCAGTTGCTGTTCGATCAACTGCCGTAACGTATCCGGAACGGCGCGGTTCAGATCGTCAAGCCCGGCGCCTTGCAGCAATCCTTGCGAGATCCACTGATCGACCACGTTCACCATAAACAGTGGATTTCCCTCGGTCCGCTGGTGCAGCATCCGCGCGAGCCCCGCGGGCGCCTCTTCATGGTTAAAACGAAGGCTCAGGTATTCTTCCACGCCAGCTTCGTCCAAAAATTCAAGCGGCAATTCCTCGCACAGCCCCCGCACTCGCAGATCCCGAATCACGTTTTCAAGCGGGTGGGACCGCATCCTCACATCGCCCGGGCGATAGGTGCCGATCAGAAGCAGGCGGGCCGGCTCCCGCCGCCGTGCGAGGTGCGCGAGCAGGTCCACTGTGGAGTGATCGCTCCAGTGAAGATCTTCGATTACCAGCAGCAGGGGCGTACCGGCGGTGAGGGTTTCAATTGCCTCCACCATCTCCCGCAGCATGCGATCGCGCGTAGCCCCGAGCACCCGCTGCCGCAAAGCCGCGAACTCCGTGTCGTTCACCAGCCAGGGCATCTGAACGAGCCACGTGGGAGCGCACTTGGCCATGAATGCGATCAGCTCCGGCCCCGCCGCCTCCCGGCACATGCGGCCCAGCGCGGCCAGGACGGGCATATAAGCTTCACCGTCACCGCGATGCTCAAGACACTGTCCGAAGCCTACGTACAGCCGCGTCCTCCCATGAGTCTCCTGAAGGAAAGTGTCCACCAGCAGGCTCTTTCCGATACCCGCTTCACCAGCGACGAACAACACCTGGCGCGCGCCGCCGAGAGCTTTTTCGAACGAGCGGTGGAGGCGCTGCAACTCGCCCCCACGGTACACCGCCGTGGCCGCAGGCTGCCGATTTGGCATTCGTGGCTCAGGCACCGAAACTCCCTGGCGGGGCCTTTTCTCGATCACGTCTCCGGCAAAACGATACCCCTGACCGGGGACCGTCTCGACGTATTTTTTCCCTGTAGCCCGGTCGCCGAGGGCTTTGCGGATAACGGAGATATTGTGGGCAAGATTGTTTTCTTCGACGATGCTGTCCGGCCAGACGGTCTTCATCAGGTCGTCCTTTCCGATCAGACGCCCCCGATGCTCCACCAATATGCAGAGCGTATCGAAGACCTTAGCTCGCAAAGGAACCGGCCGGCCCTCGCGGAGCAGCCAGCGCTCGCCCGGGTCCAGCCGGAACGGCCCGAACTCGTAAACAACGTTTGCGCGGCCTGCCATCGCTATTCAAAAGCTTAAGAAAAAGCTCAGAAAAATTCCAGAACGTTCAAAGTACTACCGGGATCCTATCCTCGAATAATGGCGTAGGAGAGAAGAAACCATGCCTCAATGGCTACCCGATCAATCGTTTTACCCATCGCCCAAGATGGCGATGCAAGCGCCGCCGGAAACTCTGGCTTACGTCGCCATGCTGAACCCGAGCCGCGACGGCAATCCGGACGCCCTTGCAGTGGTGGATGTCGACCCCCAGTCGAAGAAATACGGCCAGATCACCGGCCAGGTGAACATGCCGAACGCGGGCGACGAGCTCCACCATTTCGGCTGGAACGCCTGCAGTTCCTGTCTGTGCCCCTACTCGCCGCACCCCCACATGGAACGGCGCTACCTGATCGTTCCCGGGCTGCGTTCTTCACGCATCCATGTGCTCGACACCAAGCCCGATCCCCGCAATCCCAAAATCGTGAAGGTGATTGAGCCGGAGACGATGGTGGAGCGCACTGGATACAGCCGGCCGCACACCTCGCATTGCGGGCCGGACGGCATCTACATGAACGGCCTGGGCTCCATGGAGGGTGAAGGCCCGGGGGGGATCTTCATCATGGACCCCGAGACTTTTGAGCTCCGAGGCAAGTGGGAAATCGACCGGGGCCCGCAGTATCTCGCGTACGACTTCTGGTGGCACCTCGCCCACGACACCATGATCACCAGCGAGTGGGGAACTCCGAATATGGTGGAGAACGGCTTGAACCCCGAGATTCTGCTGGCGGGAGGATACGGGCACCGGCTGCACGTCTGGGATTTGAACCGCCGGAGGCACCGGCAGACGCTCGACCTAGGCCCGGAATACCAGATGGCGCTCGAGCTGCGGCCCGCTCATGATCCAACCGAAACTTACGGCTTCGTAGGCGTGGTCACCTGCCTGAAGGACCTCTCGGCCTCGATCTGGCTCTGGTATCGGGACAGCAACAGCGAGGAGTGGGGCATTCGCAAGGTGATCGACATTCCAGCCGAGCCCGCGGACCCGGAGAATTTGCCGCCGCTGCTGAAGGGCTTCAAAGCCGTCCCGCCTCTGGTCACCGATATTAACCTCTCGCTCGATGACCGCTTCCTGTACGTTTCCTGCTGGGGAACCGGCGAGATGCGGCAGTACGATGTGTCCGACCCCTTCAACCCGAGACTGGCCGGATCGGTCAAGATCGGCGGGATCGTGCGCCGCGAGGCGCACCCGAGCATGGAGACGAAGGCTCTCAACGGCGGACCGCAGATGGTCGAGATCAGCCGCGACGGACGCAGAGTGTACTTCACGAACTCGCTCTATGCCGCCTGGGACGAGCAGTTCTATCCGGACGGCATTCGCGGATGGATGGCGAAGATCGACGTGGACCCTGCAGGGGGAATGAGCCTGGACCGGAACTTTTTCCTGAAAACCGACGGGTTGCGGCCGCACCAGATCCGGCTGGAAGGCGGCGACGCTTCGTCCGATTCATACTGCTACGCCTAAGGAGGCCCAATGAACGAAGGACTATTCTGGTCCTGGATGGCGATTCTTTTCCTGGGAGCGTTCCACGGCATCAACCCGGGAATGGGCTGGCTCTTTGCGGTAGCGCTCGGGATGCAGGAGCGGAGCCAGCGTGCGGTGTGGCGGGCGATGTTTCCACTGGCGCTCGGCCACGCCCTCGCGATCGGAGCGGCAATCGTGCTCGCGGCCATTGCGGGCACGGTGATTCCGATAGAGTCGCTGCGCTGGCCGGTGGGACTGATCCTGCTCGGCCTGGGCGGCTACCGGCTGTTCCGCCATCGCCACCCCCGCTGGGGCGGCATGCGGGTTGGGATGAAAGGACTGACAGTCTGGTCGTTTCTCATGGCCTCGGCGCACGGGGCAGGACTGATGGTCCTGCCCATCTTCCTGGGGATGACGGCCAGCGCCAGCGCCCACGGCGCCACCTGCCACGGCACCGCCACATTCGAAGGGCCGATGGCCGGTATTGCCGCAACGCTGGTACATGGAGCGGGCTATCTGGCAGTCACCGCGTTAGCGGCCTGGATCGTGTATGAGAAGCTGGGCCTCGGCTTGCTGCGGAAGGCCTGGCTGAATCTGGATCTCGTATGGGCGCTGGCCTTGTTGGCAACCGGCGGTTTGACGTTAGTGCTGTAGGGCTGATCGCCGGCTGCACACAGAGCGGCCCGTCAATCCGGCTGAGGGATGAGTTGCAAGCCCGGAAAATCAGCCTGATAACGGCTCGGATCCAAAGTCAGAAGACGATCGGCCTCAAGGAAGGCGTGAGCCCCGATTAGGAAGTCCGCGAGTAGCCGTTTCGGGCTGTTTCTTGTCCCCTTGCGACGCCTGCCAGAATGGTCGGCGAAGGCTCTGGCAGCTTCTCGCCATATCGCCTCGCTGAAATTGAAATCGGTCGTCACGCTTGTCTCGACTAAAAACCGATCTACGAAATTCGCCGAAGCTTTCGGATGCGCGAGAAGCTCCACGTAGACCGGAGCGGAGATGACAAGTCCACCCTCATTCTGGGCCTGCCCCAGCAGCTTTGCCATTTCGGCCGCACCCGGCTCTCTCGACCAGAGAGCCGAGATCACGTTCGTGTCGATGGCAGTTCTCATGGCTGCTCATCGTCACTCTCATCTCGCAGATCCCTGATCCAGGCGTTGATCTCCTTCACTCCGTTGGGAAATGTGTCCAGCACACCGGCGTAAGCCTCAAACCGGTTCTGATTCTGCCGCGCTGGTCGAAGGATGGTGACGCCGCGTTCGGCAACAAATTCAATCCGATCTCCTTCTTTGAGCCCCAATCGATTGCGGATCTCGGAAGGCAGAGTGACTTGACCCTTGCTGCTGATTGTTCTCACGTAGCGCATTCTTACTAGCTCTCCTTACTTTAAGACACGATACTCTTACATTCTATCGCCTTCCCTCAAATCCATCAAAAAATCTTCTGCACGCCATAGGTAGTTTCGATTTGACCTCCACTTCATCCATCCCTTAAATTGGTCCTCGTAGGGGCACAGTGCTGTGCTCCTTTCCGTACCCGTCCCCGTAGCCCGCTGGACCAAGGCGTCCGAGATTTCACGAGAGAGTTTGTGAAAGGACGCTGAGGCTGAACCTCCCACTGGAGCAAATCGCCACTGAAGACGGCTTGCAGTTCTGCTTGACGCCCCGTCGCGGGCGGGTGGACAGCACCGCTCCGCCGTCCGCCAAACCCCTGCTTCCCGCGCCTCCCGAGGCCGGCGAACAGTATCGGTTCCACTTCGATATGACCAAGTGCATCGGCTGCCGGTGCTGCGAGGTGGCCTGCAACGAGCAGAACAACAACCCCGCAGGCGTCCAGTGGCGGCGCGTCGGGGAGATCGAAGGCGGCTGGTACCCGAACACGCAGCGGCTCTATCTTTCGATGAGCTGCAACCATTGCCTTGAGCCTTCCTGCCTGCTCGGCTGCCCCGTCGACGCTTTCCGGAAGGACGCCGGCACCGGCCTCGTGCTGCACAGCGCCGAAGCGTGCATCGGCTGCCAGTACTGCATTTGGAACTGCCCTTATTGCGTGCCCCAGTACAACGAAGAGCGCGGCGTGGTGGGCAAGTGCGACATGTGCTACGGGCGGCTCGCCGAGCGCCAGGTGCCCGCCTGCGCAAGCGCCTGCCCCCAGCAGGCCATTGAGATTGAGACCGTCAACGTCGCCGAGTGGCTGAACGCCTATGGCGCCGCGAACAGTCCAGGCATGCCCTCGGCGCACCACACCCTGTCGACAACGCGCATCACGCTGCCGGACGAGATGCCGCCCATGCTGCACACGCCCGATACGACGCGGGTCCGCCCCGAGCATCCACATATGCCGCTGGTGGTCATGCTGGTGCTGACGCAGCTTTCAGTCGGCGCATTCGTGGCGCTCTGGATGCTCGGACCAGCCGGAACCGTGGCCACTTTTGCTTCCCTCGCGGCGGGACTGCTGTCACTCGGGGCTTCGACGCTGCATCTCGGCAGGCCCGTTTACGCCTGGCGTGCGCTCAAGATGTGGAGGCGTTCATGGCTGAGCCGCGAAGTTCTCCTGCTTTCCTGCTTTGCCGCCGCGGCCGGCGCGTATGCATTCCTGGGATCGACCGCCCTCGGCGCGCTCACTGCGGCGGTCGGCATGATGGGCGTCGCCGCCAGCGCATTCATCTATCTGGTCCCCGCGCGTCCCGCATGGAATAGCGGATTCACTCCCGCGGAGTTCTACTCTACCGCCGCGCTGCTGGGTCCGCTCTTTGTGGCGTCGATTGCGGGCGGCACGAAGGTGTTGACGATAGCGGCCGTTGCCGGGGCAGCGCTGCAACTGCTGACGCTCGGCCTGAAACTGCTTTGGCTCATCCGGTCCGACGAGTTCGAGCTGCGCGCCTCGGCCGGCCTGCTCTCAAACGATCTGGAGCGCCTGTTTCTGGCGCGGGCGGCCCTGCTCGTGGCGGGAGGCATCGCTCTGCCGCTCATGAACCGGCCGGTGGCGGCATTGCTCTTGGCGCTCGCGGGTGAACTGCTGGGACGGTATCTCTTCTTCGTCAGCGTGGTTCCCAGGAAGGTGGCCGCATGAATCTGCAACGCCTGCTGGGTCTGGACATTCTGACGGAGAAATACTCTTACTCCCTCGACCCCGCGATGGGTTATACGGCGTCGGAAAAAATTCCCGAGCGCTGGGTCCAAACCACGTGCGGTTACTGTTCGGTCGGTTGCGGCATGTTCATCGGCGTGAAGGGCAGCCGCGCGGTCAGCGTGCGCGGAGATCCCAAGCATCCTGTCAATCAGGGCAAGCTCTGCCCCAAGGGACTGGCCGAGCACTATACCCTCGACGCCGGGGACCGCGCCCGATATCCGATGCTGCACGGGCGGCGCGTATCCTGGGACCGTGCGCTGGACACGATGGCCGCGAACTTCCGCGAGACACAGCAGCGTTACGGCGCCGATTCGCTGGGTGTGATCGGCACCGGCCAGCTCGTGACCGAAGAGTTTTACGCGCTCGGCAAGCTCGTGCAGCTCGGGTTCGGCACGCGGAATTTCGACGGCAACACCACGCTCTGCATGTCCAGCGCCGTGGCCGGCTACAAGCGATCTTTCGGCAGCGACGGCCCGCCGGGAGCGTACGAGGACCTCGATCTGGCCGACGTGGTCTTTCTCATCGGCGCCAACATTGCCGACAATCATCCGATTCTCTGTCAGCGGCTGGAGCGCAACCGGAAGGCGACGCTCATCGTCGCCGATCCGCGCGTCACCAAGACCGCCATGATGGCGGACCTGCATCTTCCGTTGAAGCCCCGCACGGATATCGCGCTGCTCAACGGCATGGTGCACATCCTGGTGCGCGCGGGCCGCATCGACCGGGATTACATCGAGCGGCATACGAACGGATTCGACGAGCTCGCGGCGTCTCTTGAGAAATACACGCCCGAGCACGTCTCGCAAATCTGCGGTCTCTCGCCGGAGCTGATCTATAAAGCCGCGCTTCTTTACGGCAGCGCGAAGGCACCGTTCATCGGCTGGACGATGGGCGTCAATCACAGCACGCAAGGAACGGTGACCGTGAACGCGATCAACAACCTCGCGCTCATCACCGGGAACATCGGCCGCGCCGGCGCCGCGCCCTTCTCGATCACCGGGCAGTGCAACGCCATGGGCACGCGCGAGGCCGGCTTCACTTCCAGCCTGCCCGGTTACCGCAAGTTTGAGAGCGCGCGGGATCGAGAGGATCTGGCGCGGCTATGGAACATCGACGCCGCACGAATACCGGCGGCGCGCGGCCTCGCCTACCCGGACATCATCGAGGCCGCGGTGGCGAAGAAGATCCGGGCGCTATGGATCATCGCGACAAACCCGGTGGTGTCCTTTCCAAACCTCGAGGTCTTGCAGCAGGCGTTCCGGAACCTGGACTTCCTCGTGGTGCAGGACGGATATCATCCAACGCCCACCAGCACGTTCGCGCACCTCACCCTGCCCGCCGCGATCTGGGGAGAGAAGGAAGGCACCTACACCAACTCCGAGCGGCGGGTTAGCAAGGTCAACAAGGCCGTCGAGCCACCAGGCGAGGCGAAGCCCGATTTCGACATCTTTCTCGCACTGGCGAAGAAGCTCGGGTGCGATGCGGAATTGTTTCCCGGCTGGACCGGACCGCGCGACGCGTTTGAAGAGTGGAAGCGCGTCTCAGCCAACCGCCTGTGCGACTACTCCGGGCTCACCTACGAGTTGATCGAGCGGGAGGGCGGCGTGCAGTGGCCGTTTCCCGCCGGCAAGACGACAGTCGAGACAACCAGGTTGTACTCCGGCGGCCGCTTCCAGACCGATGACGGCCGCGCGAATCTTTTCGCCATCGAATGGGAGCCTTTTCCCGAGCAGCCCCGGCCGAACTATCCGTTCGTTTTCAACACGGGCCGCACGGTGGAGCACTGGCACACGCGAACCAAGACGGGCCGCGTTCCTATTCTGGAGGGCATGTCGCCGCGCGCGTGGCTGGAGATGAATCCGCGCGATGCCGCGCGCCTCCGCCTCAAACCGCACGACAAAGTGGACATCGTTTCCCCCCGCGGCCGTGTGCGGCGGGTCGAGCTGCGAGTCACCGAGATCGTCGCGCCGGGTCAGGTTTTCATGCCCTTCCACTACGTAGAGGCGAACTCCAATCTGGTCACGCAGAGCGCGTTCGATCCCTATTCCAGGGAGCCGAACTACAAGCAGTGCGCGGTGCGGGTGGAGAAATCGGGAGAAAGGTGATGGAGAAGCTGGTTGTCGTCGGCAACGGAATGGCGGGCATCGGCTGCCTGGAGCAGATTCTCCGGCACGCGCCGAAGTTCGAGGTCACGGTGTTCGGCGATGAGACTCACGTCAACTACAACCGGATTCTTCTCTCCTCCGTTCTGGCGGGAGAACGCGATCCCGGCGACATCGTCCTCAACGGTCTGGAATGGTACCGGAAGCACGATATCGCTCTGCGTCTCGGCGTGCGCATCGCGGATATCGACAGAGAGACAAAGACGGTCGTCGGCGACGATGGCAGCATCACCCGCTTCGACAAGCTGCTGCTGGCAACCGGCAGCGCTCCATTCATCCCCCCCATTCGCGGCGTGGAAAAGGAAGGCGTGCTGACCTTCCGCAATCTGGAAGACACGCGCGCCATGCTGGAACGCTCGCGCCCGGGCCTTAAGGCGGCCGTAATTGGCGGCGGATTGCTGGGCCTGGAGGCCGCACGGGGCTTGCAGGTGCGGGGCTGCGATGTGACCGTCGTCCACCTGCTCGACGCGCTCATGAACGTGCAGCTCGACCGCACCGGCGGCGACTACCTCAAAATCAAGATGGAGCGGCTCGGAGTGAAGGTGCTGCTGAACCGGGCGACCTCGGCGATTCTCGGGAACGGCCGGGTAGAAGGCGTGGAGTTCGCCGATGGCGAAACAATCGACGCCGAAATGGTCGTCATTGCAGCCGGCATTCGTCCCAACGTCGAACTCGGACGCAAGGCCGGCCTGGAAATCAATCGCGGCATCGTGGTCAACGACTACATGGAGACCTCGGATCCCGACGTGTTCGCGGTGGGCGAGTGCGTGGAGCATCGCGGCGTGGTCTACGGTCTGGTAGCGCCGCTGCTCGAGCAAGCCAAGATTCTCGCGGCAACCATCACTGGAAACAGAGGCCCTGTCTATGCGGGCTCTCGGCCCGCCGCCAAGCTCAAGATCATGGGCGTCGACATGTTCTCCGCCGGGGATCTTCGCGAGCGGGAGGGCACGGAAGTGATCCGCTACGAGGACCCTTCGCTCGGCGTCTACAAAAAGCTGATTGTATCCGGAGGCAGGCTAGCTGGCGTAATCCTGGTGGGAGACGCAGCCGGCAGCAACCGCTACATGGAGTGGTTGCGTGCGGAAACCGACTTGACCAAGCAGCGCCGCAGTCTGCTGTTTCCCGAGCCCGCCGCCGATTCCGGTCTCGACATCGCACGGATGCCGGATTCGGAAACCGTCTGCGGCTGTCTCGGTGTCAGCAAGGGCGCGATTATCTCGGCGATTCATGAGAAGGGCGTCAACAGTCTCGCCCAGCTGAAGCAGTGCACGCGCGCATCCACCGGCTGCGGCAGTTGCACGCCGCTTTGCCAGAGCCTGCTCAAGGCCGTCGCTCCCGAATTTGAGGAGGAGAAGAAGAAGGTTCTCTGCGACTGCCTGCCCTTCAGCCAGGACAACCTGCGCGAGATGATTCAAACGCAGAGGCTGCGCTCCGTACAGGAGGTGCTCGACATCTACGGCAACGGGCACGGCTGTGAAATCTGTAAGCCCGCCCTGAGCTACCTCGTGGATGTAGTCTGGTGCGGTGGGCACGAGGAGGACCGCTCGGCGCGCTTCATCAACGATCGCGTCCACGCCAACATTCAGAAGGACGGAACGTTCTCCGTGGTTCCACGCATTCGAGGCGGGGTCACCAGCCCGGGCGAGCTGCACCGCATCGCCGATGTCGCGGAGAAATACAACGTGCCGATGGTAAAGATCACCGGCAGCCAGCGCATCGACCTGTTGGGCGTTCGCAAGGAAGACCTGCCGCGGGTGTGGGCCGACCTGGGCATGCCCTCCGGCCAGGCTTACGCCAAAGGCGTGCGCATGGTGAAAACCTGCGTCGGCACGGAATTCTGCCGCTTTGGCACACAGGACTCGACCAGCGCCGGCATCGAGCTGGAGCGGCGTCTCGAAAATCTGTATACGCCGCACAAGGTCAAAATGGCCGCCGTCGGCTGTCCCAGAAACTGCGCCGAAGCGACCGTGAAAGACATCGGCCTGATCGGCCAGGAGGGCAGTTGGCAGGTCGTAGTGGGCGGTGCGGCCGGCAAGAGCGTGCGCAAAGCCGACCTGTTGATCACGGTTGAAACCACCCGGCAGGCCATCGAAGCCTCCGAGCTGTTTTTCCAGTATTACCGCGAAAACGCCAACTACCTGGAGCGCACCTACGACTTCGTCGAGCGCCTGGGCATTGAGAAAGTTCGCAAGGAAACGGTGTATGCGGTTGAAGACGTGCGCAATGGCCTCCTCGACCGGCTGCACAAGTCGAAAGCTCTTTCGCGCGATGCCTGGCTGGAGCGCGAAGAGCTCGTCAACCCCACGCAGTTTGTTCAAATTCAACCCATGGAGTTTGCGGTATGAGCTGGATTCGAATTACGCAAAGTGACAACGTTCCACTGCGCGAGGGGCGCGCCATCCGCGTCGCCGGCCGAGAGATTGCGCTGTTCAATCTCGGAGACCGCTTCCTGGCTGTGGAGAACCGCTGCCCGCACCGCGGCGGCCCGCTTTCCGACGGCATCGTTTCCGGCCCTTCGGTCGTGTGTCCGCTGCACGCCTGGAAAGTCTGTCTGGAAAGCGGAAAGGTGGCACGGCCGGAGCAAAGCTCATGCGTCAAGACCTATCCCGTGCGCCTGGAGGACGGAGTGGTGATGGTTCGGCTGCCGCAAGCCAGCCTTCATTTTGACAACTCCACGGATTCTGCCTTACCATAAAGGCATCACTGAAGAAGGAGGTGGTCCAAAAACAGATGGAATATTTCAGTAGACCGCGCGAGGTGGCCGGCTCCTGAGCCGACCGTTCTTAAGTGGCCGATTCCGTTCAGTGGCGGGATCCCGTTCCTGTTCACCGGCCACTTCGACGCGACAAATTGAGCCTCAGGTATTCCTAAGGCTACCGGCCCCGTGGGTTCTTTGAGCTCACGGGGCTTTGTGTTCTTGCTATACTCAAACTTACAACGAGGAATTAATGAAAGCCGGAATTCATCCCGCATACAACGAGATCAAAGTCATCTGCGCTTGCGGGCACAGCTTCCCAACGCGTTCCACTCACAAAGGCGACATGCGCGTTGAAATCTGCTCCAGTTGCCACCCCTTCTTCACGGGCCGTCAAAAGCTGATCGACACGGCCGGACGCGTGGACCGCTTCGAGCGCAAGTACGCTGCTTCGCGCGCCGGCAAGCGCGTCCAGAGCGAAAACAAGCCTACTGCCTGAGTGTAGTGCGTCGCATATATCGACGGTTATCCCACGATTAACAACCGCTCCCTCACGGTCGCGGCTCTGAAGGACTTACCGAGCCGCGACCGTGAGGGAGCGGTCATAGAAGGAATGCGCTACGCTACGGGTTAACAGCCGGAGGGCTTGGTTGAGCGCTTCTTCCGCTCTTCCCGAAACTTCTGATACTCGGTCTGCTGCTCAGAATTCAGAAGCGAGCGGATCTTATTCACCTGCTGTTCCTGAATGGACCTCAGCTCGTCTTTGTGTTCGGCGTTGAACTGGCGATAGCGCGTTCTCGTCTCGCTCAGAACCGCATCCACTTTGGATGTTTGGTCGTCGGTGAGATTCAAGCGAGAACGCAGCTGGTCAATATAGCGGCGGCGGTACTCGTCTGGGGAATTGGCGCGCACCGGGTTCATGGTGTAGAGTCTGTGGGCAAAACCGCCCAGGACAACCCCGCTGAGGAAAACCATTAGAACGTATAGGGCCGTTGAAAGGCCTGAGCGCCTCATATCTGATCCAGATGCACCACCGGGACTTCGATGTCCACGTGAACGGGCTCCGCATAGCCCACATAGTCGGAGGCGTCCTCGGCCGCAAGCACCTCGACGTAACTCGCGTTATAGTACGCCGACTGGCTACCCGGGAGAGCAATGTAGACACCGATCACGCAGGAAAGCGCCAGTGCCGTGGTCACAAAAACGCCCGACACTCGCCGGAAGAACAGAGCAATGCGCTGCCGGGCTTCAATTCTTTCCCAAAGAATGGGCATAAAGTTGGGGCTAAGCGATGCAGGTTCGCAGATCTCGCGATACTCGCGGAACAGTGCGTTGAGCCTGTCCTTTTTCTCGAAGTTGGGCAAATCCGTCATCCCATCCTCCTACGCGCCTTCCGGAGCCGCTTTATCCTTGCCGCGACCGGGCGCCCCGTCTTTCGAATTGAGAGCGCGTAGCACTCTCTGCCTCGCTCGAAATAACCGGACCTTGAGAGCATTTTCGTTCACTTGGTAAATCTTTTCAAGCTCTTTCAGCGACAGCCCTTCCACTTCTTTCAGCGTCAGCAAGGTTCGATCCTCCTTGCTGACCGCCCCCAGCAGCGAATCCACCATCTCCCGCAGACCCTTCCGCCGCTGGTCTTCCAGGTCCTGTTTGCCGCCGGCTGCCGCATCCGCCAGCATCACCTGCTGCTCCGACAGGTCCGCCATGCGGGATTCCTGCCGCCGCCGCTGCTTTCGCAGGTAATCGATCGCCGCGTTCACCGTCAGCCGGTAGAGCCATGGTTCGAAGACTTCCGCGGTACGAAGCTGGTCGAGCGAGAAATACAACCTCAAAAAAACTTCCTGGCCCACATCCTCCACATCTTCCGGCCGGGAGATCAGACGGGCGATCGTGCCTAGAATCCTTTTCTGGTACGCCAGAACCACCTGGTTAAAAGCTACGCCATCTCCGCGCCGCGCCCGTTCGATCAGTTCGAAATCCACCAGCATGCGTCAATGGGGCCGGCACTCAAGAAGGCGTACGGCCAAGAAGTCAGGTTACCACCCCGCTCGCGAGGGTGCGATGGCGGTCATTGTGTAGTGTACATTACAAAACAAGACCTAGTGCCGAGTGGGCCGCAAATGAAATTAAAGTCCGGTCGAAGCTCTGTCGATGATTAGAGTGAAATTGGGTTCCGATTTGACAATAGCGGTGATTGCGCCGGACAAGCCGGGCGAGTTCTTCGATCTGCTCTGGCAAGGCGTCCGGCGGGCGCTTTCGGAACTAGCGATCTTCGGCGTACAGGGCCGCCTGTTCTCCACGGGCGGGCACGATCCGGCCGCGGCACGGAAGATCCTTATGGATTTGCTCGATTGCGGCCAGACCGGCGCGGTGGACGCGATCGTCCTTCTACCGGCTCATGCGGAGGCTCTTAACGATCTGATCGACGAACACGTTGCCGGAAACAGGCCGGTAATCACGTTCAATTCCGACGCTCCGGCCAGCCGGCGCACCGCGTTCGTGGGCGCCGACCCCAGCCAGGCCGGCGGGCTGGCCGGAGAGCTCCTGACCAAGTTCATGCGAGGACAGGGGCGGCTCGCGTCCTTTCCGGGGCGTTTGTCCAACCACCATCTGGCCCGGCGGCATGATACGATGCTGCGCTATATTGCGGAGCACGCCCCAGGAATTCAGGAGACGATCTGCCAGGAAGGCATGTCGGATCTCGCGGCAATCGCCTTGGACGTTTTGAGTGGAGCGCCCTTCGTGGACGGCGTATATGTGGGCACTGCTTCTGTCTTCCAGGTCGCCGAGGCATTGGAGCGGCTGGGCCGCCGGCCGGTCTGCATCGGGTTCGACGACACCGAGGCCGTTCGGCCCTACCTCGCCCGTGGCACGGTTTGGGCGGTGATCGAGCAGAGCCGCTATCAGCAGGGATATCTCGCCGTCCAACGGGCCATGCGGGAGCTGACCGGAACGGTGGGTACCTCCGGCACGGCCTACGAGTCCCGGCCCGTGCTTCACATCCCTTCCACAGTGGTTCTCAGTTCTCATCTTGATGAAGGCGTAGTGCTGCCAACCCTCAACGACTTCTTCGAGGACTTGATCACCCAGCGCACCGGGGAACTGCAAGCCTACAAGAAGAAACTCGAATCGGCCAATCGGGAATTGCTGGCGCGGGTGGAAACGGACCCGCTCACCGGACTTCTGAATCACCGCAAGTTCCACGAGGTGCTAACCGTCGAGGTGGCCCGCGCGCGGCGCGGCGGATTCGTCTCGGTATTGATGCTGGATCTGGACGCTTTCAAGCTGCTCAACGATACTTACGGCCATCCGGTGGGCGATGAGGGCCTCAAAGCCGTGGCCAACGTACTGCGCGCCTGCTGCCGGTCCACGGATTTCTGCGCCCGGTATGGCGGCGACGAGTTCAGCGTGATTCTTCCGGCCACGGACGGCGCGGCGGCAAACCACGTGCGTCAGCGCATTCTGGACCAGATGGCCGGCGCCGCCATCCAGGCCGGCGGACACAGTTTGCCGTTAAGCGTCAGTATCGGCGCCGCCACCTTTCCCAACCAAGCCTCCACCGCCACGGAGCTGATTGTACTGGCCGACAACGCCATGTATCGCGACAAACACGGCAGCCTTCCGGCGTCCGCTGCCGGCGAAATGCCGGAAGGGAGCACCGCCTTTCGGGTCTTTCGCGATCTCATGTCCGCCCTCGACAAGAGAGATGACTATACCGGCCGGCACTCGCGAATGGTGGCCGCCCACGCCGTTCAGCTTGGAGAAAAGCTCAGCCTGGACGGCGAGGAACTCAAGCGGTTGCAGCTTGCGGCGCTGTTGCACGATATCGGCAAGATCGGCGTTCCCGAGCGGATTCTCCGAAAGCCCGGGAAACTGACCCACGAGGAGTTCGAAAGTGTGAAGCAGCACCTCGTTTACGCGAGAATGCTGCTCTCCGCCGTGGAGGGATCCGAGCCCATCGTCGATGCAGTCTGCTGTCAGGCGGAGCGCTGGGACGGATCCGGGTACCCATCGGGCCTCTCTGGAGACAGAATCCCGCTCTTCGCCCGCATCATTAAGATCGTGGAAGCGTATTGGGCGATGCGTTCGGACCGCCCCTACCGGAAAGCGTTATCGAAATCCGAGGCGGTCGGGCAATTGCGGCAGCGCGCGGGACGCGATTTCGATCCCGTGCTGATCGGGGAGTTCCTCGAACTTCTGGATGCCGAAGCGTCCGGCAAAGCGGAGGACGACATCCTGCAGTTCAGCCTGGAACAGAATTTGAGCGGCCGAACCGTCTGAGCGGCGTTCCGCTTTGCGGAATCCCTGCGCGCTCTGTACCATCAAGTTCGTGATCCAGGAAAAATTGCGCGCGCTGCCGTCCGTCGATGAGGTCCTCTCGCGGCTCGCCGGCCGCACCGCTCGATTCCCTCGCCGGCTAGTCGTCGCGCTGATCCGTCAGGCCCTTCAAGACATGCGCAACGAGATCCGCAGCGGCATCGAGAGCGGGCAGGACCTGGACTCGCGCGTCGTGGCCGGACTGGAGCGTCTCGAAACTCCTTCGCTGCGCGCCGTCATCAACGCTACAGGTGTCGTGCTGCACACCAACCTTGGACGCGCGCCGCTCGGCGGGCTGTCGTTCCTTGCCGGCTACTCCAACCTCGAATACGATCTCGCCACCGGCCGGCGCGGCAAGCGCGACGTCCACGCCGCCGGTCTGCTCGAACGTCTGCTGGGTTCCCCCGCCATCGTGGTCAACAATAACGCCGCCGCCGTCTTTCTCGCACTGCACGAACTGGCCGCGGGCGGCGAAGTCGTCGTCTCGCGCGGAGAGCTGATTGAAATTGGCGACGGCTTTCGCATCCCGGACATCATGGCCCGCTCCGGCGCCATCCTGCATGAGGTAGGGACAACCAACCGCACCCGCATCGGCGACTACCGGGCGGCCATCAACGAACGCACCCGCCTGCTGCTGCGCGTCCATCCCAGCAACTTTCGCATCTCCGGCTTCACGGCCCGTCCTGAAATGGCCGAGCTGGCCAAACTGGCGCGCGAGCATGGCATTCCTCTCTATGAAGACCTCGGCAGCGGGTGCCTCGTGGATCTGCGCGCCCATGGAATCGACGAGCCAACGGTCGCCGCGAGCCTCGACGCCGGGTCCGATCTCGTCTCCTTCAGCGGCGACAAGCTGCTGGGCGGGCCGCAAGCCGGAATCCTCGCCGGGAATCGCGAGATCGTCGAACGTCTGCGGCGCAACCCGATGTTCCGCGCGTTGCGGCTCGACAAGCTCATCTGCCAGGCGCTCGAAAGTACGCTGCGCAATCTGCTGCTGGAGCGCTGGGACCGGATTCCCGCGCTGGCCATGATCCGCCAGAGTCCCGAGACCATTCGCGTCCGCGCCGCGCGGCTCATCGAAGGGATGCGGCAGGCGAAGATTGTCGAAGGCCGCTCGGTCATCGGCGGAGGCTCCACACCCGAGCAGTCCATCCCCACGTGGCTGATCGCCGTCGAATGGGGCGACGTGGTGGAACTGGAGCGGCGGTTGCGCGGCGGCCAGCCGCCCGTGATCGGGCGCATCGAGGAGGACCGGCTGCTCCTCGATCTGCGCACAGTATTTGTGGAAGAGGAAGAGGCGCTCAGGCGCGCTCTTGATACGTGCCTTCGGACGTATTGACGCGGATCTTCTCGCCCTCTACGATGAACGCCGGCACCTGCACCACCAGACCCGTTTCGAGCTTGGCCGGCTTAGTCACATTGGACACCGTTGCCCCTTTGAGACCCGGCTCGGTCTCCACCACGGTGAGGTCCACCGTCGCGGGAAGCTCCACGCTGATCGGCTTGCCTTCGTAGAATTCCACGTGTACTTTAAGCTGGGGCACCAGGTAGTTGACGCCGTCGCCGAGCATCTCGTTCGTCAGGTGCATCTGTTCGAAGTTTTCGGTGTTCATGAAGTAGTAGTACTCGCCGTCGTCGTACAAATACTCCATCTCGATCTCTTCGAGCAGGGCGCGCTCCACGCGGTCTTCCGACGAGAAGCGGTGCTCCGTCATCGACCCGCTGCGGAGGTTCCGCATCTTCGCCTGCACGAAGCCGCGGAGGTTGCCAGGGGTACGGTGATTCACGCTGAAGATCGAGAACAGTTCGTTATTGAACTTAATCGCCATTCCCGGACGCAACTGTGTTGCCGCAATCATGAAAACAAATTCTCCTTAGTGTATGGAAACCAATATTATAGCAGCCCGGCCCGGCCGCAGCCGGAGTCCGGCGGCGGATCGTGGCAACGCGCTTGCACCTCCTACCACAGCATTTGGAAGCGCTGCTAGACGCGCCTTCGAGTGGTCTTGACTTGAACGTTTTGGAGGATTCTATGATGAAAAACACACATGCCGCAGAACGAGCCGTCGGCGTAGCTCGGTTTTCGATACTACCGCTAGTGCTGATTGCCCTGCTGGCTTTCACCGCCTGCGGCCGCCGTGACAGGAGCGAAACAGGCATGGCTCCGGGCGAACCGGCTCCCGAGGCGAGGGAGCGAGCCGAGCAACCCCCGCCGCCGGTTGAAGAGTTTGGCCAGCGTGGGCGTGATATGCGCGCCGGCGCGACCATCCAAGAGATAGTGGAAAACCCGCAGGCCTGGCAGGGTAAGACGGTCACCATAAGCGGAGAAGTCGAAGATCTTGTCAGCACCAATGGCGTGAAAATTGGCGGAAAGGGATGGCTGTTTGAGAAAGAGCTGCTCGTCCTCGCGCCCAAAGGATTTCCGGAAGTTGAAGGACGTGCCGCGGGCATCGCCAAGAAAGACATCATCCAGGCCACCGGTACCGTAAAAATATTCCAGCGGGACGCGTTCCAGCAGGAGTATGGAACGGAATTCCCGGAAACCGTGTTCCGGAACTGGGACAACAAGCCGGTTCTGGTAGCGGAGAATGTAATGGTCACCGCGCGCGCCGGAAATAGGCGCTAGCGCCGGGGCGGCAAACGCTCCCCAGCGGTAAGCGGCACACTTTCAATGCGTCGCGGCCTGACATGCATCCAGGGCCGCGGCGCGCGTCTCAGTGTTCCGGAATCGAGCACTCCGGGAACTTCTCGAGGACCGTATTTCCTCGGTACCCGAGTTCGTCCACAAGCCCGGCTCTGGATGTGAAATACCCGTCGGCCGTCATGCTCTTCACGGCAAGGAAGAATTTCTCCGGGAGCGATGTGACTGCGCCAAGGTCCACTGCACTGCTCAAGGGAGTGAGCAGCGCAATCTGTTCGGCCTCTCCGCGGTCGAGGAATTTCCGTTCTTCCAGCCACTGCAGGCCTTCCCGGTAAATCGCCTGGTGCTCCGGGTTCCGTTCCACCACGTAGTCGATGTATGCGGGAACCCCGGCTTCAATCGCGCCCGGAGTATCCGTGCGCGGGATGATCAGACCCGCCAGGCGCGAGATGAGAGCCATTTCACGTTCGGAGAAGAAGCGCGGTTGGTACGCGGCTTCCGTGCCGGGGGCGTGAACGTGCTGGCCGTAAAGCTCGCCGGCGGAGAACGGAAACGCGCATGTGGTTCCGATCGCGCCGATGATCTTCAGTGTCTCTCTCCGGGATTCCATCACACGTCTCCTTTTCGTCCCCGTCCGGCGATATGATCCGCAACGCGCGCGGCCAGCGCCATGATGGTGTGCGTGGGATTCTTCTCGGATGCCGACGGAAAGACGCTGCCGTCCACCACATAAAGATTGGGAACGTCGTGCGCGCGGCAATTCGCATCGACGACCGACCCGCGCGCATCCTCTCCCATGCGGCAGCCGCCCAGCTCATGGTTCGTGCGCGGCTCTTCGGAGACCGATAGAATCTCCGCTCCAGCCGACTTCAGAATCTTCACGGACCAGCGCTGCATATCCTGAAAGATCTTCCTGTCGTTGTCGCCCCACAGCACGTGCCGCCTCGCCATGGGCAGGCCATACTGGTCTTTTTTCTCGTAGTCCAGGTCGATGAAACTTTGCGGGTTGGGCAGCATCTCGCCGTAGGGCGAAAACGTGAGAAAGGCCGGATAGCGGTCCTTCACGGACTGTTTGTAGGCCGCGCCGAAACCGGGCAACGATCGCGCCCAGCCCACCGCGCGCCGGTTCTGATAGTTGAACTGAATTCCGAAACTGCGTGCGTAATCGCGTTGGCGCGTGTGCATGAAGGACGGGACGTAGGCGTGGTCGAGAAATCCCTCGTCGTTCACGGAGGGTTTTCCTATCAACTCTTCCAGGAAACACTGCACGCCGCCTGTGAAATGGGGGATGAAGTGGCGGCCGAGAACGCCGCTCGAATTCGCAAGCCCGTCCGGATAGAGCCGCGACTTCGACATGAGCAGCAGCGCCACGCTTTGCACGCAGGCGCAGGCCAGCACAACTACGCGGGCGTGCAACTCGTCTTCGGTGCGCGTCACCCGGTTGAGAAACCGCACACCCGTAGCGCGGTTCTCGCCCGAGACCATCACTTCGCGCACGATGGAGTCGTGAAAGATGCCGAGATGCCCCGTGCGCAGCGCGGGCGCGAGATGCACGTCGGCAGAGTTGTATTTGGCCACCACGTCGCAACCCGCCATGCAGTTGCCGCAGAAGTGGCAGGCCGGCCGGGTAGGCGAAGGAACGGTGCGAGTGGCCTTGCGCACGTGGATCACGCGAACGCCCAGTTTCTCCGCGCCGCGCTTCACGATCGCATCGCTGCATTTCATGGGCACGGGAGGCAGGAAGACCCCGTCCGGCAGGTCTTCGAGGCCGTCGCGGCTGCCGCAGACGCCCACTTCCCGCTCGACACGCTCGTACCAGGGCGCGAGGTCTGCATAGTCGATGGGCCAGTCCTCGCCCGCGCCTTCCATCGAGCGGCCTTTGAAATCCCGCTGGCTGAAGCGCCACGCGACGGCGTTCCACAGCATGGTCTTCCCGCCGACGCCGCGGCTGCGCTCGGAGTCGAACCCCTGCTTACCCGGCTTCATGGTGGGAATGTGCCGGTTAGGAAATTCAAACGGCATGGCGTGGGTATTGAAGTCGGTGCGCGTATTCACCTTCGGCCCGCCTTCCACGACGGCGACGTCAACGCCGCGCCGGGCCAGGTGCGCGGCCAAAGTGCCGCCCGCCGCACCGGAGCCCACCACGCACACATCGTAGATCTTCCGCTTCATTCATTGCGGATCATACACCCCGGAGGACGCACGTTACAATGGAAAGGCATGGGAATCTTCCGCTTTCTCGCGGCAGCGCTGCCGGTGGTGTTCCTGCCTTCTGTCATTTCATTCGCGGACGAGCCGAAAGCCGTCATCCGCGGCAAACTGATTCAGCGCGAGGGGAAGCCTCCGGCTTTGGAGATCGCTCCGGGAAAGCTCATTTCCATGGATGGCGATGGGCCAACCGTGGGAGTGCTGAAGGACCCGCGCCTCGCGGGCGCGGATCTGGAAGCGCACGGCGAATTCAAGTCGCCGGAGCTGTTCGCGGTGGCCCCCATCCATACGAAAGCCGTGTTCGTCCACAAGGATGGCAAGAGGCTCATGGTCACTTATTGGTGCGACATCTGCTCCATTCGCACCTATACGCCCGGACTATGCTGGTGTTGCCAGGAGGACACGGAACTCGATCTGCGCGAGCCGGAAAAGGAATGAGAGTACTTACAGCCGCTCTTTTGTTCGTGCCCATCATGACAGAGGCCGCCAACTACAGCGCCGCGAGGGCTCAGCGCGAGGGCGTCGAGATCGTCGTACTGACGGACGGCGCTCGTGACACCAGGGTCTCCATCGCGGCCAGCGTGGGCAACATCGCTTACGAGATGTCGGTGAATGGCAAGAACGTCTTCTGGACTCCTTTCGACAGCCCGGCGGAGTTGAAGGCCAAGCCGGCGCTGAGCGGAAATCCTTTTCTGGCGCCATGGGCCAACCGGCTGGATCAGGACGCCTTTTTCGCTAACGGAAAGCGCTTCGCGCTGAATCCGGCGCTGGGCAATGTGCGCCGCGACGGCAATAAGAATCCCATTCACGGGCTGCTCGCCTTCTCTCCGTATTGGAAGGTTGTGGATTTGAAGTCGGACGAAAAAGCAGCAAGCGTCACCAGCCGGCTCGAGTTCTTTCGCTACCCGGAGCTGATGGCCCAGTTTCCCTTCGCGCACACCCTGGAGATGACGTACCGGCTGACCGGGGGAGTGCTGGAAGTGGAGACGCTGATCCGCAATCATGCGACGGAAGCCATGCCCGTAGGCGTCGGCTACCATCCCTATTTCCAGGTGCACGACGCGCCTCGCGACGAATGGAAGGTGCAGCTTGCCGCGCGCGAACACCTCACGCTTTCGAAGCTCCTGATTCCGACCGGCGAACGCAAGGCCATGCCTTTCAGCAGTCCCGTCTCCTTGAACGGGACTCAACTGGACGACGTATTCAGCGGCTTGGTAAGGAATCGGGATGGGAAGGCCGAGTTTTCGGTCACCGGGAAAAACCAGAAGGTTTCGGTGATCTACGGACCGAAGTACACGGTTGCCGTGGTTTACGCTCCCAGGGGCCGGAACTTCATCTGTTTCGAGCCCATGTCGGCCATTACCAATGCCTTCAATCTCGCGCACGCCGGCGTCTACCGCGACCTGCAGAGCATCGCGCCGGGCGAGGAGTGGCGTGAGAGCTTCTGGATCGAGCCGAGCGGATTCTAAGCGTTAGAGAGACCCGGAATGGCGCTTCAGAATCTGCGGCAGATTCTGCGAAAATGCCGAGCGCGCCAGCACCATGTCGCACCCGGTTTCGTGCGCTTTCTGCTTGAGCTCGCCCTGCACATGCGATAAATAACCGATCAAATTGATCTGCTTCAGATCCGGATCGGCCTTCAATTGCATGATGACATTCAACGGATCGACGGCATCGAAGTTGAGGTCGAAGATGATCAGCAGAGGTTTCTCCCCGGCCTTCTCCAGAACCTCCCCCCCGACTTTCACGAACTCCACCGAAAGTCCGGCGCGTTTGGCTGCCTCCGCTATCTTCACCGAGAACAGCAGATCGCTGACTACGGCAAGGACCTTCTTGCTTTCCTGCTTTTGCATGTCGAAAGAATATTAGGAAGGAAATACGATCTTACCCGGTTTCCTGCACGGAAGTAAAGGAGCGTTTATTCACTGAACCGCCGGAAGAAACTTTCGGGTTTCCAGGAAGGCCGCTCCGCTCCATCGGCAACGGCGGCCGTGATGGCGGCCATCATGCGGTTGAAAGCCGCGGCGGCGGGAAGGTCGACGGGCTGCCGCAAATCGTCCGATGGAGCGTGATATCGCTTCGACAGCCATTCCTTCGCAATCTTCTCCTCGGCCGTTCCTGTCTCGTATCCGACCTTGAAGGCCAGCGCGGGAACTCCGCTACGGATGAAGCTGTACTGATCGCTGCGGATGAAACGGTTCCGCTCCGGCTCGGGGTCGCTCTGAATCGCGACCTCGTGCGCCTTCGCAATCAGCCGCACGGCGTCTCCCAAAGTGGATTCTTCCAAGCCGAAAACGGTGAGAGTTCGCAGCGGGAACAGCGGCAGGAACATATCGAAATTCAGGTTGGCCACCATGGCTTTCCGGTCCATGCCGGGATGCGCGGCGAAGTAGCGCGAGCCTAACAGCCCCTTCTCTTCAGCGGTGACGGCCACAAGCAGCAGCGAGCGTTTGGGCGCTTTTCCCGCCGCACGGATGTGTTCGGCGATCTCCAGCAGCGTGGCGATTCCGGATGCATTGTCCATGGCGCCGTTGTATACGCTGTCCCCTCCGATAGGCCTGCCCACTCCCAGGTGATCGAGATGCGCGGAAAGCACGACGTACTCGCCCTTTAACTTCGCATCGGAACCTTCCAGAATTCCCGCCACGTTCTCCGACACCACCGGCAGACGCTCCACAACCACATTGGCCCGAATCGAAGCCGGAAGCGGGAAGCGCGGCAGCGGCCGATCGGCGTCCGCGAGCGCCAGAATTTCGGCGGCCGTGTGCCCCGAACCGGCGAATAGCTTGTCGAGCGCGGAGGGATTGAAGCTGACCGAAAGTTTCAGACCCTGCGGATCGGCGAGCGCGGGGTCCGTCAGACCCATGGAAGGCAGCACGGAAGCGAGCGCTGAGCGCTCCCATGGCAGGTCCATATGCTTGGGATTCGAAAATGCAATCGCGCCGACGGCGCCGGCCGCCCGCAAGGATTTTCCGCGTTCGAGAGCGCTCGAATAGTGCGCGCGCAGCGCTCCCGGAATAGAAGATGGGCCGCCGTTCAGGTAGACGGCTACCTTGCCTTTCAGGTCGAGACCCTTCAAGTCGTCGTGGTTGTTCTCCGGAACGGTGAGGCCGTAGCCTACGAACACGAGCGGCGCCGCTACTTTTCCCGAAGCGGCGATGCGTGTGCCGATGATCGCATCCCCGCCGAGCTTGAGCGTTTCGGAAGCGCCGTTGCGCACCAACGCCAGGCTGGACTTTTCCGGAATCAGACGCCGCGATTCCAGCCGCACGGGCTGCAGGTACCCGGAAGCGCCGGCCGGCCTGAGGCCCAGCCGCTGGAATTCGCCGGCAACATACTCGGCGGCCTTCCGGTGGCCCGGGCTGCCCGCATTGCGGCCTTCGAGCTTATCGTCCGCCAGATATGCGACGTGCGCCCACCAGCGGTGCGCTTCCGAGGCGAGGTCGCCGGCGATGGCGGCTTGAACGGCGAGCGCCCCGGCAAGTGCGAGGCTTCCAATCCGAAGCATCCTATTTCTTACCCTTGGCTTTCTTATATTCGTCGCGGAGGCGCTGCAATTGGCGGGCGTGCCCCACCGCGTGATCGGCATAAGTTTCGAGCAGCCCGCGAACGGTGACCGCGCCGAGTTCGCTGTGTATGCCGGCCCGGTCCCATGCCGCGGGAGCCAGGTCCTTGAGCAACTCGTAGTTCTCCGCGCGGGCTCGGCGGAAGCTATCCAACGACTGAGCGGGTTTACGCCGGGCGTAGTCGAGATTGCGCGCCCAGGCGTCCTGATCGAAGGCCATGATCCGGGGATTGTCCTCGGCTACCAGAAGCCGGAAGCGATAAGCTCCGACCACTTCCGCGTCGGCGAGGTGCGCCATCACCTGCCGGATGCTCCATCCGCCGCCGTCGGGAACGAAATCGGCCTCCTCCGGGCCAAGCCCTGTCAAAACGACGGCCAATATCTCGGCTCCGCGGCGAAACCGCTCGAGTACTTCCACCAGATCCTGACTCATGGGATTAATAGTAGTCGGCGCAACTCATGTAGTAGCCGCACTTCTCACAGATGAGTTTGCATCTCCGGGAAGTGAGACGCGTGTCGCAGACGGGGCAGTACAGGAGCGCTTCTTCCATCTCAGGAGTGCCGGCGGACGGCGCGGCTGCATGTGGATCGAAGTCCTTCACGGCTTTATGCTTTCATTATATGCGGTTGACAAGAGCCAGCCCGTTTTAAGAGAATCGCCTTCCGGCCCCGCTTCATGGTTCCACGACCCACGCGCGTTCGCCACATGGTCCTTTGGCTGACCGTGGCCGCCTATATGATCACCTACATGGACCGCGTGGTGATCTCGTCGGCGGTTCCCGTAATTCAGGAAGAGTTCGGGTTTTCCATCGTCACCATGGGCTGGATTTTGAGCTCTTTCCGCTGGGGCTATGCGCTGTTCCAGATTCCCGGCGGCTGGCTCGGCGACCGCATCGGGCCGCGCCGCGCGCTCACCTTCATCGTCATCTGGTGGTCGATCTTCACGTCGGCGACCGCGCTGGCCTGGGGCGCCGTCTCCATGGCGCTGTTCCGCTTTTTCTTCGGCGTGGGCGAGGCCGGCGCGTTTCCGATCGCCACGCGCTCGCTCTCCCGGTGGATACTTCCAGCCGAACGCGGCTTCGCCCAGGGAGTCACTCACGCCGGTTCGCGCCTGGGAGCCGCGATCACGCCGGCGCTGGTCGTCTACCTGATCGCCGCCTACGGGTGGCGCGCGGCCTTCGTCTCCTTTGGATTTCTCGGGCTGGCCTGGGCCGGCGTCTGGTACTGGTTCTACCGCGACACGCCCGCCGAACACCGCTCCGTCAACAAGGCCGAGCTGGATCTCATCCACTCCTCGCTGGGCGGCGCGCGTTCGCGCACCACAAGTTCCGTTCCCTGGCGAATGATCCTGTCCAGCCGCACCCTGTGGACGGTCTCGCTGATGTACTTCTGCTATGCCTATTGCATCTCGGTCTACCTGGACTGGTTTCCGAAGTATCTGAACGCCCATCGCGGCTTCAATCTGAAAGAGATGGGCCTCTATGCGAGCCTGCCTCTGCTGGCCGGAACGCTGGGCGATCTGGCTGGTGGATGGATCTCCGATATCTGGGCGCACCGCGGCGGCAACCTGAAAATTGCGCGCCGGGGCGTGGCCATCGGCGGCTTTGTGATCGCCGGCTGCGCCATCCTGCCCGCGACGCTCACCGCGGACTCGCTCGCCAGCGTCTGGTACACGTGCCTCGCGGTCTTCGGCCTGGAGCTGACGGTCGGCGTATCCTGGGCCATTCCGCTCGACATTGGCGGCGACTATGCCGGCTCGGTCTCCGCCGTCATGAACACCTGCGGTAATATAGGAGGCGCGATCTCACCCGCGTTGTTGGCGTATCTGGTGCGCTATTACGGATGGGAGGCGCCGTTCCTGTTGTCCTCCGTACTTTGCGCCATTGCGGCTGCGTTGTTCTTTAAAATAGACGCTACTCGAAAAATCTTTTCGGAGAAGGAAGCGAAGGCAGGTTCACAATGAAGATCAATGCCGGTAAGTGCGTGGCATGCGGCAATTGCACTTACGTCTGTCCGATGGGGGCCATCTACATCGATCCCGTGATTAAGCGGGCCACGATTGACCGCAACGAGTGCGTGGAATGCTATGCCTGCTTTAACGGCATGAGCCAGGAACATCTAAACCCCACGCTGGTGCGCGGCATGCGCAAGCTGTTTCAGATGATGCGCCTGCGCTTCGATCCCGAGCCCGATGTCTGCCCCACGGCGGCCTTCGAGCCCGACGAGCTCGCGTGGCCGCGCGTGGTCCGGCGCGCCTTCTCCGATCCGCGCGTGCCGCACGAATCGACCGGCGTGCAGGGCCGCGGCACCGAAGAGGTCAAGACCAACGATGTCAGCGGACGCGTCAAGGTCGGCGAAGTAGGCTTCACGGTCGAGTTCGGGCGGCCGGGCGTGGGCGTGTGGTTCCACGAGATTCAGAAGATGTCCCAGGCCCTCGCCAAGGCGGGCGTCAGCTTCGAGAAGAAGAATCCGGTCACCTCGCTGATGTCGGACGTCTCCACGGGCACATTGCAGGCGGACATTCTCGACGAGAAAGTGATGTCGGCGATTCTCGAGATCAAGACCACGGTCGACCGCACCGAGGAGATCATTCGCATCGTTCGCGAAGTCGAGGCGCGGATCGACACCGTGGTGGCGCTGGGCGTGGGCGTGCGCTGCGACGAAAGCGGGGAAGAAGAAATCGTACGTCCCATCCTGCAGCGGCTCGGCTATAAGCTGGAGCGCGCCAAGACCAACGTCGGTCTGGGCAGGATCAGCCAGCCCGAAGAACCCAAGAAGGAGGAGTCGGTCGGCGCGATCATGTAGCCCGCCGCAAACGCCATGACCAATACGCTTCATCGCTACGGCGACGCCGAAAGTTTCCGCGACGACTTCGTGGTCTTCGCCATCCCCAGCCGCGGCAAGAACGACAAGGGCAGCGTTCCCAAGCTGAAAAAGTTCCTCGAGATGGCGCTGCCCTACAAGCCAGTGAATCTGGGCGATGCCGTCCACGGCGGCGCGCTGCGGCCTTCGCGCAGCATGAATCCGACCTCGCACTGGAAGCGCGATATGACGCCCGACTTCCGCGCGGTGATCGACGGCGTGGACGTGCCGACCACCGTCGCCGCGGTCTTCGACAGCCGGGTTTCCGCCGAAGAGTTCCTGAAAACGGTGAAGGCGGCGGATCTGGGGCTTTGCGTCAACATCTCCACCTCCATCGACGGCGCGGAGCAGTGCTGCCACGCCGCCAGCCAGCCCCGGCACAGCGTGGGCTACTCGCTGGGATTCGAAGGCAAGACCGAGAAGCTGCCCAACACCCAGGTGCTGGCGCTGAGCACGATGTGCGGTCACGGCATGATCTCCTCCAATCTGGCGAAGAAAATGATCGATTGGGTGAAGGAAGGCCGGCGCACCCCCGACGAAGCCGTCACATACATGGCGCGCTTCTGTTCGTGCGGCGTCTACAACCCGTCGCGCGCCAAGCGGATTCTTGAAGACGCCCGCAACAAAACCCGGTAAGCTTTCCGGCTTGGGCATCCGGCGCCGCAAGTCGCTCGTCTATCTCCTTGCGCTCGGCGCTATGGGCGCGGGTGTGCCGGCCGCAGCCGCGCGGCGGAAGATTCGGGTTCTGGCATGGTCGGAGCGAACCGAGCCTCCGGAGATCTATCCCCAGGGGATCAACGGCGCTCTGGTGGAGATGCTGAACCGGCAGAAGGGCATCGAAGCCCGCGCAACCGGCATCGCGGACCCCGACCAGGGAGTTTCCGAGAGCGACCTGTCCGCGACGGACGTGCTGATCTGGTTCGGTCACCGCCACCATAAGGCGATCTCCGACGAATCGGTCGGCCGGATCGTGCGGCATGTCGAGCGGCGCGGAATGGGCTACATCGCCCTGCACTCCTCCCATTACGCGCTCCCCTTTCAGCGCATCGTCGGCATTCTCGCCGAGCGTCGCGGCACTCCCCTCGAAGGCGCGATTGGAAGATGGGGACGCGTGCGCAATGAAGGACGGCTGGAGCGGATACACGTGCTCCTGCCGAAGCATCCCATAGCGAAGGGCATCGACGATTTCACAATCCCGAGGACCGAAACTTACTGGAATCCCTTCAATGTGGCGCCGCCCGATGCCAAAATATTCGAGGGGAAATACGAAGGCGCCCAGCAGGATGGCGAGGATGGGCTGCTGTGGAGCTTCGGAAAAGGTAAAATGTTCTATTTCCGCCCGGGACACGAGACGTACCCGATTTACTTTCAGCCCGAGGTGCAGCAGGTGCTTACAAATGCCGTCCTGTTCCTGGCGCGGGGTAAGTAAGGTAGAAGTTATTATGTCTTTAGATTCCGTTAAGGGCTCCTTGAAAGAGAAGGGTCTCCGTCTCACGCGGCAGCGCCAGATTCTGCTGGAACTGATCGACAAATCCGGCGAGCACCTGGATGCCGAGGCGCTCTACAACCTGGCCAAAGAGAAAGATCCGAAGCTGAACCGCGTAACGGTCTACCGCACGCTCAAGCTGCTGAAGAAAGGCGGCCTGGTGGACGAGCTCGACCTGATGCACCACGAAGGGGACCAGCATTACTACGAAACCAAAGCCAAGCAGGAACATGCTCATGTCATCTGCCTGCGCTGCGGCAAGGTGGAAGAGTTTTTCGGGGAGCCGCTGAACCGCCTGCGCCGCCAGATTGAATCTCACTTCGGGTTTCAGATCGTTCTGGCGCGAACGGAGGTTGGCGGATACTGCTCTCACTGCCAGGTGCTTCGCGCGCGGGAGTTGCAGGAAGCCGCGGAACTTCCGGTGGGGCCTCCGGCTGCACGAAGCCGCGTGAAGCGCGTAAGCTGACGGACGATTGGGACCCATGCCGGAGCCTGCGCTCATCGTCACCGACCCAAGCGGAAACCGCACGCGCATGGCGGTTGCGGAAGTGCCCTACAAGATTGGCCGCCAGACGGACAATCATCTGGTGGTGCGCGACAGCCGCGTCTCGCGGAATCACGCCCGCATCGTTTTCGAAGAGGGGGATTACTTCATCGAGGACACCAAGAGCCGTCACGGCGTTTATGTGAACGGCGTCAAGGTGGAGCGCAGCCGTCTCAAGAACTCCGACCGCATCGAGTTCGGCTTCAGCGATTCTTACCAGCTCACCTTCTCCACGGAAGGCAGCTCCATCGGCCGCCAGCTCGACCAGCTCCCGGTGCCCGATTCCCTGCTCTCCGGCATGTCCGCTCAGACCGGGCTTCCACCGGCCAACAATCTGACCAAGCTGCGCGCCGTGCTGGAAGTGGCCCGCGCGCTCGAGTCGGCGCTTACGGCCGGGGAGGTATTGAACGCCGTCGTCGACGCGGCGCTGGCCATTACCAATACGGAGCGCGGCTTCCTGCTCTTTCGAAAGGGCGAAGAACTGGAGATGCGCGTGGCGCGCGATCGCCACGGCGAGGCTTTGGGCGAGAACGATCTGCGCGTGCCGCGCCGCCTGATTCACCGCGCGCTGCAGCATCGCCGCGAGCTGCTCTCCATGAACTTCGATCCGCACGCCGACGAGGCCGGTTTGCCCCCGTCCGAGCGGAGCATCGCGGATCTTGAATTGCGCAGCGTGGTCTGCGTTCCCCTGGTGCACGTCCGCCTGAACGCGCCCAATGAAACGGGAACGCTGTCTTCCGTGTCGGACACGATAGGCGTGCTCTATATGGATTCACGCCACTCCCCGGCCGATATGGCGGCCGGCAATCGCGAGCTGCTGCAGACCCTGGCCATTGAAGCCTCCACGATCCTGGAGAACGCGCGGCTGCTGGAAGAAGAGCGCCTCAAACACAAAATTGAAGAGGAGCTGAGCATCGCGCGCCGCATCCAGCAGAGTCTGTTGCCGCGCGCCATGCCCGCCGAGGGCTGGTTCCGCGCATCCGGCAGCAGCGTTCCTTCAAGCCAGGTGGGCGGCGACTATTTCGACGTGATGCCGGTGAATGCCGCGCAGTGGGCGGCGGTGGTGGCGGACGTCGCCGGCAAGGGCGTCAGCTCCGCGCTGCTGGCCAGCCTGCTGCAGGGGGCTTTCCTGAGCGCCTTCGATACGGTCACCGGGCTGAAGAACCACATGGAGAGCCTGAATCGCTTTCTCTGCGACCGCACCGCGGGCGACAAGTACGCCACCATCTTCTGCTGCACGCTCGACGAGCAAGGCCTGCTGCGGTATGCGAACGCGGGACACTGCGCGCCGTGGATTCTGCGGCGAACAGGCGAGCTGGAGATGCTCGAGCCGACGGGTCTGCCGGTGGGCTTGCTAACGGACGTCGCCTGGACGGTGGAAGAGCGGCGCCTCGAGGCTGGCGACAAACTGTTCGTCTACAGCGACGGCGTGACCGAGGCGGTGGGGCCGGCGGAGGAGTTCTTCGGCACACGACGGCTGAAAGAGGCGCTGCTTTGCCACGCCGCAGAGGACTGCCAGGGCCTGCACGACGCCGTGCGTCAGGCGCTGGACAAATTCACCGCGGGCGTGGAGCAAAGCGACGACGAGACACTGCTCGTGCTCGGGTACCGGCAGTAGAGCCTTCGTTGTTCCGGAAGGAAGGGCACGCACCTCAAGCCAAACGGCAGGGCAAGAATCAAGGGGACATTACGAATTCCCCGTTAGATCGCGGAACAGCCTGAGACTCCGCTCCGCTTCGGCGTCGCGGCCCTGTTGTTTCAGACTGAGGCCGCGCAGCAGCAGCACCCTGGGAAACGTGAGCGCCGCGAAGGGCGTGGGACCGGGCTGGGGGAGAGGAAACAGTTTCAGTAGCGCCGCTGCATCGCCCCCGCGCTTCGACTCCAGCAGAGTCCATGCCAGCAATACAGCGGAATCCCCGGGCGCAGTGGGAGCCGCGTGCTCGTGGAGCGACTTCCAGTGAGGCGCGGCCGCAGCGTACTCGCCGGCGAAGGTGAGCGCGTACGCCAGTGCAAGAGACTTTAGGGCCGCGAGACCGGGAGCTTCGAATTGCCCTTCCGCGCGCAAGGCCCACTCCGAGGCCGAAGCCTCGGGCTGAGTGATGAACAGAGCCAGTAAGACCATGATGCGGGTGGGCGCCGACGCGGTGTTGGACGCGGCATCGCGGGCCTGCTCGGCGTGGCGGCGGGCCGCCGCACGGTTGCCCAGATCGAGTTTCCAGATGGCGATTTGCGCATGCGCCAGAGGGAACCACTCTTTCGGCGGCCCGGAAACCCAGCTCTCCAGGCGATCCACAGCCTGCTCGCGGTGTCCGGTGAGATACTCCCACTCGGCGCGAACGTGTTCGCCCAGCGGCCCGCCGCCTGCCCCAAGCGACTCGACATATCGCTCGTGCAGCGCGTCGGCCTGCCCGCGATCTCCGGTAAGCAGCCGCGCATAGGCCGCTTTTTGCAGAGCGACTGACTGGGCCGGCCCCGAGCCCGCTTTCGCGGTAGCCTGCAAATAGAACTTTTCCGCTTCCGAAAAGCGAGCGTTCAGGTAGTGGGCATCGCCGAGCGAGTCCAGGGGATTGGGATCGGCCGGGCTGATCCGCTCGTAGCGACGCAGGCTGTCGGTGGCGGCGTCCACATCTCCCGCATAGGCCAGCGCATACCCCAAAGAATTCCACGTGGGGCCATCTTCAGGCTCCAGCGTCACGGACTGCCGGAAATAGCCCGCCGCCTCGGTGTACCGCCGTGCGCCGACGGCCGTCTGCCCGAGGGCGCGAAAGACGCGAGGGTCGCCAGGAGTCAGCTTCGCGAGAGTTTGCAGGCCCTGAATACGGCCACGGGTGTCCCCTTTGCGTTCCGCCGCGTCGATGGCCTGGCGCGCGCGATTCAACTCGGGACTGCGATCCGGAAGCACACGGCCGAACAGTTGCTCCGAAACGCCTCCTGCCAACGGGATCACACCCTCTGCAAGCTTCCCCTGCGAGCGGGCGGTTCGATGCACGCGCCCGTCGCCCTTCTCAACCCAGACTTCCAAACGCAGGCGATCCCCCGACCGGGATATATATCCATGGATGAAGCTGGTGTCGTGGAGAGCGGTGACCGCGCCGCCGCCGAATGCGCTCAGGTAAGCGGTGCGGGATGGGTGCCCTGAGGAGAAGACGTAGGAAGCCGGCGATGCGGCCAGTTGCCAGCCGATCAGCTCCGTCGCGGTCCTTCCCATCCCATCCAAATTCGGATCGGAGGTCAGGTTTTCAAAACGAAGGACAACCCAGCGCTCCGTGGCGCGGCTTTCCGGTTGCTGAGGACGCGAGCAGCCTGCCAGGATAGAGACGACAACCAGGGCAGTGGCGCGCCGCCAAGACGTCACAGAACGCGAGGCTCCGCCGCCATCAATTGCTGGAACTCGGCAATTTCATGCAGCGCGGCAAACTCGGGTTCCTTCATGATCCTGTCCCTTTCGCGGAAGCCCTCCTCCAGGGCCTTCCGGAGATACAGGATGGCACGATCAAAAAGGCCGGCGGCGGCATACGTCCGGGCGAGATAGTAGTGGAATTTGGCACGCTCCTCGACGCTCCTCTCCTGGAGCATCACTCCATGGGAGCTTCGATGCTCGAAGACTTCGGGGTCGATCGCGAGGGCCTGCCCATAGGCCTTGAGAGCGTCCTTGTACTTCTTACGCGCAAAGTACGCGGTACCCAGATTGCTGTGAACGGATGCCGACAGGGGCGCCACTTTCAACGCCTTCTTGTACTGGTTGATCGCCCTGCGATAACTTTTTTTGGCGTAGTGAACGGTGCCGAGATTGTTGATGGCCTCCGGGTATTTCGGGTTGATCTTGAGCGCTTTTTCGTAATGCTTTTTCGCCTGGTTCAGATCCATCATCTGGTGATAGGCGATGCCCATCTTGTTCCAGATGACGGCCGAATCCCGCGGCGCCTGGAGATACATTTCGAGGGCCTCGCGATACATCTTCCGCGCCATGAAGATGTCGGCGCGGCGTTCGGGAGTCAGCGCGGGCGCGGGCTCGGCCTGGGCGAGGAGAAGCTGGGCGCCAACGGCAAACGCCGCAAGCAGCCGGAAACGGGAGACTTTGAAGAAGGAAACCATAAGGCCTCCTGCTGACTATTTAAACACACCCAGAAAGCGCCGGAAGAGACTCTTCTTTTTCTGAGGGGGGGCGGGCGGAGTCGGAGGGTTCACGGCGACCGTGGCATCCGTGCCGGCCACGTCCCCTTTGGCGGTCAGTTCCGGAGGCGAACCGAGCCCGGGAACCACGCCCCGCGCGACGGCTCCATCTTCCTCGTTTTTGATGGGCGCCACACCCGTATCCCATCCGGCCACGAAAGACGCGGGGGAACTGCCGCGATGCAGCGGGCAGCTTTCGAGAGGCTGGGTGCCGGCGACGAAGACCTCGGCGCGCGTGGCCGGACATCCAGGGGTAGCGGCGCGCCCCGAGAGCGGGTCTATGGGAACGCTCACGATGCCGGGAGGCGGTTCAAAGGGCTTGGCGTTGCGGTATGCCCTGTGTTCCGCGGCGCGCTTCATGAACTCCGTCCAGATGGGCAGCGCCGACCTGGCGCCTTCCAGGTTCAGCTCGCGATTGTCGTCAAAGCCCACCCAGACCACGCAGATCAGCTCAGAGGTGAAACCGGCGAACCAGCCATCGCGGGAATCGTTGGAGGTGCCCGTCTTTCCGGCGGCGGGCAGAGCGAAGCCTCGCGAGCGAACTCCGGCAGCCGTTCCGCGGCGGACCACATCTTCAAGCAGATTGACCATGATGTAGGCCACGCGCGGATCGAGCACACGGCGCATCTCGGGCCGATTCTGGTACAGAATGGCGCCGTTCCCCGCCCGGACTCTCGAGATCGAGTTGGGGCGGACGTAGACACCATCGTTGGCGAAAATCGTATAAGCTCCGGCCATTTCGACGGGCGTGACATCATAAGCGCCGAGAGCTACCGCGGGCGTCGGCTGGATCTTGAGGTTCATGCCGGCCTGCGTGGCCAGCTCGACAATCGACTCGTAACCTACCGACTCGGCAATCTTCACCGTTGGGATGTTCAGCGATTTGGACAGCGCCGTCCGCAAGGTGACCTGGCCGAAGTATTTGTCCTGAAAATTGCCAGGCTCGTAAGGTTTGTCGCTGCCGTTCCAGAACGTGGTGGGTTCGTCGATCACCGTGGTGATCGGCGTGAACACCTGGCCGGGGCTGCGCCGCAAGGCGGAATTCATGGCCGCGGCGTAGACGAAAGGCTTGAAGATGGAGCCCGGCTGCCGGCGCGCGACGATGCGGTTGAGCTGGCTCAGGCCGTAGTTGCGGCCCCCTACCAGCGCTTTGACGTCTCCGGAGCGGGGGTCGATGGCGATGAGCGCGACCTGGGCTTCCGGGAACTTCTTGTTCCGGTGCCGGCGCTGTTTACGCAGTTGCTCGTCCACGCTCTGCATCCCGATGCGGATGGCATCCGATGCCGCGCGCTGAAGATCCATATCCAGCGTGGTGTAGATGCGATACGAACCGGCGCGGAAATCGTGGTTGCGGAAACGGTCCTGCAGCTCGTCGTTCACCAGGTCCACGAAGTAGGGCGCTTCGGTCGATTCCATGGCGCCGGAAGCGACCGTCAGGGGAGCGGCGACGGCTTGGGCGTACTTGGTGTCGTCGATATACCCGTTCTCGCGCATCAGCTTGAGAACATGATTGCGCCGGTCAGTCATCCTCTCGGGGTTCCGATACGGATTGTACGCGCTGGGGCGCTGAATCAGCCCGGCCAGGGTGGCGGCCTCGGGAAGCGTGAGCTCCTGAAGATCCTTGCCGAAGTAAGCCTGGGAGGCCTCGCCGAAACCATGAATGTTGAAGGTGCCGCGGCGGCCGAGGGGGATCTGGTTCGCGTAACACTCGAAGATTTCCTGCTTGGAGAGCCGCTGCTCCAGTTGGAGAGTGATTACCGCCTCGGCGGCCTTGCGCGTCCAACGCTTCCCCTGGTCCAGCCAGAACATCCGGGCGAGCTGCTGGCTGAGCGTGGAAGCGCCCTGGTCCTTCCGGCGCTCTCGAATATCCACCATGGCCGCCCGCAGGATACCGATCGGATCGATGCCTGAGTGCGAGAAAAAGCGTTTGTCCTCGGCCGAGACCACGGCATTGACCAGAACCTGGGGGATATCCTCGAAACGCACCAGACGCCGCTTCTCGCGGTTCTTGTCGGAGAGGTTGGTAATCAGCTCCGGCTCGAGCTGGAATTGGGTTCGTTCGGTATTATCCTGCGTGGAGACGATGCGGACCACCTTGCCGTCCTCAACCTGGATGACGCCCGCCTCCTGATCCAGGTACGCGTCCCGGCCGGGAAAGATCTCGATGGCATCCGGCCGTATATGGTACCAACCGAGACGATTGTTTTTGTCTTCCCGGTAACCGCTCCGCCTGAGGCGCTCGGCAATTTCCGCTGTGGTGGTGCGTTCTCCTACATAAACGCTGCCTGGCGCGGCGAAAATCTGGGACGTGGCGACGAAGGGACCGCTGCGGAACTTCTGGTCGATGAGGCGCGAGTACTTCGCATAGTAGTAGGTGAAGATCCCGAGACCAGCCAGCCCGATCGTCAAAGTCAGCAAAAGCAAGGCTTTGCCGAGGGGATGCAGGAAAAAGCGAATCAGTCCGGCTTGCCGCGGAACTCGTACTCTCGCCACTAGGGTCATTTTCGCATGAGTCGGGGGAACGCCGCCAAATTCAACGGCTGCCCGCGCCAGGATAGAAGTGAAGGTCGACGGTATATAAGGGGAGGTTGACCCGAATCACATAACGAACGTCGATCCGCAGGCGCTCTCCGCCCCTGATACGAACGTTATCCCACCGGACGGGAAGGCCGAGCGATTCGGCTTTCTCGAGCACGGCTACTTTCA
>JBBDWK010000012.1:0-44925 GCA_040902885.1 Bryobacteraceae bacterium | reverse complement strand
CCTCGATATGTAGTCTTCCGTACTGGGAAAGCGGTACCCTATCTGAAGGGGGCCGACATCGGATTGACGGGCTCCGACTGCTCCGATACACTTAGAAATCCGTGCTTTCCCCGCTTGTCTTATGGCCAGCCGGGCTATTGAACGTCCTCATATTCGAATTCGGAGATACAACACATGGCAGATCCACAACGGCACATCTTCACGTCCGAATCGGTGACCGAAGGTCACCCGGATAAGATCGCGGACCAGATTTCGGACGCGGTACTCGACGCGGTCATGGAGCGCGATCCTTACGGACGTGTGGCCTGTGAAGTTCTGGTGACCACCGGCATCTGCGTGGTCGCCGGAGAGATCACGACCAACTGCTACGTGGATGTGCCCAAAGTGGCCCGCGAAACCATCGAGTACGTGGGCTATACGGATGCCGCTTTCGGCTTTGACGCGAAAACCTGCGGGGTATTGAACACCATTCAAGGACAGTCCCCCGATATCGCGATGGGCGTGGACCCGGGCGGCGCGGGCGATCAGGGGCTGATGTTCGGTTATGCCTGCGACGAAACCGACGAGTTGATGCCGCTGCCCATCATGATGGCGCACAAACTGGTGCAGCGTCTCTCGGTCGCGCGCCGCCAAAACATTTTGGACTTCCTGCGGCCGGACGGCAAATCGCAAGTCAGCGTGGAATACGCCGATGGTAAGCCGAAGCGGATCGACGCTGTGGTCCTCTCAACGCAGCACGGCGATTCGATTTCGACCGGGGATCTCCGCGCCGCTCTCAAGAAGCACGTCATCGACGTGGTGATTCCCCAGAACATGGTGGACTCAAAGACGGCCTACCACATCAACCCCACGGGCCGGTTCGTGGTGGGCGGACCGCACGGCGATACGGGACTGACCGGGCGCAAGATCATCGTGGACACCTATGGCGGCATGGGCCGTCACGGCGGCGGAGCTTTCTCGGGCAAGGACCCCACGAAGGTGGACCGCTCGGCCTGCTACATGGCTCGTTATATCGCCAAGAACATCGTGGCGGCGGGACTGGCGTCGCGCTGCGAAGTGCAACTGGCCTATGCCATCGGAGTCGCCGAGCCGGTCTCCGTGATGGTTCATACCTTCGGCACCGGAATGATCGAGGAGTCGAGGATTACGGACTTGGTGCGCGACCACTTTCCGCTGACGCCCAAGGGCATTATCGATCATTTAAAACTCCGGCGCCCGATCTACCGCCGTACCGCGGCATTCGGCCATTTCGGTCGAAGCGAGGACGGCTTCACCTGGGAGGCCACGGACAAGGCGGAGGCGCTGCGGGCCAATTCTCCGGTCGCCGAGGCCGCCGTCCGTTAACCCGCGCTCGTCAAATAGGAGTCAGCCGCTCATGTCTACCGATACACAAACTAGAGTTGCCTGCGATGTGAAGGATCTCTCGCTGGCCGATCAGGGAAAGCGCCGCATGGAGTGGGCCTTCCAGTCGATGCCGGTGCTTCAGAGCATCCGCAAGCAGTTCATCAAGTCCCAGCCGCTGGCGGGCATTCGCGTCTCGGCCTGTCTTCATGTAACCACCGAAACCGCCAACCTGATGATGGCGCTCCGCGACGGCGGCGCCTCCGTGGTTCTCTGCGCTTCGAATCCGCTTTCGACGCAGGACGATGTGGCCGCCACCCTGGTCCGCGATTACAGCATTCCGGTCTACGCCATCAAGGGCGAAAACAACGACGTTTACTATTCGCACCTCTCCGCCGCGGCGGACCATAAGCCGCAAATTACGATGGACGACGGGGCGGACCTGGTTCACCTGCTGCACACCAAGCGGAAGGATCTCCTGCAAGACGTCATGGGCGGAACCGAAGAGACCACGACGGGCGTGATCCGCCTGCGGGCCATGGCCAAGGAAGGCGTGCTGGCGTATCCCATCGTCGCCGTGAACGACGCTCTCACGAAGCACCTCTTCGACAACCGCTATGGGACTGGGCAGAGCACGCTCGATGGCATCATTCGCGCGACCAACGTCCTGCTGGCCGGCCTCACCCTGGTCGTGGCCGGGTACGGCTGGTGCGGGCGAGGTGTGGCCTCGCGCGCGCGGGGTCTGGGAGCCAACGTGATCGTCACCGAAATCGATCACACGAAGGCGCTCGAAGCGGCCATGGACGGCTATCGCGTCATGGCGATGAGCGAAGCGGCGGCCATCGGCGATATCTTTGTCACCGTCACCGGCAACAAGTACGTGATCGCCAAGGACCACTTCGAGAAGCTCAAGAACGGCGCTATCCTCTGCAACTCCGGGCACTTCAATGTCGAGATCGACCTGGAAGCCCTCGGCCGCCTCGCCTCGTCCCGCCGCCACACGCGCGAATTCGTGGAAGAGTTCGCGATGCGCGACGGCCGCCGCATCAACGTTCTGGGCGAAGGCCGCCTGATCAATCTCGCCGCCGCGGAGGGGCATCCGGCCTCGGTGATGGACATGAGCTTCGCCAACCAGGCGCTCGCCGCGGACTACATGGTGAAGAACCACGCCAGCCTCGCCAAGCAGGTTTATTCCGTGCCGGAGGCGCTCGATAAGCAGGTGGCGAAGATGAAGCTCGAATCCATGGGCGTCAAGATCGACCGGCTGACCCTGGAGCAGGAGCATTACCTCTCGAGCTGGTCCGAAGGCACGTAGGACTGGCCGGAGGCCCATCCGGCTATGGAGTACCCCATGTACATCGGGGGGCGGCCCGCGGTAACTCCGCAATCCCGCAAAGTGGAGTTGCCCTTCGATGGTTCCGAAGTAGGCACCGTATATCAGGCTGGCGAGGGTGAAGTGGACCGCGCCATCGGCGCCGCCTTGCAGGCCGCTCCGGCGATGGGGGAGCTGAGCCTGGACGAACGTTCTTCCATTCTCCGCTCGGCGTACCGCAAGCTGCTGGAGCGGCGCGAGGAGATGGCCCTGGCCGTCAGCTCGGAAACGGGCAAGCCCATCAAGGAAGCCCGTCTCGAAGTGGACCGGGCCGCGCAAACGCTCCTGTTTTCCTCCGAAGAAGCCCACAGGCTGCACGGCGAAGCGGTTCCCATGGACGCCTCCCCGGCCGGAAAGGGCCGCTGGGGCATGACCGTCCGAGAGCCGCTGGGCGTCATCGCCGCGATCACGCCGTTCAACTTTCCGCTCAATCTGGCCATGCACAAAATCGGCCCGGCGCTGGCCGGAGGCAACGCCGTGGTGCATAAGCCCGCCACGGCGACTCCCATCAGCGGCATCAAAATGGCCGCAATTTTCGCCGAGTGCGGCTTGCCGGAAGGCGCTCTGAACGTGATCACCGGTTCGGGCGGCGTGATTGGCGACCGGCTGGTGCTCGACCCTCGCGTCAACATGATCACCTTCACCGGAAGCGCCGAGGTAGGCCTGCGCATCCGGAATCTCGCCGGACTCAAGCGGGTGACGCTCGAGCTGGGGTCGAATTCCGCCGTTATCATCGAGGACGATGCGGACCTGGACGAGGCCGTGCCGCGCTGCGTTGCCGGCAGCTTCGCCCACTCCGGCCAGGTCTGCATCTCCGTGCAGCGCATCTTCGTGCACCAGCGTATCCGCGACGAATTCCTGGAGCGCATGGTGGAGGGCACGCGCCGCCTGGCGATCGGCCACCCGCACGATCCTTCCACCGACGTCAGCTCCCTGATCTCGGTGGGCGAGGCCGAGCGCGTGGAGAGTTGGATCGCCGAAGCTGTGGAGGCGGGCGCGGCGCTGCAAACGGGCGGATCCCGGCGGCGCGCGACCATCGAACCCGCCGTCCTGACCGACGTTCCGCCGCAGACCGGGCTTTCCCGCCGCGAGGCCTTCGGGCCGGTGGTGGGCGTGAACTCCTACGAGACGCTGGAGGAAGCCATCCAGCGCGTCAACGCCTCGGAGTATGGTTTGCAGGCTGGCATCTATACGCGCGACATCCAGAAGGCGTTCTACGCGGCGCGGAAGGTCCACGTGGGTGGATTCCTGATCAACGAAGTGCCGCAGTATCGCGTGGACCAGATGCCTTACGGCGGCGTGAAAATGAGCGGCATGGGCCGCGAAGGTCCCAAGTATGCCATCGAAGAGATGACCGAGCCGAAACTGGTGGTGTGGAAGGTTTAGAACATTCGCGGCGCGCTTCCCGCGGAACAAAGCCTTTTGTCTCGCAAAATCTAGTTGCATGTTGCCCAGGCTGAGGTATACTACGCGCAAATAAAGACGGGTGAGTAACACCCAGATACGCGAGGATACGCAGATGAAAAGTCCTTGGGTAGGGTTACTCTTTGCGCTCCCAACTTTGTCTTGGGCGCAGTCTTATACGGCGTCGGTGCGCGGAACCGTGAGCGATACCACGCAAGCGGCGGTCCCGTCGGCAACCATTACCCTGACGGATGTCGATCGCAATGTGCCGCACGCTGCGAGGACCGATTCGGCGGGCCGGTACGTGCTGCCGGCGCTGCCTCCCGGCATGTATGCCCTGACAGTCGAGTCGCCCGGCTTCCGCAAACACACGCAGCCGGCCTTTCAGTTGGCCGTCCAACAGCAGGCGACGATCAATGTCGAATTGACGGTCGGGGAATTGGCAACCAGCGTTGAAGTCACGGGCGCCGCGCCCATGCTCAACACTACCGCGGCCACGCTGGGCCAGGTGGTGGAAAACAAGTTTATTCTTTCGGCGCCGCTGGCGGCGCGCAACCCGCTCGTCCTGGTTACGCTGGCTGCCGGCATAATTCCAGCGGAAAACAGCGCCGGCGGCTCGTCCGGCGTTAACTTTGTCGCCAACGGCGTTCGCGCCAATTCGTCGGACGTGATGCTGGACGGCATGAATCTGAGTGGGATCGACCAGAACGGCGGCATTACCGAGATGAAGTACACGCCGTCGGTCGATCTGATCGAGGAGTTCAAAGTCCAAACGAACTTCTATGCCGCCGAGTTCGGGAACTCGGGCGGCGCGCTGATCAATATGGTGTCGAAGAGCGGGACCAACGAGCTGCACGGCGTGGTTTACGAGTTCCACCGCAATGCCGCGCTCAACGCCAATGACTTTTTCTCCAACCGGGCCGGCCGGACGATTCCCGACTTCAAGCGCAACGTTTTCGGCGGCACAGCCGGCGGGCCGGTGTTCTTCCCGAAGATCTATAATGGGAAGAACCGGACGTTCTTTTTCGTCCTCTACGAAGGGGACCGTCAGACTAACCCCTCGTCGACTCTCTCCACCGTGCCCACGGCGCAGCAAATCGCGGGCGACTTCTCGGACACCCGCCGTTCCAACGGCCAGCTCTTTACGATTTATAACCCGTTCGATACGTACACCGCAGCCAACGGTCAGACTTTACGGCGTCCCTTCCCCGGCAACGCAATCCCCGCTTCGCTGCATTCCAGGGTGGCCAAGAACCTTCTGGCTTTCTATCCCGCGCCTACGTCCGAGGGCGCGCCCTTCACCCGCGTCAACAATTTCTTTGCGCAGGGCATCCGCAAGGCCGATGGAGAAAGGATCGACGGGAAGATCGACCATAATCTCGGGGAAAAGATGCGCATCTCCTCGCGCTACAGCGTCAACTGGACATCCGCCAACGCGCCCAACCTGATCGGCAATATTGCGGACCGGGCCTCCGTCAGCAGCGGCCGCCGCCAGAATTTCGTCTTCGATATCACCCGGACCCACAGCCCCACGACGGTCGTCACCGCGCGGTTCGGCATACTTCGCAGGGCCACGTTCAGCGATCCCATCAGCGCCGGGTTCGACCAGACCTCATTGGGGTTTCCGGCCTACATGCTCGAAAACGGACGCAGAGCCTTTCCAGATATTACGCCGGCCAATTATCTGGCGATCGGCGGGTCCTCTTTCGGGCAAACTCACGCCTGGGAAACCTCGGGCAATCTGGTGGGCGGCGTGACCAAGATCGCCGGCGGCCACACCATCAAGATGGGCAGCGAGGTTCGTAATATCCAGGAAAACTTCTATCAGCACGGCTACCAGGCGGGCACCTTTAGCTTCAGCCGCAACGTGACGGGCGAGAACCCGCTGGTGGCCAACGCGAACCAGGGCGACGCCATCGCCTCCATGCTGCTCGGCTGGGGCAGCGGCGGACAGTATGGTTTTGAGTGGCCGACGGCCATGTACGGGCAGTTTTTCGGCGTCTACTTCATGGACGACTGGAGAGTCACCCGGAACCTCACCCTGAACCTGGGCCTGCGCTACGATTTCGAAACTCCGCGCCGGGAGCGCTTCGATCGTCTCAACTGGTATGACTTCGATGCGCCTTCTCCGCTCCGGGGCAAGGTCCCGGAATTCCCCAATCTGAAAGGCCAGATGCGATTCGTGGACGATGAGATTCGCAGCGCGTTCGACGGGGATTGGAACAATATGCAGCCGCGCATCGGGATCGCCTATGCTCTGGGCAACAAAATGTCGGTTCGCGCCGGCTATGGGATCTTCTATACCGCTTCCCGCCACTCGACCTCGGGCGAGCTCGGATCCGCCTTCCGTGTCAGGCCCGGTATCGAATGGAGCCGGGATGGAAGCCTCACGCGGTTCGCAAGCCTCGAGAACCCCTACCCTGTCGGCTTTACTCCTCTGCCGGAGCGAGGGGACCCTCTCGCTTATCTCGGCCTGGGTTTCAACGCCTACGTCCGGGAGCAGCTCAACCCGCAGTATCAGCAGTGGAACTTGTCGATCCAGCGGGAGGCGCCGGGCAACGGGGTTGTGGAAATCAACTATGCCGGCAGCAAGGGCACGCATCTCTACTTCGGTTCGTCGGGCGACGTCCTGGACAACCGCAACAAGCTGGATCCGGTGTACTGGGACATAGGACGAACCGAGCTCAACCGGCAGGTGCCGAACCCGTTTTTCGGGATCGTCACGAGTCCTCAGTCGCTTCTGAGCCGGCCGACGGTGCAGTCTCACTTTCTCCTGCGGGACTACCCGCATCACGCTGGGGCCGTCGGACGGCCCGCGACACCCAATATCGCCAACTCGATCTATCATTCGGTGCAGTTCAAGTACGAGAAGAGATTCTCTCAAGGGCTGGCCGTGATCGCACATTACACAATCTCCAAGATGATCAGCGATTCGGACGTGAACAACAGCGAGGTCAACTATGTCGGCGGCGTCTCCGGCCTCCAGAACTGGAAGAATCTCCGGCACGAGCGCTCCGTCTCCGTGTCGGATATCCCGCAGCGGGCGGTGATTAGCTTCAATTACCAGTTGCCGTTCGGCAGGGGCAGGACATTCGGGCGCCAGATGAACCGAATAGCCGACGCCTTGACGGGCGGCTGGGAGGTGAGCGGGATCCTTACCTTCAGTTCCGGATACCCGATCATCCCGGGCCTCGCATCGGGCGTCCTGTGGGATGCAGCGCAGCGTCCGAACTATATCGGCGATCCGCGCACTTTGGGGTCGCCGGCGGAGCGCATCGACGGCTACTTCAACGAGGCTGCATTTTCCAGACCCGAGCCGGACACCTACGGCACGGCCGCGCGGACGCTGCCCAATTACCGCACGTTCGGAATCCGCAACGGGGATTTCACGCTGATGAAGAACTTTGTTTTCGCGGAGCGAAAGTCGCTTCAATTGCGGCTGGAGTCGTTCAACCTGACCAACACGCCGAGCTTTGGCAGGCCTGACTCATCCTTCGGCAGCAATAGCTTTGGGGTCATCGGCGGCTACGCGAGCGGGCGCGGACCGCGCGAGCTCCAGGTGGCCTTCAAATTCTACTACTGATGCGTAAACAGGAACGGATCGCGATCGGCCTGCTGCTCGTTGCGGCGCTGCGGGGCCAGGAAACGCCGCATACCGAGATCACGAAGTGGCAGGACGGCAAGCAAGCATGCGTCTCGCCGACTTTCGACGACTCCTCCATTAACCAATTCCGGATAGGGATTCCGCTCCTGAACGAGCGAGGCTTGCCCGCGACGTTCTTCATCGTGACCGGCAACATTCCCGGATCGCGGTACCGGGCATCTTTCGTCGGCCGGCCCATGATGGACATCATCCGCGAGAGCGCGAGCGTTCCCACAACCAAAGAGAACCTGTTCGAGCGGACATCTTTGCTCAACCACCTGAGAACGGCGCAGAGGGTGGAAGAGATCGGCGAGTTCAATGCGCAGCGGCTCGGCCGATTGATTCGAGACGGCAAGTTCGACGAAGCGGGCCGCGCCGTCGACGGGTTTATGGCCAAGCTCCACCAGAGCGGCGCCACGTATGCGGTGCGGGAGCGGGAAAGGACTCGCGACCGGTTCACTTGGGACGATTTCCGCCGGTTCGCCGCGCAGGGACACGAGTTCGCCAGCCACACCGTGACGCATCCGTATATGACGGCGCTCGATGAAGCGAACAACGTGTATGAAATCGAGAAGTCCATCGAGGATATTCGCGAGCAGATGGGCGCGCGCCATACGTTCTCGATCGAGTGTCCGTATGGCATCCACGACGAACGGGTGCGGCCGTTTGCCGAGTCGCGGGTTCCATTGACCCGCAACTGGGTGTCGGACGATTTCATGGATGGAATCATGCGCGGCGATTCGCGGGATCCGAAAAGCTCCACGCGGGAGTATGTCCAGTGGCAGCGCGGTCCGCACGCTGACACGCCGCTCGAAACCATGAAAGGGTGGGTCGATACGTCCATCGAGGGCGGGGTCTGGCTGGTCCTCGTATTTCACGGCATCGAAGGCATCGGATACGAGGCGCTTCCCACGGAGACGGTGAGGGCGTACTTCGACTACATCCGGGAGCGCGAGGGGCGCATGTGGGTCGCCACGTTCCAGGACGGGGCAAAGTACGCTCGGGAGCGCATGAACAGCAAGGTGACGGCGCGCATGGCCGGCGACGCCATCGAGGTGTCCGTTAGCCATTCTCTGGATCCCAAGCTGTACGATCTGCCGCTGACCGCCCGGACGGCCATACCCGCCGATTGGAAGGTAGTCAGATTCCGCCAAGGCGACGACGTACGCTGGGTTCCCGTCCACCGCGAAGGGGGCAAGACGTTCGTGATCTATCGGATCGCACCCAATGGGAGCGTAGCGAGACTCGAGAAGGGATAGAATAGGTGGTGTGCGGCGGGCTGCCTCAGTCCTTGTTGTTATAGCGATCGCGCCCTTGGCAAGCGCCCAGGTTCCCGCGCGGCGCGCGCTCGTCGACCGGTATTGCCTTGGCTGCCACAATCAGAAGCTGAAGACGGCAGGAGTTTCGCTCGAGGGTCTGGACCTTGCCCAGGTGGGCGACGGGGCCGCCATATGGGAGCGAGTTCTGCGGAAAGTGCGCACCGGCGAGATGCCGCCTCCCGGCCTTCCGCGTCCGAATCCCGCAGTTGCCCATTCGTTCGCAAGCGGGCTCGAAGATGCACTGGACCGGGCCGCGGAAGCGAATCCAAATCCCGGCAGGCCGGCCGTCCACAGGCTGAACCGCGCCGAGTACAGCAACGCGATCCGCGACCTTCTCGCCCTGGACATTCAGCCGGGCTCGCTGCTTCCCGTGGATGACTCCGGCTATGGGTTCGACAACATCGCCGATGTCCTGTCGATGTCTCCCGCTCTGCTGGAAAGGTACATGTCGGCGGCCCGGCGGATCAGCCGCCTCGCTGTCGGCGATCCGAAGATGAAGCCCGAAGAAGAGCAGTTTCTGCCTCTCCGGGATCCGCCGAGCAGCTTCAGGCGCGGCACGCGAAACGAGAGGGTCAGTTACGATCTGCCGTTCAATTCCAGGGGCGGGCTATCGTTCCAATATTATTTCCCGCTCGACGCCGAGTACGCGATCCGCATCAAGATGCCTACCCGCGGAACGGATAATCCGCCCGACTACGATTTGCGCCTGCCTGTGAAGGCCGGCTTGCGCACCGTCGGCGTGACCTTCCTGAAAGAGTCCGCGAAGGCGGAAGCCGAGGCTCCCGCGCGCCGCGGCGAGCCATCGTATCAGGGCGGTCCCATGCCGCTCGAACTGCCGGCCCGGATGGACCTGCGACTCGATGGCGCCAGGCTCAAGCTTTTCGAAGTGCCGCGAAGAGCAGGCACAAATCCGGATGTGAGCGCGGTGACCATCGCCGGACCTTATCAAGTAGCCGGCCGGGGTGACACGCCGAGCCGGGCCCGGATTTTTGTGTGCCGGCCGGCGGCCCCGGAGGACGAGGAGCCTTGCGCTCGGAGAATCCTTTCGACACTGACCCGCAGGGCGTTTCGCCGCCCGGTCACCGGCGCGGACATCCAACCCCTGCTCGCTTTCTATCGAAAAGGACGCGCTGAAGGCGATTTCGATCGCGGCATCGAAAAAGCGCTTCAGGCCATGCTGATGTCCCCGGACTTCCTCTTCCGCGTGGAGCAGGATCCAAGAGAGGCCTCTCCGGGCACGGTGTATCGCATCGGCGACCACGAGCTGGCATCCCGGCTTTCCTTCTTCCTCTGGAGCAGCATTCCCGACGACGAGCTGCTGAACCTCGCCGATCAAGGCAGGCTGAAGGACCCGGAGGTTCGGAGGCGGCAGGTGCGCCGCATGCTGGACGACCGTCGCTCCCAGGCGCTGGTGAGCAATTTCGCCGGGCAGTGGCTTCATCTGAGGAATCTGGCCACGGTGAAGCCGGACCCGGAGGCCTTCTCCGCGTTCGACGAGAGTTTGCGCCGGTCCTTTCAGCGAGAGACCGAGATGTTCGTTGAAAGCATTTTGCGCGAGGACCGCAGCGTGCTCGATCTGCTGGCCGCGGACTATACGTTTCTCAACCAGCGGCTGGCCGAACACTACGGCGTACCGAAGATTTACGGTTCCCAGTTTCGGAGGGTGACCGTGAGCGATCCGAATCCGGGCGGGCTGCTGGGGCAAGGCAGCATTCTGACCGTGACCTCGTATCCCAATCGGACTTCGGTGGTGCAGCGCGGCAAGTGGATTCTCGAGAATCTGCTCGGCGCCCCACCGCCGCCTCCCCCTCCGGATGTCGCGGAGCTGAAGCCCCACGGAGAAGACGGAAAATCGCTGACAATTCGGGAACAGATGGAACAACACCGGACAGACCCGACCTGCGCGTCTTGCCACTCCCGGATGGATCCCATTGGTTTTGCACTGGAGAACTACGACGCGATCGGCAGATGGCGGACCAAGGATGGCGGCTCCGCGATCGATGCCAGCGGACAGCTTCCGGACGGCGCCCGGTTTGAAGGACCGGACGGACTGAAGAAGCTTCTCCTGGCCAGCTACTCCGATGCCTTCGCCGCCACAGTAACCGAAAAGCTTCTTACCTACGCCCTCGGTCGCGGGCTGGAATATTACGACAAGCCGGTGGTGCGGTCGATCATGAAAAAAGCCGCTGGCGAGAACTACCGCATATCCGTCCTGATAGATGGGATCATAGAGAGCGCACCCTTTCAGATGAGGAGGACTCGGGAACCATGATCGTCACGAAGAAATCTTTGCCGCGCCGCACGTTCCTGCGCGGTCTCAGCACAAGCATAGCCCTGCCCCTGCTGGACTCGATGGTTCCGGCAATGGCGGCGCCCGGGACGAATCCAGCGAAACCGGTGATCCGGATGGGATTCGTCTACCACGCGACCGGCATGATTATGAACCGGTGGACGCCGGCGGCGGAAGGCACGGCTTTCGAGTTTCCCGCGACCATGAAGCCCCTGGAGCCGTTCCGCGACCGGTTGATCGTGATGAGCGGGCTGGCTCAGGTCAACGGCCGGGCTTTGGGCGACGGCCCCGGCGATCATGCACGAGGCGGGGCCGTGTTCCTTACGGGAGTTCACCCGAAGAAGACCGAAGGCGTGGGGATTCACTGCGGCATATCGGCGGACCAAATTGCCGCGAAGGAACTGGGCAAGCACACGCAACTGGCTTCTCTGGAGCTCGGCACCGAGACCGCGAGTCTGGCGGGAGGCTGCGACTCCGGGTATAGCTGCGCCTACACGAATACGATTTCGTGGCGCGACGCCACCACTCCGCTGCCGCTCGAAGTCGATCCGCGCAGGGTTTTCGAACGCCTCTTCGGCGAGGGCGACAGCAACGATCCCGCCGCTCGCCGCGCCAGGCTGGCGGAGCAGCGCAGCATTCTCGACTACGTTGCCGGAAGCATCGACCGCATGGAAACGAGACTGGGGCCGGGCGACCGGAACAAACTCACCCAATACCTGGAAGCGATTCGCGACATCGAGCGGCGCATCCAGAAGGCGGAGTTGCAGAGCGCCGCGCTGCAAGTGCCATCGATGGAGCGCCCGGCGTCCATCCCGGACTCCTTTGAAGAGCATGCCAAATTGATGATCGATCTGCAGGTGCTGGCTCTGCAGACGGACCTGACGCGCGTAATCTCGTGGGTGCCTGCACGGGAAGGCAGCAATCGGAGCTATCGTTCCATCGGCATCTCCGACGGGCACCATTCCATCACTCATCATCAGAACGATCCGGAAAAGGTCGACAACGTCGCAAAGATCGATGCCCATCTCGTCCAAAACTTCGCTTATCTGCTGGACAAGCTGAAATCGACGCCCGACGGCGAGGGCAGCCTGCTCGATCACGCGATGATCGTCTATGGCAGCGGCACCGCCGACGGAAACCGGCATACGCACCACGACCTCCCGGTTGTGGTGGCGGGCGGCGGCGCGGGCCAGCTCAAAGGCGGGCGTCACATCCGGTTCCCGCAAGAGACGCCGCTGAACAATCTGTTCCTGAATCTGCTGGAAAGGGCAGGTGTACGGTCGGAGAAGTTTGGCGATGCCACGGGTTATCTGACCGGCGTATGATCCGAACCGGCGTCCCGGCGGCGATCCTTCTTGCGGCATCGTGTCTTTCCGCCGGCGATCTTCGTCTGTTGGACGCGGTGAAGAGGCGCGACCAGAAAACTGTCGAGTGGCTGGTTCGTCAGGGCGCCGGGATAAACGCCGCCCAACCCGATGGCGCGACCGCGCTCGCCTGGGCCGTGCATCTGAACGACAGTGAGACCGCGGAACTTCTGCTTTCGGCCGGCGCAAATGCGAAAACCGCCGATGAGTACGGGGAAACGCCTCTCACGCTGGCCTGCGCCAATGGAAACGCCGCGCTGGTGGAGAAACTTCTCAGGGCCGGGGCGGACGCGAAGGCCGCTCGCTGGAACGGTGAAACCGCGCTGATGATTGCCGCCGGGGCGGGCAGCGCCGATGCGGTGAAGCTGCTGGCCGCGCATGGAGCGGACGTGAACGCGGTGGAGCCGCGAAAAGGCCAGACCGCGCTGATGTGGGCGGCGGCGGAAGGGCACTCCGGCGTCGTCGAAGCGCTGATCGGCCTGGGCGCCGGCGTTAAGGCCGCGTCGAAGAGCGGTTTCACGGCCCTGGTGTTCGCCGCCGCAATAGACGACGTGAAATCGGTCCGAAGCCTGCTCGCGGCCGGCGCCGATCCCAATTACACGCTGCCTTCCGGAACCAGGGTGCTGGTGGTCGCGGCGTCGTATGGGAGCGCCTCGGTTGCGAGCGCTTTGACCGATGGCGGCGCCGACCCTAACGTGGCGGATAGGGACGGAAATACGCCGTTGCACACTGCGGCGCAGCTGGGCGACCTTAACCTGGTGGAGAAGCTGTTGGCCAAGGGAGCCGATCCAGACGCGCGCACCGCGAAGACGGACATGGGGCGGGGCGGGTCTTTCCGCCGGGCGGTCGGCGAGCTGACCCCATTGCATGTGGCGGCCAAGGCGAATCATGAAGATGTTATGCGGACTCTGGTGGGAGGCGGCGCCAATCCATCGCTCAATGCCCAAGGGGGCACGACGCTGCTCATGTCGGCGGCCGGAAGCGGCCATGCGGGCGTGGTGAAATACGCCTATGAGCTGGCTCCCCGGATCGAGGCGGTCACCGAAACCGGCAGCACGGTGATGCATAGCGCCGTCACCGGAACGCTCGCCATGTCTTCGCAGCGGGAGATCTGTGAGGTGATACGATTCCTGGCCGGGAAGGGGGCGAAACTGGACGAAAAGGACGGGCGCGGCAGAACGCCCATAGCCATTGCCGACATTCTTCCCATCGATAACGCCGTGGAACTGCTTACCGAACTAATCGTTAAGTCCGGCGCCACGCCCAAGGCGACCACAAGGCGCTGATTTAACAGGCCTGCCGCCAAATGCTTCCGCTCCCGCGCGTGGTAAAACTCAGGTATAAAGTGATGACTCGGGAGTGAACGCTCTCCGCTTCGAGATTGAAGCCGTGTGTCCCATCACGGGCGCGCGCGCCGGCCTGCTGCACACGCCCCATGGAGTGGTCGAGACGCCCGTCTTCATGCCGGTCGGCACGCAAGCCACCGTCAAGGGGATGACCCCCCACGACCTTCTCGACCCCGAGCTGGACGTCCGCATCCTGCTCGCCAACACCTACCATCTCTTCCTGCGCCCCGGCCCCGAACCAATCCGCCGGTTGGGAGGTCTGCACCGGTTTATGTCCTGGCCGCGCGCCATCCTCACCGATTCCGGGGGCTTTCAGGTGTTCAGCCTCAGCGGCCTGCGCAAAGTCGCGGACGATGGCGTGGTGTTCCGTTCCCACCTGGACGGCAGCCTTCACAGCTTCACGCCCGAGTCCACCGTCGATGCCCAGCTCGCCTATGGCTCGGACATCGCCATGGTGCTCGACGAGTGTCCCGAGTACCCGGTGAGCCACGAGTACGCACGGGCATCCATGAACCGGACGGTCGCCTGGGCGCAGGCGGCTTTCCGGCACTTCCGCGCCCGCGCGGCCGGTCTGGAGACCGCACACGCCCTGTTCCCCATCGTGCAAGGCGGGATGTACCCCGGCTTGCGCCGCGAGTGCGCCGGGCGGCTGCTGGATCTGGACGCCGAGGGCTACGCCATCGGAGGTCTCTCGGTGGGCGAGCCGCGTCCCATGAGCTTTGAAATGGTGGAGGCCGCGGCGCCGCTCCTGCCCGCCAACCGGCCTCGCTACGCGATGGGCGTCGGGATGCCGGAAGAGCTGCCCGAGTACGTGGCCCGAGGCGTGGACATGATGGACTGCGTGCTCCCTTCGCGCAACGCCCGCAACGGATATTTGTTCACGTCGCAAGGACGTTTGATCATCAAGCACGCCCGCTACAAGGACGATCCCTCGCCCGTCGATCCGGACTGCGGCTGCTACACGTGCCGCCATTTCTCGCGAGCCTATCTCCGGCACCTCTTCCAGGCCGGTGAGATTCTGTACTCCGTGCTGGCAACCCGCCACAACCTCAAGCGTTACCTTGACATCATGAGGGGGATCAGGCACGCTATACTATTGGGTGAATTCCCAGAGTACCTGGAAGTGGTGCGTACCGCCCCGGCGGAAGCTGTATAGCGGTTATCATTCCTTTACGCTCCTTTCACATAAAGGGAAAATCAGCCTAGGCCAAAGACGTGTATTTCGGCGTTCTTCTCCAAAATTCGTCCCCCAGCTCCCTGCTCGGCTTCCTGCCCATTCTGCTCATCTTCGCGATCTTTTATTTCCTCCTGTTCCTGCCGATGCAGCGCCAGAAAAAGCAGCAGCAGAAAATGCTCCGTGAGCTGCAGAACGGCAATACGGTATTGACGAGCGGCGGTTTGGTCGGTACCGTCGTCTCCATCGGAGACGACGACACGCTGGTACTGCGGGTAAAGCCGGATAATGTCAAGCTGCAGGTGGCGCGCAGCTCCGTATCCACGCTTCTATCCGGCGACGCGAAGAAGTAGACCTCCTGAGGGCAATCGATGGGAAAAAAATTGAAACTGAAAACGACGGTGATCGCGGTCACCATCCTGGCCTGCCTCTATGGGATCTTCGGGATCCCCCGGTCTCTGGAGGACCTGAGGCGGAATCTCGGCGAGAACCTCAAGCTCGGCCTGGATCTCCGTGGCGGGAGCCACCTGATTCTCCAGGTGCAGATTCAGGACGCCATCAAGGTGGAAGCCAACCAGGTCATGGAGCGGCTCAAGGAAGAGCTGCGTACGGCCAATATCGACTACGCGGCGATCGACCGGAACGATCCGGCCACGGTAGAGGAAGCCGACAGCATCCAGATCAACGTGAAGGGCGTGGATGCCGCGAAGACCAGCGCCTTCCGGAGTCTTGTGGCCGAGCAGTTTTCCACCTGGATACTGACTCCGGTCAGTTCCAGCGACTACCGCATGAATCTGCGTCCCACGGAGTTGATGGCCATCAAGGAGAACACCGTGCGCGGCGCGATCGAGACGATCGACAACCGCATCAACGCGCTGGGTCTCACCGAGCCCGTGGTGCAGCAGCACGGGCGCGCGGCGGAGGACTACGAGATCCTGGTCATGCTGCCCGGCGTGGACGACCCCGCGCGGGTGAAGCAGATCATGCAGACCGCGGCGGTGCTGGAACTCTATGAGGTGAAGGACGGGCCGTTCGCCAGCCAGGAACAGGCCCGCGCCAAGCACGGCGGCGTGCTGCCGATCAACACCAAGCTGGTCCGCTCGGCGCCCTCCCGCGAGTCCGGAGAGAGCTGGTTCCTGCTCTCGCGCATCCCCGTCGTTACCGGCAACGACCTGCGCAGCGCGCGGCCGGGCCAGGACGAATTTAACAAGTGGCAGGTCAACTTCACCCTGAAGAACGACGCCGCCGCGCGCTTCGGCCGCTACACCGAGGCCAACATCGGAAACCGGCTGGCCATCGTGCTCGACAATCAGGTGAAAATCGCGCCCACCATCCAGAACAAAATCGAGGGCGACGGCAGCATCACCAACCTCTCCGGGGAGCAGGAGGCGGCCGACCTCGCGCTGGTGCTGCGAGCCGGAGCGCTTCCGGCCGGAATCGCGCCGCGCGAAGAGCGGTCCGTGGGACCGGCCCTGGGCGCCGATTCGATTCAGCAGGGCATCTACGCGGGATTGGCGGGTCTTGCGGCGGTGGTCGTGGCGATGCTCGTTTACTACCGCAGAGCGGGTGTAAACGCCGTGTTAGCGCTGCTCCTGAACACGATCGTGCTCATGGCCGCGCTGGCCTACTTCGACGCCGTGCTGACGCTGCCCGGCATCGCCGGCATCATTCTGACGATCGGCATGGCGGTGGATAGCAACGTTCTGATATTCGAGCGCATTCGAGAGGAATTGAAGGCCGGCAAAGCGGTGGTGTCGGCGGTGGAAACGGGTTTTAATAAAGCATTCTGGACTATCGTGGATACCCACGTCACCACCATCGTCTCCTGCGCGTTCCTGTTCCTCTTCGGAACGGGACCCGTGCGGGGCTTTGCCGTCACCCTGGTAATCGGCCTGGCGGCGAACGTGTTTACGGCCATTTTCGTTTCCAGGGTGATCTTCGAGTACGAGCTGGCCGGCAAGAGGCAGCCTACCACCCTGAGTATCTGATGGGTCCGGGCGTTCTATAACCGACACTGCGATGCGGGCGCGGCCGGACAGCAAACGGGAACAACTTTTCAACGGCTGGTGTCTATATTCGACAGCACCGGCAGACAGCAGCTTTCGATGGAAATTTTAAAGAACACGAATTTCGATTTTATCGGCAGGAAGTGGCCGTTCATCATCCTGTCGCTGGTGCTGATAGCCGCCACTATCGTCAGCCTGGTGGTGAAGGGCGGTCCGAAATGGGGCATCGACTTCAAGGGCGGGGCGGTGATGTACGTGAAGTTTATGGGGCCGCCTCCGGTGGCGGAGATCCGCTCGTCGATCGGCGCGCAGATCCCCGGCGCCGTTGAGGTCCAGGAGCTGACCGGCGAGAACGAGGTTATGATCGGCACCGAACTCATGGACGACGCTCAACTCGACCGGAGCCGGAACCTGATGGTGCAAACGCTGACGAACACGTTCGGCAATCCTCAGAGCGGCAAGCTGGACTTCAACAACGCCAGCCGCGACGAGTTGTTCACCAGATTGCGGGATCCGCTGCAGCGCAAAGGCGTGGCGGTCTCCGAAGAGCAGTTGCGGGAAATTGTGAGCGCTATGTTCGACTTCCGCAACACCCCTCCGCGCTCCGGCCTGATTACGAGCTTCGATCAGCTTTCCGCCGTTCCGGGCGTGACGCCCCCGATTATCGAAACATTGAAAGAGGAAGCGTATCTCGCGCCGTTCTCGGTCCGGCAGGTGGAAGTTGTCGGTCCCAAGGTTGGAGCGGACCTCCGCCAGCGCGCTCTGTGGGCCACGCTTGCCGCGCTGGGTGGAATGCTGGTATATATAGCGTTTCGCTTTGAATGGATCTATGGAGTCGCGGCCGTGATCGCCGTCGCGCATGACGCGTTTATTACCATCGGCTTCTTCTCCATATTCGATAAAGAGATTTCGCTGACGGTGGTGGCGGCGCTGCTGACTCTGGTGGGATACTCGATGAACGACACCATCGTGATCTTCGACCGGATTCGCGAAAATTCCAAGATTCTGCGGCGGGAGCCGCTCGCGTCGCTCATCAACAAGAGCATCAACCAGACTTTGGCGCGCACCATCATGACCTCGGGTCTGACGTTCCTTACGGTGCTCGCGCTGTTCCTGTTCGGCGGGGATGTGTTGAATCCGTTTTCGTTCGCCCTGGTGGTGGGAATTATTATCGGCACGTACTCCACGATGTTCATCGCCAGTCCGATCGTGCTGTTCTGGCATAATTACGCCGACAGCAGGAAGCGGACGCGGCCGGTGGTGGCGGTGAAGACCGAAATGCGCAGAAGTTCGGAGAAAGTTGTGAAATAGAAGATCGCGACGGCGCGTCTGGGTGGCTGCCGGAAAGAGCCGGGGCTGGGGATTGTGGCGTCGCGGATGGAGGCTACTATGTTCGAGCAGACGTTCGTTGGCGGGAAAACCAACAAGACATGGACTGTACTGGTTTCGTTCCTGGGGCAGATGGTATTGATCATCATCGCGATTCTGATTCCCATGATTTACTATGAGGCGCTGCCCCAAACGCAGCTCACCAGCTTCCTGGTGGCTCCACCTCCTCCGCCTCCTCCCCCCCCTCCTCCAGCGGCCGCTCCCATTAAAGTTGTCAAGGTAATTCCCCGCCAGTTTGACGCCGGCCGGTTGATGGCGCCCAAGGAGGTTCCCAAGGACATCGCCATCATCAAGGAAGACGAACTTCCGCCTCCCGCCTCGGCAGTGGCCGGAGTCGTGGGCGGCATACCGGGCGGCGTGCCCGGAGGCGCGGCCGGCGGCGTCATCGGAGGCATTATTGGTGGGATTCCCACGGCAGCGCCTCCCCCGCCTCCTCCGATAAAGGAAGCTCCCAAGCCGACAGTCCAGCGCATTCGCGTTGGCGGAAACGTGCAGGCTGCGCGGCTGGTTCGGCAACCCAGGCCCGTCTATCCGCCGCTCGCCAAGCAGGCGCGCATCCAGGGTGTCGTCAAATTGAACGCCATTATCGGCAAGGACGGCAAAATTATGAATCTGGTTCAGATCAGCGGCCATCCGCTGCTGGTTCCCTCCGCCATGGAGGCGGTGAAACAGTGGATCTACCAGCCGACTACCCTTAACGGGGAGCCGGTCGAGGTGGCGACACAGATCGACGTGAACTTTACGTTGAGTCAGTAGATCGAAGCCGCCGCCGCTCTCCGGCGTCCGTTCCCCGAAGGGCGGCGGCGACTCTAATTTCAACTCGCAGGAGAACAGGACAAAGATGTTTTTACAGATGCAGATTTGGGCGTTTTTCTTATTGCAGCATGGAGGAACCGAGATGACCGGGGATTCGTTCACGGATCCCCGCGCGCTCTGGGCGGCGATGGGCTGGATGGCGCGGGCCGTGGTCATCTGCCTCTTCATCATGTCTGCGTGGTCGATCGGCGTCATGATCGATCGTCTGATGGCCTTTAACGGCGCGCGCACCCAGTCGCGGCAATTTGCTCCGGCCGTTGCCGGCGCGTTGCGCGAGGGCAAGCTGGACGAAGCGATCAAGATTGCCGATCGCTACAAGAAGAGCCATCTCGCCAAGGTGGTTGTCGCGGGATTGCAGGAATTTCAGGCGCATCAGGTGAGCGCGGAGATATCGGGCGAAGAGATTGAGGCGTCCCGCCGCGCTCTGGAGCGCGCCGAGGCCATCGTCCACGCCGAGCTGAAGCGCGGTATCGGCGGTCTGGCGACCATCGGTTCCACGGCCCCCTTCGTCGGTCTCTTCGGAACCACGGTCGGCATTATGAACGCGTTCACGGGAATTTCGACTGAAAAGGCGGCCGGTCTGGGCGCGGTTGCCGGCGGTATCGCCGAGGCCCTCGTGACCACGGCTATCGGTCTCTTCGTGGCCGTGCCCGCGGTCTGGATGTTCAACTACTTCACGGCGAAGGTCGAGTCCTTCGACGTCGAGATGGGGAACTCGAGCTCGGAGCTGATCGACTACTTCCTGAAGCGGTCCCAGAAGGCCACGGCGCGTAAGTAGTTGCCGGTTTCCTGCGAGCGGAGTACTCAGGGGCGCGCCCGGCATTCCGGGCGCGCCCCTGGCGTCGCCGGCGCAAGGGCCGGAGGAGACACGAAATGGAAAAGAAGAAGGCACCCCCGGTAGTCAGCGATATCAACGTCACTCCAATGGTCGACGTGATGCTCGTACTGCTCATCATCTTCATGGTCGTGACCCCCATGCTTACCAAGGGCCAAAGCGTGGATATGGTGAAGACCCGTAATCCCATCGATATGCAGTCGGCCGAGAGGGAGGACGCGGTTCTGGTGGCAATCACGCGGGATGGGCGTGTTTTTTTAAGTCCCGGAGAGATACAGCTTCCGCCGGACGCCCTTCCTCAGAAGGTTAAGGATTTGCTGGCCAACCACGTGGAAAAGGTTGTATATATCCGTGCGGACCAAAGAGCGCGCTATGAGCGGGTGGTTGACGTGGTCGATAACATTCGCGCCGCGGGGGTGGACCAAGTGGGTCTGCTGACGGAGCAGTTGCAGCCGGACGCGCCAATGCCCCCCAGCGCCGCGCCCGCTCCGGTGGGACAGTTGAATTAGCTCGCCGGGCCGCTCGCTCATGCGGGTGGTGCAGTGCCAAGGGATCATAGGAATCGCCAAAGGAGCAATTTTATGTCAATGAACGTTGGGGGGGGTGGCGGCGTAAAGGCCGACATCAACATGACTCCCATGATCGACATTCTGCTGGTGCTGATCATCATTTTCATGGTCATCACGCCCCTCAAATACAAAGGTCTGGATGCGCTGGCACCTCAGCCGCCGCCTCCGAACGCAAAGCAGAGCGAGGCGGACCAGCGGACCGTGGTCATCGTGATCAACCGGGACCGGTCCATGACGATCAATCAGGAGCCGACCGACGAACGGAAGCTCGGTCCCCGTCTGGAGGAGATTTTCAAGACGCGCGCCGAGCGCGTCGTGTTTGTCAAGGGCGACCCGGAGCTCGAGTTTCAGCACGTGGCCAGGGCCATTGATATCGCCAAGGGCGCGGCCATGGACAAGATCGGGCTGATGACGCCTAAGACGGAGATGGGACAGTGATGCTGCGGACGTGGATTGCAATAACGGCTGTCGCGGGTCTGGCGATAGTCTCCGCCGGATGCGAGAAGCTGAAGGCGCGCGACAACCTGAACCGCGGTGTCCGGGCATATGAGAATGCCAAGTTCACCGAGGCCGTCGAATACTTCAAAGAGGCCGTCCAGCTCGATCCCGACTTCCACGTCGCCAGACTCTATCTGGCAACCGCCTACATGAGCCAGTACATCCCCGGCGCGGATTCGCCGGAGAACCTCAGGATGGCGCAGGCGGCATACGAGGAGTTCACCAAGGTTCTCGAGCAGAATCCCAAAGACGAGGTGGCCACCGCCCATATCGCTTCTCTCTTCTTCACCCAGAAGAAGCTCGACGAGGCCGATGAGTGGAACAGAAAGCTTATCGCTCTGAATCCCCAGAATAAGGAAGCCTTTTACACCCTGGGCGTGATTGCCTGGACCAAGACATTTCAGCCCAGGATGGAAGCTCGCGCTAAAATGGGAATGCAGCCGGAAGACCCGGGACCGCTGAAGGACAAGAAGGTTCGCGAGGAGTTGCGGGTGAAAAGCCTTCCCATTATCGAGGAGGGCATCGGCCACCTTCAGAAGGCAATGTCCATCGATCCGGACTACGACGATGCCATGGCGTACCTGAACCTGCTGCACCGCGAGCGCGCCGACCTGCAGGAGTCCGCCGAGGAATACAAAAAGGATACGGCCACAGCCGACGATTGGGTCCAGCGAGCGCTTTCCACCAAGAAGATCAAGGCCGAGCGCAAGCCTGTCAGCGCTGAGGCGAAGTAGGCGCCTAGCCTTTCTTCGATTCCGGAAACCGCAGGAGCGCGAATGCGCAGAGGAAGTTTCGGCTCTGTGCGCATTAGCGCTTTTGCGGTTTGCCTTTTATGAGTACTGTCGAGCAGCTTCACGCCGGGCGGCTCTATCAAGAGCTCGTCGAAAAGGTGCGGGAAATGCGCCCCAAGGACGACCTCTCCAGTCTGGAGAGGGTGTACGAGTTCGCTGCCCGGCATCACGGCGAAGAAAAGCGCGACTCCGGAGAACCCTACATCCTGCACCCGCTCTCCGTCGCCTTGATTCTGGCCGATATGCGCATGGATCTGGTCAGCATCGAGACCGGGCTGCTCCACGACGTGGTTGAGAACACCGGCGTCACGGTGGAAGAGATCCGCAGGAATTTCGGCGACGAGGTTGCCCGGTGCGTCGATGGCGCCACCAAGCTGACCAAGCTGGACTTCGTATCCGCGGAGGACCGCCAGGCCGAAAGTTTCCGTAAGATGCTGCTGGCGATGGTGACCGACATCCGCGTCATCATCGTCAAACTTGCCGACCGCCTGCACAACATGCGCACGCTGGACTTCGTGTCGGGCGAGCGCCAGGCGCGCATCGCGCGGGAGACCATCGAGATATACGCTCCCATCGCACACCGCCTCGGGATGGGCAAGGTGCGCGGGGAACTGGAAGATCTGTCCTTCCGCTATATAGACCCGGAGGCGGCCGACGAGATCACGCGCGCGATTCAGGCCAAACGGCAGGCCAATCTCGAATTCCTCGATGGGATCCGCCACACGGTGGAGGCGGAACTGCGCCGGGAAGGCATCCCCGCGCGCGTCGAAGGCCGGGTCAAGCGCCCCTACTCGGTCTATTTGAAGATCAAGCGCCAGCGAATCTCGATCGAGCAGATTTACGATCTGCTGGGCCTGCGGATCGTCACTGACTCGGTGAAGAACTGCTATGCGGCGCTGGGGGTGATCCATAATGAATGGCGTCCCGTGCCGGGCCGCATCAAGGACTTTATCGCCATCCCGCGGCCCAATCTCTACCAGTCCCTGCACACCTCCGTAATGGGTCCTCACGGCCAGACGTTCGAGGTGCAGATCCGCACTGAGGAGATGCACCGCGTGGCGGAGGAGGGGATTGCCGCGCACTGGAAGTACAAGGAAGGCCGCAGCGGCCCCGCCCAGGACGACCACCGCGTCGCGTGGCTGCGGCACCTTGTGGAGTGGCAGCGCGAAATGCAGGACCCGGGCGAGTTCCTCTCCACTCTGAAGGTGGATCTGTACCCGGAAGAAGTTTACACTTTTACGCCGCGCGGCAAAGTGATCGTTCTTCCCCGCGACGCCACGCCCATCGACTTCGCTTACGCCATCCACTCCGACGTCGGCAATACCTGCGTCGGCGCCAAGGTGAATAACCGGATTGTGCCGCTGCGCTATACCCTGCGAAACGGCGACATTGTCGAGATCATGACGCAGGCCAACCACCTGCCCAGCAAGGACTGGCTGGCTGTCGTCAAAACCTCCCGCGCACGCAACCGGATCAAGCACGTCATCAACGCGACCGAGCGCGAAAAGGCCATTGAGATCGGCCAGAAGTACCTGGAGAAGGAGGCCCGCCGGCTGTCGGTGGAGCTGGGTAAAATCGCCAGGGCCGAGTTGGAGCGCGTGGCTGGCGAATACGGATACGGCCGCGTGGAAGATCTGTACGCCGGACTGGGCTACGGTAAATTCTCCGCGCGGCAGGTGCTGCAGAAGGCGGTTCCGGACCAGCTTCGTCCAGTCGAGACGCCAACCCGCGACGGCCTGCCGGATGGTACGGTTCCGCCCGCTGGCGGGGCGATGCCGGGAAGGCCGGACGGCGACGAGATCCTTCGCGTCAAGGGAGGCGACGACATCATGGTCTATCGCGCCAAGTGCTGCAACCCGATCCGCGGCGATGCCATTGTCGGTTACGTCACGCGGGGTAAAGGGGTTGCCGTGCATTCCCGCTCCTGCCCTAACGTGGAAAACCTGCTCTACGAAGCGGAGCGCAAGATCGATGTGGAATGGGAGCGCGCGGTCGAGGATTCTTTCGCCGTTAAAATCGTCGTGCATACCGATGACCGGCCCGGCATGCTCAACCAGCTCACATCTGTTCTCTCGAGTGAGAACACGAACATACGCAGCCTGGAGGCGCGCACCGAGGTCGATCCGAACCGCTATGGCGCGATCGTCGAGATGACGGTGGACGTGCGCGACAAGCGGCAGTTGGAGAAGCTGGTCGCCGCCATGCGGCGCATCTCCGGGGTGCGCGACGTCGAGCGGCAGACATGATTGGAATGATTACCGATCCGGAACACATTGCGATCTCGCGATCGAAAGGGATCAGCATAGACTGGAAGGACGGCCACCGCAGCGAATACGGCTTGGTGTACCTCCGGGACCATTGCCCCTGCGCTCTCTGCACGGGCGCGCACGGAACGCCTCCCCGGCCGCACCAGGCTTCCTCGCCGTTCCAGATGTTCACTCCCAAACTGACCATGCTCGCGGTGGAGCCGGTGGGACAGTACGCCATCCGCATCAACTGGAGCGACGGTCACAGCTCGGGAATCTATTCGTACGAACACCTTCGCAAGGTATGCCCCTGCGCGGAGTGTTCCAAGCGAGGGTAATCATGGGAAAAACTCACCTTCTTCTGGCCATTGCCGCCGCAGCCCACTGGGGTTGTTCTTCGCCGCGCGAATCCGCGCAACAAAAGAAGTCCGCCGAAGCCGAGCCGGCGCGGATTACGCAGTTCTACGCTTCGCCGCCCAATATCGGACGGGGCGAAAAGACGTTGTTGTGCTATGGCGTGGAGAGCGCGAAATCGGTAAGCCTCACCCCGCCGGAGGAAACCGTATGGCCGGCCGCCACAAGGTGTTTCGACGTTTCGCCTTCCGCGACCGCCACGTACACCTTAACCGCCGAGGACTCCCAGGGCCGCAAAGCGTCGCAGGCAGTGACCGTGACGGTCGGACCCGCCCGGCCCAGAATTGTCAGTGTCGATGTCAGCTCATTGGCCGTGAAAAGCGGAGATTCGGTCAGAATATGTTTCCAGGTGGCGAACGCAAAGTCGGTGACCGTTGCGCCGCTTTCCTTCCGCACGAAGGACCAGAAGGGCTGCACGATGCACGCTCCCGCCAAGACCACGACCTATACGGTGAGCGCCCTTGGAGAAGGCGGGGCAAAGGATACGGAGACGTTCACGGTGAACGTCTCCGCCGGGCAGTAATCGGGGTTCTAAAGCAGCCGGAAGTTGACTTCGATGGTAGCGGCCACCACAACCGGCTTGCCGTCCTTGTAGCCGGGGCGGAACTTCCACTTATTCACGGCTTCAACGGCCTTTTCGTCCAGACCCAGCCCGAGGCTCTTAATCACCTTCAGATTGCGCGCCTTGCCGGCCTGATCCACCTCGACGTACAGCACGACCGTGCCAGAGTACTTGGCCTTTCTGGCCTCTTCGGAGTACTCGGGCTCAATCTTATACAGAATGCTGGGAGCGGTGACTCCGCCGCCGACCCGGAACACTCCACCGCCAACTCCGCCGCCCTCGCCAGGCCCGAAGCCCACGCCCTTGCCAGGACCCACGCCGCCGCCGGAGCCGCTTCCGATGCCGCCGCCCGAACCCGGTCCGTTCGAAAGAGGCCCAACCACTTTCGCGAGCGGGTCGCCGTAATTCGCCAGGTTGACGTTGGGAAGCGGAACGTCGGGCGGAATCACCAGCGATGGCTCCATTACCAGCTTGGGATTCGGATTGTTAACCACGGCCTGGGGCGGAACGAATTGCCGGGGCGCCACTTTGGGCAATTTTCCCTTGCTGGCCGGGGTCGGGGACCGGTCGCCGCCGCCGCCGCCGCCGCCCATCTGTTGCGCCTTGGGCGGGGCCTTCGGCATGTACGCCTCAATGTCCACCGGCGCGAAGAGATGAACGGTTTCCTTCACCTTCTCCTGAACCGTCCTGTTCGCTGCCAGGGTGAACATGAGCACCAAAACTCCGCCGTGAACGGCCAGAGACATAAGGCCGGATCTCTTGTCGTGTCCGTAGAGGCCCCAAATGTCTTTTACCGCTACCGGCTTCGAAGTCAGTACCAAGGGAGGTAACCTGGGAGGGTTGATTGCCTCTCGTATATTGTTAGCCAGCGATCGAAACCAGGGTTCTTCTATGCTTGGAGCTAACAGACGATCCAGATGGACGTCGCGCTCCGGACCAGGCGTCGAGGTGGCGCCATCCTCCGGGTTGGTTCTATCCAAATTCTCAGGCATTTAATCCCTCGGCTCACCTGAGCCGCTCTCCGCTTCCACAACCATCGGACGCGAAGCGCGGACACGTCGTTACAGGTTTTGGTAAAAACCCGTGGCCGACTCCTCCAGTGGAAATTCTAGCACATCTTGTCAATTATCAAGCGCCTACGCAACACATGTGAAATGCGGGAAGCCGGCGACGAATCCTTCCGCCGTCCGGATATCCATTTTTTGGAATCGCTTAGCCGGACCTCCGGGCATACTGCGTTCGCCGTATACAGGTTTCATCGCCTTCCGCCGAGGTGTGACTGAGGAGCGCCGCGCGGAGTGAAAGACAGAAAATTTCGATCTCTTGCGACCAAGCTATCGTGGTTCACCGCGATGCTGGTAATCTGGGCGACCTTCACGCTGGTGGCATATCACACCGTGCGGGAGTACGCGACTCTGGAGAAGAACCGCCAGGAAAGAGCCGAATTTCTCGCCGATACCGTTCGCACGCTGGTCGCCACGCCGCTACTGGCGGAAAAAGATGCTGTCGTCGCTCGCATTCTCTCCGATCTGGAAGCCCAGAATCCCTGGCTCCAGATCGAATTGAGCGACGCGAAAGGAAGGCGCCTTGCCCGTTGGGCGCTGAGCGCGGAGGAGGTTCGCGCGGAGCGCGAGATCCGCTCGCCCGAAGGGCAGATCCTCGGTCACCTTCGCCTGAGCCTGCGCGACGACGCCGTGGGGGATAAAATCTACGGAAACGTCTCAGGGTCTCTGCTGGTAGGGCTGATCGTGCTGGTGGTAGGCGTTGCGGTGGCCCGATTCAGCAGCCGCCTGCTCATCAATCCCCTGAAATCCCTGGAGGGCGCCATGACGTCGGCTGGACAGGGACGCATGGCCCCGATTCAGGTCGTCCCGTCGGCCGACGAGATTGAGACGCTGGGCGAGAGCTTCAATCGCATGATCCGCGCTTTGGATCTGTCCCAGAAGCAGCTTCGCGAGCATCAGGAGACTCTCGAGGAGCGTATCCGGCAACGCACGCAGACTTTACAGCAAGCCATGGCGCGCGCGCAATCCGCGAGCCTTGCGAAGAGCCAGTTTCTGGCGAACATGTCGCATGAGCTGCGCACGCCCATGAACGGCATCCTCGGCATGCTCGATCTGGCCTTGGCCAGCGAGTTGACTGCGGAGCAGCGCGACCAGATCGAAACCGCGCAAGGTTGCGCCGCGAGTCTTCTGGCGCTGCTCAACGACATCCTCGACCTTTCGAAGATCGAGGCCGGTAAGATGACCGTGGAGAAGGCGGTCTTCGAGCTGCGCCCGCTCCTTCGCGACTGCGTCAAACGGCTCGAGGCGCAGGCCCGGCAGAAGGGCATCGAGCTGGTCGAGTACGTCGCACCACAGGTGCCGGCCAGTCTGGTGGGAGATCCTCTCCGGATACGGCAGATCCTGACCAACCTCATCGGCAACGCCATCAAGTTCACCGAATCCGGAAAGGTCGAAGTGCGAATGGACGCCAGCATTCGCGGCTCCGGCCGCCTGGAGCTGCAGTGCGAAGTGATTGACTCAGGGGCGGGCATCCCCCCGGAAAAGCTCCCGATCATCTTCGAGAAGTTCACCCAGGCCGACGGAAGCATCACGCGGCGGTACGGCGGCACCGGGCTGGGTTTGGCGATCACGCGCGAGCTGGTTGAGATGCAGGGGGGCGCCATCACGGTGAACAGTGAAGTCGGCCGGGGCAGCCGGTTCCACTTCACGCTGGTGCTCGAGCCCTCCGCCGATAACGCCATAATCGAAGTCACGCCGCAGGAAGTTCCCGTCCTGGAGCCGCGCGGGCCCGGACCCGCGGCCCGCATTCTTCTGGTGGAAGACAATATCGTGAACCGGAAGGTTGCCGGCGCCATACTGAAGAAACACGGCTATGAGTATGGTGTCGCCGTGGACGGCCAGGCAGCCCTCGATGCGCTGGAGCGGGAGTCCTTCGACCTGGTGCTGATGGATGTGCAGATGCCGGTGATGGACGGCCTGGAGGCCACGCGCAGGATTCGCCGTCATCGCAAGTGGTCCAACCTGCCCGTGGTCGCCATGACGGCCCACGTCATGGCGGGCGACCGCGAGCGCTGCCTGGACGCCGGCATGGACGCCTACGTGTCCAAGCCGATTCGAGCCGAGATCCTCCTGGCCACCATCCAAAAACACCTTTCCGGCGCCTCCAAACCGCACGGTGTGGGCGAACCCGGCAGAGATCCCGCAAAGAGCGCAAGACAGCCCATCCCCATTGACGAGAAGCGCGCGTTGGAGGCCATGGATCACGATCCTCAGTTGCTGGAGGGCGTGCTGCTGCTGTTTCTCCAGGTGTCTCCCGAGCGCATGAGAAATCTGCGAGCCAGCATCGACCGCGCCGATATGGAAGCATTGTCGCGGGCGGCGAAAAGGCTGAAGCGGGCGGGAGCCGCGATTTTCGCCCGCGGCATTGTCGAGATCGCCGAGGACCTGGGCCAGTGCCGGCTCGATCCCCAGGACTCCGGCGTTGAAACCCTCTATCAGAGCCTGGAATCCGAGATGGCGGCCCTGCGCGTGTATACGGAACAGCGGGTCCTCGCCTCGGGCGGCGAAACTTCCGATCGCATTCCCATGGTAAACGGCGCGATATAATCGTCGGTTCGTCCCTACTCAATAAACCCGAAGGAGATCGTTTTTGCGAAATAAAGTTACCGTTGTGGGCGCGGGCAACGTGGGCGCCAATTGCGCCTTACGCATTGCCGAAAAGCAGCTTGCCGACGTGATTCTGGTGGACGTGGTGGAAGGCGTGCCGCAAGGCAAGGCCCTCGATCTGCTTCAGTCGGGTCCCGTACAGGGTTATGACGTCACGATCGCCGGGGCCAACGATTACGAGCCCACGGCAAACTCAGATATCGTCGTGATCACGGCCGGCTTCCCGCGCAAGCCCGGCATGAGCCGCGACGATCTGCTGCTGGCCAATTACGAGGTCGTGAAGGCGGCCACGGAACAGGCCGTCAAGTATTCTCCGGACTGCATTCTCGTAGTGGTCACCAATCCGCTGGATGCCATGTGCCAGACGGCGCACACGGTTTCGAAGTTCAAAAGGAACCGGGTGGTGGGCATGGCGGGCATTCTGGACACAGCTCGTTTCCGCACCTTCATCGCGCGCGAGCTGGATGTCTCGGTCGAGAACGTGACCGCCGTGGTGATGGGAGGGCACGGCGACACCATGGTGCCGCTGGTCCGTCTGAGCAGCGTCTCCGGCATCCCGCTGACCGAGTTGCTGGACCAGGCCACGCTGGACCGCCTGGTGGATCGCGCGAGGAACGGCGGGGCCGAGATCGTGAAGTACCTGAAGACGGGAAGCGCCTACTACGCGCCTTCCGCGGCGACGGTGGAGATGGTGGATTCCATCCTGCGAGATCGCAAGAAGGTGCTGCCCTGCGCCGCGTATCTGGAAGGCGAATACGGCATCAACGGCCTTTTCGTGGGCGTACCGGTAAAACTGGGATCGCGGGGAGTTGAGAAGATTTACGAAGTTAAGCTCACTTCCGAGGAGACGGCCGCTCTGCACAAAAGCGCGGCAGCCGTGAAGGAGCTGGTGGATGTGATTAACCGCAGAGGCGCAGAGGCGCCGGGATGAAAGAACATGATCACGCGACGAGGCTGGTTGGCGGGCGTTTCGGCCCTCCCGGCGTTCGCCCAGGCGAAGCCAAAAAACATCACGATTGCGAGCGATAACGGCCTGCGCGCGTGCGCCCGGGCGATGGAAATTCTCTCCTCGGGCGGCGACACGCTCGACGCCGTCGTCGCGGGGGTAAACATCAACGAGGAGGACCCCGAAGATAGCTCGGTTGGCTATGGCGGATTGCCGAACGAGGAAGGCGTGGTCGAGCTGGACGCTTGCGTGATGCACGGACCTACGCGCCGGGCCGGTTCCGTGGCCTCGATTCGCAACATCAAGACGCCATCCAAAGTGGCCAAGCTGGTGATGGAGCAGACCGACCACATCATGCTGGTGGGAGAAGGCGCGCTACGCTTTGCCAAGGCCTACGGATTTCGCGAAGAGAACCTGCTCACCGAAAAATCGCGCGTGGCCTGGCTGGTATGGAAACGTTCGCTGAAAGATTCGCGAGGGCACAGCAACTGGTCGGCGCTGCCCCGCGCCGATGAGGCCACGCTCGCCTGGGCTATGGAGATGGCGGCAGAACCGATTACAGGCACCATCAACTGCTTGTCCCTGAACGCCAAGGGCGAGATGTCCGGGGTAACCACAACCAGCGGACTGGCATGGAAGATTCCCGGGCGTGTCGGCGATTCGCCCATCATCGGCGCCGGTCTGTACGTCGATCAGGACATTGGCGCCGCCGGCTCCACCGGACGCGGCGAAGAGGCGATCCGCGTGGCCGGCGCTCATTCCGTGGTCGAGAACATGCGCCACGGGATGCCGGCCAGGGAAGCCTGCCTGGATGTTCTGCGGCGCGTGGCGCGCAACTTCAACGGGGATGAGACGAAACTGTCCCGGTTCGATCTGAACTTTTACGCCTTGCGTAAGGATGGCGACTACGCGGGCGCATCCCTCTGGAATGGCTCTGTGCGGCAAGGGAAGCTGGCGCCGCGGCGATTCGCCCTGAACGACGGAGGCAAGAGCCGCCACGAGGCTTGCGTGTATCTCCTGGAGCGGAAGAATTAACCGCCGAGACGCCGAGGCGCGGAGGAAAAAAGGCTTTGGTCTTTCTCCGCGCCGCGGCGTCTCGGCGGTGAAACGTCTTCTTGGTTACGCTCGGTAATTTGAGAAATCAATTTCCCGGAGCGATAATAGTGGTTTCTCGCATGCAACCTCCTCTTCTTGATTCGCATTCAAGAGTCGCTCGCCGTGAAAACACTGGGATACGCGCATAGTCGATGTCCCAGATTTTTCATCACAGCACCAACACTTTCTCCCGGCTGACCATCTTTGGCGCAATATTCATCCTGGGCTTTTTGACATGGGCGTTTGGTGAACTGAACCGGTCGTCTTATGTAACCGGGGAAGGGGAGTCCCGGGAGCAGCCCATTCAGTTCAGCCACGCGCACCACGTGGGGGGCCTCGGCATAGACTGCCGGTACTGCCACACTACCGTGGAGACCTCCGCCTTTGCCGGCATCCCGCCCACGAAGACCTGCATGAACTGCCACTCCCAGATCTGGGCGCAAAGCCCCTTTCTGGCTCCCGTGCGGGAGAGCTGGCGCACCGGAGAACCGCTGCAATGGACGCGCGTTCACGACCTGCCGGATTTCGTTCACTTCAACCACAGCATCCACGTTAAAAAGGGCGTCGGCTGCCAGACCTGCCACGGGCAGGTCAACGAAATGCCGTTGATGTGGCAGGCCGCGAGCTTGCAAATGGAGTGGTGCCTGCAATGTCATCGCAACCCCGAGCGCTATGTCCGGCCGCGATCCGAAGTCTTCAACATGCAGTACCGGCCGGAGGGAGATCAACTCGCCGTGGGACGCAAGCTGGTCCGGGAGTACGAGATCGACAGGCTCACCAACTGCTCGATTTGTCACTACTGATCGCCATTCGCACATTGAGAGAAGAATGACCAGCAAGAACAACGAAGACCTCGATCTCAAGGCCATCCGTGCGCGTCTGGAAAAGGCCCGCGGGCGTCATTATTGGCGCAGTCTGGAAGAACTCGCGGCCACCGAAGGGTTTGAAGACTGGCTGCATCGCGAATTTCCCAGGCAGGCTTCGGAGTGGCCGGAGGGTGAGGCAGGCGACGCGGGCCGCAGGCAGTTTCTGAAGCTGATGGGCGCTTCGCTCGCGCTGGCGGGACTCAGCGCTTGTACGAGGCAGCCCACGGAGTTGATCGTTCCCTACGTCCGGCCCGCCGAGGAGATCATTCCCGGCAAGCCCCTGTTTTTCGCCACGGCCATGCCCCTTTCCGGCGTTGCCACGGGCTTGCTGGTGGAAAGCCACATGGGCCGGCCCACCAAGGTGGAAGGAAACGCGCTGCATCCGGCCAGCCTTGGCGCGACCGACGTCTATACGCAGGCTTCCCCGCTCGGGCTTTGGGATCCGGACCGGTCTCAGGCAATCACCCATCTTGGCGAGATCGGCTCCTGGGCCAACTTACAGGGCGCGCTCAGCCAATCCCTCTCCACCCAGCAGGCACGGCAGGGCGCTGGGCTTCGAATCCTGACCGAGTCGTTCACCTCGCCTACCATGACGGGGCAGATGGAAGAGATCCTCGCCCTCTTTCCAGCCGCTAAATGGGTTCAGTATGAGCCCGCCGGTTTCGGCATGCAGCGGGAAGGGTCGCGTGCGGCGTTCGGGGAGCCGGTCAACACGTATTACAGCCTGGAGAACGCCAACGTAATCCTGGCGCTGGATTCCGACTTCCTGTGCCTGGGGCCGGCCGGAATTCGCTATGCGCGCCAATTCGCAAACCGCCGGGTGGTGCGCGGGCCGAAGGCGGAGATGAATCGCCTCTATTCGGTCGAAAGCTCGTACACGATCACCGGCGCGAAGGCGGATCACCGGCTTCCGGTACGCGCGTCGGAAGTGGAAGGGATTGCGCGATCTCTCAACGAGGCGCTCGACGGGCAGGCGCCATCCGGCCCGCACGCCGGTTGGATCGCCGCGCTGGCACGGGACCTGCAGGCCAACCGGGGTGCTTCCGTAGTGATTCCGGGCACGTGGCAGAGTGCGGCGGTACATGCCATCGCCCACCAGATCAACCAGAAGCTCGGCAACACAGGACGGACGGTCTTCCACACCGATCCCATCGAGTCCGGCGACTCCTCCGAAGCCGGCCTGCGCGAGTTGACCGCGGAAATGGAGGCCGGCCAGGTGGAGGTTCTGGCGATAGCAGGCGTCAATCCGGTTTACACCGCGCCCGCCGATCTCAATTTCGCCCAGCGCCTCAACCGTGTTCCGTTGCGCATCCACCTCAGCCTCTATCAGGACGAGACCTCCGCGCTCTGTCACTGGCACATCCCTCAAAGCCACTATCTGGAAAGCTGGAGCGATGCGCGGGCCTTCGACGGCACGGTGACCATCATGCAGCCGCTGATCGAGCCGCTGTTCGGCGGCCGCTCCGCGCACGAGTTTCTGGCGGCGTTCACAGCGCAGCCCCAACGCTCCGGCTACGATATTGTGCGGGGCTACTGGCAGAAGCGCCGGCCTCAGAATTTCGAAATGTGGTGGCGCCGGGCGCTGCATGACGGCGTTGTCGAGGGTACGGCGCTGCCCGCGAAGGCGGCGAGTCCCCGTGCGCCGGCCAGCGCGGCTTCGCCCGCTCCCGCGGCTGAGGGCATGGAGGTCGTCTTCCGGCCCGATCCGAGCGTCTACGACGGGCGATTCGCTAATAACGGCTGGCTGCAGGAGCTGCCCAAGCCCATCGACAAACTCACTTGGGGTAATGCAGCGCTCATCGGCGCCGGCACGGCCCAGCGGCTCAATCTGCAAAACGAAGACCTGGTCTCACTGCATTACAAAGGGAGAACGGTCACGGCCCCCGTCTGGATTCAGCCGGGCCATGCGAATGAGTCGGTCACGGTGCATCTCGGGTATGGCCGCGAGCGCGCCGGCCGCGTGGGAAGCGGCGTCGGCTTCAACGCTTACGCGCTCCGCACCTCGGACGCTCCCTGGATGGGGACGGGGCTGGAGATACGCAAGCTGCCGGGAAAGTTTCCGCTTGCCATCACCCAGCAGCACCACAATCTGGAGGGCCGGCACATCGTGCAGAGCGCGACTTTGCAGGAGTACCGGGAGAATCCGGATTTTGCCCACGAAGGCGTCCACAATCCGCCGCCCGAGCTTTCGCTCTATCCTCCCTTCACCTACGACAGCTATGCCTGGGGCATGGCGATCGATATGACGGCCTGCACCGGCTGCAATGCCTGCGTAGTCGCCTGCCATTCGGAGAACAATATCCCGGTGGTGGGCAAGCAGGGCGTTCTGATGGGCCGCGAGATGCACTGGCTGCGCATCGACACCTACCACGAAGGCCATCTCGATAATCCTCATACTCACTTCCAGCCGATGCTGTGCCAGCATTGCGAGATGGCGCCCTGCGAGGTAGTCTGTCCGGTGGCGGCCACCACTCACTCGGCCGAAGGGCTGAACGAGATGACGTACAACCGGTGCGTGGGCACGCGCTACTGTTCGAATAACTGCCCCTACAAGGTCCGGCGCTTCAACTTCTTCAACTATGCCGATTATGCGGAGGTGCAGCGGCTGGGCATGAACCCGGACGTCACCATTCGCACGCGCGGCGTGATGGAGAAGTGCACGTATTGCGTGCAGCGGATCAACGAGGCGCGCATCGAAGCCAAGAGGGAGGACCGGCGCATCCGCGACGGCGACATCGAGACGGCCTGCCAGACCGCCTGCCCGGCGCGCGCGATCGTCTTCGGCGATATCAACGATCCCAACAGCCGCGTATCGCAGTTAAAGAAGAACGAGTTGAACTATGGCGTGCTGGCGGAGCTGAACACGCGTCCGCGGACGACTTACCTCGCGGAGCTCAAGAATCCGAATCCCGAGATTGAGAAGGCATAGATGGACATCGAGCAAGAGGCTCAGAGACCTTCAACCGAAGACGTTCCCGCGCGGCAGCGCCCGCCGGTGATCGAGCCCGGCCATACCTTCGCCTCGGTAACCGACAAGATCAGCGCCATCGTCCTCACGCGCGGCTTGCGGTGGGGCTGGGTCATCGGCTTCGGCGCCGCGTTCCTTCTCACGATGGCGCTGCTGTTTTCCATCGCATACCTGGTGGCGGTTGGAATCGGCATTTGGGGCGTCAACGTTCCGGTCGGATGGGGCTTCGCCATCGTCAATTTCGTCTGGTGGATCGGCATCGGGCACGCGGGCACGCTCATTTCGGCCATCCTGCTTCTGCTGCGGCAGAGCTGGCGCAACTCGATCAACCGCTTCGCCGAAGCCATGACGCTGTTCGCCGTGGCCTGCGCCGGCCTCTACCCGATCCTGCATCTGGGGCGGCCGTGGCTGGCCTACTGGCTGTTCCCGTATCCCAACACGATGAGCCTGTGGCCGCAGTTCCGCAGTCCCCTGATATGGGATGTCTTCGCCGTCTCGACCTACGCGACCATCTCGCTGCTGTTCTGGTACGTCGGTCTGATTCCCGATCTGGCCACGCTGCGGGATCGCGCGGAGCACCGCTTCGCAAAGAGCTTCTACGGCATCCTGGCGATGGGCTGGCGCGGATCGGCCCGGCACTGGGAGCAGTATGAAATGGCCTCGCTGCTGCTGGCCGGGCTGGCGACTCCGCTGGTGGTCTCGGTGCACACGGTGGTGAGTTTCGACTTCGCCATTTCCATCATTCCCGGCTGGCACGCGACCGTCTTCCCGCCGTATTTCGTCGCCGGAGCCATCTATTCCGGATTCGCGATGGTCATGACGCTGGCCATTCCGCTGCGCAAGATGTACGGCCTGGAAGACTTCATCACCCTTCGGCACCTGCAGAACATGGCCAAGATCATGCTGGCCACCGGACTCATCGTCGCTTATGGCTACATGATCGAAACGTTCATGGCGTGGTACAGCGCCAACGAGTACGAGCGCTTCATGATCTGGAACCGCATGACCGGCCCGTACCGCCCGTTCTACTGGTCTTTGATGCTCTGCAACGTGGTGACGCCGCAACTGCTCTGGCTCGGCAAAGTTCGCAGCAGCGTGCCCGCGCTGTTCGTGATCGCCATCATCGTGAACATCGGCATGTGGCTGGAACGTTTCGTAATCGTCATCACCAGTCTGCACCGCGACTTTCTGCCATCGAGCTGGGGCATGTACTGGCCGACCATATGGGACTGGTCGACGTTCATCGGCACCATCGGATTGTTCCTGGCCCTGCTGTTCCTGTTCATCCGGTTCCTGCCGATGATCTCGATCTTTGAAATGCGTCTCCTGCTGCCCGGCGCCGACGCGAAGGAGAAGCCATGACCAAGAAGCCGATTTACGGGCTCATGGCGGAGTTCGAAAGTCCGGCTGCGCTGGTGGAAGCCGCGCGGAAGACGACCCAGGCGGGATACCGCAATTTTGACGCCTACAGCCCGTATCCCATCGAGGAACTGCACGAAGCCATGGAGCATCGCCGCGGCTACCTGCCGTTGATTGTGCTCATAGGCGGCATTGTGGGTGGTTTAAGCGGTTATCTGCTTCAATACTGGGTCTCCGTGATCAACTATCCGCTCAACATCGGCGGACGCCCGTTGCACAGCATGCCGGCATTCATTCCCGTGACCTTTGAAATGACGATTCTCGCCGCCGGGATCGCGGCGGTTCTGGGAATGCTCGCTGTGAACGGCCTTCCCATGCCCTATCACCCGGTTTTCAATGTGCCGCGGTTTGCGCTCGCCTCGCGGAGCCGGTTCTTCCTCTGCATCGAGTCCGCCGATCCGCGATTCGAGCACCATGAGACGGCCCGGTTTCTGGAGAGTCTTGCGCCGCGGGAGGTGAGCGAAGTTGCCCATTAGAGCTCGTGCGGCCGCCGGAGGAACGATCCTGGCTCTGATGCTGCTGGCCGGATGCCGGCAGGACATGCACGACCATTCCAGGTTCCGGCCGCTCGAGTACACAACCTTCTTTGACGATCACCGCTCCTCCCGGCTCCTTGTGCCCGGCACCGTGCCGCGAGGGTATCTACAGGATCAGCCGCTGTTCGACACGGGCATGGCGGGCAATCAGCCCGTGGCCACGCTGCCGGTTCCGGTGACAGAGCAACTGCTGCGGCGCGGGCAGGAGCGGTATAACATCTTCTGCTCTCCGTGCCACGATCGTCTGGGCTCCGGTCTGGGAATGATCGTGCGGCGCGGCTACCGGCGGCCTCCGTCCTTCCACACGGACCGGCTGCGCGAGGCGCCAGTCGGCCATATCTTCGACGTGGTCACCAATGGCTTCGGGGCCATGCCCGACTACTCGGCGCAGATCCCGCCAGCGGACCGGTGGGCTATCGCCGCTTACATCCGCGTGCTTCAGTTCAGCCAGAACGCCCCGCTGAACGCTCTGCCACCCGATGTTGCCGCCGAGGTGCGCGAAAAGCTACCCCAATGACTCCTTCCTTTGCGATTTCCGCTGAAACCGCTCGCGATCTCGATCGCTACCGGAAGATGGCCGGTATGGTGGGCGCCGCCGCGCTCTTGCTCTGCGCCATTGGCGGGCTCTTCAGCCCCGAGCAATTTTTCCGGTCTTATCTGACTGCCTATGTCTTCGTGATCGGCATCGCCCTGGGCTCGCTCGCCATCATCATGTTGCATCATCTTACGGGCGGCGCCTGGGGGCTGGTGATCCGGCGCCTGCTCGAATCGGTTACGCGAACCCTGCCACTGATGGCCGTGCTGTTCCTGCCGCTGGCCTTCGGCGTCCGCTATCTGTACATCTGGGCACGGCCGGAAGTGATGGCGCGCGACGCGATCCTGCAGCACAAAGAGGCATACCTCAACGTTCCCTTTTTCCTGGCGCGCGCCGTTCTCTACTTTGCCGTCTGGCTCGCCGTCGCATACTTTCTGAATCGCTGGTCGCTCGAGCAGGACCAGCGGGGACCCGAGCCCATGGCGCGGAAGATGCAATTGCTGAGCGGCCCCGGGCTGCTGCTGTATGGCGCGACCGTCACGTTCGCTTCCGTGGACTGGGTAATGTCGCTCGACCCGCACTGGTTCTCTACCATCTACGGCGTTCTGTTTATGGGAGGGCAAGCCTTGTCGGCCATGGCATTCGTCATTGCCGCAACAGTCCTGCTGGCCCGGACCAGTCCGCTCGCCGAGGTGATCCGGCCGGACCATCTGCAGGACCTGGGGAAACTGATGCTCACCTTCGTCATGCTGTGGGCCTACTTTGCCTTCTCGCAGCTTCTGATTATCTGGTCCGGGAACCTGCCGGAAGAGATTCCCTGGTACATCCGGCGGCTCACAGGCGGTTGGGAGTACGTGGGTCTGGCGCTGATTCTGTTTCACTTTTTCCTGCCCTTCGCGCTGCTCCTCTCGCGCAAGGCAAAACGGAATTACAGCTTCATAGCCTCAATCGCCGGCTGGGTGATATTCATGCGATTCGTGGATGTCTTCTGGATGGTCGTCCCCGAGTTCGCGGGCCACCGGTTCCTGGTGTCCTGGATGGACCCGCTGGCCCTGGCCGGAATCGGCGGCGTGTGGCTGGCATTTTTTCTGTGGCAGTTGGACCGGCGTCCGCTGCTGCCGCTGCGCGATGCGCATTTGACGGAGGCATTGGAACATGGCCGAGCACACTGAACATACGGACCGTCCCGAGGTCCGCCACGACATGACCGACGTCAATACGAAGGCGGTGCTCAAGTTTGTCGTTGGCCTGGTGATTGCCCTGATCGTTTCCGCCGGCTTAATGTTGTTCCTGTTCGACTGGTTCGCCGCGCGCGAGACGCGGCTCAGCCCGCAGCCGCTGCCGATCGCGGCGGAGGGCCGGATGCGGGTGCCGCCCGAGCCGCGGCTGCAGGCCGATCCGCCGCGCGACATGCGCGAGATGCGCGCCTCGGAGGAAGATCTTCTGAACAGCTACGGGTGGGTGGACCGGCGGGCCGGAGTGGTGCGGATTCCGGTGGATCGCGCGATTGAAGTGATGGGGCGGCGAGGAGCGAAATGAGGTTTTTTTTGTTTTTGAGTGCGGTTGCTTTGACTGCACAGGAGCGGCCTTCGGCATTGAAGAGCGTCGCGTTCGAGCAGCGGTTGAACGAGCAGGCGCCGCTCGATCTCACGTTTCGCGATGAGACGGGACGCGAGGTGCGGCTGGGAGAGTTCTTCGGCTCGAAGCCGGTGGTTCTGGCGCCGGTCTATTACGAGTGCCCGATGCTCTGTACTCAGATTTTGAACGGGCTTGTGAGCAGCCTGCGGCCGGTGTCGTTCGATCCAGGCAAAGAGTTCGATGTGATCGCCGTCAGCTTCGATCCGCGCGAGACTCCCAGCCTGGCTTCCGCCAAGAAAGCTGGTTATATGAAGCGCTTTCAGCGGCCGGGAACGGAGGCCGGATTTCATTTTCTCACCGGGAATGAAGCGTCCATCAAAGCGCTGATGGACTCCATCGGGTTCCGCTACGCCTGGGACGAAAAGACGCAGCAGTTCGCCCACGCCAGCGGGATCGTGGTCCTCACGCCCCAGGGCAGAATCTCGCATTACTTCTACGGAATCGAGTATCCCTCCAGGGATTTGCGGCTGGGTCTGGTGGAAGCCTCTCAGAACAAGATCGGATCGGCCGTCGATCAGATCCTGCTCTTCTGCTATCACTACGATCCGGCTACTGGAACATACGGCGCCATGGTCATGAACATGGTGCGCCTGGCCGCCCTGGCGACCCTCCTGGCGCTGGGCGGCTTTCTGTTGATCATGTTCCGCCGGGATGCGCGCGGGAGGGTTGCACAACACTAAGCATGGGTTCAAGACTGCCTTTATTTCCCGACCAGGCGTCCACCTTCGCCAGCGAGGTGGACGCGCTTTACTTGTTTCTGGTCGCATTGACCGTCTTCTTTTCGGTCCTGATTGCGGGAACGATTCTCTACTTCGCCATCAAGTACCGGCGCCGGTCGGAAGACGAACGCCCGCCCACGATCGAGGGCGGCCTGGCGCTGGAGTTTACCTGGACCATCGTCCCTTTCCTGATCGCCATGTTCATCTTCGGCTGGGGCGCCCAAGTCTACTTCCGGCAGTTTCGCGCGCCGGACGACGCCACCGAAGTCTGGGTGGTGGGCAAGCAGTGGATGTGGAAAGTGCAGCACCTGGGCGGCCAGCGCGAGATCAACGAGCTGCACGTTCCGGTGGGCCGCGCCGTGAAGCTCATTATGACCTCCGAGGATGTGATTCACGACTTTTACGTTCCCGCCTTCCGGACCAAGAGGGATGTGCTCCCCAACAGGTACTCGACCCTCTGGTTCCGGCCCACGCGCACGGGCGTTTTCCATCTGTTCTGCGCCGAGTATTGCGGGACCAAGCATTCGGGGATGGTCGGTTCCGTGTACGTCATGGAGCCGGCCGACTATCAGCAATGGCTGACCGGCGGGCGTGCGGAAGGATCGCTTTCCGAGCAGGGAGCGCGGCTTTTCCAGGATCTGGCGTGCGACAACTGTCATCGCGAGGATGGACGCGGACGCGGGCCGCGGCTGGAAGGCGTGTTCGGCACCACTGTGCTGCTCGACAACGGACAGCGCGTGACCGCCGACGAAACCTACCTTCGCGAGTCCATTCTCAATCCGGGCGCGAAGATCGTGTCGGGTCACCAGAACATCATGCCGACCTTTCAAGGCCTCGTTACCGAGGAAGATTTGATCCGGCTGGTCGAGTACATCAAGTCGATTGGACCGAAAGTTGAAGCGCCGCCGGGCGAGACTGCGCCGGCCGCGGCTACGCCCACCCAACGTTGAGTTTGTATGATTACGGCACCTGTAGAAACGCGCGAGCATTACTTAAATAAAGAGTACGGCATCCGGAGCTGGCTGCTGACGCAGGACCACAAGCGCATCGCCCTGCTATATCTGGCCAGCATTACGCTATTCTTCTTTCTCGGCGGCATGTTTGCTGTGCTGATCCGTCTGGAGCTGCTGACGCCGGCCGGCGACCTGGTGCAGTCGGAGACTTACAACAAGTTCTTCACCATGCACGGGATCATCATGGTCTTCTTCTTTCTGATCCCGTCGATCCCGGCCGTGCTGGGGAATTTTTTGATTCCGATCATGATCGGGGCAAAAGACCTGGCGTTTCCGAAGCTGAATTTGTTGAGCTGGTACCTGGCCGTGGCGGGAGGGGTATTTGCGCTGTACGCGATGCTCGCCGGGGGCGTGGATACCGGCTGGACCTTCTATACCCCTTACAGCACAGCGTTCTCAAATACGTATGTGATGTCGACCGCGGTCGGGATTTTCATCGCGGGCTTTTCATCGATCCTGACCGGTCTGAACTTCATCGTCACCATCCACCGCATGCGGGCCCCCGGAATGCACTGGTTCCGGCTGCCATTGTTCGTCTGGTCGCATTATGCCACCAGCCTCATCATGGTGCTGGGCACACCGGTGATCGCGGTGACGCTGCTTCTGGTGGCCGTCGAGCGCGGCCTCCGCATCGGCATCTTCGATCCCGCGCTGGGCGGGGACCCGATCCTGTTTCAGCACCTGTTCTGGTTCTACTCCCATCCGGCCGTATACATCATGGTGCTGCCGGCCATGGGAGTCACCAGCGAGCTGGTCGCGGCTTTTTCACGCAAAAGGGTTTTCGGCTATGCATTTGTGGCCTTTGCCAGCGTCGCCATCGCCGTGTTCGGCTTTCTGGTATGGGGACATCACATGTTCGTCTCCGGCCAGTCCGTGTATGCAGGCATGATCTTCTCCTTCCTTAGCTACGCGGTGGCCATTCCTTCGGCCGTCAAGGTCTTCAACTGGACGGCGACGCTGTTCCGGGGATCCATCTCCCTGCAGACACCGATGCTCTATGCGTTCGGGTTCATCGGCCTGTTCACCATCGGCGGCATGACCGGGCTGTTCCTGGCGGCGCTGGGCCTGGACGTGCACGTTCACGACACTTACTTCGTCGTGGCGCACTTTCACTACATCATGGTGGGCGGCGCGGTGATGGGTTATCTGGGAGGCATGCACTACTGGTGGCCCAAGATGACGGGGCGCATGTATCCGGAATTGTGGGCCAAGCTGGGCGCGCTGCTGATCTTTGTCGGCTTTAACGTTACGTTTTTTCCGCAATTCCTGCTGGGCTACCTCGGAATGCCGCGCCGCTACCACGCCTACCCGGACGAGTTTCAGGTGCTGAACGTGATGTCCACCGCGGGCGCCTCCATCCTGGCCGTAGGATATCTGCTGCCCATGATTTACTTCATCTGGTCGCTGCGTTACGGCCGGGTCGCGGGCGCGAATCCCTGGAAGGCCGTGGGTCTCGAATGGCAAACGGCATCGCCGCCGCCAACCGAAAATTTCGAGGAGACGCCGGTGGTGACGCACGAGGCTTATGAGTATTCGCGCGAGCGGGAGGTGGTTGGTGACTGAAAGTGGCGAACACTCGCTGGCCCTCAGGCACCAGTTCGATACCGTGGAGCAGCAGCGCGACGCATCCACGCTGGGCATGTGGGTCTTCCTGGTCACCGAGATCATGTTCTTCGGCGGCTTGTTCACGGCCTATGTGATCTACCGGACGCTTTATCCGACGGCGTTTGAAGCCGGCAGCCATCATCTGAACATCACGCTGGGCGCGATCAACACAGTGGTTCTGATCTGCAGCAGTCTCACCATGGCGCTGGCCGTGCATGGCGCGCAACTGGGCAGCCGCAAGGCGCTGATCGCGTGCCTGCTGCTGACCATCCTGCTGGGATCGGTCTTCCTCGGCATCAAGGCATTCGAGTACGCCGATAAGTTTGCGCACCATCTGGTTCCGGGACCGAACTTCCAGTTTGAAGGACCGTTTTCGCGGCAGGTGCAGTTGTTCTACTCGATCTACTTCGGAACGACGGGGCTGCACGCGCTGCACATGATTATTGGAATCGGAATGCTGTCGGTGCTGGCATGGCAGGCCCGAAGAGGGCGCTACTCGGCGGAGTACAACACGCCGATCGAGCTGGTGGGGCTGTACTGGCACTTCGTGGACATCGTCTGGATCTTTCTGTTTCCTCTGCTTTATCTGTTAGGGCGGCACTGAAGAATTATGTCCGACCACATCGTTCCCAAGAAGCTGTACTACATGATTTTCGGCGCGCTGATCGCGCTGACGCTCGTCACCGTGGGGGCGTCGTTCATCGACCTCGGCCCATTCAACAACGTCGTGGCCCTGACCATCGCGGTGGTGAAGGCGCTGCTGGTGGTGCTGTTCTTTATGCACGTCCGCTACAGCACGCGTCTGACGAAACTGGTGGTGGCCAGCGGCTTCCTGTGGCTGGGCATTCTGATTTTCATCACGCTGACCGATTATCTCAGCCGCGGCTGGCTGACGGGCGTGGCGCAGTAATCGGCGCCGAGCGGCCGTGATATGCTTTCCCTCAAGCAGCTTCTCGAGGTCGAAAACATGAAATTTCATTTGCGGTTGGTTGTTCTTGCGCTGGCTGCCTTGCCCGTTGCCGCACAAGTGAGCGGCACCATCGCCGGCATTGTGACGGATCAGGCGGGAGCCGTAATTCCCGGGGCCAAAATCCTTCTGGTGAATGAAGGCACGGCCTTCTCCCGCTCCGCGACCACCAACGAGGCCGGCCAGTATGCGGCCTACTCCATGCCCACCGGCGAATACCGAATCCAGGTTGAGCACCCCGGCTTTCAGAGACTGGTGCGAAGCGGAATCACCCTGACGGCCGCCGATTCCTTGACGGTCGACTTGCAGCTCACCCTCGGCGATGTGCAACAGACGGTGGAGGTCACGGCAGCGCCGCCTCTGCTGCAATCCCAGACCGCAATGGTTTCCTCGCTGGTTGACAACGAGCAGATGATCGAGATGCCGCTGAAGAGCAGGACGTTCACCTCGCTGGTCCTGCTGGGCCCGGGGGCGTATGCAGGTTCCAGCGGGAACCTGACCACCTCGCCCTACGCCATGCGCGGAGATGTGAACATCAGCGTCAACGGATCGAGCGCCCAGAACAACAGCTATTTCATCGACGGAATGGTCAACCGCAATCTCTGGCTGAGCACCCTCATCATGGTGCCCACAGTGGATTCGATTCAGGAGATGCGTGTTCTCACCAGCAACTATTCCGCCGAGTACGGGGTTGCGGCGGGCGCCGTTACCATCGTTCAGAGCAAGTCCGGCACTAACCGCTACCGCGGCAGCGCCTACGAGTTTTTGCGGAACGACAAGCTCGACGCAAACAGCTTCTTCAACAACCGGCTGAATCAGCCGCGCCCGCCCTTCCGCAGGAACGAGTTTGGCGGAACGTTCGGCGGCCCCATCCGCCGCGACAAGACCTTCTTCTTCGGCGATTATCAGGGCATTCGTCTGCGCCAGCCGTTAAGCGCGATTTCCACGATTCCCACGCTGGCCCAGCGGAACATGGTTCAAACTGGAGATTTCAGCGCCTTGCGCGCCGCGATCTTCGATCCATACACGCTGGTTCCGGGACCCGGCAATACCCCGGTGCGCGCGCCGTTTGCCGGAAACCGCATTCCCGCGACACGGCTGGATCCGGCGGCGGTGAAGATCTTCGGACTGCTGCCATCGCCCACAGATCCGGGAGAGACGCGCAATTTCGCCTTCAATCCGAATATCGAGCAGCGCACGGATCAGTTCGATGTTCGCCTGGACCAGAACGTCGGCAGCGCGGACAGGTTTTTTTTCAAGTACAGCTTCGACGATACGAATTTGATTACTCCCGGAGTGCTTCCCGCCGCGCCGGGTCCCGGCGTTCCCATCGGCGCCTATCTTTCGGCGACCGGTCCGAGTTCGGCAACCACCACGCCCCTTCGCAACCAGTCTGCCGTCTTCAACTACGTCAAAGTGTTCTCGCCCGCGCTCATCAACGAATCTCGCGTGGGCGTCGTGCGGTGGAATCAGAACATCAATCCCTTGAACAACCAGTTCAACACGGCTGACGCCGTGGGCATTCCGGGCATCAACGTCAACGATAAGGCGGGCGGACTGCCGGCGCT